>JAUQYA010000045.1 GCA_030837785.1 Albidovulum sp.
GAGCGAGCCGAAGGCCAGCGCCTCGGCCGTGGCCCAGTCGAAGCCGGTGCCTTTCCGGAACATCTCGGCCTTCGCCTCGAGCTGGCGCGCCACCGTCCTGTGGATGTCGAAGCCTTCGGGCACGCGGGTCAGCGCGGCGCCGATCTCGGCCATCGACTTCCTGGTGATCGCGGTCTTGCCGGCCTGGTAGTCCGCGCTTTCGCGTTCCAGATGCGCCCAGCGGCCGTCGAGCCAGTCGGCCTTGTTCGGCTTGTAGGCCTTGCCGGTATCGAACTCCTCGTTGAGATGGGCCTGGAAGGCGGCCTTCATGTCCTCGATCTCGCCTTCCGGGATGAGACCGTCCTTGACCAGGCGTTCGGTATAGAGCTGGAGCGTGGTCTTGTGGGTCTTGATGGTCTTGTACATCGCCGGGTTGGTGAACATCGGCTCGTCGCCTTCGTTGTGACCGAAGCGGCGGTAGCAGAACATGTCGATGACGACGTCACGCCCGAACATCTGGCGGAATTCGGTGGCGACCTTGGCAGCGTGGACGACCGCCTCGGGGTCGTCGCCGTTGACGTGGAAGATCGGCGCCTCGACCATCAGGGCGATGTCGGTCGGGTAGGGCGAGGAGCGCGAGAAATGCGGCGCGGTGGTGAAGCCGATCTGGTTGTTGACGATGATGTGGATGGTGCCGCCGGTGCGGTGGCCGCGCAGGCCCGAAAGCCCGAAGCATTCCGCGACGACGCCCTGGCCGGCGAAGGCAGCGTCACCGTGCAGGAGGATCGGCAGGACGGCGCGGCGTTCGGCCTGGTCGCCCCACTGGTCCTGCTTGGCGCGGACCTTGCCGAGGACGACGGGGTTCACCGCCTCGAGGTGGCTGGGGTTCGCGGTCAGGCTGAGGTGCACGGTGTTGCCGTCGAAGGTGCGGTCGCTTGATGCGCCGAGATGGTATTTCACGTCGCCCGAGCCGTCGACGTCCTCGGGCTTGAAGCTGCCGCCCTGGAACTCGTTGAAGATCGCCCGGTAGGGCTTGGCCAGCACGTTGGCGAGAACCGACAGCCGGCCGCGGTGCGGCATGCCGAAGACAATCTCCTTCACGCCAAGGCCGCCGCCGCGCTTGATGATCTGTTCCATTGCCGGGATCAGCGCCTCGGCGCCGTCAAGGCCGAAGCGCTTGGTGCCCATGTACTTGACGTGCAGGAACTTCTCGAAGCCCTCGGCCTCGACGAGCTTGTTGAGGATGGCCTTGCGCCCCTCGCGGGTGAAGGTGATCTCCTTGCCGTAGCCCTCGATCCGCTCCTTCAGCCAGGCGGCCTGCGCGGGATCGGAAATGTGCATGTACTGGAGCGCGAAGGTGCCGCAGTAGGTGCGCTTCACGATGTCGAGGATCTCGCGCAGCGAGGCATGTTCGAGGCCGAGCACCTTGTCGATGAAGATCGGCCGGTCCATGTCGGCGTCGGCGAAGCCGTAGGATTTCGGGTCAAGCTCGGGGTGCGGGTTTTCCTCGCGCATCCCCAAGGGGTCGAGGTCGGCGACGAGGTGGCCGCGGATGCGGTAGGCGCGGATGATCATCAGCGCGCGGATAGAATCGAGCACCGCGCGCTTGATCTGGTCGTCAGAGACGGCGACGCCCTGTTCGGCGGCCTTGGCCTTGATCTTGTCGGCCGCGCCCTTGAGCTCTTGCGCCTGCGGCCATTCGCCGGTCAGCGCGGCGGTCAGGTCATCCGACGGCACCGGCGGCCAGTCGGGCCGGTCCCAGGAGGCGCCCCGCGCCTCGCGGCGCACATCCGTCTCGCTGTCGCCGAGCGAGCGGAAGAACGCGGCCCAGCTGCCGTCCACCGCCGACGGGTCGGCGGCGAAGCGGGCGTAGAGCTGTTCGACATATTCCGCGTTATGGCCTTGCAGGAAGGACGAGGCGGCGAACTGGTCGTTGGGGGACTGGTCGGTCATGGGGTCACCTTGCGAGGACGCGATATTCAGTATGCCATCGAGACGTTTCGGGATTCGAATTCAAAAATGGAGGAAAGGACGGCTGCGGGCGCGTAACGCGAAACATGGGTCTCCAGCCGGGCAAGTTCGGTGGCATCGACATAAGTCAACTTGCCGGCAAATCCCGACGGGGTGTTGTACATGATCAAATGTTCTTCGTAGTTGAGGTATTTCCGCTCCTTTCGGAGGTCGGCAGGTTTGAGGCCGTCCGGCAGGAGCCTGTCGACTTCAGACAGGGTGAACGGCGTCGACAGGTAAAGATCGCAGTTTAGAAAATATCGTGAGGTCAGACCGCCTTGCGGCAAGATGAGCAATCTGAGAGCTGCCGACGCGTCTGCCGTCTCGTAGTAGAGTACGGCCGATCCGTGATACTTTCCCATATAACTGACGACGGCTTCAACATTTGCAGGTTCCCCGCCCGGCAACCTGGCGCCCTTTACATCCGCACCGTCGGAGGGTTCGACCCTGCTTACAAGGGGGCGCGCGCTGCCTCCGGCCCGAGCAGCTTCTCTTTGCTTTTCCTCACCCGGCATCCAGACCATTTTGTATCCTGACGCGAAGGCTAAGGCGAAAAGGTCACTATCGGGTGTTGCATTACCTGCGATCACCCAGTTTGCCGCATTCAGCGCCTGCAATCGGGCCTTGACCGAGACGGGCTGACCGGCGCAGGCATGAAATGCAGCCATAATCGCGCCATCGCCGACGCTCTCGGAGCGCGCAGGACAGGGCATGGTAGAGGCGGCGAGCGCAGCGGTCGCGATAACGACAGCCAAATTCCAGACTGTTCGCCGACCTCCTTTCTGGGGCAGGCCTCTGGGATGTGTGGGGAGGGGAATCATCACCACCCTCCAAGCTTTTCGGTGAGGCGCTTCATCAGCCCCTTCGGCATGGCATGGGCGGATTTCGGGATCTGGTCGATGGCGTAGCCGAAGCGCCGGAAGTCTTCGGCATAGTAGTCGGCGATGCGGGCGAGGGTTTCCTTCGACGGTTTCAGCCGTTCGGAATCGGTGCCCATCTTCTTCTTGCGGACGTTTTCGGGGGTGATGCTGCGCTCGCCCTCCTTGTTGCCGGCGATCCGGTCAAGATGCGCGACGACCGGATCAAGGCCCTGTTCCATCTGGAAACAGGCGGCATCTTCGGGGACGAGATCGGCCATCGGGCGGATGTGGTTGTCGTAGCCGAAAGGCTCGGAATCCTTGCGTTTCAGCCAGTCGTCGAACCATTCGTCGATGGACCAGAGGGGGGCCACCGTGCCCTCGACCTCGACCTGGAACTGGAAGGCGCTGACGAGGCGCTTGACCGGGTGGCGGACGACGGCGAAGGAGGAGGCGATCCAGTCCTCGGGGATCAGCTTGTGGAAGGCGTCGAGCGGCAGGTGCTGCGGCGAGGACTTCGTCCAGCGTTGCGGTTCGGGGTCGGCAAGGAAGCGGGTGTTGACGAAGGCAAGCGTCCCGAAGCGCCGGGCGAGATAGGCCTCGACCGAGGAGCCGGCGCATTTCGGCACGTGGGCGTAGTAGTGCAGCTTGTCGTTGATGCGGAAGATCGGCATCGGCTTTCGTCCCTTTGCGCCGCGGCCCCGGAGCCTGTCCGGGGCTGCGCTGTGTTACCCCTTGATCGCCTTCAGCACCGCCTCGCCCAGCGTCGCCGGGCTGTCGGCGACGACGATGCCGGCGGCTTTCATCGCCTCGATCTTCGATTCCGCGTCGCCCTTGCCGCCCGAAACGATGGCGCCGGCGTGGCCCATGCGGCGGCCCTTCGGCGCGGTGCGGCCGGCGATGAAGCCGGCGGTCGGCTTCCAGCGGCCCTTCTTCGCCTCGTCCTTCAGGAACTGCGCCGCCTCTTCCTCGGCCGAACCGCCGATCTCGCCGATCATGATGATCGATTCCGTCTCGTCATCGGCGAGGAACATTTCCAAAACGTCGATATGCTCCATCCCCTTGATCGGGTCGCCGCCGATGCCGACCGCCGAGGACTGGCCGAGGCCGACGTCCGAGGTCTGCTTCACCGCCTCGTAGGTCAGGGTGCCGGAGCGGGAAACGACGCCGACCGAGCCGCGCTTGAAGATGTTGCCGGGCATGATGCCGATCTTGCATTCGCCCGGGGTCATGATGCCGGGGCAGTTCGGGCCGATGAGGCGCGACTTGGAGCCGGAAAGGGCGCGCTTGACGCGCATCATGTCGAGGACCGGGATGCCTTCGGTGATGCAGACGATCAGCGGCATGCCGGCGTCGATCGCCTCGAGGATACTATCGGCGGCGAAGGGCGGCGGGACATAGATGACGCTGGCATTGGCGCCGGTCCTGTCGACCGCCTCATGGACCGAGTCGAAGACCGGCAGGGCGAGGTGCTCGGTCCCGCCCTTGCCCGGCGTCACGCCGCCGACCATCCTTGTGCCGTAGGCGATCGCCTGTTCGGTGTGGAAGGTGCCTTGGCTGCCGGTGATGCCCTGGGTGATGACGCGGGTGGATTTGTCGACGAGGACGGACATTTGGCGATTTCCTTTGTCTGCGTAGGGTGGGCAATCTGCCCACCATTCCGGGCGATTGTGGGCAGATTGCCCACCCTACGGGCTATCCCCTGACGGCCTTCACGATCTTCTGCGCCGCGTCGGCGAGGTTGTCGCCGGAAATCACGTTCAAGCCGGAGTTGGCGATGATCTCCTTGCCCTTCTCGACGTTGGTGCCTTCGAGCCGCACCACCAGCGGCACCGTCAGGCCCACTTCCCTGACCGCGGCGATGATCCCCTCGGCGATGATGTCGCAGCGCATGATGCCGCCGAAGATGTTGACGAGGATGCCTTTGACGTTCGGGTCGGAGGTGATGATCTTGAAGGCCTCGGTCACCTTTTCCTTGGTGGCGCCGCCGCCGACGTCGAGGAAGTTCGCCGGCTCCGCCCCGTAGAGCTTGATGATGTCCATCGTCGCCATCGCGAGGCCTGCGCCGTTGACCATGCAGCCGATCTCGCCATCCAGCGCGATGTAGTTGAGGTCGAACCTGGAGGCGGCAAGTTCCTTGGGGTCTTCCTCGGTCTCGTCCCTCAGCGCCATCACCTCGGGCTGGCGGTAGAGCGCGTTGTTGTCGAAGCCGATCTTGGCGTCGAGCACCTTGAGGTTGCCGTCCTTCAGCACCACGAGCGGGTTGATCTCCAGCATCTCCATGTCCTTCTCGACGAAGGCCTTGTAGAGGGTGCGGATCAGCGCCACGCACTGCTTGACCTGGCCGCCCTCGAGCCCGAGGGCGAAGGCGACGCGGCGGCCGTGGAAGTCGGAAAGCCCGGTGGCGGGATCGACCGAGAAGGAGACGATCTTCTCGGGCGTCCTCGCGGCGACCTCCTCGATGTCCATGCCGCCCTCGGTCGACGAGACGAAGGCGATGCGCGAGGTGCCGCGGTCGACCAGAAGGGCGAGGTAAAGCTCGCGCGCGATGTCGGAGCCGTCCTCGATGTAGATGCGGTTGACCTGTTTGCCGGCGGGGCCGGTCTGGTGGGTGACGAGCGTCCGGCCGAGCATCTGCTTGGCCTGGGCCGCGGCTTCCTCGACCGATTTCGCCAGCCGCACGCCGCCCTTCTCGCCCGCCTCCGGCTCCTTGAAGCGGCCCTTGCCGCGCCCGCCGGCGTGGATCTGCGCCTTGACGACCCAGAGCGGCCCGTCAAGTTCGCCCGCCGCGGTCTTGGCCTCCTCGGCCTTGAGCACGACCCGGCCGTCGGAGACCGGCGCGCCGTAGGAGCGCAGGAGCGCCTTGGCCTGGTATTCGTGGATGTTCATCACTGGTCCCCGCTTGGTTCGGTCTGGCGGTTCTTCGCACATCGCGGCGCCGCGGCGAAACGATAATTGCGTGAAATTGGCGGGAGCGGCGAAAATCGGCAGTTTTGTGATCACGGCAAGAAATCGTGTGATCACATTCACCGCGCCGGACCGTCCGGCAGGATTCGCAGCGGGCATCGGATCAGTTCAGGAACACCGCGAAGAGCAGGGTGTTGCCGGTGGTCATCTGCTGGAGCACGGCCCAGCTTTCCGCGGCGACGGCGGGCCCGGCGCGAAGCCAGGGCTGCATCCCGAAGCCGTGCAGCCATTCCACCAGGTCGACCGGGCCGGGACTTTCCAGCCAGCCGGCGAGGTCGAAGCCGGCGGCCGGGGTCCAGATCGGCACCAGCAGCTCTCCCTTCAAGAGCTTCTCGCCGTCGGCGAGCACGTCCTGCCAGGCAACGTCGACGCCTTCGGGGAAGGCCAGCCCCAGCGCGGCGGTCTGGTTCGCATTGGGGATCCATTCCTGCCGGTTGTCGGTCTCGGCGGAGACGAGCGCCCAGAACCGCCGGTTGTCGGCGATCATGGCGAGGAAGTGGTCGCGGGCGGCGCGGGTGCGTTCGGCCGAGGGCTGCTGACGCAGCGCGAGGATCGCCATCGCGATGGCGTCGATGCTGTCGGGATAGCGGCTGGCGTCGGTCCCGTGCTGGCCGAGGGCGAGCGCCTCGAACGGGCCGGGGATGCCGGCCTTGGCCATCGCCGTGCGCCCCTCGTGGACGCGGCGGATCGGCCCGGTCGGGTCGAAGGCGCGGATCAGGTCCGAGGTCCCCGAAAGGAGATGCGTATAGGCCGACAGCCAGGCGACGTCGGCAGTGTCGAAGGTGACGGGGATCGAGGCCGGCACCGCGGGGGGCGGCAGCGGCTCGAAGGTCACCGGATCGAAGCGGGGCCGGGCGGCGAGCATGAAGCCGGCGAGGTCGAGCACGCCTTCGCCGCCGTCGCGACCGCCCGAGCCGTTGATGTCGAGCCAGATGTCCTCGAGCCGGAGGTCGAGCGCCACCTCGGTTCCCTCCGGAATCGCCGCCAGCGCCGCGCGCGCCGCCTCCATGTCGGCCGAGAGCCCGGCCAGCATGGTTTCGAGCAGCGCCGGGTCGAAGGCGGCTGGCGCGGGATTCGGCGCCAGCGGCAGGCGGAACACCGGCAGGAAGCTGATCTCCTCGCTCTGGCCCACGGCCCAGCGGGCATGGAGCGCCCGCTCCACCCCGCCAAGGAAGCGGGCGGCGGCGAGGGCCAGATGGTCCTCGGGCGTGGGCGCGGCAAGCGCCCCGATCGCCGCGGCGGTGGCGCCGAGGCCATCGGCGGCGAGGCGCGCCGACCAGTCCTCGGAGGGCGCGGCGGCAGCAAGCGCGGGAAGGAACGGGGCCGCAAGGGCAACGGCCCGGAGGGCTGGACGCATGGAAACGGCTCCGACTGGCAAGGGTAACACGCGGCCGATCCCGGGACCGAAAGGGCCGCCGCGCGGCCCTTTCCGTATGCCCGCCGCTCAGCCGAGCGAGGGGTCGATGCCCTTGCAGGCGGCGACAAGGCCCTTCACGGCGTCGACCGACTTGTCGAACATCGCCTGTTCGTCGCGGTTGAGCTTGATGTCGACGACGCGTTCCACGCCATTGGCGCCGAGGATCGTCGGCACGCCGACATACATGCCGTTCAGCCCGAAGGCGCCGTCGACCCAGGCCGCGCAGGGCAGAAGGCGCTTCTGGTCCTTGAGATAGGCTTCCGCCATCTCGATCGCCGAGGCGGCGGGCGCATAGAAGGCCGAGCCGGTCTTCAGGAGGCCGACGATCTCGGCCCCGCCGTCGCGGGTGCGCTGGACGATGGCGTCAAGCTTGTCCTGGGTGGTCCAGCCCATCTGCACGAGGTCGGGGAGCGGAACGCCGCCGACGGTCGAATAGCGGGTCAGCGGCACCATCGTGTCGCCGTGGCCGCCAAGCACGAAGGCGGTGACGTCCTTCATCGACACATCGAACTCGAGGCTGAGGAAGTGGCGGAAGCGCGCGGAATCGAGCACGCCGGCCATCCCGACGACCTTGCGGTGCGGCAGGCCCGAATATTCGCGCAGCGCCCAGACCATCGCGTCGAGCGGCTTGGTGATGCAGATCACGACGGCGTCGGGCGCGACTTTCTTGATGCCTTCGCCGACCGACTTCATCACCTTGAGGGTGATGCCGAGAAGGTCGTCGCGGCTCATCCCCGGCTTCCTCGGCACGCCGGCGGTGACGATGCAGACATCGGCGCGGCGGATGTAGGCGTAGTCATTCACGCCCATCAGCGAGGCATCGAACCCCTCGACGGGGCCGGACTGGGCGATGTCCAGCGCCTTGCCCTGCGGCGTGCCTTCGGCGATGTCGAACAGAACGACGTCGCCAAGCTCCTTGATCGCGGCGAGATGGGCGAGCGTGCCGCCGATCTGTCCCGCGCCGATGAGGGCGATCCTGGGTCTGGCCATG
>JAUQYA010000046.1 GCA_030837785.1 Albidovulum sp.
GCCGACGCAATCCGCATCCGCAGGTCCATCGAAAGTGGTGCCACCATACTTCACCCCCATTGTCTGGTGGTCACAGTGAAGCACATCACGATCAATCGCGGAATCCTCTTCCAGATTCAATCAAGCGCAGACACGCTCTAACCGGAGTTTTGCGAGGGGTCCGGGCGGCGTGGCAACGAGCCGCTTTGCCAAGGGAGACCGGCCGGACGGGGCCGAGGGACGGCCGCGATCAGGCTAGCGCAGCTTCAGCGTCGCCAGGCCGATCAGCGCGAGGATGAGCGAGATGATCCAGAAGCGGATCACGATCTGCGGCTCGGCCCAGCCCTTCTTCTCGAAATGGTGGTGGATCGGCGCCATCAGGAAGACGCGCTTGCCGGTGCGCTTGAAATAGGCGACCTGGATGATGACGCTCAGCGCCTCGACCACGAACAGGCCGCCGACGATCGCCAGCACGATCTCGTGCTTGGTCACCACCGCGATGGCGCCGAGCGCGCCGCCGAGCGCGAGCGACCCGGTGTCGCCCATGAAGACCGCCGCCGGCGGCGCGTTGTACCAGAGAAACCCAAGCCCGCCGCCGATCAGTGCCGCGGTGAAGATCAGTATCTCGCCGGTGCCGGGCACGTAGTGGACGCCGAGGTATTCGGTGAAGTCGCTCCGGCCCACGGCATAGGCGATGATGCCGAGCGTGGCCCCGGCGATCATCACCGGCATGATCGCGAGGCCGTCGAGCCCGTCGGTCAGGTTCACCGCGTTCGCGGCGCCGACGATGACGATCATCGCGAACGGCACGAAGAACCAGCCGAGGTTGAAAAGCGCGTTCTTGAAGACCGGAAAGGCTAGCTGGTTGGTCAGGTCGGCGGGATGCGCCCAGGCGGCAAGCCCGCCCGCAAGGGCCGCGATGAGAAGCCCCAGCAGGAACCGCACCCGCGAGGACACGCCCTTGGTGTTCTGTTTGGTGACCTTGGCATAGTCGTCGGCGAAGCCGATCAGGCCGAAGCCGTAGGTCACGAAGAGCACGATCCAGATATAGGGATTGTCGAGCCGCGCCCAGAGAAGCGTGGAGACGAGGATCGCCGAGAGGATCAGCAAGCCCCCCATCGTCGGCGTGCCCGCCTTGGCGAAATGCGTCTGCGGGCCGTCGTCGCGGATCGGCTGGCCCTTGCCCTGGCGGCGCCTGAGCAGGTCGATCAGCGGCCGGCCGAAGAGAAAGCCGAAGACGAGCGCGGTGAAGAAGGCGGCACCGGCGCGGAAGGTGATGTAGCGGAACAGGTTGAAGACGTCGCCGCCCTCGGCCAGACCCGACAGCCAGTAAAGCATTACTCCGTCCCCCGCGCTTCGGCCGCGCCCGGTTGCCCGAGTTTCCTCAGCGCGTCAACCACGACACTGACCTTGGAGCCCTTGGAGCCCTTGACGAGCAGAACGTCGCCGGCGTCGGCGATCTGATGGGCGCGGGCGGCGAGATCGGGCGCGGTTTCGTGCCATTCGCCGCGCCTGGCCGGTGGCAGCCGGTCCCAGAGCGCGCGCATCCTCGGGCCGACGCAGTGGACGAGGTGAATGCGCGCCATCGCCGGGTGGCCCGCGATGGCGCGGTGCAGGTCGGCCTCGGTGGGGCCGAGTTCCAGCATGTCGCCGAGGACGGCGATGCGCCGGCCGCTTCTGATGCGGCCGATGCCGTCGCGCGGCTCGGCCGCGCCGAGAACATCGAGCGCGGCCTCCATCGACGCGGGATTGGCGTTGAAGGCGTCGTCGATCAGGTCGAAATACTGGGCGTCGTCGACGATGTCCATGTAGATGCGCTCGCGCCGGCCGCGCCCGGCGGGCGGGCACCACTGGCCGATGTCGCAGGCGGCGACGGCCGGGTCCGCCCCCACCGCCTCGGCGACGGCGAGGACGCCCAGCGCGTTCGCCGCGAAATGCCGCCCCGCCGTCCGCACCTTGAAGAGCAGGGGCGCGCCGTGGCGGCTGGCGCGCACGATGGTCGTGTCCTGGGCGATGGTAAGATCGGTGATCCGGTAGTCGTCGCCGGGATCGGTCCCGAAACGCAGGGTCCGGGAGGCCCGGGCCGCCGCCGCTTCGGCGAGGATCGGCGTCACCGCGAGACCCGAGGGAATGACGGCGATGCCGCCCGGCTCCAGCGCGTCGAAGATCGCGGCCTTCTCGCGCGCGATGCCCTCGAGGCTCTCGAACGCCTCCAGATGCGCAGGCGCCACGGTAGTGATCATCGCCACATGCGGCCGGGCAAGGCGGGCGAGCGGCGCGATCTCTCCGGGGTGGCTCATGCCGATCTCGACCACCGCGAAATCGGCGTCCGCCGGCAGCCGGGCGAGAGTGACGGGGACGCCCCAGTGGTTGTTGAAACTCGCCTCGGCGGCATGGACGCGGCCCTGTCCGGAAAGCACGGCGCGCAGCATCTCCTTGGTCGAGGTCTTGCCGACCGAGCCGGTGACCGCGATCACCCTCGCCCGGGTCCGCGTCCGGCCGGCCGCCCCGAGGGCGGTCAGCGCCGCGAGCACGTCCGCCACGACCAGAAGCGGATCGGCCTCGGAACAGCCGTCCGGGATGCGCGAGACGAGCGCGGCCGAAGCTCCCTTGTCGAGCGCCGCGCGGACGAAATCGTGGCCGTCGCGCGCGTCCTTCAGGGCCACGAACAGGTCGCCCGGTTCGAGGCTGCGGGTGTCGATGGAAACGCCTGTCGCCTCGAACGTTCGCGTCGCCCGCCCACCGGTGGCGCGGGCCGCCTCGGCGGAGGTCCAGAGCGAGGTCATATCCGCCCTTCCAGCGCGGCCACGGCGACCGAGGCCTGTTCGGCGTCGTCGAAGGGGTAGATGTCGGTTCCGATGATCTGACCGGTCTCGTGGCCCTTTCCGGCGACGAGAAGGGCGTCGCCCGGGCCGAGCGCATCGACGCCGCGCAGGATCGCCTCGGCGCGGTCACCGACCTCGGTGGCCTCGGGGCAGCCGGCCATCACCTCGGCGCGGATCGCGGCCGGGTCTTCGGACCGGGGGTTGTCGTCGGTCACGATCACCACGTCGGCATGTTTCGCCGCCACCTCGCCCATCAGCGGGCGCTTCAGCCGGTCGCGGTCGCCGCCGGCGCCGAAGACGACGACGATGCGCCCCATGACATGAGGGCGAAGCGAGGTGAGCGCCGAGGCGAGCGCGCCGGGCTTGTGCGAATAGTCGACGAAGACGGTGGCGCCGTTGTCGCGCTTGGCGGCAAGTTCCATCCGGCCGCGCACCGTGGTCAGGCCGTGAAGGGTGGCGATGACTGCCTCGGGCGTGTCGCCCGCGGCCATCGCAAGGCCCGCCGCCGCCAGCACGTTCTCGGCCTGGAACCCGCCGATGAGGGCGAGGCGCACCAGATGCGGCCGCCCCTCGTGGGTGAAGCGCAGGTCCTGCCCGGTGGCGTCGAACCTTTGCGCGGCGATCCTGAGGTCCGCCGCCACGTCGCGCCCCACCGTCACCAGCCGCTGGCCGCGGCGGCGCGCGATCGCCAGCATCTCGCGCCCGCGCGGATCGTCGATGTTGATGACGGCGGTTCCGTCCTCTGGCAGGACGCGGGCGAAAAGCCCGGCCTTTGCCGCGAAATACTCGTCGAAGTTCGCGTGATAGTCGAGGTGGTCCTGGCTGAAGTTGGTGAAGGCCGCCGCCTTGAGCCGCACCCCGTCGAGCCGGCCCTGGTCGAGCCCGTGCGAGGACGCCTCCATCGCCGCATGGGTGATGCCGGCGTCGGCCATGTCGCGGAGCACGCGGTGGAGCGTGACCGGTTCGGGCGTGGTGTGGGCGAGCGGCGCGGTGAAGTCACCCAGCACCCCCATCGTCCCGAGGTTCGCCGCCTGATGCCCCAGCGCCTGCCAGATCTGGCGGGTGAAGCTGGCGACCGAGGTCTTGCCGGAGGTGCCGGTGACGGCGACCATCGTGCCGGGCTGGCGACCGAACCAGAGGGCGGCGGTGTAGGCGAGCACCTGGCGGGGGTCTTCCACCACGATGAGCGCCGCGCCGGAGCCGGCAAGCTCGGCCCTGGCGATCTCGGCGCCCTCGCGGTCGGTCAGGACCGCGGCCGCCTCCATCCTGAGCGCATAGGGGATGAATTCGCCGCCATGCACCTTCGTGCCCGGCAGCGCGGCAAAGAGATGGCCGGGCTTGACCTGGCGGCTGTCCACCGACAGGCCGGTGATCCGCGCCTCGCGCCCGCCCTGCGCCCTGAGGCCCAGTTCGGAGAGCGATTTCACTGTCTCGGCCATGTGGCTGCCCCGCTTGTGCCCGTCAGTTGCGCCCGTCAGTTGCGCCCATCAATTGCGCCCGTCAATTGCGGACGCGTATTACCTCGGCCTCGGCGACCGATTCAAGCTCGGGCCGGAGCCCAAGGAGCGGCGCGGCGCGGCGGATGATCTCGGCGCCGACGGGAACCGCCGTCCAGCCCGCGGTGCGGCGCGGTTCGGTGCCCGAGGTCTCCACCGGCTCGTCGAGCGAGACGACGAGGACGTATTTCGGGTCCGACATCGGGAAGGCGGCGGCGAAGGTCGCCACCACCTTGTCCTTGTAGTAGCCGCCACCGCCGGGCTTCGGCTTGTCGGCCGTGCCGGTCTTGCCGCCGACCTCGTAGCCCTGAACGTCACCGAAGGTCGCGGTGCCGCGCTGGACGACCTGGCGCAGCAGGCTGCGGATGATGGCCGAGGTCTGCTCGCTGACCACCCGTTGCCCCGGCGTCGCGTTCGGCCGTTTCAGGAGCGTCGGCGCGACGCGGGTGCCGCCGTTGACCATCGTCGCATAGGCCGCCGCGAGATGCAGCGGGCTCGCCGCGACGCCGTGACCGTAGGAGACGGTCATGGTGGTGATTTCGGGCCATTTCGCGGGCCTCAGCGGCTTGGCCCCCGGCGCCTCCACCAGTTCCACCGGCGTGGCGTCGAAAAGGCCGAGCCTGCCGAGGAAGTCCTGCTGGCGGGTGCCGCCGATCATCTGGGCGACATGGGCGGTGCCGATGTTGGAGGATTTCACGATCACGTCGGTGACCGAAAGCTGCGGCCCGTAGTTGTGGAAATCGCGGATGCGGAACTTGCCCCAGACCAACGGCCCCTTGGTTTCCACCATCGTCTCGGGCGCGACGAGGCCGAGGTCGAGCGCCTGGGCGATGGCGAAGATCTTGAAGGTCGAGCCAAGCTCGTAGACGCCTTGCACCGCACGGTTGAAGAGCGGGCTGTCGGACGGGTCGCCCTTGGTCAGGGCGGCGGGGCGGGTGTTGGGGTCGAAATCCGGCAGCGAGGCAAGGGCGACGATCTCGCCCGACCTCGCATCCATCAGCACCGCCGCAGCACCCTTGGCGTTCATCAGCTTCATGCCGCCGTAAAGCACGTCCTCGACCGTCGACTGGATGGTGAGGTCGAGCGAAAGCTGCAACGGCGCGCCGCCGTTCGCCGGATCGCGGAGCCAGCCGTCGAAGGTCTTCTCGACCCCGGCGGTGCCCACCACCTCGGCCGAACTGACGCCCTCGCGGCCGAAACTCGCGCCGCCGAGGACATGGGCGGCGATGGCGCCGTTGGGGTATAGCCGCATCTCGCGCGGGCCGAAGAGAAGGCCGGGATCGCCGATCTCGTGCACGAGTTGCATCTGCTCGGGCGAGATCTTCTTCTTCAGCCAGATGAACTTGCGGGTTCCGGTGAAATCCTTCTTCATCCGCGCGACATCGAGGTCGGGGAAGATCGCGGCCAGCTTGCTGGCGCTGCCGACCGGGTCCACCATCATCTGCGGCTGGGCATAGAGCGAGTGCGTCACCAGATTGGTGGCGAGGATGCGGCCCTCGCGGTCGGTGATGTCGGCGCGCTGCGCGACGATCGAGGCGCCGCCCGCCGCGGCCGCGGGTTCGACCGGGTCGGTCGAGGCGAGGACGCCCATCTCGAAGCCGACCGCGCCAAAGGCCAGAACGAACGCTGCGCCGAGCATCAGAAGCCGCCCCTCGGCCCGCGCGCGGGCGCTGTCGCGCATCGCCTCGTGGCGGATGCGGATGTTCTCGCGCTCGATCACGTCGGGGTTCTCGCCGCGGGACCGGGCCGAGAGGATGCGGGCAAGGGGGCGGAGCGGTGTTCGGATCATGGGTCGGTTCCGTTGGGCGTGCCGTTCAGCGCGATCGTGTCGACGGGTTCGGTGATCGGCGGCAGGGCCACGGCCGGGTAGCTGACGGCCGCGACGGTGCCGAACTGGCGCGGCTCCAGCGGCAGAAGGCCGAGCCGCCCGAAGTTGATGTCGGCCAGCTCGCGCAGCCGGTCGGGCCGGTTGAGATAGGCCCATTCGGCGTTGAGCACGCTCAAGGCCTCGCGCATCTCGCCGATCTCTGCCTGAAGGCGCCTGACCTCGGACAGCTCGGCCTGCGTGCGGTAGTTCTCGCGATAGGCCCAGAAGCCGAGGCCGACGACGGCGAAGGCGGAGAGGACGAGGATCAGGCTGCGCATCAGCGATGTTCCTTGAGCGCGGGTTTGGGAAGGCCGAGGGCGGCGCGCGGCGCCTCGCCGGCGGGGGCCTCGGTGCGGATGCCGACGCGGAGCTTGGCCGAACGGGCGCGCGGGTTGGCGGCCAGTTCGTCTGCGTCGGGGGCAACGGCGCGGCGGGTGAGCATCCGGAAGGCGGGCTCGGTCTGCGCGCGTTCGGGGGCGTGGCGGCTGCCGTGCCCCTCGGCACCCGAGCGGAGCTGGAAGAAGCGTTTGACGATCCGGTCCTCGAGCGAATGGAAGGTGACGACGGCGAGCCGGCCGCCCGGCCTCAGCGCCCGTTCGGCGGCGGCGAGCCCCTCGGCCAGCTGGCCGAATTCGTCGTTCACCGCGATGCGGAGCGCCTGGAAGCTGCGCGTGGCCGGGTGGCTCTGCCCCGGCTTCTGCCGCGGCAGGCAGCGCTCGATCACGGCGGCAAGCTGGAGCGTGCGCGCGAAGGGCCGCGCGGCGACGATGGCGCGGGCGATCCGGCGGGCGGCACGCTCCTCGCCGTAGTGGAAGAGGATGTCGGCGATCTCCGCCTCCGATGCCTCGTTGACGAGGTCGGCCGCGGTCGGGCCTTCGTCGCCCATCCGCATGTCGAGGGGGCCGTCCTTCTGGAAGGAAAAGCCGCGCTCGGCCCGGTCGAGCTGCATCGAGGAGACGCCGAGGTCGAGCACGACGCCGTCGACGGGTTCGCCGGCGATCCGGTCGAGGTCGGAGAAGGTGCCCTGCACCAGCGTCAGACGCGCGGCGAAATCCCCGGCCCAGGCTTCGGCGAGGCGGAAGACCGAAGGATCGCGGTCGATGCCGATCACGCGGTCGGCGCCCGCGTCAAGCAGCCCGCGCGCATAGCCGCCGGCGCCGAAGGTGCCGTCGACCCAGAGGCCGGAGACCGGCGCGGCGGCGCGGAGGAGCGGCCCGAGCAGGACCGGGACATGGGGGGCGGGTCCGGCGGTCGGGGCGGCGGCAGCGGCCATCTCTCAGCCCTTCGGCGGAAGGGCGGGAAGGAGGCTTCTGGGGTCGAAGTCCTCGGGATAGCGGTCGGCGAGCCGGGCGCTGCGGCGGGCGGACTTCGCCTCGTAGGTCCCGGGGTTCCAGATGCGGAAATAGTCGCCGGCCGAGATGAAGAAGGCCTCGGACGCCAGCCCGATCTTGTCGCGGTATTTCTGCGGGATGGTCAGCCTGCCGTCGTCGTCGATCTGCGCCTCGAACGACTGGCCGTAGAGCAATTCCTCGTTCATCAAACGCTCGGCCGAACCGCGCTGCATCAGCGCGATCTGCGCGTCCATCTCGTGCACGGCCTCCATCGAATAGACGTCGAGCCAGTCCTGGCTTTCCGGTCCGTAGACGATGACGATGTTGGGGCGGAGGCCGTCCTTCCAGTCGGGGTCGGCGGCTTCGATCACGCGGCGGAACGGCGCCGGGATGGAGACGCGGCCTTTCGCGTCCACCTTGAACGTGTCGGAACCTCTGAACCTGCGTGCCAAGGGCGCGCGCTCCCTGCCTGTCCCCTCCCCCGGGTGTCACCGC
>JAUQYA010000047.1 GCA_030837785.1 Albidovulum sp.
TGGCGGCAAGTCCGCCGTTCCCGCCGCGCAATCCTGAGAACCCGAGGGAAGAATGACCCGCACCGTCCTTGAATCGAAATCGAAAACCGTCGTCATCGGCTTTGACGAGCCGTTCTGCGTGATCGGCGAGCGGATCAACCCCACCGGGCGCAAGAAGCTCGCCGCCGAGCTCGAGGCGGGCGATTTCTCGACCGTCGAGAAGGACGCGCTGGAGCAGGTCGCCTGCGGGGCGATGGTGCTCGACGTCAACGCGGGCGTTGTCTACAACTCCAACCCCAACCCGAACGAGACCGAGCCGCCGCTGATGACCAGCATGATCAGGCTGGTGCAGGGCCTCGTCGACGTGCCGCTCTGCATCGACTCGTCGGTGCCCGCGGCACTCGAGGCCGGGCTTGCGGCGGCCGAGGGGCGCCCGCTCCTCAACTCCGTCACCGGCGAGGAGGAACGGCTGGAACTCGTCCTGCCGCTGGTGAAGAAATACAACGTGCCGGTGGTGGCGATCTCCAACGACGACACCGGCATCTCGATGGACCCCGACGTGCGCTTCGCCGTGGCGAAGAAGATCGTCGAGCGTGCCGCCGACCACGGCATCCCGGCCCATGACATCGTCGTCGACCCGCTGGTCATGCCGATCGGCGCGCTGTCCACCGCGGGGCAGCAGGTCTTCGCCCTGGTCCGCCGCCTGCGCGACGAGCTTGGCGTCAACACCACCTGCGGCGCCTCCAACATCTCCTTCGGCCTGCCGAACCGGCACGGGATCAACGCTGCCTTCCTGCCGATGGCGATCGGCGCGGGGATGACCTCGGCGATCATGAACCCGGTCCGCCAGGTCGAGATGGAGGCGATCCGCGCCGCCAACATGCTGATGAACCACGACGCCAACGGCGGCGAGTGGATCCGCTTCTCGAAGGTGCTGGAAGCGGTCGAGGGCGGCCTGAGCTTCGCCGAAGCCTCCGCCGCGCAGGCCACCGCCGCCTCGGGCCGCCGCGGCGGCCGTCGCGCCCGGGCGTGATCGGGCGCTGATCCGTCAGCCGGCAAGCACCCGCAGCGCCCGCGCCCGCGCGGGCGGGATGCGGGCGACCTCGACGGCGGTGAAGACGTGGAGCGTGCCGAGGTCGTCGTCGACGACCGCATGGTCACCAACCCATCCGCCCATTGCCAGGTAGCTTTTCAGAAGCGGCGGCAGGGCGCGCATCGGTGCGCGCCCGGCATCGCCCGCGGATGGGCCGCGCCCGCGGTCGAACTCCCGGCCCCTGTCCCGGCCGAGCCCGGGGCCAGCCTCGCCACCGAACCGGACCACCCGCGGCGCCTTCACCTTCGGCAGCCACCGCTCCGGCGCGCGGTGGCGGGCACCGAGCATGGCGAAGACGTCGCGATAGGGCGCGGCATCGGTGCCGGGGAAGGACGAGCAGCCGAACAGCATCCCCGCCCCTTCGGCATCCACCAGCCGCGTTACCGCGCCCCAGGCGATCCGGATCACGTCGGGGTCGTGGCACCCGGGGTCGAGGCAGAACCGCCCCAGTTCCATCATCCGTCCGGGCCAGGACGCAAGCCCCGAGAGGTCGTAGTGCCGGGCCGAATAGCTCCGCCCGATCTCGCGCCCGTCGGCGAGCGGCAGAAGCCGCGCCGCGGCGACGAGGCGGCCCGTCTGCCGCTCTTCCACCAGCAGGTGCCGGCACAGGCGGTCGAAATCGTCGGCGTCACGCCCGCCCCTGCCGAGGTGCTGTGCGGCACGGAACGCCCGCCAGCGCAGATCCTGGGCGCGCAGGACGTCGGCCCCGGCTTCGGCGACCCGGGCGAGGTAGTTTCCCTTTGCCAGCGCCAGCATTGCGCCGTTCTCCGGCTTGGCGGGCCCCGCGCCCGTGCCTACATTGAGCGCGAGGTTAACGCACGCCGTGACCGGCGGGGCAACGCAAAAGGGGAGGGCCGAATGGCGGCGAAGATCGTGAAGACCGATGCGGAGTGGCGGCAACAACTGTCGGATCTGGCCTACAAGGTCACGCGCGAACACGCCACCGAACGCGCTTTCACCCACGACGATTTCCCGGCCGGCCCCGCGACCTACAGCTGCGTGTGCTGCGGCGCGGCCCTCTTCGACGCCGGAACGAAGTTCGACGCCGGCTGCGGCTGGCCGAGCTTCTACAAGCCGGTCTCGGCGGCGGCGGTGGGCGAAAGCGAGGACCGGAGTTGGTTCATGAAGCGGACCGAGGTCCATTGCGCGGCCTGCGACGCCCATCTCGGCCACGTTTTCCCCGACGGCCCGAAACCGACCGGCCTGCGCTACTGCATCAACGGGGTCGCGCTGACCCGTCATCCCAGGGCGGGATAGGCGGCGGGTCAGTCGTTCTCGAAAAGCTGGCCCGCGCTGACGTTGCCGATATTGCCCAGAAGCTGGCGCAGGAAGCCCAGCCCCTTGATGTTGCTGTCGGTGACGCGGCGCGACAGGACGACGACCTGCCCCTTTTCCAGACCGAAGCGTTCGACATTCTCGACGATCCCGCTTTCGTCGAAGCTGATCGCCACGACCTGGCGGTCGATCTCCTGCGGCTCGCGCAGGCCGTAATGGCGGAATCGCGAGCCGACGTAATACCAGGCCCCCCCGGTCAGAAGCCCGGTCGACGATGGCCGGCCCACCGCCTTGCCGACATCCTCGCGGGTCGATGTGCCGACGATCACCTGCTCCAGATCGGCATCGCGCGGGACATAGCCGTGATTCTGGTAAAGCGCCGTGCAGGCGGCAAGGAGCGCGACCGCGAGCGCCAACGTGCCGCGCCGAACCCCGGAACCGAGCCTGCCCATACCACCCTCTTGCCCTGCCGCCTCAAGCCTTCTATCCCGCTTACAACAAGCCAGCACCGTCCTTCAAGGACGAACCCGTCCGGCCCCGCCCGATCGGGCCGCAGGAGCCGCCGATGACCGCCGACCACAGCCCCTTCAGCCACCCCTTCCGCGTCGCCGCCCTGCCCGCCCGCAAGGCCACGCGCTTCGACCTTCGCCCCGGCGACACGGCGCTGGCGGCGATTGCCGGCGCGCTCGGGCTTCTCGGGCTCGGGGCGCTGAACTTCCGGGGGGAGCTTCGCCCCGCCGGGCGGCGAGACTGGCTGCTGGAAGCCGATCTCGAGGCGACGGTCACGCAGGCCTGCATCGTGACGCTGGCGCCGGTCACCTCCCGGGTGACGGAAAGGGTCATCCGGCGCTACGTCGCCGACCTTCCCGAGCCCGAGGCGGAGGAGGTCGAGATGGCGGACGAGACGGTGGAACTCCTGCCCGGGGTGATCGACGCGGGCGCGGTCATGGTCGAGGCGCTGGCGCTGGCACTTCCCCCCTATCCGCGCGCGGAAGGGGCGGAATTCGCCGCCGCCGAGGCCCGTCCGGAGGGCGCGTCCCCGCTTGATGACGAGGAAACGACACGTCCTTTCGCCGGGCTCGCCGATCTCATCAGGAAGCGCGGCGAGGCGGAGTGAGACGCCGCCGCGCGGCGGCTGCGGCGGGCGCCAGAAAAGACTTGCACCCGCCCGGAATCGCAGTATGTTCCCGCCCTCGCTGGAACGTTGGGTTCGCACCGGTCGCTTTGCGGTCGCCTTGTGACGAAACCCCAGGAAACCGGGGCCCCGGCCCCATGAAAACCCGAGGTTGAGACATGGCTGTCCCTCAGAACCGGACCACGCGGTCCCGCCGCAACATGCGCCGCGCCCACGATGCACTGGTCGCCGCCAATCCGAACGAATGCCCGAACTGCGGCGAACTCAAGCGCCCGCACCACGTCTGCGGCGCCTGCGGTCACTACAATGACCGCGAGGTGGTCGCCCAGACCGCCGAGGTCGACCTGGACGAAGACGCGGCGTAAGCCCGCGTCGGTAGCCCGGCTCCATGCCGTCAGCGAATGACAGCGCGCCCGAAGCCCCCGGACACGGGACTTCGGGCCGCATTGTCATTTCCGTGGATGCGATGGGCGGTGATCGCGGCCCGGCCGCGGTCGTCGCCGGGATGGACGAATCCGCGGCCGCCAACCCCGGCATCGAGTTCATCGTCCACGGGCCCGAGGACCTGCTCGCCCAGCTTGTCGCGAAACGCCCCGCATTGGCCGGCCGCTGCACGATCCGCCCTGCGGCGGGGGTCGTGACGATGGACGACAAGCCCTCCCAGGTCGTGCGCCACGGCGAGGGCACCTCGATGTGGTCGGCGATCGAAAGCGTCCGCAAGGGCGAAGCGACGGTTGCGGTCAGTTGCGGCAACACCGGCGCGCTGATGGCGCTGTCGATGATCCGGCTCAGGAAGCTTCCGGGCGTCAGCCGCCCGGCCATCGCCTGCCTCTGGCCCTCGCGCAACCCGCAGGGCTTCAACGTCATGCTCGACGTCGGCGCCGACATCCGCGCCGACGCGCCCGACCTTCTCCAGTTCGCGCTGATGGGGGCGAGCTATGCCCGCAACGGGCTGGGTGTCGCGCGCCCGCGCGTCGGGCTTCTCAACGTCGGCACCGAGGAACACAAGGGCCGGGCGGAGCTGAAATCGGCCCAGGACCTGGTCGCGGCGGCGGCCGAGACGGGCGGCTTCGACTATGTCGGCTTCGTCGAGGGCGGCGACCTGCCCTCGGCGCGGGTCGACGTGATCGTCACCGACGGCTTCACCGGCAACATCGCGCTGAAGACCGGCGAAGGCACCGCGAAACTCATGGGGGAGTTCCTGCGCGAGGCGCTCGCCTCCGGGCCCCTGTCGCGCCTCGCCGCCCTCCTTGCGCTCGGCTCGCTGAAACGCCTGCAACGGCGGATCGACCCGCGGCGGGTCAACGGCGGGGTCTTCCTCGGCCTCAACGGAACCATCGTGAAGTCGCACGGATCGGCCGATGCGACCGGCGTCGCGGCCGCGATCGGGCTCGCCTTCCGCCTTGCCGGTTCCGGCTTCCAGGAACGGCTCGCGGCACGGGTTGCCTCTGCCGCGCCGGCGGGGCAGAGTGGCGCCGAAGGTGGCGCAGCGAACGGGAATTCCACATGACAATCCGTGCCGTGATCCGGGGCGTCGGGCATTATCTGCCCGCGCGGGTGGTCCCGAATTCGGAGTTCGAGGCGCGGGTCGAGACGAGCGACGAATGGATCCGCACCCGCACCGGCATCGAGCGGCGCCATTTCGCGGCCGAGGGCGAGACGACCTCGGACCTCGGCGCGAAGGCCGCCGAGGCGGCGCTGGCGGATGCCGGGATGACGGCCGCCGATCTCGACGCACTGGTGCTTGCGACATCGACGGCCGACCTGACATTTCCCTCGGCCGCGACGATGGTCCAGGACAAGATCGGCATGACCTCGGGCTTCGCCTTCGATGTCCAGGCGGTCTGCGCGGGCTTCGTCTTCGCGCTCGCCAACGCCAATGCGCTGATCCAGTCGGGCCAGGCGAAGCGCGTGCTCGTCATCGGCGCCGAGACGTTCAGCCGCATCCTCGACTTCACCGACCGCACGACTTGCGTCCTTTTCGGCGACGGCGCCGGCGCGGTCGTGCTGGAAGCGGCCGAGGGCGAGGGCACCTCGGCCGACCGCGGCATCCTCGCCACCGACCTGCACAGCGACGGGCGCTACCGCGACATCCTCTATGTCGACGGCGGTGTATCGACGACCGGAACCGCCGGCCATGTCCGGATGCTCGGCAACCAGGTTTTCCGCCACGCGGTCGAAAAACTGGCCGAAACCGCCCATGCCGCGCTCGAGAAGGCGGGGATGACCGGCGCCGACGTGGACTGGATCGTGCCGCACCAGGCGAACCTCAGAATCATCGCCGCCACCGCGCAACGGATGCAGGTGCCGATGGAGCGGGTGGTGGTCACGGTGCAGGACCACGGCAACACCTCGGCCGCCTCGATTCCGCTCGCGCTTTCGGTCGGCAAGGACCGCGGGCAGATCAGGGAAGGAGACCTGATCGTCACCGAGGCGATCGGCGGCGGTCTCAGTTGGGGCGCAGTCGTCCTCAGGTGGTGAAATCCCGCTTGAATGCCCCTCCCCAAGCCGTTGATATTGACTCGGAAATCTTATCCGCCCATCCTGCCGCAAACAGCCAGGGGGACGGAGATGAGCGACAAGACCTTGACGCGCATGGATCTGAGCGAGGCCGTGTTCCGTGAAGTGGGGCTTTCGCGCAACGAATCGGCGCAACTCGTCGAAAGCATCCTGACCCACATGTCAGATGCGCTCGTCGCCGGCGAGACGGTGAAGATCTCGTCCTTCGGAACCTTCTCGGTGCGTGACAAGTCGGCCCGCGTCGGGCGCAACCCCAAGACCGGGGACGAGGTGCCGATCAGCCCGCGCCGGGTGCTGACGTTCCGGCCATCGCACCTGATGAAGGACCGTGTTGCCGCCGGCAACCGGAGCTGAGGCGCCGGAGATGGAAAAGCCGGGGATGGAAAAGCCGGGCATGGAAAAGTCGGGCGTGGAAAAGTCGGCCGAGGCCTTCCGCACCATCAGCGAAGTCGCCGACATCCTCGACACGCCGGCCCATGTGCTGCGGTTCTGGGAAAGCCGCTTCTCTCAGGTGAGGCCGGTGAAGCGGGCGGGCGGGCGGCGCTATTACCGCCCCGCCGATCTGGCCCTTCTCGGCGGCATCAGGAAGCTGCTCCACGACGACGGCATGACGATTCGCGGCGTGCAGAAGATCCTGCGCGAGAAAGGTGTGCGCCATGTTGCGGCGCTCGGGTCGGCGGAAGCGCCGGGAGGGCCGGCCGCGCCGGCTGCTGCGGCGCCCGGACCTGCGCGCATGGCGGCGCCCGGGACGCGGTCATCGCCCTTCGGCGGCCCGGTGCCGGCACCTGCCCGCGATGCCGCCGGGCACTGGCCGCAAACCCCGGCGCCGATGGCCGCAGGTGCCGAGGACCGGCTCCTGCCCGACCCCGACGGTGCCGCCGCCCCGGGCGACGAGGCCCCGATGGAGGTCGACGCGCCGACGCTGCCGCTCGGCCAGCCCGGAAACGTGCACCCGCTCGCCGGGGCCGCCCCGGTTGCCGCCGAGGTGCCCCCCTCCGCCCAGGCCGCGGCGCCGCGGCCCCCGGCGGCCGCGATGTTGCGGGCGATGGACGCGTTCAAGGCGCGTGAACACCGGGGCGAGTTGCGCGTCATCTACACCCGGCTGTCGGCGCTGCGCGACCTTCTGGCCGAACGCAATCAGCCGCCGCGGGACTGAGCCCCCGGGATGGGCACAACCTCCTTCGTCCGGCTGCGTTTTGGCGCTTGCCCCCGCCCCGCCAATCATCCTATACCGCCGAGCGTCGGGCCGTGGCGCAGCCTGGTTAGCGCGTCCGTCTGGGGGGCGGAAGGTCGCGAGTTCGAATCTCGCCGGCCCGACCAACACCGAAACGCCCACCCCCTTGCCGGGGTGGGCGTTCGCCTATGGGGGACGGCGTCATGAGCGGGACCGGAGTGCTGCCCGACCGGGCGATCCGCGCGATGGTCGGGGGCGGCGCGATTGTCGCGGGTGTACCGGTGACCGATGCCCAGGTCCAGCCCGCGAGCCTCGACCTGAGGCTCGGTGCGGTGGCCTACCGGGTGCGCGCCTCGTTCCTCGCCGGCCGCGGCCGCAGCGTCGCCGACCGCATCGCCGAATTCGAGATGCACCGGATCGACCTGACCCCGGGCGCGGTGCTGGAAAAAGGCTGCGTCTATGTCGTGCCGCTGATGGAGCGGCTGGCCCTGCCCGAAGGCGTCAGCGCCGTGGCGAATGCGAAAAGCTCGACCGGCCGGCTCGACCTGCTGACCCGCACGATCACCGACGGCGGGGTGGAGTTCGACCGCATCGGCGAGGGCTACGATGGCCCGCTCTATGCCGAAATCTGCCCCCGCTCCTTCTCGGTGCTGGTGCGGCCGGGGATGCGGCTCAACCAGGTGAGGTTCCGGCGCGGCCATGCGGCGCTTGACGACGACGGGCTGCGCGCGCTGCACGCCCGGGTGCCGCTGGTGCCGGGCGACGCGCTGATCGACGACGGGCTGGGCTTCTCCGTCGACCTGACGCCGGCGGCGGGCGATCTCGTCGGCTACCGCGCCAAGCCCCATACCGGGCTCATTGATCTCGACCGGATCGGCCACTATCCGCCCGCCGACTTCTGGGAGGAAGTGCGCACCCGTGAGGGCCGGATCATCCTCGACCCCGGCGCCTTCTACATTCTCGTCAGCCGCGAGGCGGTGACGATCCCGCCCGACCACGCCGCCGAGATGGCGCCCTATCTGGCGATGGTCGGCGAGTTCCGGGTGCACTACGCGGGCTTCTTCGACCCCGGCTTCGGCTGGGCCGGGGCCGCGGGCGCGGGATCACGCGGCGTGCTGGAGGTGCGCTGCCACGAGGCGCCCTTCGTGCTGGAGCACGGGCAGGTGGTCGGCCGGCTGGTCTACGAGCGCATGGCCGGGGCGCCGGAACGGCTCTATGGCGCCGGCCTCGCCTCCAACTACCAGGGCCAGGGGCTGAAGCTCTCCAAGCATTTCCGCGCCGGCTGAGGCGGTCAGCGGCCGAACCGGCGGGTGATCCGCGCCGCCTGCCGCGCCCGCTTGGCCAGAGCCCGGGCATCGCCGGCCGGGGGCGTCGCGCTGTTCCGTGCCTCGGCCCGGCTGCTTCGGCGCAGGTAGCCGAACCCCCGGTCGATGCCGGAATTGACCAGCCGGCCGGCAAGGATGTTCGCCAGCATGTCGAGAAACCGGTTCAGGGCCATCGTCGAACCCCTTGTCAATCCTCGAAAAGCTCGCTCTGGCCTTCCGGCGCCTCGGCGTCGTCGTCGGACGGCAGCCCACCCCCCGGCAGCGGCCGATTGTCGAGCAGGCCGGCCGCGCGCAACTCCTTCAGCCCCGGCAGGTCGCGGGCGGATTCGAGGCCGAAGTGGTCGAGGAAGCCCTGCGTCACCACATAGGTCACCGGCCGGCCCGGCGTCATCCGGCGGCGGCCGAAGCGGATCCATTCCAGTTCCAGAAGCTGGTCGACGGTGCCGCGGCTCACCGCGACGCCGCGGATCTCCTCGATCTCGGCGCGGGTGCAGGGCTGGTGATAGGCGATGATCGCCAGCGTCTCGATCGCCGCGCGGCTGAGTTTCCGTGTCTCCACCGTCTCCTTCTGCATCAGGAAGCCGAGGTCGGGCGCGGTGCGGATCGCCCAGGCATCGCCGACCCTCACCACCCGGACGCCGCGCCCCTCGTAGCGGCGGCGCAACAGCACCAGCGCCTCGGCCGGATCGGACCCGTGCGGCATCCGCGCCTCCAGCTCGGCCACCGTCACCGGATCGGCCGAGGCGAACAGGATCGCCTCCACCATCCGCTCCTGCTCGGCGATGGGCGGGGCCTCGAAAAGGCTCTTCTCGCGGGCGGGGCTCTCGGTCACTGGGTCTTCCGCCTTATGGCGATGGGGGCGAAGGTCTCGGCCTGCCTCAACTCGATCTGGCCCTGCTTGGCAAGCTCCAGCGAGGCGGCGAAGGTGGCGGCGGTGGCGGAGCGGCGGCGCGCGGGGTCGGCGGTCCAGCCCTCGGGCAGGTAGGCGGCAAGGTCGGTCCAGTCGCCGGCATAGCCGATCAGCCCGCGCATCCGGTCAAGCGCCTGTTCCATCGTGAAGACATGGTCGCGGTCCAACGCATAGGGGCGGAATTCGTCGCGGGTGCGGATCCGGGCATAGGCCTGCATCAGGTCGAGAAGCGTGGCGGTATGACTGACGCTGCGGATCCGCATCACGTCCTCGGGAATGCCGCGAACGAAGAAGTCGCGCCCCTTCTGGTCGCGCGCCATCAGCCGCGCGGCGGCCTCGCGCATCGCCTGGAGCCGTTCGAGCTGGAAGGCGAGATGGGCCGCCAGCTCCTCGCCCGAGGGGCCTTCCTCGGTCGGGTCCGGCGGCAGCAGCAGGCGGGACTTGAGATAGGCGAGCCAGGCCGCCATGACCAGGTAATCCGCCGCAAGTTCGATCCGCAAGGACTTGGCCTTGTTGACGAATAGCAGATACTGCTCGGCCAGTTGCAGGACCGAGATGCGGCGCAGGTCGACCTTCTGCGTCCGCGACAGCATGAGAAGAAGGTCAAGCGGCCCCTCGAAGCCGTCGACATCGACGATCAGCGCCTCGGCCGCGAGCCGCTCGGTCACGCTGCCGGGGTCTTCCTGAAAGCCGCCCGCCTCAGACATCCGCGCCCACCCTCTCAAGCGCCACAAATTCGGCCTCGAGACGGGCAGTGTCAATGGCATCGCCCGGCCCGCGGCGGGCGAGCGCCGCCTCGGCGCGGGCGGCGGCCGGCGGCGAAAGGCGCCCGGCGGCGGCCACGACCGCCTCCATCTCGGCCCGCTTGCCGTTGCAGTGAAGCGCCACGTCGCAGCCTGCGGCGATGGCGGCGGCGGTGCGCGAGGCCAGCGTTCCCGAAAGCGCCTCCATCGACAGGTCGTCGGTCAGGAGAAGACCCGCGAAGCCGATCCGCTCGCGGATGATCCCGATCACCGCGGGTGACAGCGTTGCGGGCAGGTCGGGGTCGAAGGCGTCGAAGACGACATGCGCCGTCATCGCCACAGGCAGGCCGGCAAGCGCGCGGAAGACGGCGAAGTCCGTCGTCGCCAGCGTCGCGGCCGAGGCGGTGACCCGCGGCAGGTGGAGATGGCTGTCCACCACCGCGCGGCCGTGGCCGGGCAGGTGTTTCATCACCGGCAGGACGCCGCCCGCCAGAAGCCCCTCGGCCGCGGCGCGCGCGGCCGCGGCCACGGTCGCAGGATCGGAGCCGAGGCAGCGGTTGCGCAGGAACGGATGGGTGTCGGGCCCGGCGATGTCGGCGGTGGGCGCGCAACAGGCGTCGATCCCCGCCGCGCGCAACTCCGCCGCGATCAGGCGGTAGCGAAGCCAGAGCCCCCGCCCGCGCGCCCCGGGCGCAAGGCCCGCGACCTCGTCCAGCGGCGGCTGCCATTCGCGCCAGTGGGGGGCGCGCAGGCGCTGGACCCGCCCGCCCTCCTGATCGACCAGAACCGGCGCGTCCCGACCCACCGCGGCACGCAAGTCCCCGGTCAGGCGGCAAAGCTGGTCCGGCGTCTCGACATTCCGCGCGAAGAGGATGAAGCCCAGGGGATCGGCGTCGCGGAAGAACCCGGCCTCGGCCGCCGTCAGCCTCGGCCCCTCGCAGCCGAGGATCGTGGCCGAAGCCGAAAGCCCCATCAGCGGATCGCCGTGGGCACGCATTCCGCACCCTCGGCCTTGAACACCTCACAGAAGCGGCGCGCGTCCTCGATGTCGGCAAAGCCCTCGACCCGCAGCCGGTAGAAGGTCGCGCCGCCGCTCACGGCCGGCTCGATCACCCGACGCTTGCCGTCCATCAGCGCCCCGAAGCGGGCCGCGGTCTTGTCCCATTCGAGCCGCGCCTGCGCCTCGTCGGGATAGGCCCCGATCTGCACCAGCCGCGTCCCCTCGGCCAGCGTTCCGGAGGCGACGTCGAGTGCCGCGGGCGCCGGCGCGCCCAGCGCCTCGGCCACCGCGGCGGCGGCGGCTTCGGCGATTGCGTCGTAGCCGGCGTCATCGGCGCCCGCGGAAGCCGCGGCTGCGGGCCGCGACGAGGGGCGCGGCGAGGGGCGTGAGGGCGGGCGCAGCGACTGCGCGACCCCCGGCACATCGGCGGAAATCGCATCGGCCGAGGGGGCGGACATTTCGATCGCCGGGAGTTCGCCCCCGAGCAGGTCTTCGGACGGCCCGTCGGGAAGGGGTTCCTCCGACAGCGCCTCGCCGGCGTCGAGCGAGGCCAGCACCGGAACCGCCGCGGCTGCGTCGGGCGCCGGAGTGGAGACGGGCGCGGGCGCCAGCGGATCGGCAAGATCGGCTTCGGCCGAGGCCGCAAGCGCCCCCATCGGCTGGTCGTCGGCCGCAAGCCCCTCGGGCCGGGGGGCGAGCGTCAGCTGGTCGGCCGCATCGCCGGCGGTGCCGTCGGCGGCGATCTTGTTCACCGCCATCCCCTGGTAGGACGCCAGTTCGCCCCCCGGATTGTCGGGCGCCACCCGCGCGGGCCCTTCCAGCGCGCGGATCACCGGAATGCCTCGCACGTCGCGCACCGCCAGGTCATAGCCCCAGACGCCAAGCCCCAGGATCAGCGCCACCGAGGTGACGGCCCCTGCCCCGTTGACCCATTTCTGCGCCCGGACGCCACCGAACCCGGGCGCGCGGCTGTTCCGGCTGTCCCGCATGTCCTCGGGATAGCCGCCATAGCCGCCGAACTCGTCGTAGTCTGCATCCGCCATTTACTGCCTCGCTCGCCGACCGGCCGGTGGTCCGGCCTGACCGTCTCTTGCCTGTCGGCCCCGGGCGGCGCGCTTTTGCTAGCGCATCTCTTCCGCGGGGGTGATGCCAAGGATACCAAGACCGGCGGAAATGACAACGCCCGTGGCCCGTGCCAGGGCGATTTTCGCCTGACTGATGCCCTTGTCCTCCTGCACGAAGCGCAAGGACGCATCCTCGTTGCCGCGATTCCAGAGCGCGTGCAGTTCGGAGGCAAGCTCGTAGAGGTAGAAGGCGATCCGGTGCGGTTCCTGTCCGCGCGCGGCGATCTCGACCAGGCGCGGCCATTCGGCGATCTTGCGGGCAAGGCCGATCTCGGCCTCGTGGGAAAGATGCGAAAGCTCCGCCCCCGCCAGCGTCGCGTCGTCGGCGGCGATGCCGGCCTCGGCGGCCTTGCGGATCACCGACCGGACCCGGGCATGGGCGTATTGCACGTAGAAGACCGGGTTGTCCTTCGACTGTTCCAGCACCTTGTCGAAATCGAAGTCGAGTGCCGCGTCGTTCTTCCGGGTCAGCATGACGAAGCGGGTGACGTCCGGCCCGGCCTGTTCCACCACGTCGCGCAGCGTCACGAAGGTGCCCGCGCGCTTCGACATCTTGAAGGGTTCGCCGTTCTTCCAGAGCTTGACGAGCTGTATCAGCTTCACCTCGAGCGGCACCCGCCCGGCCGACAGCGCCGAGACCACCGCCTTCAGCCGCTTGACATAGCCGCCGTGGTCGGCTCCGAGCACGTCGATCAGAAGGCCGAAACCGCGGCTGACCTTGTCCCAGTGATAGGCGATGTCGGGGGCGAAATAGGTCCAGCTTCCGTCCGACTTCTTCACCGGCCGGTCGACATCGTCGCCATGCGCGGTGGAGCGGAAGAGCGTCTGTTCGCGTTCCTCCCAGTCCTCAGGCAGCTTGCCCTTGGGGGGTTCCAGCGTGCCTTCGTAGATGAGGCCCATGCCCCTCAGCGCCGCGATCGCCTCCTCGATCCGGCCCGAGGCGGTGATCGACTTCTCCGAGGTGAAGACATCCATCCTGACGCCGAGAAGCGCGAGGTCGTCGCGGATCATCTGCATCATCTCGGTCGTGGCGAAGTCGCGCACCACGGCCAGCCAGTCGGCTTCCGGCTTGTCGAGGAGCGTGTCGCCGAACCGCGCCTTCAGCGCCTCGCCGACCGGGATCAGGTAGTCGCCCGGGTAGAGCCCCTCGGCGATCTCGGGCGACAGGCCGTTGGCCTCGCGGTAGCGCTCGTAGGCCGACCGCGCCAGCACGTCGACCTGGGCGCCGCCGTCGTTGATGTAGTATTCGCGCGTCACCTCGTGGCCGGCGAAATCCAGAAGCGCCGCCAGCGCATCGCCGAACACCGCACCGCGGGTATGGCCGACGTGCATCGGCCCGGTCGGGTTGGCCGAGACGAACTCGACGTTGACCTTCACGCCCCGGCCCATGTCGGACCGGCCGAAGTCGCGTCCTTCGGTCAATGCGGCGCGGACCACGCCGCGCCAGCTTTCCGGCGCAAGCCGCAGGTTGAGGAACCCCGGCCCCGCGACCTCGGCCGTCAGGATGCGGGGGTCGGCGGCCAGGCGCGCCGCCAGGCCCTCGGCGATGGCGCGGGGCGGCTGGCCCGCGGGCTTCGCCAGCACCATCGCGGCGTTCGTCGCCATGTCGCCATGCGCACCGTCCCGCGGCGGCTCCACCGCCACCGCGCCCATGTCAAGCCCCGCGGGCAGCGCGCCCGAGGCCACCATCTCTTCGAGGCGCGCGATGACGAGCGCCCGGATCTCGGCAAAAAGGTTCATTTCCGTCCCCTGAAACTCCGCCGGGGATGCCAGAGGGCGGGCGTGGCGTCAATCCTCGGAGGGGACGGCGGGCGGGCGCCGCCCCCCGCACCCCCCGGGGATATTTGGCAACGAAGAAGCCCGCGCGCGCGGCCGGGCTTGAGGGCGGGGCTTGAAGGCGGGGGCGTGAAGGCGGGCGGGACGGCGGGATGGGGCAACGCCGGATCAGCCCCGGCACAGCCTTTCGTATTCCTGGATCGCGAAGCGGTCGGTCATGCCCGCGACATAGTCGAGGACGACGCGCGCGAGCCCGGTCCGGTCCCGCACCCGGGCCACATCCTCGCGCCATTCCGCGGGCAGGAGCGCGGGGGCGTTGAGAAAGAGCGGGAAGAGCGCGTCGATCATCGCCGTCACCCGCTGGCGTTCGGCCACCACCGAGGGGGCGCGATACATGCGGGCGAAGAGGAACGACTTGATCGCCTTGAGGTTCTGGTAGAGCGGCTTGGAAAACCGGATGATCGGCCCGTCCATCGCGCGGATCTCGGCCGCCGACCGGGGGTTCGCGGTCTGGAGCCGGGTGCGGGCGACGGCGATCACGTCCTCCACCATCGCGCCGAAGACGCGGCGGAGCGCCTCGTGGCGGCGGCGCGACGGGTCGAGGCCGGGATGGAGCCGGTCGACCTCGGCGAAGGCGGGGCCGGTGACGGGAAGCTCCATCAGGTCGGCTTCTGTGAAGAGGCCCGCGCGCAGCCCGTCATGCAGGTCGTGGTGGTTGTAGGCGACGTCGTCGGCGATCGCCGCCACCTGTGCCTCGGCCGAGGCGAAGGTGTGAAGCTCCAGGTCGAAGGCGGCGTTGAACTCGGCCAGCGCATAGGGAAGAAGCGCCGGATCGCCGACCGCATGGGAGCCGGAGGCGCGCGGCCCGGTCACCGGCCCGTTGTGCTTGGCGATCCCCTCGAGCGTCTCCCATGTCAGGTTCAGCCCGTCGAAGCCGGCGTAGTGGCGTTCGAGCCGGGTGACGATGCGGATCGCCTGCGCGTTGTGGTCGAACCCGCCATAGGGCTCCATCAGCGCCGCCAGCGCATCCTCGCCGGTATGGCCGAAGGGCGGGTGGCCGAGGTCGTGGGCCAGTGCCACCGCCTCGGCGAGGTCGGTGTTGAGCCCGAGGTGGGCGGCGATGGTGCGCGCCACCTGCGCCACCTCGATCGTGTGGGTAAGGCGGGTGCGGTAGTAGTCGCCCTCGTGCTCGACGAACACCTGCGTCTTGTGCTTCAGCCGGCGGAAGGCCGAGGAATGGATGATCCGGTCGCGGTCGCGCTGGAACGGCGTGCGGAAGGTGGACATCGCCTCGGGAAACTGCCGGCCACGGCTTTCCTCGGGTTGGCAGGCGTAGGGGGCAAGCGTCATCGGGTCCGGTTCTTGTCGGGTCTGTCGCTCGTCATATATGATGAATGGCGAGCAATTGACACAAGCGACGGCGATGGACCTGACCCTTCCCCCCAAAGTGACCGACCGCGCCTTCGCGCGGCTGGCCGAGATCAATGCCGACACCGGCGAGGCCAAGGCGCTGCGCGTCGCGGTCGAAGGCGGCGGCTGTTCGGGCTTCCAGTACGACATCCGGCTCGACGAGCCCGCGGCGGACGACCTGGTGATCGAGCGGGACGGCCAGAAGGTGCTGGTCGATTCCGTCTCGCTGCCCTTCCTCGCCAATGCGGTGATCGACTTTTCCGACGAGCTGATCGGCGCCCGCTTCGTGGTCGACAATCCCAACGCCATCGCCTCCTGCGGCTGCGGCACCAGTTTCTCGATCTGACCGGCCCGGGCCTTGGGCCCCTCGCGCCGGCAACGGTTGCCCATCGCCGCGGTTTTCGCCGATGATGGCCCGCACCAGCGGGGTTGCCAGCGGGGGATGCCATGAAGATCGCGACGTTCAACATCAACGGGATCAAGGCGCGGGCCGAGGCCCTGCCCGAATGGCTCGACGCCGCCACCCCCGACGTGGTGCTTTTGCAGGAGATCAAGTCGCAGGACGCGGATTTCCCCCGCGGGATGTTCGAGGACCGCGGCTATTTCGTCGAGACGCATGGCCAGAAGGGCTTCAACGGCGTGGCGATCCTGTCGAGGCTGCCGCTGGAGGACGTGACGCGCGGCCTGCCGGGCGACGAGGCCGACGACCAGGCGCGCTGGATCGAGGCAACGGTGACGGCCAGGGCCACGGTCCGGCTCTGCGGGCTCTACCTGCCCAACGGCAATCCCGCACCGGGGCCGAAGTTCGACTACAAGCTCGCCTGGATGGCGCGGATGAGGGCGCGCGCGGCGGAATTGCTGGGCGAGGAGGGTCCGGTGGTTCTGGCGGGTGACTACAACGTGATTCCCCAGGCCGAGGATGCAGCGAGGCCAGAGGCCTGGGTGGCGGACGCGCTGTTCCTGCCCGAAAGCCGCGCCGGCCTGCGGCGAATCGAATACCTCGGCTACACCGACGCCTTCCGCGCCCGCGATCCCCGGCCGGGGCAGTATTCCTTCTGGGACTACCAGGCGGGCGCCTGGGCCAGGAACAACGGCATCCGCATCGACCATCTGCTGCTCAGCCCGCAGGCGGCCGATCTTCTGGTGGATGCCGGGATCGACCGGGCGGTCAGGGGCGGCGACAAGCCGTCGGACCACGTCCCGGTCTGGATCGACCTCGACGCCTGAGATCTCACGCGGTCACGTCGTGGCCGTAGACCCAGTCGAACCGGTCGAGCACCCTGCCCGGCGCGAAGCGGCCGGCAAGCCTGAGGCCGGCATGGGCGATGTCGCGCCTGATGCCGGACAGGTGGTAGTTGCGCGCATTGGCATTCGCCGCCTCGACGATCCGCCGCACCCTTGCCTCGCGCCGCGCCTGGTAGGCGGGCAGCGCCGCCCCGGGCGCGGCACGGGACAGGCAGTCGGCGAGCACCCAGGCATCCTCCAGCGCCATGTTCGCCCCCTGGGCGAGGAAGGGCAGCGTCGGATGCGCCGCATCGCCGAGGATCGCCGCCCCCTGCCCCTGCCAGCGGGGCGCGACCGGGTGGCGGAAGAGGCCCCAGAGGTTCGGCCGCTCGATCCGGTCGAGCCAGCCGCGCACCTCGGGCACGAACCGCTCGAAGGCGACACGCAGCGTCAGGGGATCGTCGGTCAGCGACCAGCTTTCCTCGGCCCAGCGGCCGCGCTCCTCGACCGCGACGATATTGCGCAGTTGTCCGCCGCGCAGCGGATAGGTCACGAGGTGGCGCCCCGCGCCCATGTAGACGCGCGCGACCGGGGGCAGGCCGCCCGCCTCGGGGAGCGTGGCGCGCCAGGCGACCTGACCGGTGAAGAACGGCGTGGCCACGCCGTTCAGCGCCGCCCGCACCTTCGAATGCAGCCCGTCGGCGCCGATCAGGACCTCGCATTCGATCTCTTCGTTCGCTGCCGTCCGCAACCGGGGCGGATGATTGCCGAGCGTCACCGTCTCGACCCTCTGCAAGAGCCGGATCGCGACGCCTGCCGCGCGTGCGCCGTCGGCCAGAAGGTCGACAAGATCGGCGCGGTGGACGAAGCGGAACTGCGCTCCCGGCCAGCCGCGGGTGAGGTCGAGCCGGAGGACGCGCCCGCCCGCCTCGCCGTCGAGAAGCTCGACCGCCTCGGCCGGCTGCGAGCCGGCGGCGAAGGCCGCGCCCAGCCCGAGCGCCTCCAGCACGCGCGTGCCGTTGGGCGAGATCTGCAGTCCGGCGCCGACCTCTCGAATCTCCGGCGCCTGTTCCAGCACCGTCACCTCGGCGCCACGCAGCGCGAGCGCCCGCGCCACGGCAAGGCCCGCGACCCCGGCGCCCAGCACCGTCACCTTACGTCTGTCAGGCATTGCCCCCTCCATCACAGACGCCGGAGCCTTTCGACCCCGGCGCCCCGATGCGTTACGGCCCGCCCCGCGGGGCCGGGATCAGTCGTCGCGGTGGACGCGCTCGCGCCGTTCGTGCTTTTCCTGCGCCTCGAGCGTCATCGTGGCAATCGGGCGCGCGTCGAGCCGCTTGAGCGAGATCGGCTCGCCGGTGACCTCGCAATAGCCGTAGTCGCCGTTCTCGATGCGCCTGAGCGCTGCGTCGATCTTGGCGACGAGCTTGCGCTGGCGGTCGCGGGTGCGCAGTTCCAGCGCGCGGTCGGTTTCCTCGCTGGCGCGATCGGCGATGTCGGGGACGTTGCGGGCGCTGTCCTGCAACCCTTCCAGCGTCTCGGCCGACTGCTCCAGAAGTTCTTCCTTCCAGGCAATGAGCTTGCGGCGGAAATATTCGAGCTGGCGCTCGTTCATGAACGGTTCGTCTTCGGCCGGACGGTAATCGTCGGGAAGAAAGATTTCGGGTTTCATCTCCGCTCCCTTCCTTGGTCCGGTGCCGTAATCGTCGATCTTCACGGTCATCCGTAACTCCTCGGCGCTCCTGTAAACGAAGCCACGGGGGTTGTCACTAGCTCAACCCTCGCTTGCGGCATTTTGATGGCGTGGCTATGACTGTGCCCAACATCTGGCCCACAGTGACGGAAATACGATGAAATTCGCCGGGACCGATCGCTATGTCGCCACCGAGGACCTGACCGTCGCCGTCAATGCCTCGGTGACGCTGGAACGTCCGCTTCTGGTCAAGGGAGAGCCCGGCACCGGCAAGACGGAACTTGCCCGGCAGGTGGCGCTGGCGCTCGGCCTGCCGATCGTGGAATGGCACATCAAGTCCACGACGAAGGCGCAGCAGGGGCTTTACGAATACGACGCCGTCAGCCGGCTGCGCGACAGCCAGCTGGGCGACGCGCGGGTCCATGACGTGAAGAACTACATCCGCAAGGGCAAGCTCTGGCAGGCGTTCGAGGCCGAGGGCAAGGTCGTTCTTCTGATCGACGAGATCGACAAGGCCGACATCGAGTTCCCGAACGACCTCCTGCAGGAACTCGACCGGATGGAGTTCTTCGTCTACGAGACCGGCGAGACGATCCGCGCAAGGCACCGCCCCGTCGTCGTCATCACCTCGAACAACGAGAAGGAACTGCCCGACGCCTTCCTGCGCCGCTGCTTCTTCCACTACATCCGCTTCCCCGAGGCCGAGACGCTGGCCCGGATCGTCGAGGTGCATTTCCCCGGCATCAGGGATCATCTGCTGGCCACGGCACTGACGCAGTTCTACGAAATCCGCGAAACCCCCGGGCTGAAGAAGAAGCCCTCCACCTCCGAGGTGCTCGACTGGCTGAAGCTGATCCTCGCCGAGGATCTTTCGCCCGAGGACCTCCGGCGGGACACGACGAGCCTTCTGCCGAAACTCCACGGCGCGCTTCTCAAGAACGAGCAGGACGTGCAGTTGTTCGAGCGGCTGGCGTTCCTGTCCCGGCGGGGCTGATGGACCCGGACGGCTGGCAAAGCGCCACTGCCCTGCGTAAGCTTGGCAAAGAAACCGGGAGACAGCGATGGCAGGGACCGACATTCTGATCAGGCCGATCGGCGCCGCCGACGAGAGCGACTGGCGCAGGCTCTGGCGGGCCTATCTCGCCTTCTACGAGACCGAACTGCCCGAAGCAGTCTATGCCGCGACCTTCGCGCGCCTCACCTCGGGCAGGAGCAACGAGTATCGCGGCCTTCTGGCAATCCAGGAGGGACGCCCGGTCGGTCTTGCCCATTATCTCTTTCACCGCAGTTGCTGGTCGATCGAGGACACCTGCTATCTGCAGGACCTGTTCGCCGATCCCGGGGTCCGCGGCACCGGCATCGGCCGGCGGCTGATCGAGGCGGTCTATGCGGCGGCGGACGCCCACGGGGCGGGGCTGGTCTACTGGACGACGCAGGAGTTCAACCACGCGGCCCGCAGGCTTTACGACCGCATCGGGGTGAAGACCCCGTTCATCGAATACAACAGGGCTTGACCCGTGCGGCGGATGCTCTGCCTGGCCTTCATCGCGCTTGCCGCCTGCGCGGGACCGGAGGCGCCGGGGCCCGACTCCGGATCGGTGCTCGCGCTGCCGCCGATGCAGGAGTTTCCACCGACGCCGGCCACGCCGCCGCGGCGGTCGAACGCGGAAATGGTGCAGGATTTCATGGACCTGTCCTTCACCCTCGAGACCGGCCGCAGCGTCCCGGTCTTCACGCGGTTCGAAGGGCCGATCCGGGTCCGCATGACCGGCGAGGCGCCGCCGACGGCCCGGCGCGACCTCGGCCGTCTCATCGCGCGGCTCCGCTCCGAGGCGCACCTGCCGGTCTCGGCCGCCGGGGCGGGCGAACCTGCCGAGATCACCGTGGAGTTCCTGCCCCGGCGGGTGATGCAGCGGCTTGTCCCGCGCGCGGCCTGCTTCGTCGCCCCCCGCGTCTCGTCCTGGGAGGCCTATCGCCGCGCCAGCCGCGCCGACCTTGACTGGACCACGCTGAACCTGCGCGACCAGGCCGCGATCTTCGTGCCGAACGATACCGCCCCGCAGGAAATCCGCGACTGCCTGCACGAGGAGATGGCGCAGGCGCTGGGGCCGCTGAACGACCTCTACCGGCTGCCCGACTCGGTCTTCAACGACGACAACATCCACACCGTGCTGACCGGCTTCGACATGCTGATGCTGCGCGCGACCTACGCGCCCGAACTGCATTCCGGCATGACCGCCGGGGCGGTGGCGCCGCGCCTGCCGGGCGTTCTCGCCCGGCTGAACCCGCGCGGCGAACGCGGGCCGGCGCCGCGCCCGGACCCGACCCCGCGCGCCTATGTCCAGGCGATCGAGACCGCCCTTGGCCCCGGCACATCCGCCGCCGGCCGGCGCGCGGCGGCACAGGACGCGGTGCAGATCGCCGAAAGCCGCGGCTGGAACGACGCGCGCGCGGGCTTCGCCTGGCTCGCGCTCGGCCGGCTCTCGCTCGGCCATGACCGCATGACGGCGCGGCTTGCCTTCGCCCGTGCGGCCCAGATCTACGAAGGCCGGCCCGAGCTTGCGCTGCAATCCGCCCATGCCGACATGCAGCTCGCCGCCTTCGCGCTGGCCGCAGGCGAGGCAGACGCGGCGCTGGCGCTCACCTCGCGCGCGCTGCCGCTGGCGGCCGAGGCCGAGAACGCGGCCCTTCTGGCAAGCCTTCTCATGGTGCGGGCCGAGGCGCTCGACCTTGTCGGGCGGCCGTCCGAGGCTCGGGCGGTGCGCCTCGACAGTCTCGGCTGGGCGCGCTATGGCTTCGGGTCCGATGCCGAGGTGCGGGCGCGGCTTGACAACATCGCCGCGCTGTCGACCGTGAACAGAGCGAGGCCGAATTGATCTTCTTTCCCGCCATCCTTCTTGGGGCCGTCGTCGGATGGTGGCGCGCCGCCCGGCGCGGCGGCAACCGTGCCGACAAGATCCAGTATGCAATCGTCCACGCGATTTTCTTCGCGATTCTCGCGCTTTTCGCGACGATCCTCTACCATCGCATGAGCTAGGGCCGCGATGTTCCTGCCCTTCTTCGAGACCCTCCGAAGAACCGGCATTCCGGTCACGGTGCGGGAATACCTGAGCTTTCTCGAAGGCATGGCGGCGGGTCTCGTGACCTATGACGTCGACGGCTTCTACTATTTCGCCCGCACCGCGATGGTGAAGGACGAACGCCACCTCGACCGCTTCGACCGCGCCTTCGCCGAGGCGTTCGGCGGTCTTGGGGCGATCACGCCCGATCAGGTGCTCGACGCCGTCGACCTGCCGCGCGACTGGCTGGAAAAGCTGCTCGACCGCACGCTCACGGCCGAGGAAAAGGCCGAGGTCGAGGCTCTGGGCGGGTTCGACAAGCTGATGGAAACACTCAGGAAGCGGCTGGAGGAACAGAAGGGCCGCCATCAGGGCGGCAGCAAGTGGATCGGCACCGCCGGCACCTCGCCGTTCGGCGCCTGGGGCTACAACCCGGAGGGCGTGCGGATCGGCCAGGACGAAAGCCGCCACCGGCGCGCGGTCAAGGTCTGGGACCGGCGCGAGTTTCGCAACCTCGACGACCGGGTGGAACTGGGCACCCGCAACATCAAGGTGGCGCTGAGGCGCCTGCGCCGCTGGGCGCGCGAGGGCGCGGCGGAGGAGCTGGACCTGCCCGGCACGATCCGGGCGACCGCCGAGCACGGCTGGCTCGACGTGCAGACCCGACCCGAGCGGCACAACGCGGTCAAGGTGCTGCTGTTTCTCGATGTCGGCGGCTCGATGGACCCGCATGTGAAGGTGGTGGAGGAGCTGTTCTCCGCCGCGCGGGCGGAATTCAAGCATCTGGAATACTACTATTTCCACAACTGCCTCTACGAAGGGCTGTGGCGCGACAACTGCCGCCGCTGGGACCGGCAGATCCCGACCTCGGAGGTGCTGCGGACCTACGGCGGCGACTACCGCGCGATCTTCGTCGGCGACGCGGCGATGTCGCCCTACGAGATCACCCACCCCGGCGGCGCCAACGAGCACTGGAACCCCGAATCCGGCCAGGTCTGGCTGGAACGCGCCTGCCGGCAATGGCCGCGGCATCTCTGGATCAACCCGGTGCCGGAAGTGCACTGGCCGCACACGCAGTCGACGCCGCTGATCAGCAACGTCTTCGGCGGCGCGATGGTGCCGATGACGCTCGAGGGCATCGCCCGCGGGGTGAAGGCGCTGCGATGAGGGAGTATCCCATCCGCGCGCCGCGGCGGGTGAAACCCCGCCATACGGGTCGCTGGATCCCACCGCTTTCGCCCGGGCGACCAGCCCGGGCGGCGCCCGACCGCCCCCTCGGGCGGGCGCTTTTCGACGTCACCAGCGGAACGACCGTCGGGAGAGCGGCACCATGAAGTGCCCAGACCCGGCGTTATGCCGCGCCCGCCCGCGGCCGGTCGCCGCCCTCCGCGCTCCGCCGCAATGACATCGCGCGGCATGGACTTCGCCGCGCGCCGGGCTTAGCGTGCCGCCACCCGGAAAAGACGCGCCATGACCACCATCGACCAGCCGCAGGCCCCGTCCCTGGAGCAGCCCGTGCAACGGACCACCTTCGCCATTCTGCTGGCGGTCGGTCTGTGCCACATGCTCAACGACATCATGCAGTCGCTCCTCTCGGCGATCTATCCGATGCTGAAGGACGATTTCGCGCTCGACTACAGCCAGATCGGGCTTCTCACGCTCTGCTTCCAGGTCACCGCCTCGCTCCTCCAGCCCGTCGTCGGCATCTTCACCGACCGCAAGCCCCTGCCGAAGTCGCTGCCCGTCGGCATGGGATCGACCTTCTGCGGGCTGATCCTGCTGGCCTTCGCGCCGAACTACCCGCTGCTCTTGGCCGGGGCGGCGCTGATCGGCGTCGGCTCGGCGGTGTTCCACCCCGAGGCAAGCCGGGTGGCGCGGATGGCCTCCGGCGGGCGCTTCGGGCTGGCGCAGTCGCTCTTCCAGGTCGGCGGCAACTTCGGCACCGCCATCGGCCCGCTGCTCGCAGCCTTCATCGTCGTGCCGCTCGGCCGGCCCTCGGTCGCGGCCTTCTGCCTGATCGCCGCGCTCGGCATCTTCATCCTCAACTGGATCAGCCGCTGGTATGCCGGGGCGCTGACCGTGGCGCGCGGGCGCAAGGCCGCCGACCGGACGCTGCCCCTGCCGCGCGGGCGGATCGTGACCGCGCTTGTCGTGCTCGCCTTCCTGACCTTCTCGAAGAACATCTACACCGCCTCGATCTCCAGCTACTACACCTTCTACCTGATCGAGACCTTCGACCTCAGCACCCAGCAGTCGCAGATGATGCTGTTCCTGTTTCTGGCCGCGATGGCGGCGGGCACGATCCTCGGCGGGCCAATCGGCGACCGCGTCGGACCCTTGGCGGTGATCTGGTTCTCGATCCTCGGCGTCCTGCCCTTCACGCTCGCCCTGCCCTATGCCGACCTGTTCTGGACCGGCGTCCTCTCGGTGGTCATCGGCCTGATCCTCGCCTCGGCCTTCCCGGCGATCGTGGTCTTCGCGCAGGAGCTTCTGCCGGGCCGGGTGGGGATGGTCGCCGGCATCTTCTTCGGTTTCGCCTTCGGCATGGGCGGTATCTCCGCCGCGGTGCTGGGGGTGATGGCCGATCGCTACGGGATCGAGCTCGTCTACCGCATCTGCGCCTGGCTGCCGGCGATGGGGCTCCTGACCGTCTTCCTGCCGTCGAGAAGGCGGCTCAGGGGTTTCGGCTGAGGCCCGGCTTTTCCCGCCGCCCGATCCGCCCCATATTGGCGCCATGCTGATCCGCCTCGCCCCGATCCTCATCGCCCTTCTCTATGGCGTCATCCTCTGGCGCCTCTCGGCCTGGCGGACAGCGAGGGAACTGGACGCCAAGTCCACCGAGCTTCGCGACCCCGCCCTTGCCGAGGTCACGGGGCGGCTTGCGCGCGCGCTCGGCGTCGCGCGCATCCCGGTCAGGATCTACGAGGTGGCGCCGGTCAACGGGCTCGCCGCGCCGGACGGGCGCATCTTCCTCACCCGGGGCTTCCACGACCGCTTCCGCGAGGGGAAGGTCAGCGCCGAGGAACTGGCCAGCGTGATCGCGCATGAACTGGGCCATGTCGCGCTCGGCCACTCGCGGCGGCGGATGATCGACTTCACCGGGCAGAACGCGGTCCGGGTGATGCTCGTCACGATCCTCGGGCGGGTCCTGCCGGGGATCGGCGTCTGGCTTGCCAATCTCCTGACCTCGCTCGTTGCCGCCCGGCTCAGCCGCCGGGACGAATACGAGGCCGACGAATGGGCCTCCGCACTCCTCGTCAAGGCCGGGATCGGCACCGGGCCGCAGAAGTCGCTCTTCGCCAAGCTCGGCCGGCTGACCGGCGGCGGCGGCAGCGCGCCCGCCTGGCTCCTGAGCCATCCGGCGACCGCCGACCGCATCGCCGCGATCGAGGCCAACGAGGCGAAATGGGGCCTCGGCCGCTGACCGCCCTCAGGACGAGAGCGCCTTGCCGAGCCGCGGCAGCTTCGCCCGCCTGAGAAGCGGCCGGAGCGGCTGGGGTTCCCCCGACAGCCGCTCGGCCTCCGCCCGCACCGCCTCCACCACGGCCGCGACAGTGTCGGGCGCGCCCTGCCAGAGGCCGATGAGGAACCGGTCGGGGTCTTCGCGGGCGATCCCCTCGTCGGCCAGCAGCCCGCGCGGGAAGTCGGCGGCGTTGAAGGTGACGATCACATCGGCACCCCCGGCGATGGCGGCGGCGAGGACATGGACATCGGCCGGGTCGGGCAGCCAGAGCCGCGCCGCAAGCCCCTCGCGCTGGGGAACGGCTGCCGCGGGGAACGCCGCCCGAAGCGCCGCGATCTCGGCCCGCGCGACGATCTCCGCCCCGGGGCCGAGCTTGACCACCGCGCGGGCCCATTCCTCGAGGATGCGATCGGACCAGAGCGGCGTATAGAGCCCCGCCCGCGCCGCGCCGATCAGGATTTCCCTGAGAACGGTCGGATAGAGCACGCAGGCATCGAGCAGCGCCTTCATCCGTCGAGCCGGAAGAACAGCGCCTTGAGATAGCCCGATTCGGCCAGTTGCGGCAGTTGCGGATGGTCAGGCCCGGCAAATCCGGTGTGGAGAAGCTGCGCCCGCCGCCCGCCCCGGCCGATCCCGCGCGCCGAGGCGTTGCGGAACTGCGCAAGGTCGGCCGCGTGCGAGCAGGAGCAGAGGCAGAGGAAGCCCCCCGGCGCCACCAGCGGCGCGGCCAGTCGCGCGACGCGCTCGTAGGCTCTCAGCCCCGCCTCCAGTGACGGTTTCGACGGCGCGAAGGCGGGCGGGTCGCAGACGACGAGGTCGAACCGCGCGCCCTCGGCCGCCTGCGCCTCCATCGTGGCGAAGGCATCGCCCTTGTGCGTGATGAAGCGGTCGGCGACGCCGGTGGCCCGCGCCCCCTGCCCCGCCAGATCCAGCGCTGCGGCCGAGGCATCGACGGCGAGCGCGCTTTCCGCCCCGCCGGCGAGCGCGGCCAGCGCAAAGCCGCCGACATGGCTGAACACGTCGAGCACCCGCGCCCCCTTCGCGAGCCTCGCGGCAAAGGCGTGGTTCGGCCGCTGGTCGAAGAAGAGCCCGGTCTTCTGCCCGCCGAGAAGGTCGGCCATGTAGACGGCGCCGTTCATCGGCACCGCCACCGGCCCGTCGCGCGCGCCGGCGAGCAGCACAGTCTCCTCCGCCAGCCCCTCGAGCCCGCGCGCGCGGCCGGTGCCGTTCTTGACGATGGTCGTGACCCCGGTCACCCCGGCAAGCGCCGCGGCCAGGTCGGCAATCATCGCCTCGGCCCAGGCGGCGTTGGGCTGGATCACCGCCGCCGCCCCGAAGCGGTCGATGACGACGCCGGGCAGCCCGTCCGCCTCGGCATGGACCAGCCGGTAGAAGGGCGCCTCATGAAGCCGGTCGCGGAGCGCGAGCGCCCGGGCGATCCGGGCGGCGATCCAGGCGCGGTCGATCACCGCCTGCGGGTCGCGGTCGAGAACCCGCGCGATGATCTTCGAGGCCGGGTTGACCGTGACCACGCCGAGGGGGCGCCGCTCGGCATCCTCCAGCACCGCGAAGGTTCCGGGGGAGAGCGCTTGCGTCCGCCGGTCGGTCACCAGCTCGTCGGCATAGACCCAGGGGAAGCCGTGGCGGATCGCCCGCGCCTCGGCCTTGGGGCGCAGGCGGACGACGGGGAGTGCTGAGGTCATGGCGGGCATCCGGGATGTTTTCCCTCCTCTAGTCCGGCACGCCGGCGCGGGAAAGCCCTGCCGCGCGGTCGCGGCCCTGCCCGTTCACGCATTCTTGGGCCTGTCAGCCGCGCCTGTTTCCGCTATCATCGTCCCGGCCGCCCCCTCCACGCCCCGTCCACCGCGGGGCCGCCCGCGCTTCCGGCTTGGTCTTGACCTTTGTTAGCGCTAACCGTAACACACCCCGAAAAGGCACCCTGAGCCGAGGAGGACCGCCATGCCCACGACCCCCCGCCTCATGGAGATCACCGACCGCATCCGCGCCCGCTCGGCCCGGCTGCGCGCGCCCTACCTCGAGCGGATCGCCCGGGCCCGCGACGAAGGCCCCGCCCGCGCGCATCTGAGCTGCGGCAACCAGGCCCATGCCCTTGCGGCCACCGGCGTGGACAAGCCACGCCTCGCCGCGGCCCGCGCCCCGAACATCGGCATCGTGACCGCCTACAACGACATGCTCTCGGCGCATCAACCCTATGAGGACTATCCCAGGGCGATCCGTGCCGCCGCCCGCAAGGCCGGTGCCACCGCGCAGGTCGCGGGCGGGGTGCCGGCGATGTGCGACGGCGTCACCCAGGGCAGGGCCGGCATGGAACTGTCGCTTTTCTCCCGCGATGTCATCGCGCTCGCCGCCGGCGTCGCGATGAGCCACAATTGCTACGATGCCGCCCTCTACCTCGGCATCTGCGACAAGATCGTGCCCGGCCTCGTCATCGCCGCCGCCACCTTCGGCCATGTGCCGGCGGTCTTCGTCCCCGGCGGTCCGATGACCAGCGGCTTGCCCAACGACGAGAAGGCCAAGGTCCGCCAGCAGTTCGCCGCCGGAGAGGTCGGCCGCGACAAGCTGATGGAAGCCGAGATGGCCTCCTACCACGGCCCCGGCACCTGTACCTTCTACGGCACCGCCAACACCAACCAGATGCTGATGGAGTTGATGGGCCTGCACCTGCCGGGGGCGTCCTTCGTCAACCCCGGCACGCCCCTGCGCGAAGCGCTGACCGAGGCCGCGGTCACCCGCGCGGCCCGCATCACCGCGCTTGGCAACGACTACCGCCCGGTGGGCGAGATCCTCGACGAACGCGCCTTCGTGAACGGCATGGTCGGGCTGATGGCCACCGGGGGGTCCACCAATCATCTCCTCCACCTGCCGGCGATGGCGCGTGCCGCCGGCATCCTCCTCGAACCGCAGGATTTCGACGCGGTCTCGGGCCTCGTGCCGCTGATGGCCAAGGTCTATCCGAACGGGCTTGCCGACGTGAACCATTTCCACGCCGCCGGCGGGATCGCCTTCCTGGTCGGCGAGCTTCTGGACGCCGGGCTCCTCCATGAGGACGTGCGCACCGTAGCGGGCGACGGGCTTGCCCGCTACACCGAGGAGCCGGTGCTGACCGACGGGCAGCTTTCCTGGCGCGAGGGGCCGAAGCGGTCGCTCAACGACCGCATCCTGCGCCCGGCCTCCGATCCGTTCCTGCCGACCGGGGGGCTCAGGGAACTCGGCGGCAACCTCGGCCGCGCGGTCATCAAGGTGTCCGCCGTGGCCGAGGAACACCGCGTCATCGAGGCGCCGGCGCGCATCTTCCATGACCAGGACGCGGTCAAGGCGGCCTTCCAGCGGGGCGAGTTCACCCGCGATACCGTGGTCGTCGTCCGCTTCCAGGGGCCGCAGGCGAACGGGATGCCCGAGCTGCATTCGCTGACGCCGGTGCTGTCGGTCCTGCTCGACCGCGGAATCAGGGTCGCGCTGGTCACCGACGGGCGGATGTCAGGCGCCTCGGGCAAGGTTCCGGCGGCGATCCATGTCAGCCCCGAAGCCGCCTGCGACGGCGCGCTGGCGCGGCTGAGGGACGGCGATGTGATCCGGCTCGACGCGGTCGCGGGCACGCTCGACGCCCTGGGCGTGGACCTTTCCACCCGCGCGCCGGTCGAGCCGGACCTGACGCAGAACCGCTTCGGCACCGGGCGCGAGCTGTTCGAGACCTTCCGCCGCGCCGTCGGCCCCGCCACCGACGGCGCCTCGGTGCTTTACTGACCGCTTTCACCGCGGTTCAAATCGTCCCGCCGGAGGCTCCCCGCCAGCCGCCGGTGCGCCGCCTCAAGGAGGATGCCATGACCCCCGCCGACCAGGCCCGTGAGGCCGCCCGCATCTGCGCGCTGGCCCCCGTCGTCCCCGTCCTCGTGATCGAGCGGGCGGACGACGCCGCGCCGCTCGCCCGCGCGCTCGTCGCCGGCGGGCTCCCGGCGCTCGAGGTCACGCTGCGCACGCCCGTGGCACTCGAGGCGATCCGCGCGATGGCGGAGGTGGCGGGCGGCGTCGTCGGCGCGGGCACGCTCCTCACCCCGGCCGACGTGAAGGCCGCCAAGGCCGCCGGCGCCCGCTTCGGCGTCTCGCCGGGGGCGACCGACCGGCTTCTCGCCGCCTGCGAGGACGAGGGCCTGCCGCTCCTGCCTGGGGCAGCCACCGCGACCGAGGTGATGGCGCTGCTGGAGCGCGGATACACGGTGCAGAAATTCTTCCCGGCCGAGGCCTCGGGGGGTGCCGCGGCGCTTTCGGCCATCGGCGCCCCGATCCCGCAGGTCCGGTTCTGCCCGACCGGCGGCATCGGCCCGAAGAACGTGGGCGACTACCTTTCGCTTGGCAACGTCCTTTGCGTCGGCGGGAGCTGGGTCGCGCCGAAGGACCGGGTGGCGGCCGCCGACTGGACCGGGATCGAGACGCTCGCCCGGGCGGCAGCCGCGCTGCCGCGACGTTTGCGGCGGTGAGCGGTCAGGTCCGCTCCACCTCGTCAAGAAGCGCGCGCCGGATCGCCTCCTGCGAACAGGCGGCCTCGCCGATGATCAGCCAGGCGGCGACGAACAGGACCGCCACCGACAGAATGAGATGCCCCACCGTCAGCCCTGCCGTCAGCCCCACCGTCAGCCCCGCCGCCAGACCGTCGCCGGAAAGGCGGAGCGCCACCGCCCCGCCGGCGGCACCGGCGAGCGCGAAGCCCGCCGCATGGCGCCAGCGATGGCGCCGGATCGCGAGCATCGCGAGGACCGGGCCGTCCTCTCCGGAGGCCCCGCGCCGGGTGCGCGGCGTCGCGGCGACGCTCACGGCGACCGCGAAGGCGAGGAACCCCACCGAGACGAGCACCAGCGGCGCAAGCATCGGGGCGCTCGGGCCCGCCAGGCGCCCGAGCAGAACCGCGCCCCCCAGACCGGGGAGGTAGCAGCAGAGGAACTTGCCGAAGGGTCGCAGGCGGCGCATGGCGGTTCGATCGTGGCGGGGTCAAGGCTGGCTATGACTGGCCATGATCCTCGCCGCCGAAAACGGCGCGGGCATGGCGGGGCCGCGGCGAAGCGGGTACGAAATCGGGACTGCGACGACAGGAGCCGATGACGGGCGCCGACGGCGCGCGCGGGCTCAGCTCCGCGCGCCGGGGCGTGATGCGCGCCCCATCCGGCCGCCCCGCCGCGCGGGCGTGGGCGGCGCCAGAAGCCCGGCCTCGAGCACCGGGTTCATCGGATGGCCGGGCGCAACGGCCGCATATTCGGCGATGAGCGTCCGCAGCGCCTCGGACGTGTCGGTGCCGGGCCGCAGGCTCAGCGCCCAGTCGAGGAAGATCGACCGGCACTCGCCGCCGGTGATCCCCTCGATCCGGTAGCTTTCGCGCACGAGCCCCTTCGGGTCAGCCGTCTTCAGGTCCATCGCCATGCGTCCCATCCCGTCATGCTCCGTCGTCCGTGTCCCGGGCCCCGGTCGTCTGCGTCCCGAGGGTCCGGTCGATGATGCCCGCGGCCCGCGCGGTCCGGAGGCAAAGCTGCGACGTCAGCGCGGCGATATCCGACATGCCGGTCTCGCGCAGCAGGAACGCGCGCCCGCCCTCGCCGATCGCCGCCATGTCGAGCGGCCGCTGCGTCAGCAGCCGCCCGCCGGCCTGAAGCCGCCAGAGGAAGCGGTAGGCCTCCTGAAGCGCGGCCTCGTCCTTGGGGCCGAGGAGGCCCGCGCGCAGACCGGCGCGCAGTTGCGGCTCCACCCGCCGCGCGGGGGACGCGGCGCGCAGCGCGCAGGACTGGGCCAGAAGTTCGATGTCCTGCAACCGGCCGGGGCCGGTCTTGGCCTCCCACTCGCTGTCCGGGGCCTTGGCGGCGAAGATGCGGGCGCGCATCTCGGCCACGTCGGGCAGGACGTGGCCGGAGCCGCCCTTGGCCGCCAGCACCTCAAGCCGGATCGCCTCCACCTCGGCGCCCAGCGCGGCATCGCCCGCGACGGGCCGGGCGCGGGTCAGCGCCAGGTGCTCCCAGGTCCAGGCCTCGGTCATCTGGTAGTCGCGGAACCCCTCGACCGAGGTGGCGACCGGCCCCTGCCGGCCCGAGGGGCGCAGCCGCATGTCGACCTCGTAGAGCCTGCCGTCGGACATCGGCGCGGTCAGCGCCGTCACCAGCGCCTGGGTGAGCCGCGCGTAATAGGCGCGCGAGGCGAGCGGCCGCGGGCCTTCGGACGCCTCCCGCCCGGCGGCATCGTAGATCACGATGAGGTCGAGGTCGGAGGCGGCGTTCAGCCGCTCCGCCCCGAGCGAGCCCATGCCGAGCACCACCGCCCCCCGGCCCGGCGGCGCCCCGTGCTTGCGGGCGAACTCGGCCACCACGACGGGCCAGAGCGCGGCCAGCACCGCCCCCGCGAGGCCGGCATATTCGCGCCCGGCCACCGAAGCGTCGATGAGGCCGCGCAGGTGGTGGACGCCGATGCGGAAATGCCATTCGCGGGCCCAGACGCGGGCCGCGTTCAGCCGCGCCTCGTAGTCGCCGAGGGCGGCGAGGCGGCTGGAAAGCTCTGCCGCAAGCGCCCCGCTTCCCGGCCATTCGGCAAAGAAATCGCCGCCGATCACGGCATCAAGCACGGCGGCATTGTGGGAAAGATACTGGGCGAGCGCCGGCGCGGTTGCGCAGATGTCAACAATCAGGTCGATCAGCTGGGGATTGGCGTCGAAGAGCGAAAAGAGCTGCACCCCGGCCGGCAGGCCGGCGAGGAAGCCGTCGAACTGCCTGAGCGCCTCGGCGGGGTTGGCGGCGCGGGAAAGCCGGCCGAGGATTTCCGGCTCGACCCGCTTGAAGATCGCCACCGCGCGCTGCGACCGCAGCGCCGGGTAGGACCGCCAGCTGTCCACCACGGCGCGCGTCGCCTCGTCCATCTCGGGGCCGGCGCGCGCCTCGCCGGGGGCGAAGAAGCCTTCGGTCAGCTCGGCGACGCGGGCGAGCCGCGCCCGAAGGTCCGCGCGGAACCTCTCCGTGTCGCCCTCGCCGCACATCCGGGCGATCCGGTCGAAGCCCTCGGGACTGGCCGGCAGCGCATGGGTCTGCGCGTCGCCGACCATCTGCACCCGGTGCTCCACCTCGCGGTGGGCGCGGTAGAGCGCGGTCAGTTCCTCCGCGTCCACCGCCGGCACCCAGCCCTTCGCCGCAAGGGCGGCGAGAGCCTCCACCGTGCCGCGCCGGCGCAGGCCGGGATCGCGCCCGCCGGCGATGAGCTGGCGGGTCTGGGTGAAGAACTCGATCTCGCGGATGCCGCCGACGCCGAGCTTCATGTCGTGGCCGTCGAGCGCAATCGGCCCGTGCAGCCGCTTGTGGTCGCGGATCCTGAGCCGCATGTCGTGGGCGTCCTGGATCGCCGCGAAATCGAGATGGCGGCGCCAGACGAAGGGCGTCAGCGCCTGAAGGAAGCGTTCGCCCGCGGCGATGTCGCCCGCCGCCGCGCGGGCCTTGATATAGGCCGCGCGTTCCCAGGTGCGGCCCTGGGCCTCGTAATACTGCTCGGCCGCGGCCATCGAGATGCAGACCGGCGTGACCGAGGCGTCGGGCCTGAGCCTGAGGTCGGTGCGGAAGACATAGCCCTCGGCGGTCATGTCCGACAGGAGCGCGGTCATCTTCCGCACGACACGGATGAAGGCCGCCCGTGCCTCGGCCATGTCCGCCCCGTCATGGCGGGCGTCGTCGAAAAGGCAGATGAGGTCGATGTCGGAGGAATAGTTCAGCTCCCCCGCCCCCATCTTGCCCATCGCGATCGCCACGATCCCCGCGGCGGTTCCGGCATCCGCCTCGGTCGCGCCCGGGACCTTGCCGCGGCGGATCTCCGCCGCCACCAGCACAGCGAGCGCGAGATCCACCGCCCGGTCGGCGAGCCGCGTCAGCGCTCCGGTCACGGTCTCCAGCGGCCAGACGCCGCCGAGATCGGCAAGCCCGGCCAGAAGCGCCACCCGCCGCTTCGCGCGCCTCAGTTCCGAGCCGAGCATGTCGGCGCCATCGGCCGCCCCGAGCCGGCCAAGCTCGGCCTCAAGCGCCGCCTCGGGCGTGCCCTCCAGCGCCGCCTCGAGCCAGAGCGCCTCTTTCTGCATGAGGCCGGAGAGGAAGGGGCTGCATCCGGCCGCACCTTCGAGCAGCGCGCGAAGCTCGGGTGCAAGGCCCGCAAAGCGCGCCGACACGTCGGCGGCCCGGGCGGGCTCGTAGGGGATCGGGCAGCGGGTCAGGCGGGAGGCGAAACGCATGGGCCGACACTAGCGGCGGGCAGGCCCGCGTCAATGATCCCTGCTTGCGCATCCCGCATCCCTGCTTGCGCATCCGATCCCTGCTTGCGCATCCGGCCGCGGCAGGCTTCACTGGCCCGACCGGAGGGGAGACAGCAATGAGCAAGAGCCTGAAGCGGGTGGCCGGGGCGCTGGCTGCGGCGGGGGTCGCCGCGGATATTCTCGAGATGCCGGGCGAGACGCGCACCGCCCAGCAGGCGGCCGAGGCGGCGGGCTGCGCGCTCGACCAGATCGCCAAGTCGATCATCTTCCGCGGTGAGGACACCGGCCACATCGTGCTTTTCCTCACCGCGGGCGGCAACCGCGTCTGCCCCGAGAAAGCCAGTCGCGTCGCGGGCCAGAGGCTCGGCAAGGCCGATGCCGACCTCGTGCGCGCCGAGACCGGCTTCGCCATCGGCGGCGTGGCGCCGGTCGGCCACCTCGTGCCGGTCCCCACCTTCTTCGACCCGCGGCTTCTGGACTTCCCGCTGGTCTGGGGCGCGGCCGGAACGCCGCGGCACATCTTCCCGGTGGCGCCTGAGGTGCTTCTGAAGATCACTGCGGCAGGCCTCGCCGACTTCACCGAGGGGCAGCCCGCCTCGGCGTGATGTGAATTTCTTTTACATCAGCCCTTGAAGACACCGGGCCCGCTTCCGATGTTGCGAAATGTGAATGGATTTCACATCAACGCACGACCCCGACGCAGGATGTCAACACACGGAATGTCAACACACGGAGGAACCCCCATGTCCACCATCGCCGCCTGGCCCGGCCGCGCCGAAGCCTGGCTCGACGAGCGCGGCAAGGGCGCCTGGATCGCCGCCACGGTGCTCGGCTTCATCGTCTTCTGGCCCTTGGGCCTCTTCATCCTCGGCTACATGATCTGGAGCAGACGCATGTTCTCGCACCGCTGCGGTTTCGGCCGGCATAACGCCCACCACGACATGGCCCGCGCCTGGCGCCACCGCCACGGGTTCCGGTCCTCTGGCAACACCGCGTTCGACGCCTACAAGGCCGACACGCTTGACCGGCTGGAACGCGAACAGGAGGCGTTCGAGGCCTTCCTGAGCCGGCTGCGCGACAGCAAGGACAAGGCCGAGTTCGACCAGTACATGGAGGAACGCGCCCGCACCGCCCGCGAAGACAGCGCCCGCGGCGGCGACGAAACCCCCGGCCAAAGCTGAGGCGGGCACTCGCCCCGACTTGGCCCGGCGCGCATCCCGCGCCGGGCAGTTTGGCGGCGATTTGGGCGGAATTGTCGGCAACAGAAGGCTTGGCGGCGTTCGACGCTCTTGCTAACGTCTGCGCAGACCACCACCTTCACCAGCGATCATCCGCCCACCGGCCGGCCCATGCGCCACACCCTGCCCATCGCGCCCCAGTTCTATGTGACGGCTCCGCAGCCCTGCCCCTATCTCGAGGGGCGGTCGGAACGGAAGCTGTTCACCGCGCTTCAGGGCGAGAATGCCGAAAGGCTGAACGACGCGCTTTCCAAGCAGGGCTTCCGGCGGTCGCAGAACGTGCTCTACCGCCCCTCCTGCGCCGAATGCGCGGCCTGCCTTTCGGCCCGCATCCGGGTGGCGGACTTCGTTCCGAGCCGCAGCCAGCGGCGGACGCAGAAGAAGAACGCCTACCTGCGCCGCGACGCGACCAGCCCCTGGGCCACCGAGGACCAGTATGCGCTGTTCCGCCGCTACCTCGACAGCCGGCATTCCGACGGCGGCATGGCCGACATGGACATTTTCGAATTCGCCGCGATGATCGAGGAGACCCCGGTCAAGAGCCGGGTGATCGAATATTCCGCGCCGCCCGAGGAACCGGGCGGCCGGCGCAGCCTGACCGCCGTCTGCCTGACCGACGTTCTCGATGACGGGCTGAGCATGGTCTACAGCTTCTACGAGCCCGACAAGGCCTGCGACAGCCTCGGCACCTACATCATCCTCGACCATGTCGACCTCGCCCGGCGCACCGGGCTGCCCTACGTCTATCTCGGCTACTGGGTGCCGGGCAGCCGCAAGATGGGCTACAAGGCCGGGTTCGGCGCGCTGGAACTCTACAAGAACGGCCGCTGGCAGGACATCGGCAACCCCGCCGACCATTCCGGCGACACCCACCCGCTGTCGGTCGATCCGATCGCCGAACAGGTCGCCCGGATCGCGCTTCCCGAGGCGCGGCCGACGAAAGCCTGAGCGGGCGGGGCCGCCGCGGCGCCGTCGCAGCCCCCCGCGGCCGGCCCCCGGTCAGAACAGCCTCAGAACAGCTTCGGCGGCAACTGCTCGAACGGCTGCTTCTCGATCAGGCCGAAGCGCGGGTTGCTTTCGTGCACGTAGAACGTGTCGTAGAGCGAGTTCTTCACGAAGTGATAGCCGTTGCGGAAGAGGATATCGTTCAGTTCCGGCGTCGGGCGTTCGATCGTCATCGACAGGAAGCGGTAGCGGTCGAACGGGAAGTCGCGCAGGATCCGCGTCTCCGACCCTTCCACGTCCAGGCTGAAATAGTCGATCGCCTCGGGCGCGTCGTAGCGGTCGAAGATCGCGTCGAGCGGCAGCGTCTCCACCGTCACGACCTTGCCCTGCGCCCGGAACCGCGCCAGCTTCTCGCGGCGGCGGTCGGTCATGTTGTCGGCCTCCTCGACCAGAAGGCTCGACCGCTGGCCGTCCACCATGAATTCGAGCTTGCCCGGCACCGGGTCCACGGCAAGCTGCACGGCGGTCGCGTCACGCTTGTTGACGCCCTTGATCTTG
>JAUQYA010000048.1 GCA_030837785.1 Albidovulum sp.
GGTCCAGATTCATTTGCGTTTCTCTTCCTCGGCCGCGATCTGTGCGGCAAAGAATACTCCATCATCCAGCACGGATTGAACCACGTGTTCGTCAACATGGTGGTTATCCATGCTCCAGGCATAGAGCAATGCCATGTCGCAAAGCTGGTTGACCAGACGCGGAACGCCGTGGGTGGTGCGATAGACCATCTGTGCGGCCGCCTCGGTCACTTCCTCGCCCGTCCCTCCCGCGGCCTTCAGCCGGTGGCGGATCAGTTCGACCACGGCGTTCTCGTCGAGCGGCAGCAGGTGGAAGCTGGCCGCGATCCGCTGCGCAAGCTGGCGCAGCGACGGATCGAGCACCATGTCGCGCAGCTCCGGCTGCCCGACCAGCACAAGCTGGATGACCTCGTCCTTGCCGGAGTTGATGTTGGTCAGCATCCGAAGCTCTTCGAGGCTTTCGGGCGAAAGGTTCTGCGCCTCGTCGAAGATCAGCACGACGCGGCGGCCCGAGGCGTATTCGTCGATCAGGTAGTCCTGCAGCTTCTGGAAAAGCTGGACGTAGCCGACATTGGGGTCGAAGGCGACGCCGAGCGAGTTCAGCACCCACTGGATCAGCTCGCCCCGCCCGCCCTGGGCGTTCGAGATGAGGCCCACGGTGACCTTGTTGCCGAACTGGCGCAGAAGCTCGCGCAGGAGCGTCGTCTTGCCGCAGCCGACGCCGCCGGTGACGAGCGTGATCGGCGCGCGGCTGAGGATGCCGAACTCGAGCACCGAATAGGCGCGACGGTGCTGCGGCGACCAGAACAGGAAATCCGGGTCGGGCACGAGCGTGAACGGACGCTCGCGGAACCCGAAGAAGTCCATGTAGAAGCCGACGCTGTTCCCTTCGTCCGTTGTGGGCTCCACAGCCTTGTTCATCCGCAATCCATTTCTCGGGCGGCGGGCCACTGCTCGAACCCCGTCCGCCTTGGACTTGTTACCCCGGGGCGCCCCGGAACTCACGGGGCAAATGCTCATACAACTTCGTCAACTTGATGGCGCCGCGCGGGCGGCTACCGGCAAGTTCACCGGAGCCTTTTACATGGTGTTCGAATCATTGTCTTGCCTGATCGTCCCCGGCGATGCTGCAGGCGCACAAATTCCCGATCGGCGGCGTCTGTTGAACAATCCGACACAATAACCGGCTCACCCGCACCAGGATGGGCGAATATTCGCACACAAATGGCCGGAGAGCGGCTGGAAAGACGTAAAAAACAATGGCGTAGCCAAATGTCCCGTTCCGCAAGGCCGGCGAAGGTGATATGAATTCATGTTGGGTGCTGCTGCATTCTTGGAATCGCATCTTGTCGCTTCGGGCCGGGAACCGGCGACCTTGCAGGTGCTTTTGGTGTGAGTGGGTGCGGTCGTGACCGGAACCAGGGTATGACGCTACAGATCCATGACCCTTCCGAAGACTTTGGCATGGCCAGCGCTTCCATGGGCCTCGTGAACGTCCCCAGGCGGGGCGGCCTGTATCGCAATTTCGGCAAGCGGGCGCTCGACATCGTGGCAGTCGTCCTGACGGGCATCGTCGTCGTCCCGCTGATCCTCCTCTTCGCGCTCGCCGTCGCGCTGGACGGGTCGTCCCCGTTCTACTGGAACGACCGCGTTGGCCGGGGCGGGCGGACGTTCCGGATGCTGAAGCTTCGGACGATGGTGCCGGATGCGGACCGGATGCTGGAACAGTTCCTCGACCGCAACCCCGAAGCGCGGCTCGAATGGAACAGCACGCAGAAGCTGAAGGCGGACCCCCGCATCACCCCCGTGGGCCGCTTGCTGCGCAAGACCTCGATGGACGAGCTGCCGCAGTTGTGGAACGTCCTTGTGGGCGACATGTCCCTTGTCGGCCCACGGCCGATGATGCCGTCGCAGCGATCGCTCTACAGCGGCGTGGCCTACTATGCGCTCCGCCCCGGCATTACCGGGCCCTGGCAGGTCTCCGAGCGCAACGAGGTCGAGTTCTCGAAACGTGCCGAATTTGATCGCGAGTACGAGGAAGACATATCATTGTTGACCGACCTCAGGCTTCTCATCGCCACCACGCGGGTGGTGATCAAGGGGACGGGATATTGATTTGACGCGCCCGGCATGGTCGGGCAAAAGGCTCCGGAACAGGAACGTGGGGGCGTTCGCCGGCCAGAGACCCGCAGGGGGGCGGGATGAAGGGCGCGGCGCATCGAGGAATTGGGATGGCTCTTCGCAAGATCCTGACGACGGTCGCGCTTACCGCCGGACTGATGCTTCTATCGGCCTGCGATTCGGCGAAGGAACGGGCCGAGAAGCATTATCAGGCCGGGCTCTCCTACCTTCAATCGGGCGACGTCGATCGCGCGCTGGTGGAGTTCCGCAACGTCTTCCAGCTTGACGGAAGCCACAGGGAAGCGCGCCGCGCCTATGCCGAGGCCGAGCGCGGCCGCGGCAACCTGCGCGAAGCGTTCTCGCAGTACCTGCGGCTGGTGGAGCAGTATCCCGACGACCATGAGGCGCAGAGGGCGCTCGCCGCGATCGCCGCCGACGCCGGAGACTGGAAGACCGCCCAGCGCTATGCCGCCGAGGCGCTGAAGCAGATCCCGGACGACACCGATCTCGAGGCGGTCAAGGTCGCGGCCGACTATGCCGTCGCCGCCGAGGCGAACGACGCCGGCGCCATCGTCGCCACGTCGCAACAGGCGCGCGACCTGCTGAAGACGGCGCCGGCGAACCTTCTTCTGCACCGGGTGGTGATCGACGACCTGATCCGCTCGCAGCATTTCGACACGGCGCTCGTGGCGATCGAAGAGGCGCTCCGGCTCGTCCCCGAGGATCGCGCCCTCTATGCCCAGCGGCTGTCGGTCAATGCCGCGCTGGGCAACGACGCCGCCGTCGAGGCCGGGCTCATCGACATGGTCGACCGGTTCAGGGACGCCCCCGAGATGGCCGAGGCGCTGGTGCGCTGGTATGAATCGAAGGGCGAGATCGACAAGGCCGAGGCCTTCCTGCGCGGCCGCATCGCCCCGGGCATCGCGGATCAGGATCGCGTTCTCCAGCTCGTCCGCTTCCTGTCGGAGGAACGCGGGGCGGAGGCCGCGGTGGCGGAGCTTGAACGCGTCATCGCCGATGGCGCCGGTTCGCCAGTCTATCGCGCGGCGCGCGCAGGCTTCGTCTTCGATCTCGGCCGCCGCGACGAGGCCATTGCCGAGATGCAGGACATCATCGAGGCATCCGAACCCTCGCCCGATACACAGCGCACGAAGGTCGGGCTGGCGCGGATGCTGACGAGCGTCGGCAATACCGTGGGGGCGCGCGCGCTCGTCGAGGAAGTGCTGCAGGAAGACAGCGGCGATGCCGAGGCGCTGAAGCTCAAGGCGAACTGGCTTATCCTCGACGACCAGGTCGGCGAGGCCATCGCGATCCTGCGGCGCGCCTACGACCAGAATCCGCGCGATGCGAGCATCCTCACCCTCATGGCACAGGCCTATGAACGCGACGGCAACCGCGACCTGATGCGGGAATCGCTTTCGCTTGCGGTCGAGGCGTCGAGCCGGGCGCCGGCGGAATCGCTGCGCTATGCGCAGCTTCTGGCCTCGGAGAACAAGCTCATCCCGGCCGAGGGGGTTCTGATCGACTCGCTGCGCATCGCGCCCGGGAACGTGTCGCTTCTGGTCCCGCTCGGCCAGATCTATGTGGCGATGCAGGACTGGGCGCGCGCGGCGAGCGTGGCGACCGAGCTTGAGGCGCAGACAGACCCCGCGGCCGGGCCGGCGGCCCAGTCGCTTCGCGCGGTGATCCTCGCCGGACAGAGCGACACCGACCAGGCGATCGGCTATTTGCAGGGCCTCGTCACCGAGGGAAAGGGCGGGCTGGACGCCAAGGTGGCGATCCTGCGCGCGCACCTCGCCAACGGCCAGACCGACAAGGCGCGCGCCTATGCGACGAGCCTTCTCGCGGAAAACCCCGACGACCCCGACCTGCGGTTCATCGACGCCTCGGTGCGCGCGCTGAGCGGCGATGCGGCCGGCGCGGAAGAGCGCTACCGCAAGCTTCTTGGCGAGGACAAGAGTCGTGTCGCCGCCTGGATGGCGCTTGCCCGCACGATCCTCGCCGACCCCAAGCGGCTTGACGAAGCCCATGCGACGATCGACGAGGCCCTTTCCGCCGTGCCGGATTCGGGCGAACTCAAGTGGGCGAAGGCCGGGTTCCTGGAGCGCGCGGGCGACATCGACGGCGCCATCGCGATCTACGAAGACCTCTACAAGCAGAACAGCGCCAATCCGGTGATCGCGAACAACCTCGCAAGCCTCCTGTCGTCGCGCCAGACCGACCCCGACAGCCTGGCCCGCGCCGAGGTGATCGCACGGCGGCTGCGCGGCAGCGACATGCCGCCCTATCAGGACACCTACGGCTGGATCGCCTACCAGCGCGGCAACTACGCCGATGCGGCGAAGGAGCTTGAGAAAGCCGTGGAGGGCCTCGGTGAGGACCCTCAGGTGCGCTACCACCTTGCCATGACCTATCTGAAGCTCGGCCGGCAACCCGAGGCGCTGGCGCAGTTCAACGAAGTGCTCGCGCGCATCGAGGCCACCGATTCGCGGGACTTCGTGGCATCCGCGCGGCAGGAAAAGGCCCGGCTCGAGGCAGATGGTGTCACGGTTGGAAACTAACCCCCGTGTCTGTTGCCGAGCGGGCACGAAATCGGCCTCGCCCCGCCCCCAGCACCTGAACTTCGGAACTTAACATTTTGATTTGCCGGGCGCGGGCCTTAACCTGACCAAAGATTCGATTGTGACTGAGGAACTGAAATGTTCAGAGCTCTCGCTGCCTTCCTTATTGCCGTGCTGCTGGTGCCGGCGGCCTGGGCGCAAAGCGGCTACCGCATCCAGCCGGGCGACGTCCTGCAAATGGAGGTCCTAGAAGACCCCAGCCTCAACCGCAGCCTCCTGGTTCTTCCGGACGGCAGCGTGAGCCTGCCGCTCGTCGGCACCGTCCGCGCGACGGGCAAGAGCGTGGAATCGATGCGCGACGCGATCTCGACGGCGCTCACACCCAACTTCGCCTCGGCGCCGACGGTGTTCCTGTCGGTCGGCCAGCTCAACCCCGTGACCTCGGCCGTCAATGCGGCGCAGGCGCAGGCCGTGGCCGCCAACGTGAGGCCCTATGGCACCGTGGCCGTCTATGCGGTGGGCGAATTCAACACCCAGGGCCGGCTCGACATCCAGTCGGGCACGACGCTTCTGCAGTTCCTGGCCGAAACCGGGGGCCTGACCCGGTTCGCGGCGGTCAAGCGGATCCAGCTGCACCGTCCCGACAAGAAGACGGGCATGGAGACGGTCTACAATTTCAACTACAAGGCCATTCAGGGCGGAGCAAAAGCACCGGTGATCGTCCTCCGGGATGGTGACGTCATCGTGGCGCCGGAGCGCAAACTCTTCGAATAAAGGCGGACAAGGTGGGGACGAGCAGAACGACGACCGCGGCAATCGCGGCACTTTCGACACTCTGGCCCGGCGCTGCGCTCCCTCAGGGGAGCGTTGGCACATCGGTGACAGGGTACACTCCACCCGGAACGGCAGCGGGGACCACGGCAACCGGCACGGCGGCGGCAGCCGGCGCGACGGCCGCCGCCGGCACGGCTGCCCAGCCCGCCGTGCCGGCCAAGGCGGGGTTGCAGATCGACATCGGCGTCTCATCCACGCTGAAGGTCGACGACAACTTCCAGCTTCAGCCGACCAGCCCCGGAACCTCGACGATCCTGGACAACGGGTTGACCTTCGGGCTTTCCAGCGTCACCGGCGTGCAGGATCTCAGCCTCACCGGCTCGGGCGTCCTGCGCTACGGCGACATCCCCGGGCGGTCGCTGTCCGGCTTCGAGGATCCGACGGTGCGCCTGCGCTACCGGCTCGACGGCGTGAACAGCCAGTTCACGCTCACCGGCCGCTACCGCCATGTGGACCGCGAGTTCCTCGACCCGTTCCAGATCGAACAGGAAGAGACGAATGCCGGTGCCTTCTATGCCGGCGGCGGCACCATGACGGTGCGCAACGCGGGGCTGAGCTTCGTCACCGGCATCAACGATCCGGTGACCTTCACGCTCGGTCTTGCCCACGACGAAAAGGACTACGACGCGACGGCACTTGCCGCCAACGCACGGCTTTTCGGCAACAAGACCGACAGCGCCAACGCGACCGTGGCGCTGAAGCTGTCGCCGGTGACAAGCCTGCGATTCAATGCCGACTTTGCGCATTACACGGCAGAGGACACGCCGCAGACCGACCGCACGACGACGGACTATTCGATCGGCGTGGTCCAGGACATCAATCCCGTGCTGGTCCTCGACGCCCAGATCGGCTTCACCGAGGTCGAGACGGATACGACCACCGGCACCCAGCACCGCGACGGCGTGTCCGGCGCCGCGACGCTGACGCAGACGCTGGCGAACGGCACCGCCTTCGTCGGCGTCGACTCGACCGTGAACCAGAACGGCACGCGCGAGAGCTTCCGCTTCGGGCGCAGCCTTCAGCTTCCGCTCGGCACGTTCTCGGCCTCGCTCGGGGGCACGCACTCGCCCAGCGGCAACACCTATGCGATCGCGACGCTTGCCTATGACCGGCAGCTCCGGTCGTCGAACATCGCCGTGTCGCTCAACCGGGCGGTAAGCACCAACAATGTCAACGAAGACGTTCTCGACACCCGCCTGACGGTCGCCTACGGCTACGAGATCAACAACAACTCGCGGCTCGACTTCTCGGCGAACTGGGGCCGGTCGGAAAGCGCCGGCATCGGCAACGCCCCGACGATCGAGAGGACGAGCCTCAGGGCAGCCTATTCCTATGACCTGACGCAGGACTGGGCGTTGACGGGCGGCGTGCTGCTGCGCCACCGGTCGGATTCCTCGGCTCCGGGCGATGCGCAGTCCAACTCGGTCTTCCTGACGCTCGGCCGAACCTTCAGCTACCGGCCCTGAGCCGGATGCCGGGGTCGGCATGAAGCGGCGGCCCGGCAGGCCCGCGAGGATCTAAGACCGGGCTGCCGAATCCGTTCGCTTTGCCGGCGTTTTTCCCTTAGCTTTTAGGGCGTTGTATCAGTCCGAGCGCGCAACCAACATGAGCCAGTCCACAAGCCCCGACCGGGGCGCCCCGCTTTCCCTCGGTGCCGTCAACCCGGCGGGATTCGCGCTGTTCGTTCTCCTGATCGTCGTCTCGCTGCCGATCTTCTGGATTGGCCATGTCTCGCTTGCGCTGGCCTGGTCGACGGCCGAATACAGCCACGGACCACTGATCCCGCTGATTTCGCTCTATCTCTTCCTGCGCGAACAGCGGCGGATGCCGCCACCCGCAGCAGAGGCGCGGACGCGCTGGCCGGGCCTTCTGGTGCTGATGGCCGGGCTTGCCCTCGCCGGGCTCGGCAACCTGATGCGCGTGCCCGACATCGTCACCTATGCCTTCATCTTCTGGGTCGCGGGCGTCGTGCTGACGCTTTTCGGCTGGCGCCGCGGGCGGCTCCACATGCTGCCGGTCTTCCACCTGATCTTCATGCTGCCCCTGCCGCAGGTGCTCTACTGGAAGCTCACCATCTTCCTGCAATGGATCTCCTCGGCGCTCGGCGTGTGGTTCCTGAGCCTCGGTGGCGTTGCCGTCTTCCTCGAAGGCAACGTGATCGACCTCGGGGTTTACAAGCTACAGGTGGCCGAAGCCTGTTCGGGCCTGCGCTACCTGTTCCCGATCCTGTCGTTCTCCTACCTTTTCGCCATCCTCTACCGCGGGCCGCTGTGGCACAAGTTCGCGCTGCTGCTGTCGGCCGCGCCGCTCACCGTGCTGATGAATTCGGTCCGCATCGCGGTGATCGGCGTTCTCGTCAACAATTACGGGATCGAGCAGGCGGAGGGGTTCCTCCACTTCTTCGAGGGCTGGGTGATCTTCCTGATCTGCGTGGCGATCCTCTTCGCGCTCGCCATGATCCTCCAGCGCTTCGCGCCGAATCCGCTGTCTCTGGCGGATGCGATCGACCTGGATTTCGAGGGGTTCGGCGCGATCTTTGCCCGTGTCTTCGCAATCCGTGCCACGCCGGCGCTTCTGCTGGCCGTGCTTCTGACCGGTGCCGCCTCCACCGCCTGGCAGACCCTGCCCGCGACCGAGGTCACGGCGCCGGGGCGCGATCCGCTGCTGCTTTTCCCGCGGCAGCTTGGCGACTGGCAGAGCTACACCGTCGAGCTGGAGCCGGACGTCGAACGGGTGCTCGCCGCCGACGACTATCTCAACGCCTTCTACGAGACCCCGGGCGAAGGAAGCGTCGTGAACTTCTTCGTCGCCTGGTACGCCAAGCAGACCGAAGGCCAGGGCATCCATTCGCCCGAGGTCTGCCTGCCGACCGGCGGGTGGGAGGTTTTCACGCTACAGGAAATGCCGCTCGATCTTACCGACGTGGGCTATGGACGGTTCAACGCCAACCGCGCGGTGATCCAGAAGGGCCTGTCGAAGCAGTTGGTCATCTACTGGTTCGAGGGTCGCGGAAAGCGAATCGCCAACGACTTCCGCGCCAAGCTCTCGGTGCTGCACGACAGCCTGACGGTGGGGCGCACCGATGGCGCGCTGGTGCGTTACGTCACGCCGATCGAGCCGGGAGAGAGCGAAGCGGATGCCGAGGCGCGGCTGATGCGGTTCATGCGGCTCGGCCTCGCGCGGCTGCCGCAATTCGTGCCGTTCTGATCGGGTGCGCTGCCCCCCTTGCGGGCGACGCCCGCATCGGCAGGATGCCGGCATGAGCGACACGGGCGACATGACGGGAAACTCCGGCTCTTTCGGCGGGCCGATCCCGCGGTCGGTGTGGGTGATCGCCGCGCTCTGCATCCTGCCGGAAATCATCCTGACCGGAGCGGACTGGCGGCTTTGGGGCCAGCCGTGGTGGCGGCTCCTGACCTATCAGTATGCCGGCTTCTGGCCCGGTCTTCTTGGCGACTGGCAGCCGAACTATGCCCTCCAGCCCCTGGCGATGTTCGTGAGCTACGGCTTCCTTCATGCCGGGCCCTGGCACCTTGCGGTGAACATGGCCACGCTGCTCCTTCTCGCCGGGCCGGTCGCAGCGCGGATCGGCGGCTGGGGGTTCTTCCGGGCCTATGCGCTCTCGCTCCTCGGCGGTGCGCTCGGCTTTGCCGGTCTGACCACGGCGCCGACGCCGATGGTCGGGGCCTCCGGCGCGCTCTTCGGGCTTGCCGGCGCGCTTCTGGCGCAGGAGTTCGACCGGCGCATCGCCCGCGGCCTGCCCGTCCGCAATGTCCTGGCGATGGTCTTCGGGCTTGCGGCCGGGAACGCGATCCTGACCTGGACCTCGGGCGGCGGCCTCGCCTGGCAGGCCCATCTCGGCGGCTTCGTCGTCGGCTGGCTCTACGCCACCGCGCTCTGCCTCCGGCGGTTGGCCTAACGCCCCATCTTGGCGAAGATCCGGTCGTAGGCAGCCAGAAGGTTCGGCACCGAATGCGCCCAGCTCAGCGCCGCCTGCACCCGTTCGCGCCCGATCCGGCCCATCTCGGCCCGCTTGCCCGGATCGTCGAGCAGGCTCACGATCTTCTCGGCGAAGTCCGCCGTGTCGTTGGGCCGTGCATAGAGCGAGGCGGCGGCGGCAGAGGCGCGGCCCTCCTTCAGCTCGAACTGCACGATCGGCTTGGCCAGCGTCATGTATTCCATGATCTTGTTCATGGTGCTGAGGTCGTTCATCGGCGTCACCCGGTCGGGGTTCACGCAGACGTCGGCGGTATTGAGCATGTCGAGGAGCAGGTCGTCGGGCGCGCGTCCGGTGAAGGTGAAGTGATCCCCGAGGCCCCGGGCCCGCACGTCGGCCTGCACCTCCTCCAGCGCAGGACCGCCGCCGACGATGCCGAAATGCACGTCGTTGCGCCCCATGCGGCGGATCATGTGCTCGGCGCTTTCCACCAGCAGGTCGAGCCCCTCCTGCTGGCCGATCACGCCGACATAGCCGATGAGGTATTTCGCGCCCTTCTTCAGTTCGGGCTTCGGCGGCCGCAGCTCCAGCTTCTCGATCTTCGGGCCGGAGCGGACGACGAAAACGTCCTCGGGCTTCATGCCACCCCGCCGCCGCGCGATCTCGGCGTAGCTTTCGTTGGTGGCGATGGAGACGGAGGCGGTCTTGAAGGTCAGCCACTCGAACAGAACCATCGCCTTCCACAGAAGGCCGCGCTTGTCGAACTTGGCCTCGTAAAGCTCGGGGCAGATGTCGTGGTGGTCGAAGAGGTAGCGCACGCCGAAGGGCCGCATCGCCCAGGCGACGAGAAAGATCAGGTCGGGTGGGTTGCAGCCGTGCAGCACGTCGATCCCGCGTTCGCGCCGGACCTTCAGCGCCAGGCGCAGCTCGTTCCAGATCGCCGAGCCGTATTCGCGCAGGTAGCCGCCGGCCGAATTGCCCTCGGGCGGCAGGTCGTGGCGGTAGACATGGACGCCGTCGAGAAGCTCGTAGTCCGCCTCGAACCCCTTGCCCTTGGGCGAGACGACCGAGACGGTGTAGCCATGTTGGGCCAGCGTCGTCGCCTCGGCCCAGACCCGGCGGTCGAAGGGCACGGGCAGGTTTTCGACCACGATCAGGACGCGGCGGCCGGCACCGGGAAGCGCCTTACCAGTTGATGCCACGATAGCGCTCTCCGAGATGGGCCGACAGGCCGGGGATGCGGGCGAGGTCCAGAACCCGGTGCCGTGGGCCAAGGCGGTCGGCCAGCAGGCGGAACTCCGGCGCGGGGTTGCCGACGATCACCAGATCGCCATGCGCCAGCACCGCGTCCATGTCATCCGACAGGATGTCGCCGATATGGGGGATGACCCCCTCGATATAGGCGCGGTTCGCACCCAGAAGCCGGGCAAGATGGACGTTCTTGTCGTAGATGCGCAGATTGAATCCCTTGCCGATCAGCCGTTCCACCAGCGTCACCTGCGGGCTTTCGCGCAGGTCGTCGGTGCCCGACTTGAAGCTGATGCCGAGGAAGGCGATGTTGCGGACCCCGAGGTCGGCGACCATCTCGACGGCGCGGGCGACCTGCGCCTCGTTGGTGGCGATCAGCGCATTCAGAAGCGGCAGGTCGAGGTCGAGGTCGCGGCCCTTGAAGGTCAGCGCGCGCACGTCCTTGGGCAGGCAGGAGCCGCCGAAGGCGAAGCCAGGCTTCATGTAGTAGGCCGAGATGTTGAGCTTGGTGTCCTGGCAGAAGATGTCCATCACCTCCCAGCTGTCGACACCGACCGCCTGGGCGATGTTGCCGATCTCGTTGGCGAAGGCGACCTTGGTCGCGTGCCAGGAGTTGTCGGCGTATTTGACCATCTCGGCCACTTCGAGCCGGGTGGCGAACTTCGGTCCCGGCAGGGCCGTGTAAAGCTCCATCACCGCCTGCGCGACCGCCGGGTCGTCCGACCCCACGACCGTCTTCGGCGGGTTGTCGTAGTCGTAGACGGCGGTGGATTCGCGCAGGAACTCGGGGTTGTTGGCGAGGCGCAGCAGGTCGCGGAAACGCGCGCCGAGCGCCCGCTCGAAGGCCGGGATCACCACGCCGCGCATCGTGCCGGGCAGAATGGTGGAGCGGATGACAACCGTATGCGGGCGACCCTTTTCCGCGATCGCCGCGCCGATCTCCTCGCAGACCCGCTCCACCGCCGAGGTGTCGAGGCTGCCGTTCCTGCGCGAGGGCGTGCCGACGCAGACAAGGCTGAGGTCGGTCGCCGCCACCGCCTCGGCGGCCGAGGTGGTGGCGCGAAGGCGACCGGTGGCCACGGCCTCCTCGATCAGCTCGCTCACGTTCTTCTCGATGATCGGGGCCTTGCCGGAATTGACGATCCCGACCTTGGCGGGCTGGGGATCGACACCCACGACCTCGTGCCCGTCGCGCGCCAGACAGGCGGCCGACACGACGCCCACGTAACCCATGCCGAAAACTGCAATCTTCACTGCGACCCTCGCTCGTCTCTGGCCCGTGCGGCGGTGTGCCGGCAGGGCGGAATCCTTGTGTTGCGGGCGGCCCCCGACCCCGCCCGGGGCGACCCGACACCTAGCCCAGTGCCTCGGCCGGGGCAAAGCCCGTTTTCTGCGGCGCGGCGCGAGCGCGAGGTTGCGTCAACAATCATTGCGCTTCCTTCACCTCATATTCGGCCACGATGGTTTTCTGGAGGAACAGGAAGTTGTCGTCGGAGATGAGGCTGATCACGGTGCGGCCCGCGGCATCGGTCCAGAGGCTCATGCCTTCCATGTTGTCGAGCGTGCCCGAGGCCGTTTCCAGAAGCGTCTCGGAGGCGCCGAAGGCGCCGTCCTGCCAGCCGAAGCGGCGGATGCGCGTGGCAAAACCGCCGAGCGACACGCGCCGTTCCAGAAGATAGAACCGGCCGTCGCTGCCGAAGGCCGCATCCGAGGCACCGAACCCGCCATCGGCACCGGGAATTCCCGGTCCGGGACGCCACACCATATCGGTGCCATGCCCCTCGCCGAGGAAGGTCGGGTAGACCCCCTCGCCCCCGTCCGGTTTTTCACTGACGACGATCAACCCGCCGCCGGGCCGTTCGGCGACGCCCTCGAAGCTTTCGTTCGACCAAAGGTCGCGGAAGCGCTGGTAGGCGTGAAGCGCCGTGGGGTGCAGGTCGGGGGGGTGGATTTCGGTGATCCGGCTGTAGCTTTCATAGGCAACATAGAGCCCCCCGTCGCTTGCCGGCGCCAGCGCCTCGGCGTCGGAGGTGAACCCGGCGACCGGCTTGCCGGTGTTGTCGATCAGGCGGGAATGCCAGTCCGTCGCGATCCGTTCGATCCGGTTCGCCGCGTCGCGCCGGACCGTCGCATGGAAAAGCTCCCCCTCGTCGCTCACCGCGTAGAGCGAGGCGCCACCCCGGGCCATGACAAGGCCGGAAAACCCGCCGAAGGCAGCGCCGCTCTCGCGCCATGTGTACTGGCCGAGCGGCACGAGTTCGGCCGCCGCCTGGGTGGCGAGGCCCGCCGAGAGGGCCGCCGGCAGGAGAAGGTCAGCGATACGCACGGCCGAATGCGATCCTTTGCGCCTCGGTCGAGAGCCGGTCGCGCACCGATTTCGGCGCACCGAACCCCCAGACGGCACGCAGAAGCGCCCCCGCCTGCGGCATCGCCCCCTTGAGCAAAAGCTGCGCCGCCTTGACCGTGGCATAGGACATCGCCACCGGCAGGCCGATCGGGTTGAAGCGGCGGATGAAGAGCATCCGGCTGTGGTATTTGAACCAGAAGGAAAACGGCGAGGCGAGCCGTTCCAGCGTGGGCGAGCCGATCGAGGTGCCCGCATGGTGATAGACGACCAGCCCTTCGGCCACGACCAGGGGCATCGCGCCGCGCCTGAGCGCCCAGTCGGCCTCCTCGTAGTAAAGGAAGTAGTCCTCCCGCATCGGTCCCACGGTTTCGTAGAAGGCGCGCGAGGCGACCATGCTGGCGCCGGTGATGAAGTCGAGATCCTCGCCCCCGGGCATCACGGCGTCGGCCGCCGGACGGCCGAGGTTGACGTTGCCCGAAACCCCGGTCCAGAGGCTGACCCGGCCGCCGTCGATCTGCACCCGGTGGGGCGGGTCGGCATAGCAGACGCGACCGCCCATCAGGGCGTATCCTGGCGTCGTCGCCGCTGCCCGTGCGATCGCCCGGCAGGCCCCCGGATCGGCGAAGGCGTCAGGATTCAGCACCCAGAAATGACCGATCCCCGGCATCGCCGCCAGCACGGCAAGGCCGACGTTGACGCCGCCCGCGAAGCCACGGTTGGCCCCGGAATGGACCAGCGTCACCGCGCCCGCCGCATCGCGCGCCGGTCGGTCGCCGGCTGCGAACTCCCGCAGGTCGATGGCGGTTTCCCGTGCCCATGCGCGCAGCACCGCGACAGTGTCGTCGGTGGAGGCATTGTCCACCACGATCACCGCCGGCGCGCCACCCTCCTGCGCCAGAAGGCTCTGGACGCAGCCGAGAATCACGTCAGCGGAGTTGAAGGCCACGACGACGACACCGATCGGAAGGCTGGGCACTGACATCTACGCTCGACTTAACTGTTTCGCTGGCGTGCATAACGCCCGACTGTGGTAGCAATTGGGCAGGGAACGTGCCAGACCCCGCCATGCTGCGAATTGCCTTGGCACTGCCCTGCCCCTAGTCTCGCGCCAGACCGGATAGGAGAGCCTCATGGCCATCGCAGGACGCACGCCTCTGTCACGCCTGATGCGGGCGGCGCGGTCGTTCCTCGATCCCGGAGTGTTCCTGCATCCGTTCCGGCTGATCCACTATTATGGCTACACCCATGTGAAGGAACGGCGGAAGCTGACGCTCGGCCGCGACGTGCGGATCGCGCCGAACGTGTCGCTTGCCCATGCCGAGCGGATCGAACTGGGCGATCAGGTGCAGATCGGCGCGCGATGTTCGCTCTGGGCCGGCAAGACCACAAGCCGCATTCGCGTCGGCGCGCGCACGACCTTCGGGCCGGAGTGTTTCGTGACGGCGGCCGATTACGGGCTCGCCGCGGGCAGGCGGATCACCGACCAGGAAATGGTGGAACGCGACATCACGATCGGCCAGGACTGCTGGATCGGCGCGCGCGCGATCCTGACTGCGGGCATCACCATCGGCGATGGCGCCGTGATCGGTGCGGGGTCCGTCGTCACCCGCGACGTGCCCCCGGGCGCGATCGCCGTGGGCGTGCCCGCGAAGGTGGTGAAGATGCGCGCCTGAGGCGCTCAACCCAGGCGGAGGCGGCGCCAGAGATAGCCCCTGAGGGCAGACATGGAAAACAGCGCCGCCAGGCAGAAGAAGGCGACGAACCACCGGGTCCAGCCCAGTTGGGCGACAAGACCGGTCTGCGGCGGGTAGTAATGCGCCTCCATCAGCGCCGCCGCACAGGCGAAGGCCGAGAGCGCCGAGGGCAGGACGAGGGGCGACAGCGGCAGCCCGGTGCGTTTCGCGGCGAGCCGGATCGAGACGAGATAGCCGACGACCTCGGCCGCGAGCGCGATGTGGATCACCGTCAGCACATCGCCCGAGCGGATGACCGCATACCACGAGACCGGAAGCGACAGGACGCGGATCAGGTTCCCCGCCGCCGCGTTGCCCGAGCGTTCCTTGGCCAGCGCCACGGTCGACCCGCCGGTCTTGGCCACGCGGACCGCCTGCATCACGCTCATCGGCACGAGGATGTCGAGGATCGAGACGTATTTCGGCCCGAGGAGGAGGTGGATCACAGGCCCGCCAAGAAGCACGATCCCGAGGACCAGCACGATGCCGATCGCAAGCCCGGCCTCGACCGCGGCGGTGCCATACCAGCGGAACGACTCCTCTCGGTCGCGCGATGTCGTGAGTTGCGGCAGAAAGAGCGACTGGGTCGCCCCGGCCAGGACCAGCGTCGGCGTCAGCGTCAGGGTGATCGCCATCGAGAAGACCGCGAGCTGGCTCATCCCCAGCTCGCGGCCGACGATCAGCCGTTCGCCGTTGAAGACGCCGAACAGGAGGACGCCGTTGAGGAGAAGCGGCCAGCCGAAGACGGTGGCGCGGCGGATCAGGGCAAAGTCGAAGTTGAGCGCGTAGCGCCGTTCCGCCATCAGATGCGACAGGAGCACCATCGCGCCGGACTGGATGAAGAGCGAGACGAGCATGATCCGGTAGTCGCCGTAGAGAAGCGCCAGCGGCCAGAGCGCGAGGACCGAGACCAGGGGCGGGATCGCCTGGGTCACGATCCAGGGCCGGAAGTTCAGGTGCCGCTTCAGCCGGTGCATGTCGAAATGCTGCAACCCGTTCACCAGCGGGATGAAGGCGATGACCTGATAGGCCCAGGCGACATGCTCGACGCCAAGAAACCGCGCATAGGGAATGGCGATGGCGAAGAGGACAAGGCTCGAGGTCACGCCCCTGAGGACCTGGAAGCCCTGCATCGCCTTCTGCACATGGGGATCGTCGCCGTCACGGTCGACCACGATCATCTGGTTCAGCCCGAGGTAGGACAGCATCTCGACAATCGACATGGCGACGGCGAAGGTCGAGGCGATGCCGTAGTCCTCGGGGCTGACGAGGCGGGCGATGATGAGGTTGCGGACCAGCAGCAGGGCCGAACCGAAGGCGTTGCCCGAAACGAGCAGGAAGGCTTTTCTCAGCATTTTTGCCCGTCTCGACGGTGACCGCTCGGGCGGTGTTTTCGGGCCGATCGGCCGATTTCGCAAGCGTTGACTTGGATTGCCCGCCGCGACGCGCGGGCGGAAGGCATTGATTGGGCGAAAGTCCGCTTCCTGCGTGCATTGTCGGCGGTCCGGCAATCCGGAGACGGAGACCTGCCGTCCGTGACCTCCAACCATGCGATCCGGGTTACGAGTCAGGTTTCCAGATTGTCGACAATCCCGAAATTTTGGCCCCACTGGTCAAGACCGGGCTGCTCAGTCCTCGTCCGTGACCTTGCCGCGCAGGCCCTTCACCTCGCCCCGCTCCGCCTTGGCCTTCAGCCGCCGCCGCTCGCTTCCGGCCGTGGGCCTGGTGGCGATCCGCCGCTTCGGCGCGACGAGCGCGGCCCGGATCAGTTCGGCCAGCCGCTCGCGCGCCAGTTCGCGGTTGCGGGCCTGGCTGCGCGTCTCTTCCGCCCGGATCACAATAGCCCCGTCCAGCGTCCAGCGACGGCCGGCCAGCCGCTTCAGACGGGACTTCACCGCTGGGGTCAGGTGCGGACTTCGCTCTGCCTCGAAGCGAAGCTCGACAGCGGTCGAGACCTTGTTCACGTTCTGCCCGCCCGGACCGGAGGCGCGCGAGAACGCCTCGGTCAGCTCCCAGTCGGCGATGGCGATGTCGTCGGTGATGCGGAGCATGGAACGGCCTGCGGGACGGGGACGCGCGGAGCGTGAAGGTTTCGGCCGCGCGCCGCAAGACCCGGGCGGCTGCCCCGTGCCATCGGCGACAACCCGCGGCCGCGCGATCCGCCGGCCCGGGCGATCCGGCCATACGAATTGCGCACCGTCGCCGATCCGATACGATGGCCCAGACCAAGAGGCAAACGGCAGAGCAGCGAGATGATGATTTCCAGACGGACCTTCGGGCTTGGCATGGCGCTTTCCGGCCTTGCCGCCTGCGGCACACCCGGCGCCACGCGCCTGCGAAGCAGCGGTCCCGCCCCGCTGGCGGACGACCTGCGGCCGGTCTCCAACCCGGGCTATGACGCCTGGGTCGCCGCCTTCCGCGGCCGCGCCGGGCAATACGGGCTGAACGACGCGACCGTCGCCGCGGCCTTCCGCAGCGCCGGCTACCTGCCCGGCGTCGTCACCCGCGACCGCAACCAGACCGAGTTCAAGCGCAGCCTCGAGGACTACCTTTCCATTGCCGTCTCCGACGAACGGGTGGCCAAGGGCCGCGCCGCCTTCGCCGCGCACCGGGCGACATTTTCCGCGCTGGAAAGCCGCTACGGCGTCGACGCAAGGATCATCGCCGCAATCTGGGGGCTGGAAAGCTTCTACGGCGAGCGGCGTGGCGATGTCCCGGTGATCTCGGCCACCTCGACGCTGGCCTATGACGGGCGGCGGGGGCAGTTCTTCGAAAGCCAGCTCGTCGCGGCGCTGAAGATCCTCCAGAACGGCGACACGACGGCCGCGCGCATGACCGGAAGCTGGGCGGGCGCGATGGGGCACACCCAGTTCATTCCGACGACCTATCTGGCCCATGCGGTCGATTTCACCGGCGACGGGCGGCGCGACATCTGGTCGGACGACCCCACGGACGCGCTTGCCTCGACCGCGAACTACCTCGCGCAAAGCGGCTGGACCCGCGGCCTGCGCTGGGGGGGCGAGGCCGGTGCCGGCGCGCCGGCTGGAAGCGTGATCCAGCCGCAGGCCGGGGGGCCGAGCTTTGTGGTCACCGGGAATTTCGGCGCCATCAAGCGCTACAACAACTCCGATTCCTATGCGCTGGGCGTCGGGCTTCTGGCCGACCGCATCGGCGGCGCGGGGCCGTTGCGCGGCAGCTTCCCGCCCGACGCCAACGGGCTGACCAAGGCCGACCGCATCGCGCTTCAGCAGCGCCTGACCGCGCTGGGCTTCGACACCGGCGGGACCGACGGCGTGATCGGCGCCAACACCCGCAGGGCAATCGAAGCCTTCCAGCGAAGCCGCGGCCTGCCTGTCACCGGAGAGCCGTCGCTGGCGCTGCTGCGCAGCCTCGGCTGAGGCCCCGGAAATGGAAAGGGCCGTTCCGGGTGGGAACGGCCCTCCGAGATCTACGGAGATGGGCCAGTTAGGGTGTCGAAGATCGACCGGCCCAGTCAGGGTTCTCAACCCTCGGGGTTGCCCTCAGGCCACGGCCCCCCTGACTGTCCC
>JAUQYA010000049.1 GCA_030837785.1 Albidovulum sp.
GCGGTCGGTCATGTTGTCGGCCTCCTCGACCAGAAGGCTCGACCGCTGGCCGTCCACCATGAATTCGAGCTTGCCCGGCACCGGGTCCACGGCAAGCTGCACGGCGGTCGCGTCACGCTTGTTGACGCCCTTGATCTTGGCATAGTTGACCGGGTTCGGCTCGATCAGCAGCCCGCGCCAGCCGTAGCGCTTCTCGAGAATGTAGGTGTTGGAATCGTTGAACCCGTCGGCCGCGCCCATCTCGACGAAGAAGCCGTTGCGCTTGCCGGCGAAGACCTCGTTGATCACCCAGAGATCCTGGCCCCGGTCCGACACGCTTTTCGGCTCGTAGCCGAGATTGTCCATCGCAAAGCGCATGGAGCGGTTCTTGGTCACGACCATCGCGATATAGCCCCAATAGGCGGGCTTTTGCAGGATCGGAAATTTCTCGACCTGTCGTGCAATCAAATCCTTCATCTCTCACTCCGTATGCCGCGCCCGGAAAATCCCGGCCCGGGTGCCTCTCTGCCGTTCGAATTCATCGCAACCCGGCCAGTCGCGCCAGATCCCAGACCGGTTTCGGCCCCTGCCGGACACCGTGGCCGAAGATCGATTCCCGCGGAACCCGATAGAGGTCCGCGATCGTCGTGGGAAGCCCGGTCCTGAGCCGGTCCGCCTGATAGACGGCGGCGTCGCGGGCGAGGAGCACGAAGCCCGCATCCTCAGGCCCCGCGATCACCACCTCGCCGGGCGCGCGCGCCGCCACTTCCGGCACGATGCGATAGTCGGCGCCGCCCGCGGCAGGTTTGGCCAGGTGCATGTGGACATAGGTCGCGAGCCGCTCCATGCCGTAGCCTTCCGCGATCTCGCGGTCGGTCCAGCGCGGCGGAAAGGCCGCGGACAGAAGTCCGGTGGTCACCGCCATCTGCCGAAGGTCGAGCGGGTCCGGCGCGGCATCGGGAAAGGCGATGCGCGCGGCGAAGTCACGGGTATGGGTGAAGGGGCGGATGGTCTCGGGCGCACTGGCCCAGGCCCCTGCCCCAAGCCCGGCGAACGCCGCGGCGAGTGCGGGCAGCGGTGCGGCGCGTACCGGCCTCAGCCGCCAGAAGACGATCAGCGGCAGAAGTGCCGCGGGGGCGAAGTGATGCGGCAGGATGCGGTAGGCCTGGACATAGAAGAACAGCACATAGATCACCGTCGTGAGCGTTAGCACCCGCGACAGCCGGTCCTGCCAGCGCCAGGCCAGCAGCGCCAGCCCCGGCAGGATGCCGGCGGGCAGCAGCCAGAAGAGCAGGCGCGGGGTCTCGAACGGGGTCACGAAGCGCAGCCGGCGCAGAATCTCGCCCGCGCCGAATTCGCCGCCGACGCGCGTGACGCCCGCCGCCTCGAGCGCCACCATCGCCGCCGAGGCGCCCGCCGAGACACCAAGCGCGATCAGCCCGCCGACGATCACGTCGCGGAACGGCCAGGGCCGGGTCAGCAGGAAATGGGAGCCGAGAAAGAAACCCACGAGCAGCAATCCGTTTGGCGCCGACAACAATCCCAAGGTCGAAACCGCGGCCATCGGGACGAGCCGCCGTTCGAGAAAGAACAGAACGTACCCCAGAAAGCCAAGCACTATGAGCGGTTCGCGCGCGAGCGGGAGCGCAATGTCCGCGATGTAGGGACCATAGGACGTATTGAAGGCCATTACGAAGGAAAACAGGAACAGGGCCGCGCCAAGCCCGATGACGGCTTCGGGCCGAGTCTTGCCCCCCTGGTCGCGCAGGAACGACAGCATCACGCCCGCCAGAACCGCGAGGCCGGGCAGGAAGGTCAGGCGCACCGACGCCTCGGTCGCGCCGAAGAAGCGGACGATGCCGGTCTGCAGGAACGCCTCGCTCATCATCGTGGTGGATGGATAGCCCGTCGTCTCGGTCGCCCCGGCTGGCCAGAACGGCAGCCCGCGCTCGATGAAGAGCATCGTGTTGAGAAGCGCGTGCGCCCCGTCGTCGTTGAGCGAATCCCAGTAGAATTTCGGCCCGAAGGACACAAGAAACGCCGCCGGCAGAGCGATCATCAGCGCCACGTCCCATCCCCTGCCCGCCAGAAGCGCCGGCACGCCCCCGCGGGCGAGCAGCACAAGGCCCGGCAGGCAGGCGGCAAGCAGCATCACGACATAGGCCGGCCCGGTGATCGGAATGCCGAGGGCAGCCTGCACGAGTGCCGCGAGCGTGGGCACGCCGAAGAGCGAAAGCGTGAAGCCCTTGACGAGCCAGTGCTCGAAACGGTCGGCGGGCCGGGCGGCGGCCAGCATCAGCAGAAGGCCCGGCGCGAGAAACAGGGCCGAGGCAGCGAGCGCCACCACCGGCACCCAGACCTGGAGGAAGAGCGCATCGGCGGGGATGAAATAGGGCTGCGGCCCCGCCGCGAGCGGGACGAGGTCGGCAAGCTCTCGCCCGATGCCGTGCCCCGCCCAGACGATGCCCCCGAGCGCCGCAAGCACCAGACCCCATCGCAGCATCGCCACCCTCGCCGTTTGACACCCCTATGCCGGGCACGCGTTCATCGCACATTGCGGCGGGACAGGAAAAGTGGGGAATCTCCGCCCCCTGACCGGTCCGGCGCGCGGTTGACGCAACGGCGTCACCCAATCGAGGTTAGACGGACCGGAGCCGAGCCACTATAACGCCTGCAAGGGAACGAAGGCGCAGGACAAACAGGGGAGGTCACATGCAAGTCTTCCTGGCGCTGTCGCGCCTGATCGACCGCATCACCGAGGCGGTCGGCAAGTCGGTCGCCTGGCTCATCCTGATCGCCATCGTCGTTTCCGCCGCGAACGCCGTCATCCGCAAGGTGTTCAGCGTCTCGTCTAACGCCTGGCTCGAACTGCAGTGGTATCTTTACGGCGCGGCCTTCCTTCTGGCCGCCGCCTACACGCTGAAGCAGAACGAACATATCCGCATCGACATCGTCTACGGGATGTTCAGCCGGAGAACGCAGCACTGGATCGACCTCGTCGGCCACGTCGTCTTCCTGATGCCCTTCGCGATCCTGATGATTGTCTATTTCGTCCCCTATCTCGGCCAGTCGATCCGCTCCGGCGAGGTGTCGAACAACGCCGGCGGCCTGCCGCTCTGGCCGGCAAAATCGCTTCTCCTGATCGGCTTCGGCCTTCTCGCCGTCCAGGGCCTCTCCGAGATCATCAAGAAGATCGCCGTGATGCGCGGGCTGATCCCCGACCCGATCCCCTTCGTCTCGGCCCATTCGGCGGCCGAGCAGGAGGCGGAAACGCTGGCCGGGGAGATCCGCAAATGATGGAGTTCATCGCGCTGAACATGGCGCCGATCATGTTCGCCTCGCTCGTGGTGTTCCTTCTTCTCGGCTATCCGGTCGCCTTCTCGCTCGCCGCGAACGGGCTTCTGTTCTTCTTCATCGGGGTGGAGCTTGCGCCGCTGTCGGAAGGGGCGATCAACCTGAGCTGGCCCTTGCTCAACACCATGCCGTCGCGGCTCTGGGGGCTTTTGTCGAACGAGACGCTGCTGGCCATCCCCTTCTTCACCTTCATGGGCATCGTGCTGGAACGAAGCGGCATGGCCGAGGACCTTCTGGACACGATCGGCCAGCTCTTCGGCCCGGTGCGCGGCGGGCTTGCCTATGCGGTGATCTTCGTCGGCGCGCTTCTGGCCGCGACGACCGGCGTCGTCGCCGCGAGCGTCATCGCGATGGGGCTCATCTCGCTGCCGATCATGCTGCGCTATGGCTACGACCGGCGCGTCGCCTCGGGGGTGATCGCCGCTTCGGGAACGCTGGCGCAGATCATCCCGCCCTCGCTGGTCCTCATCGTGCTGGCCGACCAGCTCGGCCGGTCGGTCGGCGACATGTACACCGGCGCGATGATCCCCGGCCTCACCCTGACCGGGCTCTATGTCGTCTACATCCTCATCCTGTCGATCCTGCGCCCCGCCTGGGTGCCGGCCCTGCCGAAGGAGGCGCGCACCCTCGGGTCGGGCGTGCCGTCGCTCATCGTCGCCATCGCTGCGGCCGTGGCGATCGCCTACGCGAGCCACGTCTGGCTGACGCCGACGCAGGGAAAGGACGCCGACATCCTTGGCGCCGTCGTGGGGATCGTCACGATCTACCTCTTCACCATCGCCGACAGGGCGCTCGGGCTGGGGCTGATGTCGCGGCTGGCCCAGCAGGTGATCATCGTCCTGATCCCGCCGCTGACACTGATCTTCCTCGTGCTCGGCACCATCTTCCTCGGCATCGCCACGCCGACCGAGGGCGGCGCGATGGGGGCGGTCGGCGCGCTGGTCCTGGCCGCGATCAAGCGCCGGCTGACCCTGGAGGTCGTCACCCAGGCGCTGACGGCCACCACCCGGCTTTCGGCCTTCGTGATGTTCATCCTGATCGGCGCGCGGGTCTTTTCGCTGACCTTCTACGGGGTCAATGGCCACGTCTGGGTCGAACACCTGCTGGTCTCGCTGCCGGGGGGGCAGACCGGCTTTCTCGTCTGGGTGTCGGTGCTGGTGTTCCTTCTGGCCTTCTTCCTCGACTTCTTCGAGCTTGCCTTCATCATCGTGCCGCTCTTGGCGCCGGCGGCCGAAAGCCTTGGCATCGACCTGATCTGGTTCGGGGTGATCCTGGGCGTGAACATGCAGACCAGCTTCATGCACCCGCCCTTCGGCTTCGCGCTCTTCTACCTGCGGTCGGTGGCGCCGAGGGTGCCCTATGCCGACAAGGTCACCGGGCGGACGATGGCGCCGGTCACGACGGGGCAGATCTACTGGGGCGCGGTGCCCTTCGTCTTCATCCAGCTGGTGATGATCGGACTCGTCATCGCCTTCCCGCAGATGGTGATGCACTACAAGGGCCCGGTGGTCGACACGACGAACGTGAAGATCGAACTGCCCGGGCTGGGCGGAGGACTGGGCGGCGGGCTGGGGGGCGGTCTCGGCGGCGGGCTCGGCCAGCAGCCCGGGGCGACCCAGCCGGCCCCCGCGCAGCCGGGCACCTCGGCACAACCGGGGGCGCTTGGCCAGCCCCCGGCTCTCGGCCAGCCCGGATCGCTTGGTCAGCCGGGCGCGCTTGTGCCCGCCGCGCCGGCGCCGGCGCCCGCTGATCCGGCCGCACCGTCCGACTGAAGACCGCGCTTGCCGGGGCGGGTGGCGCCCGATGCCGCAATGAAAAAGCCCCCGGCCGCGCCGCGGCCGGGGATTTGTCCTCTCCTGCACGCCCCATGCGGGGCGCGCGTGTCACCGGCGGCTCAGAGCTTGCCGGCGTTCTGCTGGATCATCATGAAGGTGTCGAAGTTGTATTCGGCGATCTGCGCCCAGGTGTAGTATTCGGTCCGGAACGCCTTGATCGAGTCCCAGAGCTTCTTGAAGCTCGCGTTGGACGCTTCCATCTCGGCGTAGACCGCGTTGGCGGCGGTGAAGCAGGCGTCGAGGATCTCGGGGCTGAACGGGCGCAGCTGGGTTCCCTGCGCGACGAGGGACTTGATCGCGACCGGGTTCAGCCAGTCATACTTTTGCAGCATGTCGGCATCCGCCGCCTGGCAGGCGGTGCGCAGGACCGACTGATAAGCGGGCGTCAGCCCTTCCCAGGCGGACTTGTTGAACATGAAATGAACCGTCGGGCCGCCTTCCCACCAGCCGGGATAGTAGTAGTAGGGCGCGACCTTGAAGAAGCCGAGCTTCTCGTCGTCGTAGGGGCCGACCCATTCGGCGGCGTCGATCGTGCCCTTCTCCAGCGCCTGGTAAAGTTCGCCCCCCGGGATCTGCTGCGGCACGACGCCGAGCTTTTCCAGAACCTTTCCGGCAAATCCGCCGACCCGCATCTTCAGCCCCGTCAGGTCGGCGAGGGTGTTGATCTCCTTGCGGAACCAGCCGCCCATCTGGACCCCGGTATTGCCTCCCGGCAGCCCGAAGAGGTTATGCTGGGCGAGGAATTCGTTGTAGAGGTCGATGCCGCCGCCGTGGTAGTGCCAGGCGTTGATGCCGCGCGCGGAAAGCGAGAACGGCACCGCCGCGGCCACGGCGAAGGACGGGTCCTTCCCCCAGTAGTAATAGCCGACGGTATGGCAGGCCTCGACGTTGCCCGCACTCACCTCGTTTGCGGCCTCGAGCGGCGGCACGATCTCGCCCCCGGCAAAGACCTGGATCTGGAAGTTGCCGCCGGTCGCCTCGCTGACCATCTTCGAGAGCGTCTCGGCCCCGCCGTAGATCGTGTCGAGCGACTTCGGGAAGGACGACGTCAGCCGCCAGGTGACCTTCGGTGCCTCCTGCGCGATCGCAGGGGCGGCGAGTACGCTGCCGGCGGCGGCCGCCGTGCCGCCCACTGCGGCCTTGGTCAGAAACGAGCGACGATCCACTGATACCTCCCTGTCGGTGTTGGCGCGTTCCGGAGATCCCCGCGAAGCGCGGGGGTGGCAAGACCTTTGCACGGACCTAACCCCCTGTCCAGACGAAGGGATCGCCCGAAAGGGCGACGCCGCGTCACCCGTCCCGCTAGCCGCGCTGCGCGAGGAAGACGCCGGCGGCCATCAAGAGGAGCCCCGCCCCGCGCAGCGGCGTCACCTGCCGCACCATCGCACCCATGAGGCCGAACTGGTCGATCACCGCGGCCGAGACGAGCTGGCCGAGGAGGACGAACATGATCGCGTTTCCGAGCCCGAAGTGCGGCGCGATCCAGGTGACGGAGAGGACGTAGAAGGCGACGAGAAGGCCGCCGAGGAAAAGATGGCGCGGCTGGTCGGGCGCCGCGGCAAGGGAGGGCGTGCCGCGCGTCGCGATCATCGCCGCGGCGGCGCCGCAGAAGGCGACGGCGAACAGGATCGTCGCCGCCGCCGCGGGCGAACCGATGCGGCTGCCGAGCCGGGCGTTGAGTGCCGCGAGCACCGGGATCCCGATCCCGGCCAGCGTCATCACCGCGGCGTATCTCACTGTCTCGCCGGCCATCCCGTCCTCCCCTGCGTGGTCCCGGGCCGATCCTGCTTCGGCGCGCGACGGCTGTCCACCCGGTGCGGGAACGGCCCCGGGGTGCCGCCCCGAGGTGCCGCCCCGGGCCCGTCCCGGCACGGCGGAATTCGCGATCTTTCGCGCCCGGCGGGAAAACGCACAGGAAATTGCGCCGGCAGGCCGGTCCTGCGACACTTTATTCCGGATTTTGCCGGTTGACGCCCCCGCGGCGGCTGCATAATGTCCGCCGCAGAGCAGCAAGGAGTTGCGGGTGATGACCCCGGTCCTGGTAGTTATTGAGGTTTGGCGCATGGGCCGGTGACGGTTGACCATAAAGGTTCCCATGCGCCCCCGAAAACCCTCGGGGGCTTTTTCTTGCGGTAGTGAAGGCACGGACGGAGAGAATCGAGATGTCGCGGCAGATGACCGGTGCGAAGATGGTGGTGCAGGCGCTCAAGGATCAGGGCGTCGATGTGGTCTTCGGGTATCCCGGCGGCGCGGTGCTGCCGATCTATGACGAGATCTTCCTGCAAAACGACATCCGCCATGTGCTGGTGCGCCACGAACAGGGCGCCGTCCATATGGCCGAGGGCTATGCCCGCTCGACCGGCAAGCCCGGCGTCGTGCTCGTCACCTCGGGCCCCGGCGCCACCAACGCGGTCACCGGGCTGACCGACGCCCTGATGGATTCGATTCCCCTCGTCGTCCTTTCCGGCCAGGTGCCCACCTTCATGATCGGCACCGACGGCTTCCAGGAGGCCGACACGGTGGGCATCACCCGGCCCTGCACCAAGCACAACTGGCTGGTGAAGGAGACCGAGAAGCTGGCCGAGACGATCCACCAGGCCTTCCATGTCGCGACCAGGGGCCGCCCCGGCCCGGTGCTCGTCGACATTCCGAAGGATGTGCAGTTCGCCACCGGCACCTACCGGGCGCCGCGCGAGGCGAAGCTCGGCCATTACGAGCCGAAGGTGAAGGGCGACATCGCCCGGATCACCGAGCTTGTGGAACTGATGGAAAAGGCCGAGCGGCCGGTCTTCTACATCGGCGGCGGCGTCATCAACTCCGGCCCCGCGGCGAGCCAGCTTCTGCGCGAGCTGGTCGACGCGACGGGCTTTCCGATCACCGCGACGCTGATGGGGCTCGGCGCCTACCCGGCCTCGGGCAGGAACTGGCTCGGGATGCTGGGGATGCACGGGCTCTACGAGGCCAATCTCGCCATGCATGGCTGCGACCTGATGATCAATCTCGGCGCCCGCTTCGACGACCGCATCACCGGCCGGATCGCCGATTTCTCGCCCCGCTCGAAAAAGGCGCATGTCGACATCGACCCTTCGTCGATCAACAAGGTGATCCATGTCGACATCGCCATCACCGGCGATGTGGGCCATGTGCTGGAAGACCTGCTGAAGGTCTGGAAGGCGCGCGGGCGCAAGGTGAACAAGGACGGCCTGGCGAAATGGTGGGGGCAGATCGAGCAGTGGAAGCTGAAGAAGTGCCTCAGCTACAGGCCCTCGCAGAAGACGATCAAGCCGCAATACGCGCTCGAGCGGCTTGAGGCGCTGACCAGGGACCGCGACCGCTATGTCACCACCGAGGTCGGCCAGCACCAGATGTGGGCCGCACAGTTCCTGCATTTCGAGGCGCCGAACCGCTGGATGACCTCCGGTGGCCTCGGCACGATGGGCTACGGCCTGCCGGCATCGATCGGCGTGCAGATCGCACATCCGGAGGCGCTGGTGATCAACGTCGCGGGCGAGGCCTCGTGGCTGATGAACATGCAGGAGATGGGCACCGCGGTGCAGTTCCGCGCGCCGGTCAAGCAGTTCATCCTGAACAACGAACGGCTCGGCATGGTGCGCCAGTGGCAGCAGCTCCTGCATGGCGAGCGCTATTCGCAATCGTGGTCGGAAAGCCTGCCCGACTTCGTGAAACTCGCCGAGGCGTTCGGTTGCCGAGGCGCGAAGGTCGACCGGCCGCAGGACCTCGACGACGCGATCATGGCGATGATCGCGTATGATGGCCCCTTCATCCTCGACGTGCTGGTGGAAAAGCACGAGAACTGCTTCCCGATGATCCCCTCCGGCAAGCCGCACAACGAGATGCTGCTCGGCGACGCCTCGACCGAGGGGGCGATCCAGGCGGGCGGCGCGGTGCTGGTCTAGAGCGGGGCCCGCCCCCGCACCCCCGGCATATTTGGACAACAGAGAAGCAACAGAGGGCAGCATGTCCGCACTCAACATCAAGAAGGGCTCGACGAGCCACTCGGCCTACGATCTGCGCGACCCCAACGCGCAGGCGGTGGAGACGCACACGCTCGCCGTACTGGTCGACAACGAGGCCGGCGTGCTCGCCCGCGTCATCGGCCTCTTCTCGGGCCGCGGCTACAACATCGACAGCCTGACCGTGGCCGAGGTGGACCATGCCGGCCACCGCTCGCGCATCACCGTGGTCACGCGCGGCACGCCCTCGGTGATCGAGCAGATCAAGGCGCAGCTCGGCCGGCTGGTGCCGGTCCACGACGTCCACGACCTGACGGTCGAGGGCCCGAGCGTGGAGCGCGAGCTTGCGCTCTTCAAGGTCACGGGCACCGGCGAGAAGCGGGTCGAGGCGCTGAGGCTCGCCGACATCTTCCGGGCCAACGTCGTCGACTCCACGCTCGAAAGCTTCGTCTTCGAGATCACCGGCACCCCCGAGAAGATCGACGCCTTCGCCGACCTGATGCGGCCGCTGGGGCTTCGGGACGTGGCGCGCACCGGGGTCGCGGCACTGTCGCGCGGGGCCTGAGCGCGCGCGGAATCGAAACGGGCGCCGCCACGCGGCGCCC
>JAUQYA010000010.1 GCA_030837785.1 Albidovulum sp.
CCGCGCGGGCGGCCCGCCGCCCGCCTCAGAGCTTCGAGGTCAGTTCCGGCACGACGGTGAACAGGTCGCCCACCAGCCCGTAGTCGGCGACCTGGAAGATCGGCGCCTCCTCGTCCTTGTTGATCGCGACGATGACCTTGCTGTCCTTCATCCCGGCGAGGTGCTGGATCGCACCCGAGATGCCGACGGCCACGTAGAGATTCGGCGCCACGACCTTGCCGGTCTGGCCGACCTGCCAGTCGTTCGGGGCAAAGCCCGAATCGACTGCGGCGCGGCTCGCGCCCACGGCCGCACCGAGCTTGTCGGCGAGCTTCTCGATGATCGCGAAGTTCTCCTCGCTGCCAACGCCGCGCCCGCCCGAGACGACGATCTTCGCGCTGGTCAGCTCGGGCCGGTCGGAGGCCGCCACCTTGTCCTCAAGCCATTGCGACAGGCCGGGATTGGCCGGCACGGCGAGCGTCTCCACCGGCGCCGCGCCGCCGTTGCCGGCCGGCTCGAAGGTCGAGGTGCGCACCGAGACGACCTTGACCCGGTCGGCGGACTTCACGGTCTGGATCGCGTTGCCGGCATAGATCGGCCGCTCGAACGTGTCGGCATCGACCACGCCGGAGACATCCGAGATCACCATCACGTCAAGGAGTGCCGCCACCCGCGGCAGCACGTTCTTCGCATCCGTCGTCGCCGGGGCGACGATGTGGCTGTAGTCGCCGGCAAGGCCCGCGACCAACGCCGCCGTCGGTTCGGCGAGGCGATGGCCGAGCGAGCCGTCCTCGGCGCACAGGACCTTCGTCACCCCGTCGAGCTTCGCCGCCGCCGCCGCCGCCTCCGCCGCCCGCGCGCCGGCGCAGAGCACCGTCACCGGCCCCATTGCCTTCGCCGCGGTCAGCGCCTTGGCGGTCGCGTCGACCGACAGGTGCCCGTCGGTCACTTCACCCAGAAGAAGAACGGCCATCAGATCACCCCCGCCTCGTCTTTCAGTTTCGCGATCAGCTCGTCCACCGATCCGACCTTCACGCCCGCCTTGCGGCCCGCGGGCTCCACCGTCTTCACCACCGCCAGGCGCGGGCTGACGTCGACGCCGTAGTCGGCCGCCGTCTTCTCGTCCAAGGGCTTCTTCTTCGCCTTCATGATGTTGGGCAGGCTGGCATAGCGCGGCTCGTTCATCCGCAGGTCCACCGTCACCACCGCCGGCATCTTCACCTTGATCGTCTGCAACCCGCCGTCGACCTCGCGCGTCACTGTGGCCGCATCGCCCTCGACCGCCAGTTCGCTGGCGAAGGTGGCCTGCGCCCAGCCGAGAAGGGCGGCCAGCATCTGCCCGGTCGCGTTCATGTCGTTGTCGATCGCCTGCTTGCCGCAGAGCACGAGACCCGGCTGCTCTTCCCTGACCAGCGCGGCCAGCAGCTTCGCCACCGCCAGGGGCTCGATGTCCTGGTGCACGTCCGAAGCCGCCTCGATCAGGATCGCCCGATCCGCGCCCATCGCCAGCGCCGTGCGCAGGGTCTCCTGCGCCTGCTTCACGCCGATCGAGACCACGATGATCTCCTCGGCGGTGCCCTTCTCCTTCAGCCGGATCGCCTCTTCCACGGCGATCTCGTCAAAGGGGTTCATCGACATCTTCACGTTGGCAAGATCGACACCCGATCCGTCCGCCTTGACGCGAACCTTCACGTTGTAGTCGATCACGCGCTTCACGGGCACGAGAATCTTCATCCGGGGCAATCTCCCTCCTTCGGCGCCTGCCCGGGCGGGGCAGGCCGGTCACTCTCGCCACGTCCCTTAGCGATTCTGTCGGGGCGAAAACAGCGAAAAATCGACGCGCCCTGTCGCGCGGACGCCACGTTGGGCCTGTTAGCGCCGGTCAGCACCTCGGTGCTTTGCGCCCGCCCTCCGGGGCCGGGGCTCCGCCCGCACCGCGCCGGGCCGTCCGCCGGACGCCCTGCCGCTTCGGCCGACGCCTCAGCGGTTCGCGCCCGGAACCCACAGCACGTCGGCCTGGCCGCCGTCGTTGGCAGTGCGTGCGGCGACGAAGAACCAGTCCGACAGGCGGTTGAGATAGCGGATTGCCTCGGGGTTCACCGTCTCGGCGGCGGCGAGTTCCACCGCGCGCCGCTCGGCCCGGCGCGAGACCGTGCGGGCGAGGTGAAGATGGGCCGAAAGCGCCGAGCCGCCAGGCAGGACGAAACTCCGCAGCGGCTTGAGACCCGCGTTCATCGCGTCGATCTCGGATTCCAGCCGCGCCACCTGCGCGGCGAGCACCCGCAGCACCGGATAGCCGGCCTCGGCGTCGCGTTCCATCGCCGGCCGGCCGAGATCGGCGCCGAGGTCGAAGAGATCGTTCTGGATGCGGGCGAGGGCTGCGTCCAGCCCGTCCGTCGCGTGCAGCCGGGCAAGGCCGATCACCGAATTGGTCTCGTCCACCGTCCCGTAGGCTTCCACGCGGGGGCAATACTTCGCGACCCGCGTGCCATCGACCAGCGCCGTCTCGCCCTTGTCGCCGGTGCGCGTGTAGATACGGTTGAGCACGACCATCAGAACCCGCCCCGCCCGCGCAGCGCCACGAAGAGAAGGATCAGCGCCACCGCCACCGCCTGGCCGATGATCCGGTAGCGCATGATCCGGTTGGCGTGTTTCCGGTTGAAATCGCCGCCCCTGGCGAAGCCGCCGATGCCGATCATCAGGATGATCAGCACCGCGAAGCAGGCCACGGCCGCAAGCAGGAACAGCGGATCACGGGTCATTGCGGTTTCCTTTCAACGGCCCTTCTACGCCTCCCGGCGGCGCGGCGCCAGCGTGATGCGTCCGGCGCCAGTGCCCCGTCCCTCACCCCCTGGCAATCAGCCAGTCGAGCGCCCGGGTCGGCAGGATCCTGCGGGCGAGGTTCATCAGATGCGTGGGCGTCGTGACGAAGTGACGCGGCGCGGGGTTCGGGCTTTCCAGCGCCCTGAGCAGCTTGGCCGTCACCGCGCCGGGCGGCAGTTCGAACCGGTCCGGCCCCCGCGCCTCGTAAAGCCGCTTCAGAAGGCTCGTGCGGTATTGCTCCGCCCGCGGCGAGCGCTGCCAGTCGATCCAGCGCTCGAAATGCGGGATCGAGTTCACCCTGATCCGCGAGGTGACCGGACCGGGCTCGATCAGGATCACCTTGATCGGCGTATCGGCCATCTCGAGCCTCAGCACGTCGGTCAGCCCCTCCATCGCGTATTTCGTCGCCACATAGGCGCCGCGCCAGCGCAGCGGCACGAGCCCGAGGACCGAGGAACAGTTGACGATCCTTCCGTGCCCCTGTGCCCGCATCACCGGGATCACCCGGCGGGTCAGCTCGTGCTGGCCGAACAGGTTCACCTCGAAGATTTCCCTCAGCGCGCCGGTGGGCAGATCCTCCACCGCGCCGGGGCAGGCATGGGCGCCGTTGTTGAAGATCGCATCGAGCGTGCCGCCGGTGCGCGACACCGCCTCCTCGACGGCGGCGGCGATCGTCGCCCCGTCGGCGTAGTCGAGCCGGAAGCTCTCCAGCCCCTCGGCCCTCAGCCGCTCGCAGTCCGCCTCCTTCCGGCAGGTGGCAAAGACCCGCCACCCCGCGCGCATCAGCCCGTGCGCCGCGTCATGGCCGATCCCCGAGGAACAGCCGGTGATGAGGATCGACCTGCCCGCCATGCCGCGACCCCATGCTGCGCCCACCCCCGCTGGCTAGGCGGTTTCCGGCTTGCTGGCAACGCCCCTATTCGGCCGGCATCACCTGTCTTGCGCCGGCATAGCCCGAAACCCCGCCATCCCGGGCCCGGACCCAGAGCCATTCGCCGGCGGCGTCCCCCGAAACGATGACCGTCGCGCCGCGTGGCAGGGCGCCGAGTTCGGGGTAGAGCGGCGAAGGCCCGGCGCGCAGTTGCAGCCTGGGCACGGCCACCGTGAAGCGCCGGCCCGCGTCTTCCGGCTCTGGTCGCGGGGCCAGGCGCGCGGGGTCGGCCGCCCTCGTCTCGGCTGAAGGCAGCGGTGCGGGCGGCTCGGGAAGATCGGCGCGCGGAAGGGCAGGTACCACGGGCTCGGTGCGCGCGACCGTCGGTCCGCCGATCCGGCTCGTCAGGGTCTGGAGGGCCACCTTCGGCGCAGGTGCCGCCGCCAGGGAGTCCGCGACCCGGTGGGAGCCGGCCTTGAAGAGCAGGAGGACACAACAGAGAAAGATCGCGAGCCTGAGCATCGTTCCTGCCAGCACCATTCACACCGCCCGAAGGCGGTGCCTGTCTAGCCCGCCGCGGCCGCTCCGAACAGGGGGAAAAGCCGGCCCCGCTTCCCGCGCCTGCGTCCCGCGCCCGCCCCGGATTTCCGTCTGGACCGCGGGACGCGCGCGAATTACACCACATCCATGACCGAAGAGCCGAACGACCACCAGATCGTCCCCGTCCCGGCGACCATCTCCGAGCCGCTCAGCCGCGCGATCGGCGAGAGGTATCTGACCTATGCGCTCTCGACGATCATGCACCGGGCGCTGCCGGACGCGCGCGACGGGCTGAAGCCGGTGCACCGGCGCATCCTCTACGCCATGCGCGAGCTGAAGCTTTCCCCCACCGGGGGCTTCCGCAAGTCGGCAAAGATTTCCGGCGACGTGATGGGCAACTACCACCCGCACGGCGACGCTGCGATCTACGACGCGATGGCGCGGCTCGCCCAAGGCTTCAACATGCGCTACCCGCTCGTGGACGGGCAGGGCAACTTCGGCAACATCGACGGCGACAACCCGGCGGCCAGCCGCTACACCGAGGCGCGGCTGACGGCCGCGTCCGAGGCGCTGATGGAGGGGCTGGCGGAAAACGCCGTCGACTTCCGCCCGAACTACGACGGCACGCTGGAAGAGCCGGTGGTGCTGCCCGCGGCCTTCCCGAACCTTCTCGCCAACGGCGCCTCCGGCATCGCCGTCGGCATGGCCACGAACATCCCGCCCCACAACCTGCACGAGCTGGTGGACGCCTGCCTGCACCTGGCCAAGCACGAGAATTCGGACGCGGTCCGCGACGACACGCTGATCGAGATGGTCAGGGGGCCGGACTTCCCCACCGGCGGCGTCATCGTCGAGCCGAAGGAACAGGTCCGCGAGGCCTACCTGACCGGTCGCGGCAGCTTCCGCACCCGCGCCCGCTGGCAGGTGGAGGACCAGGGCCGCGGCACCTGGCAGATCGTCGTCACCGAGATCCCCTTCCAGGTGCAGAAGTCGAAGCTGATCGAGCGCCTGGCCGAGATCGTCCAGACCAAGAAGGTGCCGCTTCTGGCCGATGTCCGCGACGAAAGCGCCGATGACATCCGCATCGTGCTGGAACCCAGAAGCCGGAACGTCGATCCCGAGGTGCTGATGGGGATGCTCTACCGCAATTCCGACCTCGAGACGCGCTTCGCGCTCAACATGAACGTGCTGATCGACGGCCGCGTGCCGAAGGTCTGTTCGCTGAAGGAGGTGCTGCGCGCCTTCCTCGCCCACCGGCAGGATGTGCTGGTCCGCCGCTCGCGCCACCGGATGGAGAAGATCGACCACCGGCTCGAGGTGCTCGAGGGCTTCGTCACCGCCTTCCTCAACCTCGACCGGGTGATCGACATCATCCGCTACGACGCCGACCCCAAGGCCGCGCTGATGGCCGAGGACTGGAGCCGCCGGCAGGCGCGGGCCACGTCCGAGAAGGACTATGTCTCGCCGCTGTCGCTGCCGCATGCCGACGACGGGCTTTCCGAGGTGCAGGTCGAGGCGATCCTCAACATGCGGCTGCGGTCGCTGCGCCGGCTCGAGGAGATGGAGCTTCTGCGCGAGCAGGACGCGCTGATGCGCGAACGCGCGGAACTCGACGACCTGCTGAACTCCGCGACGCTCCAGTGGAAGAGGATCGCGGGCGAGCTGAAGGATGTGCAGAAGGCCTTCGGCCGCGATGCCCCCGGCGGCGCCCGGCGCACCACCTTCGCCGATGCCGCCGAGGTCGAGGAGGTGCCGATGGAGGCGATGATCGAGCGCGAGCCGATCACCGTCATCTGCTCGAAGATGGGCTGGATCCGGGCGATGAAGGGCCACCAGCCGAAGGATGCCGAGGTCAAGTTCCGCGACGGCGACGAGGGCCGCTTCGTCCTTCATGCCGAGACTACCGACCGCATCCTGCTGGCCGGCAGCAACGGGCGCTTCTACACGCTCCTCGGCGCCAACCTGCCCGGCGGCCGCGGGATGGGCGAGCCGGTCCGCCTCATGGTCGACCTGCCGAACGAGGCCGAGATCGTCGATCTCATCGTCCACCGGCCGGGCGAGAAGTTCATCCTGGCCTCGACCCTGGGCGAGGGCTTCGTGGTGCCCGCCGACGAGGTCGTGGCGCAGACCCGCGCCGGCAGGCAGGTGATGAACCTCGCCGGCGGCGCGCGGATGGCGATCTGCAAGCCGGTGGCGGGCGACCATGTCGCGGTGGTGTCGAGGAACCGCAAGCTTCTGGCCTTCCCGCTCGACGAGCTGCCGGAGATGACCCGGGGCAAGGGGGTGCGGCTGCAGAAATACAACCTCGCCCGCGGGCGGCAGGGGGTGCTGGAACTCGATGGCGGGTTGTCGGACCTCACCACCTTCGAGAAGGCGAGGGGCCTGTCGTGGTCGATGCCGAACGGCAACACCCGGACCGAGGACATGGCAGACTGGATCGCGCGCCGCGCCGGCGTCGGCAAGGCGCCGCCGCACGGCTTCCCGCGCGACAACCGCTTCGGCTGAGGGGCCGCCTCGGGGGGCATCGAGCCCCCTCTCGGCGGCGGGCCTCCGGCGGGGGTATTTCGGCACCGAAGAAACCGGGGAAGAAACTGCGGCCGACGGCGCCTCAGCCCGCCCACATGCGCAAAAGATTCGAGCGCGTCTTCGTCAGCGTGTCGAGAAGCGCCGACTTGCCCTCGCGGGCATGGACCTCAGCGACGGCGCGGTCGAGATCGAAGAGGATCTCGCGCTGGCCCGCGTCGCGGATCCAGCTCTGCACCCAGCCGACGAGGCAGAGCCGGGTGCCGCGGGTCACCGGCTCCACCCGGTGCAGCGTCGTCGAGGGGTAGAGGATGAGGCTGCCGGCGTCGAGCCTGAAGGCGCGCTCCTCGATCGCGTCGGCCACGACCAGCGCGCCGCCGTCGTAGCTCGCGGGGTCGCTGAGGAAGAGCGTGAACGACAGGTCGGTGCGGATGCCGCCCATCAGCGCGTCGTCGACATGCGTGCCGTAGCTCTGCCCGCCCCGGTAGCGCGAGAGGATCAGCGGCGTCATCGCCCTCGGCCGCGCGGCGGCGACAAAGACCGGGTGCGCCATCAGCGCGTCGGTCACCCTGGCCCGGACCGCGTCGAGGTCCGCCGAGGCCGCCGCCTGGTCGTTCGCCTTGATCTCGCGCGCGATCCTGCCCGCCGTCGCCCTGCCGTCGGCGAAGGCAAGGGTCTCGGCCGCCGCGCGCAGCGCCGCCGCCTCCGCCGCCGTCAGGATCGCGTCGATGGCAAGGAACATCGCGCCTACTTCAGCCGGTAGGCGGCAAGCTCGGCCGTCGCCGCCGCGGCGAAGAGGGCCGAGGCATCGCCCGGCGGCGCGGCCTCGGGCGCGACATCGGGCAGCGCCGGGCGGGCGGCGTCGAGGGCCGCGAGGGTCTTTTCGCCGAATGCCTTCTCGGCCGCGTCGTCCTCGGCGGCCATCTTTCCGGCGAGCCTGCGCGCGACCTCGGCCAGGCCCCAGGCCTCCTGGTATTCCCCGGGCTCGGCGAGGCGGCCGTCCCTCACGCCCTCGGCGTGGTCGTCGGCGGCCTTGCGCAGGATCGCCACGATGGCCGCCGCCTCCGCCGCCTCGGACGCGCCGGCCTTGCCGCGCGCCGCGTCGATCTTCGCCAGCACTGCGGCGAAGGCGGCCTCGACCTCCGCCACCGGCTTGTCGGCCCGCGCGGTGTCGGCGAGCGCGGTCAGTTCCGCCGGGAAGCCCTCCGCGCCGGCATCGGCGAGGTGATAGGTCAACTCGTCGTAGCTGTCGTCCTCGGGGCGTTTCAGGTGGGGCGCCGCGGCCTCGGCCCTGCCCGCCCGGTAAAGCGCGACGCCCGCCCTGAGGGCGCCTTCCAGCACGCCGAGGTCATAGAGAAGGTCGACGGTCTCGTCGCCCCCCATCGCCGCCCCGGCCTCGCCGGCCTCGCCGGCTTCGCCGCCCTCGGTCGCCGCCTGCGCGAGCCACAGCGTTTCGGGCCCGCCCACGGAGCCGCCCGGGCTGTTCCCGAGGCCGGCGGCCGTTGCCGGGCCGCCGACGGCGAGGCCGATCGCGGCCCCCGCAAGGCTGAGCGCGGTCCAGCCCCGGGGTGTCACACGGGGCGGGGCTTCCTGGCGGAATCGGTCATCTCGGGCCTCCGGTCCTGTTCGCGCGGGAACGGGTAAGGCCCCGGCGCGCGCCCGTCAACAGGTTTCCGACTGATTCCGTCAGGCATGTCCCTCTTGCCGCTCCGGCCCGCCGCTCCCCCAGGTGTAGAGAGGCGGCACGCCGAGCCTTGCGTGGATCTGGTTGACCCCGGTGGCGTCGAGGCCGAGCGCCGAGGCGAACCGGTGGAGGCCTTGCGCCTCGTTGCGGTTGTCGAGGTCGATCGCCATCAGCGACATCGTGTAGGCCTGCGGCTCGAGCCCGCGCGGAACCTGGCGGGCGAGGCCCTCCACATCGACCGGGGCCTGGATCTCGGTCTCGACGAAGCGCCGTTCCTTGGGCGAGACATCGCCGAGATTGCCGAGGAGCTTGCGCTGTTCGGCGGCGTCGATCCGCCCGCCGGACTTTGCCGCCTGGATCATCGCCCGCAGCATCAGACCGGCCGCCGCGTTCTGGTCGGGCGAGGGCGTGAGGTCGGGCTCGCCGCCGTTGCCGAACGACTGGTTGAGGATCTCGCCAAAGCCGCCGCCCGTTGCGCCGCCCGTCGCGCCGCCCGTCGCGCCGGCAAGCCCGCCGAGGAGGTCGCCGAGAAGGTCGCCGAGTCCGCCGCTGCCCTGTGCCCCGGTGATCTGGCCGAGAAGATCGTCAAGGCCGCCGCCAGTGGGGGCTCCGGTGGGGAGTCAGGTGGGGGCTTGTGCCGTCCCGGCGGGGCCGCTGCGGTAGTTGCCGAGTTCCTCGAAGAGATCGCCGATGCCGCCGCCCGCTCCGCCAGCCGCCGTGCCACCAGTCGTCGTGCCACCTGCGGTGCCGCCCGTCGTCTTCCGCCCGCCCAGGGCCCCGCCGAGCATGTCGCCGAGCCCGCCGGTGGGCGAATGCGGGCCGCCGAAGGTCCCGCCGCTTCCGGCCGTCCCCGCTGTGCCACCGGCGCCCGCCTTCTGCATCATGCTGCCCACGCCCTTCACCACGGCGACCTTGGCGAGCGTTCCCATGAGACTCAGGCCTTCCTCCTTCGCTGCGGGCCTGCCGCAGAGCCTATGGGAACTGCCCCGGTCCTGTCAGGGGGAATTTCTCCGCCGCGCGCTTAGGCCCCGGCGACATCCAGCCAGACGCCGCCCTCGGGACGCAGCGTGAGGATGAGGACGGGCGTCGGCTCGCGCCCGGCCACGGGCGTGAAGCGGAAGCGGGCGAGAAGCGTCGCGAGAACGATCACCGCCTCCTGCAGCGCGAAGGAGGCGCCGATGCAGATCCGCGGGCCGCCGCCGAACGGCAGGTAGGCGAAGCGGTCGATCCCCCTGGGGTCGGCGAAGCGGCCGGGGTCGAAGCGGTGCGGGTCGGGCCAGAGCAGGTGATGGCGGTGAAGCGCGTAGACCGGCAGCATCACCGTGTCGCCGCGCCTGATCTCGCGGCCGCAGAGCCTGTCGGGGGCGCGCGCGGTGCGCGACAGGAAGGCCGCGGGCGGGTAGAGCCTGAGCGCCTCGTCGATGACCTGCCGCGTGTAGGAAAGCGCGGCGAGGTCCGCGGCGGTGGCGGCGCGCGGCCCCAGCACCGCCCGCGCCTCGGCCCGCGCGCGATCCTGCACCGCCTGGTCGAAGGCGCAGAGATAGAGCGCCCAGGCCAGCGTCAGCGCCGTCGTCTCGTGGCCCGCGACGATGAAGGTGAGAAGGTTGTCGCGCAGTTCCGCCGTGGTCATCCGCCGCTGCGTCTCGGGGTCTTCGCCGTCAAGGAGGAGGTCGAGCAGGTCGGGCACGCCGGCGTGGCCCCGCGCCCGCCGTTCGGCGATCGCCTGGTCGGCCATCGCCTTCATCGACCGCATCGCCGGGCCCGAGACCAGCCGGCCCGGCCGCGGCACCCAGGCGGGCGCGCCGGCGATGTCGAGAAGCGAGAGCCGCGCGGTCGAGGCGATGTAGGCGTCGATCGCGCCGTGCACCGCCGCCCGGTCGAACGCCTCCCCACCCGAAAAGGTCACGTCCGAGATCACCTCGAAGGTCGTCGCCACCATCTCGTCGAAGAGGTTCGCCGCGCCGCCGGCCTGCGCCGCGACCCGCCGGGCGGCGCGTTCGGCCGCGACGGTCATCACCGGGGCCAGCGCCTGCACGTTCCTGACCGAGAAGGCCGGCGCCGCCGCGCGCCGCTGCCAGTGCCAGTCCGCGCCTTCGGCGATGAACAGGCTGTCGCCGATCGCGGGCTTGAGGATCATCTTGGTGACGTCGGACTTCGGATAGTCCTCCAGCCGGTCCTTGAGGATGCGGCGGATCGCACCCGGGTCCATCACCATGTGCCAGCGCTTGACGGTGCGGCCCGACACGATCGGCTGCCGCGTGGCGATCTCGGGGATCAGTTCCAGAAGGTTGCGCCGGCCGGTCCTGAAGCTGTCCCATACCCCCATCGGCCGCGTCGCCAGCGGCACCTGCACCGGATCGGGGGACGGGTCGGGCCGATCCATGACGCACTCCTTCTGCCCTGAGTATAGGCGGCTGGCCCGGCCCGCGCCAAGGTCGCGGGATTGCCGGCGGCGGCGGGCTCGGCTATGGCTCGGGCCAGGAAACCCCGGGGGGAACCGATGCGCCTCATCCGCCTGATCGCCGTGCTTGCCGCCGCCCTTCTTTCGGCCTGCGCCGCCGACGACCTGAACCAGCCGCCGAAGGATTTCGGCCAGTTCGCGCTCGGCTACAACATCGTCGTGGCCAAGAACGCCAAGCCGGTGGGCCCCTCGCGCAGCGCCACCGCCGAGGAATGGGAGACCGCGCTGAAGAAGGCGGTGGGAGAGCGGTTCTCGCGCTATCAGGGCGACAAGCTCTATCACATCGGCACCGGCGTCGACGCCTATGCGCTTGCCGTGCCCGGCGTCCCGGTGGTGCTCAGCCCGAAGTCGGTGCTGGCGATCACCGTCAACGTCTGGGACGACACCGCCGGGCGCCGGGTGAATGCCGAGCCGAAGCAGTTCACCGTCTTCGAGGGGCTTTCGGGCGACACCGTCGTCGGCTCGGGACTGACCAAGACCAAGGACGAGCAGATGGCGACGCTTTCGGCCAATGCGGCGCGCCAGATCAACAACTGGCTGGTCGAGAACAAGGCCTGGTTCACGCCGGAGGCGGTGGCGGCACGGGCGAAGCTGCCGCCCGAGACCGCGGCCGATGTGGCGGTGGGCGCCGGGACGGGGGCCGGGACGGGGGCCGGGACGGCGGCCGCGCCCGCGAAGCTCACGCCCGCGCCCAGGCCCGCACCCGGGCCCGCACCCGCCAACTGACGCTTGATTTTCCGCCATCCAGCCGATAGGCAGCGCGCGACGTTGACTGGGGCCCTCCGGGCCCCCCAGAGCATGAGGCGCCCGCGACATGGCAAAGGCAAAGTTTGAACGGACGAAACCGCATGTGAACGTTGGCACGATTGGCCACGTTGACCACGGCAAGACGACGCTGACGGCGGCGATCACGAAGTATTTCGGCGAGTTCAAGGCGTATGACCAGATCGACGCG
>JAUQYA010000050.1 GCA_030837785.1 Albidovulum sp.
GGCGGTGCCCCCGGCCGCGGAAAGGAACCAGATGGACAGGACGATCCGCACCGAGCCGCTGACCGCCGAGGCCTTCGCCCGCTTCGGCGACGTGCTGGAGGCGGCGGGGGCGCCGGACCGGACCATCAACGAGGGCCTCTGCGGCCGCTTCCACGACCGCGCCCGGCTCGACTTCGGCACCGGGCGCGCCGGCATCTCGGTCTTCGACGCGGTGCCGCGCCATCTGCCCTACGATCTCACCCTGGTCGAGCGCCATCCCGGGGGCAGCCAGGCCTTCCTGCCGATGACCGCCCATCCCTTTCTTGTCATCGTCGCCGCCGACGAGGGTGGCCGGCCCGGCCGGCCGCGCGCCTTCCTCAGCAGCGGCGCGCAGGGGATCAACCTTCACCGCGGCATCTGGCACGGGGTTCTGACGCCGCTTGCCGCGCCCGGCCTCTTCGCCGTCGTCGACCGCATCGGCGAGGGCCTAAATCTCGAGGAATACCGCTACGATGCGCCCTGGCGCGTGGTGCGGGACGGCCCGGCCTGACGCCGGCAACTTGACCGGACCGCGACCCACGGGGCGGCGCGGAGACGGCATGAACAAAGGGCCCCGAGGGAAAGGACACCATATGAGCACCGCCACGCATCCCGTGGACGAACTCCTGCCGGCGCCGAAGCTCTTCACGCTCGGGCTGCAACATGTTCTCGTCATGTATGCCGGCGCCATCGCCGTGCCGCTGATCATCGGCCGGGCGCTGAAACTCGATCCCGCCGACGTCGCCTTCCTGATCTCGGCCGATCTCTTCACCTGCGGCATCGTCACCCTGATCCAGAGCCTCGGCGCGACCCAGTGGTTCGGCGTCCGGCTGCCGGTGATGATGGGCGTGACCTTCGCCGCGGTCCAGCCGATGCAGGTGATGGCCAGCGCGAACGGCGGGCCCGAGGGCGCCCGCGCCATCTTCGGCGCGATCATCGCGGCAGGCGTGATCGCCATGCTGCTGGCGCCCCTGATGTCGAGGCTTCTGCGCTTCTTCCCGCCGGTGGTCACCGGCTCGATCATCCTCGTCATCGGCGTCAGCCTGATGCGGATCGGCATCAACTGGATCTTCGGCAACCCGGTCGGCCCGACCGCGCCACAGGTCGTCGATCCCGCCCATGCCGACTGGCTCAAGGCGGTGACCGAGGGGGTGGCGGCAGGCACCATGACCGGCGTGCCGGACGCGCCCGCGGGGCTCGCGCTGGCGCCGAAGATGGCCAACCCGGCCTATGCGCCCCTCGGCAACATCCTCGTCTCGGCCGTGGTGCTGGCGGCGATCCTGCTCATCGCCCGCTATGGAAGGGGGTTCGTCGCCAACATCGCCGTCCTTCTCGGCATCGTCATCGGCGCCGTCATCGCCATCGCCATCGGGGCGATGACCTTCGACAAGGCCGCCGGTGCCGCCTGGTTCGGCATGATCACGCCCTTCCATTTCGGCATGCCGACCTTTCAGGTCGTGCCGATCATCACCATGACGCTGGTGATGATCGTGGTGATGATCGAATCGACCGGCATGTTCCTCGCGCTCGGCGAGATGACCGGGCGGAAGGTGACGCCGCCGATGCTGGCCGCGGGCTTGCGGACCGACGGGCTCGGCACCGTGATCGGCGGCATCTTCAACACCTTCCCCTATACCTCGTTCAGCCAGAACGTCGGCCTCGTCGGCGTGACCGGGATCAGGAGCCGCTTCGTCTGCGTCGCGGGCGGGCTGATCCTGATCGTCCTGGGGCTGATCCCGAAGATGGGGGCGCTGGTGGAATCGATCCCGACGATGGTGCTGGGCGGCGCCGGTCTGGTGATGTTCGGCATGGTCGCCGCCACCGGCATCCGCATCCTCTCGGCGGTGGATTTCACCACCAGCCGCAACAACCTCTTCATCGTTGCGGTCTCGATCGGCATGGGGATGATCCCGCTGGTGGCGCCGAGCTTCAAGCAGTGGATCTGGCACGAGCTGCACCCGCTGATCGAATCCGGCATCCTGCTCGCCTCGATCGCCGCGGTGCTGCTCAATGCCTTCTTCAACGGCGCGCGCGGCACGGCGGCGGAGCTGCAGCGCGCGGCGGCGGCGGCGGACCACTGACGGCGGGGCGGCTCGCGCGCCCCGCCCCCACGATCCCGCCCGGGCGCCCAGCCCGGGCGGCGGGCATTCGGCGCTGACGATCTGCCACCGGCAGATCGTCCGGGCGCACCTCATCCCCCGAGGGCGGGCGCACTTCGACGTCTCCAGCAGAACCACCGTTGGGAGAGCGGAGCCAAAAGGCGCTCAAACCCGGCGGTGCGCAGCGCCCGCCCGCGGTCGGCCGCCGCCCTTCGTGTCCTGCGCCATCCGCCCACCCCGGCCGGGGGTTGCAACCCGGCCGGTTTCCTGACTACCTCGCGGCCGAGGAGGCCCGAGCATGAGCGCATCGCCTGTCGGAGAGCGGATGACCGCGCTTCAACCACGCCTGTCCGCCGGAGAGGCGGCAGCGCTGGCGCTGCGGTTCTTCGGCCTCACCGGGCGGCTCGACCCGCTCACGTCCGAGCGCGACCAGAACTTCCGCCTGGCCACCGAAGACGGGCGCGTCTATGTGCTCAAGATCGCAAACGCGGCCGAGCCTGCCGAGGTCACCAACTTCCAGACCGAGGCGCTGGACCATGTCGCCCGCACCGCGCCCGACCTGCCGGTGCCGCGCGTGATCGTGGGGCAGGGGGGCGGGCGCGAATTCCGCCTGCCCTCGGGCAGCGTCGTGCGGCTTCTGACCTGGCTCGACGGCATGCCGCTCCATGCGGCCCCCCGTTCGGCCCCGCTTCGCCGCAGCATCGGCGCCACCGCCGCTGGCCTCACCCGCGCGCTCGAGGGCTTCGTCCATCCGGCGCAGGACCACGAGCTGATCTGGGACATCCGCAATGCCGCAGGGCTGCGCCCGCTCTTGCCATCCGTCGCTGACGCAGCATTGCGCGCCGGCTGCGAGGCCGCGCTCGACCGGTTCGACGCCGAGACCGGGCCGGCGCTCGCCCGCCTGCCCCGGCAGGTGGTGCATGCCGATTTCAACCCGCACAACCTGCTGACCGACGCGCAGGCGCGCCGCATCACCGGCATCCTCGACTTCGGCGACATGGTGCGCACGCCGCGCATTTGCGACCTCGCCGTCGCCGGCTCCTACCAGGTCGACCCGGCCGATCCGCTTTCCACGCTGGCCGAGGTGATCGGCGGCTGGCATTCCGTCCTGCCGCTTCTGCCGGAGGAAGAGGCGCCGATCCTCGACCTTGTGCAGCTCCGGATGGTCACGACCATCGTGCTGTCGAACTGGCGCGCCGCCCGCCAGCCCGAGCACGCCGGCTATTTCCTGAGAAATCTTCCCGCCTCGGGCGCGGGGTTCGCGGCGCTGGCCGCGCTCGACCGGGCGGAGGCCCGCGCGCGGCTCGCCGCGCTGATCCGGAAGGAGGCGACATGACGCTGAAAGACGCGATGCCGAATGCCTATGTCGCGGGGCGCGGCAACCTCCCGGCCGAAGACGCGGCGCTGGTCGCCCGCCGGGCGAAGGCGCTCGGCCCTGCCTACCGGCTCTTCTACGAAACACCGGTCCATCTCGTCCGGGGCGAGGGCGTCTGGCTCTACGACACCGCGGGGGACGCCTATCTCGACACCTACAACAACGTCGCCTGCGTCGGCCATTGCCACCCGCGGGTGGTCGAGGCGATGGCCAAGCAGGCCGCGACGCTCGCCAGCCATACGCGCTACCTGCACGAGGGCATCCTCGACTATGCCGAGCGGCTGCTCGCGACCTTTCCGGCGGAGCTTGGCCATGTGATGTTCACCTGCACCGGGTCGGAGGCGAACGACCTCGCGCTCCGCATCGCGCGGGAACATACCGGCGGCACCGGGGTGATCGTGACCGGGAACGCCTATCACGGCGTCACCGCGCGTCTGGCCGAACTGTCGCCCTCGCTCGGCCCCGGCGTGCCGCTTGGGCCCCATGTCCGCACCGTGCCGCCGCCCGATCCGGCGCGCTTCGGCGCGGATGTGGCCGCAGGCTTCGCCACCGCCGTGCAGGGGGCGATCGACGATCTTCTCCGCCACGGCATCCGGCCGGCGGCGCTTCTCGCCGACACGATCTTCTCATCCGACGGCGTCTTCGCCGACCCGCCGGGGTTCCTCGCCCCGGCGGTGGCGGCGATCCGCGCCGCGGGCGGCATCTTCATCGCCGACGAGGTGCAGCCCGGCTTCGCCCGGACCGGCGCGGCGATGTGGGGCTTCACCCGCCACGGGCTGGTGCCCGACATGGTCTCGCTCGGCAAGCCGATGGGCAACGGCTATCCGGTGGCGGGGCTCGTCGCGCGCCCCGGGGTGGTGGCGGAGTTCGGCGCCAGGGCGCGGTATTTCAATACCTTCGGCGGCAATGCCGTGGCCGCGGCGACGGCTTCGGCGGTGCTCGACGTGATCGAGGACGAGGGGCTGCTGGAGAATGCGCGGGCGACGGGCGCCTACCTGGCCGGGGGTCTGCGCGATCTGGCCCGGCGGCACGACAGCATCGGCCCGGTGCGCGGCGCCGGGCTCTTCATCGCCGCCGACATCGAGCGCGACGGCGCAGCGGACGCGGGGCTGGCCGCCCGCATCGTCAACGGCCTGCGCGAGGCGCGGGTGCTGATCTCGGCCACCGGCGCCGCGGGCAACGTGCTGAAGATCCGCCCGCCGCTGGTCTTCACCCGCGAGCACGCCGACATCTTCCTCGACCGGATCGGGGGGGTGGTCGCCGCGCTCTGACCCCAGACGGGCCTCAGACGGGCCTCAGACGGGTTTCGGGGCGACGCTGATCGGCGTGCCCCAGGGATCGCGGCCGCCGGTGGTGCCGAGAGCCGCGGCCAGCCGGTCGTGTTCCCCCGGCGCGGCCAGAAGCTCCACCCCGGCGAGACCCGCTGCACCTTCGCTCCGCTTCCCCGCGCCGCGGCTGTTCCAGACGTTCGCCGCAAGGTGGTGGTGGTAGCCGCCGCTGGCGAAGAAGGCCGCCCCCGGATAGTGGGTGACGAGGTCGAAGCCGAGGCTGCCCTGGTAGAACGCCTCGGCCGCGGGGACGTCGCCGACCTGGAGGTGGACATGGCCGACGACGGTTCCCTCCGGCGCCCCCGTCCAGGGCGCGCGCGCCCCGGCCGCGAGCGCGTTGAGGTCAAGCGGTTCGGTCGCCATGCGGATGCGCCCGCCCTCGCGCGGCCAGTCTTCGCGCGGCCGGTCGACATAGACCTCGATGCCGTTGCCTTCCGGGTCGGCGAGGTAGATCGCCTCGCTCACCAGATGGTCAGAGGCGCCCTGAAGCGGCACGTTCGTCTCGGCCGCATGGATCAGCCAGGCACCGAGATCGGCGCGCGAGGGCAGCAGGAAGGCAGTGTGGAACAGCCCCGCCGCGCGAGGGTCCACCCGACGGGCGGCGGAGTCGGCGCGCAGTTCCAGAAGGACCCGCCCGCCGGCGCCGAGCCGGCGCAGCGCGCCCCCGCCGGCGATGGGCCGAAGCCCGATCACGCGTTCGTAGAAGGCGGCGACGCTCTCGATGTCGCGCACGGTGAGCGCGACATGGCCGATCTCGACGGGGGCGGAGGCGGTGGACATGGTGTTCCTTTCCGGGCGGTCAGCGGCGGGTCAGCGCGTAGGCGCCGTTGCCGAGCAGCGCGAGTGCACCCATGACGATGGCCCAGAGCACGGGATATTCCCAGCCGCCGTTGGGGTTGGAGAAGAAGAAGCCGTTGGCGCCGTGGCCGAACCAGGCGGCGCCGAGAAGGACCGGCACCAGCGCGAGCGAGACCGCGCGGGTGTAGAGGCCGGCGATGAGCGCGAGGCCGCCGAGGAGTTCGACGGCGATGGTCAGGTAGCCGAGCACGCCCGGCAGGCCGATCGAGGCGAAATAGCCTGCGGTGCCGGCGGGGGTGAAGACGGCGATCTTCAGCCAGGCATGGGCAAGGAAGTAGACCCCGGTCGAGACCCGCAGGATCAGCGCCGCATAGTCGGCATTGGTCGGGCGGGCAACGGGAAGGGTGGTGGCGTAGGTGGTCATCCTCTGTCCTTTCAGTGCGGGGCCCCCGGGGAGCGCGCGATGCCGGGAAGATGATCCCGTTCCAGATGAATGATAATCTGTGTGTGAGGAAGAATATTGCATCCTTTACGGAATCAATTCGCTCAGACGTCCCACCGGCTGTGCCTGAAATGCGCCGCCAGATGGTCGATGAGGACGCGGACCCTGGCGGCAAGGTGCCGCCCCGGCGGGTAGAGGGCGAAGACACCCATCGCCTCGTCACCGCACCCGGTCAGAAGGGCGCGCACCCTGCCTGATCTCAGCGCCTCGGCCGCGACGAAATCCGGCACCAGGGCAAGGCCGAGCCCGGCCTCTGCCGCGCGCAGGCAGGCCTCGGCGTTGGAATAGCGCAGCCGCCCGTGCACCGGCACCGCGACGGGTCGTCCGCCGGCGCGGAAGCGCCAGTGCGACGGGTCGCGGAAGTTGGTGTCGATGATGCAGTCGTGGCGCGCCAAGTCCTCGGGCCGTTCCGGCGCGGGGTGCGCGGCGAGGTAGTCATCGGCGCCGACAAGGATCAGTCGCGTCGCGCAGAGCCGGCGTGCGACCAGCGTGCTGTCCCCCGGCCGGCCGACCCGGATCGCGGCGTCGAAGCCTTCGTCGACGAGGTTCACCAGCCGGTCGGTGAACGAGACATCGAGCGAAATCTCGGGGTAGGCTGCGGCGAAGGCATTGAGCGCGGGGGCAAGCTCGGTGATGCCGAAGGTCAACGGCGCGGTCAGCCGCACCCGCCCGCGCGGCGCCATCGAGGCATCGCGCACGGACTGGTCGAGGGCGTCGAAGTCCTCGAGGATGGCGCGCAACTGGTCGTGGTAGGCGCGGCCCACTTCGGTGGCCGATACCGCCCGGGTGGTGCGGTTGAGAAGCCGCACGCCGAGGTCGGCCTCGAGCCGGGCGACGAGCTTGGAGGCCTGGCCCGAGGTGGTGCCGAAGCGGCGGGCGGCGGCGGTGAAGCTGCCGGTCTCCATCACCGCAAGGAACATGCGCGCGGTGGCAAGGCGATCCATCATTTCATCCGATTCGGCAGCGGTCCTGCGGAGTGTCGCGCGATTTCGCTGCGGATGGCAGGGGTTTTGGGCCCGGTGCGAACGGGGCCGCCGGGATGCCCGCACCGCTTTCGGGCGGGGTGACGATGCGCCAGAGGACAGTGGACGCCCGGGACAGGGCGCGAAGGGCGGGGCCCGACCGCCGGCGGGCGCTGCATGACGCCGGGTTGGGGCGCTTTATGGTGCCGCTGCCTCGGAGGCCGGTTCTGCTGCCGACGTTGACGTGCGCCCGCCCTCGGGGGCGGTCGGGCGCCACCCGGGCTGGTCGCCCGGGCGAGGGGGTGAGAATGTCGGCCTTCTTCCGGTCACTCCCGGCGAAAGCGGGAGCTTCGCCAGATGCCCCCATTCCCGGGCAGGACAGGACAAGCGGAACCGATGGGCCCGCATTCAGCCCCGTGCCATCAGCCGGGCCGCATCCAGCATCCGGCAGGAAAAGCCCCATTCGTTGTCGTACCAGCCGAAGACCCGGATCAGCCCGGCCGCTGTCACATGCGTCTCGGGCAGTGCCATGACGATGCTCTCTGACCGCGCCCTGAGGTCGGAGGAGACCAGCGGCCGGTCGGTCCAGCCGATCACCCCGCCCGCCGCCCTCAGCGCCTCGTTCACCGCCGCGCGGCCGGGCCGCGCGCGGGTCATCACCGTGAAATCGACCGCCGAGACCGAGGCGGTTGGAACCCGCACCGCCGCGCCCTCGATCCGCCCCGCGAGCCCCGGCAGCACCACATCGAGAAGCCGCTGCGCCGAGGTCGTCGTCGGCACCATCGACAGTGCCGCGGCGCGGCTGCGGGCGAAGTCGGCGCCCGGCGCATCCACCGTGGGCTGGCTGCCGGTATAGCAGTGGATCGTGGTCATCCAGCCGGTCTCCACGCCCCATTCGCGGTCGATCAGCCGGGCAAGGGGGGCGAGCGCGTTGGTGGTGCAGGAGGCGTTGGAGACGATCCGGTGTGCGGGCGAAAGCCGTTCGTCATTCGCGCCGATCACCAGCGTGAAGTCGGCGGTGGAAGAGGGGCCGGAGACCAGCACCCGGCCGCCGCCGCCGCGCAGCCCGGCTTCGGCGAAGGACCGTTCGCCGCCGAGCCCGGTGCATTCCATCACCACGTCGATGCCGGAGAGGTCGAGCGTGGAAAGGTCGCGCGCGCCGGTCAGGCGAATGCGGCGGCCGTCGACCACGAGCATGCCCTCCTCGAGCCGCACCTCGCCGGCCCAGGGCCCGAAGGTCGAATCGTATTCGAAAAGGTAGGCGGCCATCTCGGGCCGGGCGATGTCGTTGATGGCGACGATCTCGATCCCGTCGCCCGCCGGCCCGGAAAGCGCCGCGCGCAGGACCGACCGGCCGATCCGGCCGAAGCCGTTGAGCGCAACGCGGATGGGCATGGGATGGTCCTTTCTCCTGTCGCCCCGACTCTACGCAAGCGCAAGCGATTGAAAACCCGGGAATTGTATCGGTGACACCCGGATCAGAACCCCTTGCCGCGGGCGTTGACGGGCCAGAGGCATTCGACGCGGCCACGCCTGAGGCCGACATACCAGTCATGCAGGTTGCAGGTCGGGTCGCAATGGCCGGGGATCAGCCGCAGCCGGTCGCCGGGGCGGAGCGTGCCGGCGGGATCGGCGATCACGCCGTGTTCGTCGGAGGCGGAGGTATAGGCCAGGTCGGGCCGGCCGGCGACGAGGGGCAGGCCGCTGTCGGTCGCCAGCGCCTTCAGTCCGGCGTCGCAGACGGCGCGGCCCGGGGCCGGCACGCTCATCACCTCGGTCAGGACGAAGAGCGCCTGCCGCCAGGTCCGGTCGAGCCGGTTGCCGTCGGTGTCGCGGATGCGGGCGTAATCGGCATCCATGAAGGCGTAGGAGCCGCATTGAAGCTCGGTATAGAGGCCGGAGGCGGCCTCGAACGGCCAGGAGCCGGTGCCGGCACCGGTCACCACGCCGGGCACAAGGCCCGCCGCATCCAGCGCGCCGATGGCCTCGCGGACGCGGGCATGGGCGGCATCGGCGGCGCGGCGGCGGTCCTCCGGCGGCTCGATGTGCTGCATCCCGCCGTGATAGGCGTGAAGCCCCGCATAGCGCAGCCCGGGCGCGGCCGCGACGGCGCGGGCCAGCGCCACGGCCATGCCCGCCTCGGGCGCGCCGCAGCGCCCGCCGCCGCAGTCAAGCTCGACATAGACATCAAGTGTGCTGCCGTGGCGCAGGGCCGCGGCGGACAGCTCCGCGACATTGGCCGGATCGTCGACGCAGACGCCGATCCGGGCGCCGCGCAGCGGCAGGCGGGCGAGCCGGTCTATCCTTGCCGCGCCACGGACCTCGTTCGTCACCAGCACGTCGGCGATGCCGCCCCGCACGAAGGCTTCCGCCTCGCTCACCTTCTGGGCGCAGAGGCCCACGGCGCCGTGGGCGATCTGGCGGTTTCCGACCTCGGCGGACTTGTGCATCTTGCCGTGCGGGCGCAGCCGCATCCCCGCGCTCCGTGCCGCTTCGGCCATCTTGCCCAGATTGCGCTCGAGCGCGTCGAGGTCGAGGGCGAGGCAGGGTGTCTGCACCTCGGCCTCCGCCATGCCGGGGCGGGCGGGGATGTCGTAGCCGACTTCGAGACGGGCGAAGGGATCGGTCACCGGACAGCCTCCATCAGCGCGTCCGGCATCCGGCAGTCGCGCGCCGCATCCGCCCCGCAGGGCCGGAATTCCAGGTCCTTGGTCAGGCAGACCCGCGCCTCCTCGATCCGCCCGGCGTCGCAGGTGACGGTGATCATGGCCGGGTCGAGCCCCGGATTGGCCTCCACGAAGGCGTCCTCGACGACGCTGGCGGGCAGTTTCACATCCTTGCCGAGGGTGCGGAACACCGGCGGTATGACAATCCTTTCATAGGCCCGCCGCGATAGCGCGAAATAGTCGGACGGGGCGAGGCCCGAGCAGCGGCCGTGCTTCTTCCACTCGTACCAGGCAAGCCCGGCCGAGCCCATGATGTCGGCCATTGCCCGGGTCTGGCCCCGCGAGGGGTCGCCCGTCGCGGTGCGGCAATCGCTGGGCCAGCCGGTCTCGTGCTGCGGCCAGAGGCCGTGGAGGGTGAAGGAATGGTCGTGCCGGGGGTCGCACTGGTCCTCGCCCTTCGCATCGCCCGACAGCGAGCAGAAGGTGGGCGACCACGACAGCGACAGGACGTAGTAGTCGAACCGGCCCGCCGTCCCGTCTTCGGCGAGCGCGGGCAGCGCAGTAAGGAGAAGGGCGGCGATCACGCGCATTTTCTCTTTTCTCCCGGGTCCGGAGCGACTATACAGCGCCGCAATTCCCCGAAAACGAGGAAACGCGGCCGGAAAGGTCGCAGCCGTTTTCCCGGCGCGGGAGAGATTTGTAAAGGAGAAGCCCGATGACGAAACCGCTCATGGCCAAGGCCACGGCCGTCTGGCTGGTGGACAACACGACGCTCACGTTCAGGCAGATCGCCGATTTCTGCGGGATGCACGAGCTGGAGGTGCAGGGCATCGCCGATGGCGATGTGGCCGCGGGCGTCAAGGGCTTCGATCCGATCGCCAACAACCAGCTCGAAGCGTCCGAGATCGAGAAAGGCGAGAAGGATCCGCTCTATCGCCTGAAGATCAAGTTCAACCCCGCCGCGGTCGGCGAGGAAAAGCGCCGCGGCCCGCGCTACACGCCGCTGTCGAAGCGGCAGGACCGGCCGGCGGCGATCCTGTGGCTGGTGAAGTTCCACCCCGAGCTTGCCGATTCGCAGATCGCCAAGCTGGTCGGCACGACGAAGCCCACCATCGCCACGATCCGCGACCGGACGCACTGGAACATCTCGAACATCACCCCGATCGACCCCGTCGCGCTGGGCCTGTGCCGCCAGTCCGAGCTTGACGCCGCCGTGCAGAAGGCCGCGAAGAAGACGGCGGCCGACGGCGCGGTGATGACCGATGACGAACGGCGCAAGCTCGTTTCCACCGAACAGTCGCTCGGCATGTCGACGGAGCCGAAGATGCCGTCGTCGATCGCGGGGCTTGCCAATTTCTCGCTGACCCGCCCGGAGGAGGACGAGGAGAAGAACCCGGCCGACTATTCGGATGCCGACAGCTTCTTCAACCTGCCGCACGGCGACGACGAGGACGAGGACGAGGACGACGCGAAGGGCCGCCGCTGACCTGGCGGGCGGTCAGTCCTTCTTCTTCTTTTTCTTCTTCTTGCCCGCGGACCGGCCGTCCGCGGGTTTCGCGTTCGGGCCGGACAGGAAGCGTGCGGCAAGCTCGGCCGCATCGAGCACGGCGAAGGCCTCCATCCGTTCCGAAATCGTGGCGAGTGCGGCGTGAAGCGCGGCAATGCGCACATCGCCGGTTTCGGCTTCGGCGGCGAGGAGCCGGTCGAGCGCCGGCGCGATCGCGCGGCGCTGGCGGCCGGAGAGGAGGAGCCGGACGATTTCCCACGGGTCGGGGGGCGCGGTGAAATAGTCCTTCCGGTCGCCCGGCGCGCGGGCGCGCGAAACCAGCCCCCAGTCCCGCAGTTCCTTGAGCGCGGTCGAGACGTTGGAGCGTGACAGGCCGAGCGTTGCGGTCAGATCGTCGGCGCAGGGGGGCTGGCCCGCACGCCAGATCGCGGCAAAACACTGACCCGCGGGGCGCGACATGCCCAGAAGCGCACCGAGGTCGGCGACGATCTCGGGGTAAGGGGGCGTGCGCGGCATGGCGGTCCTTCGGCTGCGCCCGGGGCAGGCGCCGGGGCCCAGCGTGGCAGGTCTGGCCGCCTCGTCAAGGCGTCTGCACCCGGTCGAGCCGGAATCGTATCACCTGACGATAGGTTTCGCCGGGCGGAAGGAGGGCCGGGGGGAAGTCCGGCCGGTTCGGCGCGTCGGGCCAGACCTGCGGCTCGAGCGCGATGCCCGCGAACGGGCCGTAGCCGCGACCGCCGAGCCCGAGGCCGGGCGGCACGGCAAGGTGGCGGCCGTCGTAGACCTGCAAGCCCGGCTCGGTCGTCTCGATCCGGAGCCGCACGCCCGAGGCGCCGGTGAGGGTGGCCGCCTCCGTCACCGGCTGGCGGGCGGGGGCGAGGCAGAAGTTGTGGTCGAGGGCCGGTACCTCCGATACCCTGTGCCCCGCGCGAAGGTCGAAGGGCGTTCCCTCCACCGGGCGGGGTGGCCCTTCGGGGATCAGCGAGGCATTGACCGGCAGGTAGCGGTCGGCGCGGACCGACAGGCGGTGGCCGCGGGTGTCGGCCGTGCCGTCGAGGTTCCAGTAGCCATGATGGGCGAGGTTCATCAGGGTCGCGGCATCGCTCGTTGCCGTCAGGGTGAGGGTCAGCGCGCCCGGGGCCGAAAGGGCGAAGCCGGCGCGGATCGTCCGGTTTCCGGGAAAGCCGCCGTCGCCGTCGGGCAGGTGGCAGATCAGCGTCGCGCGATCCGGCGCCGCGGCCTCGATCTCCCAGATCCGGGCGTGAAGGCCCGAGGCGCCCGAGTGCAGAAGCGTCGCCTCCTCGTTGGCCTCGAAGCGGCACGGCCGGCCCTCGATCCGCGCGCTTGCCCCGGCGATCCGGTTGGCCACCGGCCCGACGATGGCCCCGGCATAGACGAGCGGCCCGGCATAGGCGGCGGGCTCGGCCGCACCGAGCACGAGCGGCCAGTCCACGCCGCCAAGCCGCAGATCCTGCACCGTCGCGCCCAGGGTGAGAAGGCGAAGCGCAAGCCCGCCTTCCGAAAGCGTGACGCTGTGGACAGAACGCCCGTCCGCCGTCGCGCCCGCCTTTGCCACCATGCCCGTCATGCGGCCCCCTTGCCGGCGCATTGGCGCCTGCCGGTGGCCGGGCGTCAATCCCCTGAAAGGCAGTCGGCGATGGCCGTGGCGACCGCCTCCAGCACCGCGACATGGAGGTCCGGCCCGGGTTCCATCTCCTGCCCCGCGGGGTCGAGCGGGCGGCCGAGGCGGGCGTCGGTGCCGGCGACAAACTGTTCGATTCCGCGCGGATCGTGGCCGGCCTCGGGGAAGGCACAGGCGACGTCGCCCTTCTCTGCGAGGCCGCGCAGGTCTGCGACATGGGCGGCACCGGGGGCGGAGGCGTCGCCTTCGCCAAGACTTCCCACGACCGAAAGCCCATAGCGGACGGCAAGATACCCATAGGCATCGTGGCCGAAGACCAGGCCCTTGTCGCGGGCGGGCGCGAACCGGTCCGCCAGCGTCTGGTCCAGCGCCACGAGCCGCGCCTGGGCCAGCGCCGCGTTGGCGCGATAAAGCGTGGCGTGACCCTCATCGAGGGCCGAAAGCGCGTCGGCGATCCGGCCGATCCAGGCCGCGAGGATCGTCGGATCAAGCCATGCGTGCGGGTCGGTTGCCGCGAGGCCGTCGCCGTCATAGACCCTGAGCCGGGTTCCCGGCGTGGCCAGAAGCGCGATCACCTCTCCGTCGTGGCCGGCCTGAAGCGCCCGGTCGAGCCAGGGGGTCATCTCCGGGCCGATCCAGATCACGAGGTCGGCGCCTGCGAGCGCGCGGACCTGCGAGGGCCTGAGCTGGAAATCATGCGCATCGGCGCCGCGGTCGAGCAGCAGCATCGGTTCCGCCAGATCGCCCATGACGGTGGTGACCAGCGACTGCACCACCGGCGTGTCGGTGACGACCTGCGGCACCTCGGCCATCGCGGGAAGCGCCAGGATCCCCGAAAGGGCGGCAGCGCGAAGGATGGGCGGCATCGGAACCTCGTCGCTCTCTTGTCGGGATGGGCGAAGTAATGTATGTAATATCATAACATGTCAAGGGGAACGCATCGGATGGCCGATCCAGACGATTGCACGGTGCGCGGCCGGGCCGCTGCGATCGCCTTCGCGGCGCATGATCACGCTCTTTGCACCTGCGAGGGCATGGCGCGGGCCGAGGCGCTCAGCGCCGCCTCCGGCGCGAGGCTGACGCCGGTTAGGCGGCGGACGCTGGAGATCCTGCTGCAATCGCATCGCGCGCTCGGCGCCTATGAGGTGCTGGAGCGGCTGGCGGCGGAGGGGTTCGGAAACCAGCCGCCTGTCGCCTACCGGGCGCTCGACTTCCTGGTGGAGCAGGGGCTTGCCCATCGGATCCGCCGGCTGAACGCGTTTGCCGCCTGCATGCACCCGGGCGAGGTGCACAGCCCGGTGTTCTTCATCTGCCGCGCCTGCAACGCCGTGGCCGAGGCGCCGGCGGAGGCGGTTCGCGCGGCGGCCGAGCGTGCCGCGCGCGGGATCGGCTTCACCGTCGAGCGGATGAACGTCGAGGCGCTGGGCCTTTGCCCCGCCTGTGCGGAGGCGGCGGCATGACGCTTGTCGAGGCGGCGGGGCTGACCGTCCGGCGCGGCGGGCAGGTGGTGCTGGACAACGTCGATTTCGCCATTTCGGCGGGCGAGATCGTGACCATCGTCGGCCCGAACGGGTCGGGAAAATCCACCCTGATCCGGGCGCTGATCGGGCTCGAAAGGCCGTCCTCGGGCAGCGTCGGCCGGCGTGCCGGGCTCGGGATCGGCTATGTGCCGCAGAAGCTGCACATCGACGCCGCGCTGCCGATGACGGTCGGCCGCTTCCTGTCGTTGCCGAAGCGCGCGAGGCCCGAGGAAGCGGCCCATGCGCTCGACCGGACGGGGGTGCCGGGGTTCGAGGGGCGCCAGATCGCGGCGCTGTCCGGCGGCCAGTTGCAGCGGGTGCTCCTGGCCCGCGCGCTTCTCTCCCGGCCCGAAATCCTGATCCTCGACGAGCCGACGCAGGGGCTCGACCAGCCCGGCACCGCCGCCTTCTACCGGCTGATCGAGGAGGTCCGGCGCGAGACCGGCGTGGCGGTGCTGATGGTCAGCCACGACCTCCATGTGGTGATGAGCGCCTCTGACCGGGTGATCTGTCTCAACCGCCATGTCTGCTGCGAGGGCGCGCCCAGGGTCGTCTCGGCGGCGCCGGAGTACCGCGCGCTCTTTGGCCTCGGCACCGGCGGGGCCTTCGCGCTTTACCGCCATGTCCACGATCACGCCCATGACGGGGCGGAGGGGCACGGACACGATCACGACCACGGCCACGACCACGGCCACGACCACGGACACGACCACGGCCACAACCACCACGGCCATGCCGCCCCCGCGCGCGAGGGCGAGGATGCCTGACGATTTCCTGATCCGTGCGGGCCTTGCGGGAATCGGCCTGATGCTGGCCGCGGGCCCCTTGGGCGCCTTCGTCGTCTGGCGGCGGATGGCCTACATGGGCGACGCAACCTCGCACGCCGCGATCCTCGGCGTGGCGCTGGCGCTCGCCGCCGGGTTGCCGGTGGCGGCGGGCACGGTCGTTGTCGCGCTTCTCGTGGCGCTGGCGGTGACGGTTCTCAGCAACCGCGGCCGCGCGGCGGACACGGCGCTCGGCGTCCTCGCCCATTCGGCGCTCGCCTTCGGGCTCGTCGCGGTGTCGTTCCTGCCGAACGTGCGCTCGGACCTCTCGTCCTGGCTTTTTGGCGACGTGCTCACCGTCGGCACGGCCGAACTCCTGTGGATCTGGGGTGGCGCGGGCCTGGTGCTGGCGCTGCTGGTCTGGCGCTGGGATGCGCTTCTGACCGCGACGGTGAACGAGGAACTGGCGCAGGCGGCCGGGATCGACCCCGCGCGCGAGAGGCTGGTGCTGACGCTGGCGCTGGCGCTGGTGGTGGCGGTGGCGCTGAAGATCGTCGGCGCGCTGCTGATCGCGGCCATGTTGATCATCCCGGCCGCCACCGCCCGCGCATTGTCGCGCACGCCCGAGGTGATGGCGCTCTGGGCGGTGGTGCTTGGCGCGATCTCCGTCGTGGCCGGGCTCTGGGCCTCGCTCGCCTTCGACACGCCGGCAGGGCCGTCGATCGTCGCGGTATCGGCCTTGTTCTTCGCGCTCAGCCTGGTTCCGGCCCGCGCCCGCTAGATTCCCGGCCCGCCGGGCGGTATCTGGGGTAAGGAAGCGAGGGGGCAGCATGGCCAATCATCTTCACGACGCGCTTTTCGGCCGGCACGAGGGCAGCGGCGCCACCTTCCTGATCCTGCCCGACGGGTCGCGGCTGAGCCACGCCGATTTCGGCGCGCTTGCGATGCGCTACGCCGGCGCGCTTGAAGCGGCGGGGCTCCGGCCCGGCGACCGGGTGGCGCTGCAACTGGAAAAGAGCCCCGACATGCTCGCAGTGATCGCCGGGGCGGTCCGCGCCGGGGTCGTCTTCCTGCCGCTCAACACCGCCTATACGCCGGCCGAGGTCAGCTATTTCGTCACCGACGCGGGGGCGAAGCTTCTTCTCTGCGACGGCCGGTCCGAGGGCGCGCTGGCCCCGGTCGCCAGGGCGGCCGGCGCGGCGATCGCCACGGTGAACGCCGACGGCAGCGGCAGCTTCGCCGAGGCCGCGCAGAGGGCGGTGCCGGGGCCGGCGGCCGTGCGGGGGGCCGATGATCTTGCCGCGCTGCTTTACACTTCCGGCACCACCGGGCGGTCGAAGGGCGGGATGATGAGCCACCGGAACCTTCTGTCGAACGCCGAGGTGCTGGCAAATGTGTGGCGCTTCACCGACCGGGACGTCCTTCTTCACGCGCTGCCGATCTTCCACACCCACGGGCTTTTCGTGGCGACCAATGTCGCCCTTCTGGCCGGTAGCCCGATGATCTTCCTGCCGAAGTTCGATGTGGATCAAGTGATCCGGTTCCTGCCGCAGGCCACCGCGATGATGGGCGTTCCCACCTTCTACACCCGCCTTCTCGACGATCCGCGGCTGACGCGCGACCTGGTGGCGGGGATCCGGCTCTTCATCTCGGGCTCCGCGCCGCTTCTGGCCGACACGCACCGCCAGTGGCAGGCGCGCACCGGCCACCGCATCCTCGAGCGCTACGGCATGACCGAGACCAACATGAACACCTCGAACCCCTGCGAAGGGGATCGCCGCGCGGGCACCGTCGGCCTGCCGCTGCCGGGGGTGGAGCTGAAGGTCTGCGACGGCACCGGGCGCGAGGTGCCGCGGGGCGAGACCGGCACGATCGAGGTGCGCGGCCCGAACGTCTTCCAGGGTTACTGGAAGATGCCCGAAAAGACCGCCGAGGAACTGCGTGCGGACGGGTTCTTCATCACCGGCGACCTCGGTTTCGTGGATGCCGATGGCTATGTCACCATCGTCGGCCGCGGCAAGGACCTGATCATCACCGGCGGCTTCAACGTCTACCCGAAGGAGGTGGAGCTGGCCATCGACGCGCTGCCGGGGGTCCTGGAAAGCGCGGTTATCGGCGCGCCGCATCCCGATTTCGGAGAGGGCGTGGTGGCCGTGATCGTGCCCGAGGCGGGGGCCAGCCTTGACGACGCCGCGATCCGGGCGTCGCTTTCCGGGACGTTGGCGAAGTTCAAGCAGCCCAAGGCCGTGGCCTTCCGGGCGGCATTGCCGCGCAACACGATGGGCAAGGTGCAGAAGACGGTCTTGCGCGAGGAATTCCGGGACATCTTCGCCTCCTGACTCACCGGCCGACGCCGGTATAGGCCGCGAACCCGGCCTCGGCCGCGTCCTTCGGGGAATAGACGTTGCGCAGGTCGGCCATGCGGGAATGCTTCATCGCCCTGGCCATGCGCGCGAGGTCGAGCGCGCGGAACTCGTTCCACTCGGTCAGGATGACGACGGCGTCGGCCCCGGCGGCGGCGGCATAGGCATCCTCCATCCAGGTGACACCCGGCAAGAGGTGCTCGCCTTCCCGCCGGCCCTGCGGATCGACCACGTTGACGCGCGCGCCGCCGCCGACGAGAGCGGGAATGATCGTCAGCGATGGCGCATCACGCATGTCGTCGGTGTTGGGCTTGAACGTCACGCCGAGCACGGCGACGGTCTTGCCGTTCACCGACCCGCCGCAGAGGTCGAGGATCTTCTCGACCATGCGGCGCTTGACCTCCTCGTTGACCTTGATGACGGTCTCGACGATCTGCATCGGCGCCGCATGTTCCTGCCCGATGCGGGCCAGCGCCGAGGTATCCTTGGGGAAGCACGACCCGCCATATCCGGGACCGGCGTGCAGGAACTTGTTGCCGATCCGGCCGTCAAGGCCGATGCCCCTGGAGACCTGCTTCACGTCCGCGCCGACCTTCTCGCACAGACGCGCGATCTCGTTGATGAAGGTGATCTTGGTGGCGAGGAAGGCGTTGGCGGCATACTTGATCAGCTCGGCCGTCTCCAGGTCGGTGTAGAGGATCGGGAAGTCGCGCAGGAACAGCGGACGGTAGACCTCGCCCATCACCTTCTTCGCGCGTTCGGAGGTGACGCCGACGACGACGCGGTCGGGGCGCATGAAGTCGTCGATCGCGGCGCCCTCGCGCAGAAACTCGGGGTTGGACGCCACGTCGAACGCCTTGCCCGGCGCGGTCTTCTCGATCGCCGCGCGGACCTGGGCATTGGTGCCGACCGGCACGGTTGATTTCGTCACGATGACCGCATACCCCGTCAGCGCATGCGCGATCTCTTCCGCCGCCGCCATCACGTAGGTCAGGTCAGCATGGCCGTCGCCGCGCCGGGTGGGCGTGCCGACGGCGATGAAGACCGCATCGGCCCCGTCGACCGCGGCGTCGAGGTCGCCGGTGAAGGAAAGCCGGCCCGCCGCCACGTTCCTGGCCATCAGGACGTCAAGGCCCGGCTCGTAGATCGGCACCCGGCCCGCCTTCAGCATCTCGATCTTGCGGGGGTCCTTGTCGACGCAGACGACCTCGTGGCCGAAGTCGGAGAAGCAGACGCCCGAGACGAGCCCGACGTAGCCCGTTCCGATCATCGCAATCTTCATGAAATCGCCCCTTACCAATACGCCCAGTGACATGGCGTCATCCGGCCCGGCCTGTCAACGCCCGTCCCCGGAAATGGCCCAGTCCTGCCCCGCAAATGCCCCAGTTCCGTGCACAGTTCCAGAAAATGCCGGGACTTGTCGTCATTTGCCGCGGGGTGAGAGGATGATCGTTCGGTTCGTCAGACAGCTTGCAGCCGCGGCCATCGCAGTGCCGCTTCTCCTCGGTGCCGCCGAGGCCTGTTCGCGGGCCGGCGTGCGGGGGGCTGACGCCGCGATCCGGCCGGAGGGGCGCATCGACCAGGCGCTCGTCGATGCCGCGATCCGGTCCGAGCTGAACTACCAGCGGTGCAGGGCGGGGCTGCCGCCCTTGTCGGAGGCGAACGGGCTGCGCAAGGTCGCCGGCCAGCATGCGAAATGGATGGCGAGCGCGCGCACGCTGTCGCACCGGTCGGGCACGCCCGGCCAGGGCACCACGCTTGCACGGATCAAGGCTTCGGGCGTGAAGTTCCGCGCCGGATCGGAAAACATCGGCCAGATCGCGCGCTTCCAGATCGACGGCAAGCACTTCCGCATCGCCGGTTCGACCGCCTGCGGCTTCCTCGGCGGCAACGGAAGGGCGATTCCGCCGCATTCCTACGCATCCCTGGCGCAGACGATCGTCGCCTACTGGATGGCGTCGGCGGACCACCGCCGCAACATCCTTGACCGCAAGGTTTCCCGCGTCGGCTCGGGCGTGGGCTTCGACGCGAGGGCGCCGTACTGCGGGAACTACTACGTTTCCCAGAATTTCGCCGGTTGATCCGGGCGGTGGCAGCGATGTGGGCGGATATGCAACACTTCAAGCGCTGCACCGCGGCGGGGCCGGATTTTCCCTTTGATTCCGCCAAGGAATGTGTTTGACTTCGTTCGGATGCTGCCGCGAGTGGCGGCTCTTGAAGGTTAAGAGCGGAGAATCAACATGAAGAAAATTGCGACCCTCGCTGCGGTCATCACCCTGACGGCCGGCACCGCGTTTGCCGGCGGCTACTCGGCCCCCGTGGTGGAAGCCGAGCCGGTTGCCGTCGAGCAGGGCGCGAGCTCCTCGAACGCCGGTCTGATCGTTCCGGCGCTCCTGCTGCTCGGCGTCATCGCTGCGGCGTCGTCGGACTCCTGATCTCAGGGCCGATTTCGGCAAATTCGGCAAGGGCCGGGCGCAGGACGTCCGGTCCTTGTCATTTCCGGCCGGTCCCGGGGCCCGCGTTCTGCGTCCGGTCGCGGGGTCCGGTCGCGGGATCGGGTCAGGGCCTGACCAGCTGGATCGTCACATGGCCCAGCGCCGGACCGATCCACTGGCGCGACAGCGCCACCGTGCCGTCAGCCGTGACCCAGTAGCTGTTGCTGACCGACAGGGATTGGGTCGCCGCCTGGCAGGTCTCGTCCATCTGCAGCGTGTCGTAGTGCCGCCCGGCGAAATCGAAGGATTTCGCGGGGCCGGTGCTGACCGTGCAGTCCATCGGCAGGGGCCGTTCGGTCCCCTCGCCGTCGAGATAGCGGTGGGTTCGCGCCGCCGAGCCGGGCCGGCGGTTCAGAACCAGTGCCGCGACGGCCCCCGTCCTTGCCGACATCAGGTCGTTGCCGAGCCCCCGCGTCGCGGTCAGAAGCCCGTCGCGGAGGACGAGCGTCTGTTCATTCGGCGTGGCGAAGGTGCGAACCGCCCCGTTGCGCCCGGTTTCCCCGAGCGCGGTCAGAAGCCCCGCCTTTTCGATCTGCGCGAGGATCAGCGGCCCCTTGAACGAGGCCTTGGCCGAAGCGGCGAGTTTTTCGGGGTCCGGCACGGCGCCGGCCGCACCCGCCTTCCGGGGCGACAACTTGGATGTCATGCCCTTGACTACGCCAAGGGCGATCTTCGTCCCTTCGGTCTTCGACGTGTCGCTGCCGCAGCCCGAAAGCGCCAGCATCGCCAGTGCGGCGGCCGTGGCAAGCACGCTCCGGCTGAAGGCACGCCCCGCGGCGCGGGATTGGAGGATCACCGCCAGAACCTCCCCCACTGGATCTGCATCTCGCCCTGGTGGGTGCTGCGGATCGTGTCGTAGAGGCGGCCGTCGACATCGAGCCGCGCGCCGCCGTCGCGGTTGAGCGGCTTGATGACGGTGTTGACCTTGATGGTGGAGGGCTTCCCGGTCGTCCAGCTGACCGGGATGGTCAGCCGCACGCCCTTGTCGAACGACCCTTCGCCAAAGTCGGCCTGCGACAGATCGGTGAAGGTCGCGTAGGCGCCGACCTTCCAGCCGTTGGCGAATTCCCGGTCGAGCGTGACGGTCGCGCCCCAGTCGCCGAGGAGGTAGCGGCCGACATCGACCTGGCCGAGGAAACCCTTGCCGAAATCGTAATAGGCCGAGACATGGCCGGTCGCCACGTCGTAGTCGCGGAAGGTGAACAGCGTGTCGAAGTCGCGCTGCTTGACGTAGTTCAGTTCCGCCCCGAGCGCGAGCCGGCTGTCCACCGGCTTCCACAGCAGCTCGCCCGAGACCCCGCCATACATCCGCTCCAGCAGGCCCACGCTGACGCGGCTGTAGAGGTTGGGTGCGGGCCGTGCATACCATGCGAGCGTCAGGTCCTGAAGGCTGGGATTGCCCTGCTTCTGGTATTCGACGAGGTCGGAGCGCACGTGGTAGACCGTCGAATCCGACACCCGGGTGGAGTCGTCGAGGTTGCCGACGATCTTCTTGCGGAGGGTCCCCGACAGGATCAGCCCCGGCGCGAATTCGTAGCGGCCTGCAAGCTGAACCCCGAAATCGGCGCGCAGCGGATCGTCGGGGTCGAAGACGCTTGCCTCACCATAGGGCGCCAGCGACCAGACGAAGCGCGGATAGACACCCGGCGTCGGCACCATGCCGGTGTCCGGTCCGGCGGCGGGATCGCTGAACGAAGCGGCCTTCAGGATCTCGACCGAGCCTTCGCTCTCCAGCCGCTCGATGTCGCTGCGGGCGAGGGTGACCGAGGAGGTGGGCATCCCCTCGGCCATCGAGGTGATCACGAAGGTTTCCACCGAGGGGGGTACGGCGCGTGTCAGCGCCCGGGCGACGTGGCCCACGGCCTGCGGCTGGGCGAGGTATCTCTGGTTGCGGACGCGCACCTCGACGCGGGTTGCCGAAAGCGCCATGCCTTCCAGGACCTGCCCGTCCTTGGCCAGCGCCTTTGCCAGCGCCGTCTGCACGCCGGGATGCACCTCGGGATCCGAGGTCCAGTCGGTCGCCCAGGCGGCGGGATCGGCAGCGGGCGAGGGACGCGGCCGCACCGGAAGGGGCGCCGTCTCGAGCCCGCTGGGCGCCGGCGCCTGGTGCGGATCGACCACCAGGTTGAACTGGAGCCCGAGTTCCGAGCCGTAGAGATAATAGCCCGTGACGCTCGCCCACTTGTTGAAGCGGTATTCGAAGCCGAGATTGACCGAGGAATCACGCGAAAAGGTGCCGGCGGCGGTTTCGCGCGGATAGGCGTCGGAGGAATATTCCGCCTTGAGCGCGAGTTTGTCGGTCGCCTGCCACGCGAGGCCCACGAAGGGGGCCACGGGGCCGCGGAAGAACTGGTCGGTGTTGGCCTTGCCGCCCTCTCCGATGTTCAGCGCCGGGCGCGAGCCGAAGGGGCTGCCGATGTCACCGTGGCTGCCAAGCCTTCCCCAGCCAAGGCCGGCGGTGGCCCTGAGCCGTGGTGTGATCGTCTTGGACGCCACGATGTATTCGCCGGAATAGACGCCGGTGCCGATGAAGTCGCGCAGCCCGATCGCCACCGCGGGGCGCCAGCCGCTTTCGTCGAGCAGCCGGTACTGCACGTCGAAGGACCGGTCGTAGAGCGCGGTTCCGTTGGTGAAGACGCCCGGCACGCGCGAATAGCGGAAGGCGCCGGTCAGCCGGTCGGTGACCTGGAAGGTGGCGGTGATGCGCAGCGCGCCGGGAAACCGGAACACGCTTGCGGTGATGATGCCCTCGGGATTGCTTTCGGCCGTCGGCATGTCGATCAGGCCGGGCAGGCCGAACGTGCCCGCGCTGGGCTTCAGTTGCGGCTCTGCATAGGCCACCCAGGCGCCGAAGGCGGCCACGGCTGTTACACCGATGCCTGCGATCTTCTGTCCCCGCACCCTGCTCTCCGTCTTCTTGTCGCGGTGCCTCTTGTTCCGGCCACTATACACGGATCGCGGGCCGCTGCGAGGGGCTACCGACACTCCATGCGCCGGACGGGCAGGGCTTCGCCACCGGGGCGGGCATAATTGCAACGGGATCAGGGGCTGGCGGGGTTGCGGCCTTGTGCGGGGGCGGGGTTGCCGCCGCCCTCGCGTGACCGTTTCGCCCCTACATGCAGGCGTCGTAAAGCCTGCGGGTGTTTTCGCGCGTCATCTTCACCGGGTTGCCGCCGCAGGAGGGGTCTTCCAGCGCCATCTCGGTCAGCATGTCGAGATCGCCGAACTGGACGCCCATCGCCGACAGGTTTTCCGGGATGTTCAGCTTCGTGCGAAGCTCCATGATCTGGTCATGGAAGCCCGCGAAACCGCCCTTGAAGCCGAGGTATGCGGCGGCCCTTTCGATCCGGTCCTCGATGGCCTTGCGGTTGAACTCCAGCACCATCGGCATGACCACCGCGTTGGTGGTGCCGTGGTGGGTGTTGTAGACCGCGCCGACGGGGTGGGAGAGCGAGTGGATCGCGCCGAGCCCCTTCTGGAACGCGACCGCCCCCATCGCCGCCGCGCTCATCATGTGGGCGCGGGCCTGAAGGTCGTTGGCGTTGTCATAGACCTTGGGCAGGTTCTCGAACACCAGCCGCATCCCTTCGAGCGCGATGCCCTGGCTCATCGGGTGGTAGAAGGGCGACGAATAGGCCTCAAGGCAGTGGGCGAGCGCATCCATGCCGGTTCCGGCGGTGATGAATCTCGGCATCCCCACGGTCAGTTCGGGGTCGCAGATCGTGACCGAGGGCAGCAGCTTCGGGTGGAAGATGATCTTCTTCTTGTGGGTGGCGGAATTCGTCAGCACGCCGGCGCGGCCGACCTCGCTGCCCGTCCCGGCGGTCGTCGGCACCGCGACGATGGGTGCGATCTTCGCGGCATCGGCGCGGGTCCACCAGTCGCCGATGTCCTCCAGATCCCAGACCGCGATCTTCTGATCGACCATCAGCGCGATCATCTTGCCGAGGTCGAGCGCGGAGCCGCCGCCGAAGCAGACCACCCCGTCATGCCCGCCCGCGCGGTAGACCTTGAGCCCGGCCTCCATGTTCATCTCGTCGGGGTTCGGGTCCACTTCGGAGAAGACCGCGCGGCCAAGGCCCGCGGCCTCGAGGATGTCGAGCGCCCGGGCCGTGATCGGCAGGGTTGCCAGGGCCTTGTCGGTCACCAGGAGCGGCTTCCTGATGCCAACCGCCTTGCAATGGTCGGCAAGCTCGCTGATCCGGCCGGGGCCGAACTTGACGGCGGTGGGGTAGGACCAGTTGGCGGTGGGCACGCTCATTTCGTCACCTTCTTCAGATGGTAGGATTTCGGCCTTGTGACCGAGTGGAAGCCGAGCGGCCCGAGGGCTGCGCCGCGGCCGGTATCCTTGCAGCCGGTCCAGCAGAGTGCGGGGTCGAGATAGTCGCAGCGGTTCTGGAAGATCGTGCCGGTCTCGATCTGCCGCCCGATCCGCGCCGCGCGGGCGCTGTCGCGCGTCCAGAGCGAGGCGGTGAGGCCATAGTCGCAGTCGTTCATCATGGCGACGGCGTGGTCATCGTCCTTCACCGGCATGATGCCGACGACGGGGCCGAAGCTTTCCTCGCGCATCACCCGCATCTCGTGGTTGACGTCCACCAGGATCTGCGGCGCGAGGTAGGTGCCGCCATCGTCCTCGGGGAAGAGCGCGGGGTCGATCAGCGCCCTGGCCCCGTCGGTGATCGCATCGGCGATCTGGCCGCGCACGGTATCGGCGAAACGCCGGTTCGCCATCGGCCCGAGCGTCGTCGAGGGGTCGAAGGGGTTCCCGAGCTTGAGGTTCTTCACCCAGGCCACGGCCTTTTCGACGAAGGGCTTGTAGAGGCTTTCGTGCACATAGATGCGCTCGATCCCGCAGCAGCACTGGCCGGCGTTGTACATCGCGCCGTCCATCAGGCTGTCGACGGCGGCGTCGAGGTCTGCGTCGTCCATCACATAGCCGGGGTCCTTTCCGCCAAGCTCCAGCCCCAGCGCGGTGAAGGTGCCGGCCGCGGCCTTCTCCATCGCCTTGCCGCCGCCAACCGAGCCGGTGAAGTTGACGAAGCCGAAGGCGCGTTGGCCGATCAGTTCCTCGGTGACGTGATGGTCAAGGACGATGTTCTGGAACACATCCTCGGGCACGCCCCCGGCATGGAACGCCTCGGCCAGCCGCTCGCCCACCAGCAGCGTCTGGGTGGCGTGCTTCAGGATCACGCAGTTCCCCGCGATCAGCGCCGGCACCAGCGTGTTGATCGTGGTCAGGTAGGGGTAGTTCCAGGGCGCGACGATGAAGACCAGCCCGTGCGGCTCGCGTTCGATCCGCCGCTCGAAGAGGTTGGAGTTCTCCACCACCATCGGCGAAAGCGTCTCGGCCGCGATCTCGGACATGTAGGCGGTGCGGTCGTTGACGCCGCCGAACTCGCCGCCGTAGCGCGCTGGCCGGCCCATCTGCCAAGCCAGCTCCTCGACGATCCGCTCCTTCATCGCGTTGAGCTTGGCGACGCCGGCCTTGACCAGCGCGATGCGCTCCTCGAGCGGGCGTTCGGCCCATCCGGGGTGCGCCGCCCGTCCGCGCGCCACCACCGCCTCGGCCTCGGCCAGCGTCAACGCCGGCCGCTCCGCATAGACCCGCCCGTCCACCGGCGAGATACATTGGATCATCTTGGTCATCTGGTCCTCACTTGGCGCTTCGCGCGCCCTTTACGACGTTCAAAGCCGCTCGAATCCCCGCTTCACTTCCCAGTCGGTCACGACGCGGTTGTGTTCGCTGATTTCCCATTCCGCGGCGTGGACGTAGTGGTCCACCACGTCGTCGCCGAAGGCCGCCCTGAGCATCTTCGAGCGGTTCATCAGCGCCGCCGCCTCGCCCAGCGTATGGGGAATCTCGCGGACGCGCCTGGCCTGGTAGATGTCGCCCGCGATCGCGGGTTCAAGTTCCAGCTTCTGCTCGATTCCGGCAAGCCCCGCGGCCAGAAGCCCGGCGCAGGCCATGTAGGGGTTGAGGTCGGCGCCGCCGATGCGGCATTCCACCCGGATCGCCTTCGTCCCCTCGCCGCAGACGCGGAAGCCGGCGGTGCGGTTGTCCAGGCTCCAGACCGCCTTGGTGGGGGCGAACATGCCGACGACAAAGCGCTTGTAGCTGTTGATGAAGGGGGCGAGCAGCGGGGTGATCTCGCGCGCGTGGGCAAGCTGCCCGGCAATGTAGTGCCGCATCGTGGCCGACATGCCGTGGGGCTCTTTCTTGTCGAGGAAGGCGGGCTTGCCGTCCTTCCACAGCGACTGGTGGACGTGGCTTGAGGACCCGGCGCGCCGGTGGTCGTATTTCGCCATGAAGGTCACGGCGCGGCCCTGGGCATGGGCGATCTCCTTCACGCCGTTCTTGGTGATCGCGTGCATGTCGCAGGTGTCGAGCGCGTCGGAGTACTTCGCGTTGATCTCCTCCTGCCCGACCTCGGCCTCGCCCTTGGAGTTCTCGATCGGAATCCCCGCGTCCCACAATCCGTTGCGGATCGCCCGCATCACGCTTTCTTCCTTGGTCGTGCCGAAGATCGAATAGTCGATGTTGTGGCGGCCGAGCGGCTGGAGGGTCTGGTAGTTGCTGTCGTGGATCGCCTCGTAGCTGTCCTGGAACAGGTAGAATTCCAGTTCGGTCGCCATCATCGCATCGAAGCCCATCGCCCGCGCGCGGGCGACCTGGCGCTTGAGGATCGCGCGGGGGCTGACGGATACCTCCTCGTGCGTGTGATGGTCGAGCAGGTCGGCCATGCAGAGCGCCGTGCCCCCGAGCCAGGGGATGCGGCGCAGCGTGGCGAGGTCGGGCTTGAGCGTGTAGTCGCCGTAGCCCTTCTCCCAGCCGGCGGACTTGTAGCCGGGAACGGTATGCATCTCGACGTCGACGGCGAGGAGATAGTTGCAGCAATGGGTCTCTTCCCAGGCGCTGTCGACGAAATGCCGGGCGACGAAGCGCTTGCCCATGAGGCGGCCCTGCATGTCCGGAAAGGCCACCAGGACGGTGTCGATCTCTCCGGCGGCGACGGCCTTCTTCAGCGCGTCGAAGGTCAGGTTTGCGGGCATTCTCGCCTCTCCTCGCTCGAAACTCGGGGCCCGATTCCGGCCCTTTCTCAGTCGTTCGATATTTGATCAAATTTTTGACGAATGGGAAGGGGCGGCGGATGATCCGCCGCCCCTCGCCCGTCAGCCGTAGCGGTAGGGCCGGCCGGCCTTCTGCATCGTGTCGTTGTACTTCTTGAAAATCTCGACGACCTTCGCCTTGGTCTCGGATTCCGCCGCGATTTCTTCCCAGAACTTCGCGGCGGCCGCTTCGACCTGTGCCCATTCGGCGTCGGGGATGGTCGACAACTGCAACTTGGGCCCGTTCACCCGCAGGTCGGCCTCGCCGCCCCAGTACCACCACTGGCGGTAATAGTGCGACTGCTCGAAACAGACGCGCAGGAGTTCCTTCAGGTTATCGGGCACCTCGTTCCAGCGATCCTGGTTGGCGAAGAAATGGCCGATCCAGGCGCCCGAGATTGCGTTGGTCACGAAGAACTTGGTCACGTCCGCCCAGCCCACCGTGTAGTCCTCGGTGATCCCCGACCAGGCGACGCCGTCAAGCTCGCCCGTCTGCAGCGCGACCTGCACGTCCTCGTAGGGAAGCTGCACCGGCACCACCCCGAACTGGGCCAGGAACCGGCCCGCGGTCGGGAAGGTGAAGATGCGCTTGCCGTTGAGCTCGGCCAGGCTGTTGACCGGCTCGCGCGTGGCGAAGTTGCAGGGGTCCCACGACCCGGCCGAGACGTGCTGGATGCCGACCTTGGCGTATTCCTCCTTCCAGATCGCGTCGAGCCCGTACTGGTTGAACAGCACCGGC
>JAUQYA010000051.1 GCA_030837785.1 Albidovulum sp.
GCCGCGCCGCTTCAGCGCGTCGTTATAGGATTTCCAGTTCGTCGTGCGGTAGCGGGGCGGGACGGGCTTGCTCATGCCCGCCTCCTAACCTGATGGATTCACCGTGTGAATCCTCTCAGGTCAAGTTCTGCAACAACGCCAGGCAAACCACAGAACGCAGGCGAACAGAAGGAGCAGGTTCACATCGACATAGGCATCGAGAAGGGTGCTAGCGTTTATCATCCCTGAGGGCTCTGATGATGTGACCGCTTTCCTCCGTGGATCCTCGCAGACCCACCTCGGCACATTGATACCGTCGGGGGGCGGTCACATCATCAGAGTCGCTGGTTAGGTCGGAATCGTTGACATAGCCGTCATAGAGGTTGCGGTTCGTCTGCATCTGCGTCTGCACCGCCCGCACCACCTCGCCCTCGCCGAGGATCTGGTGGCTCACCTTGATGCCGGTGATTTCGAAGAAGGCCTTGGTCAGGGCTTCCGCTTCATAGGAATGCGTCGGGATGCCTTCCGACGGCCGTTGATTTCCATGCCCGCGAAGGGCTTGGCCGCATCGATGAACCACGTCATCTCGGCCATCTGCTCGTCCTTCGACAAAGCCGAGGGCTGGAATTCGCTGTCGATCCATTTCTGCGCGGCTGCCTCGTCGGCCCATGCCGATCCGGCCCCCGCAATGACCGCCGATGCGGCCACCGCGGAGAGAAGATACTTCCGCATCCTGTCTCCTCCCTGAGATATGTGCGCCAGTTTCTCGGCTGGCTGCGCGATCATCCGTCCGGATGTTAGCGTTTGCAAAACTAAAACTTTAGTAGACATGAATACATTAAAATTTGCAGATATGTGACTGATATTATTTGATAGTTCTTGCAGGAGAGATCACCGGCAACCGGCCGGCCCTCCAGAGCCGCGCGTCGGCGCGCGGCGAGGCCCTGCTTGCCGGTGCCGCATCGCCGCCGGTCCCGCGCGGCTATTTCGCAGTTTCGCCTCGTTCTGGGCAAGAAATGGTCACGCCGAGGCGCAAGGATGGCACCACTGCCTCAGCAACGCAGGGCCGATGACATGGACACGCTCCGACTCGCTTCGCGCACGCCTGCCATCTGGCGCCCCCGCCTTCGCGCCGGGATCGGTCTCGCGGCCCTGTTCCTTCTTGCCGCCGCCACCGCGGCCGCCGCGGCGCCGAAGCCGGTACCGGCGCAGCTTGCGGCGATCCGTGGCGTGGCCGCGCCCTCGGCGGCGCGCGACCTCTGCGGCCGCTATCCCTGGGCCTGTGCGAGGGGTGCCGCGCAGACCGGGATGACGGGCGACGCGCTGGCCCTTGCCCGGACCGTCAACCTCGCCGTCAACCGCCAGGTGCGCCAGGTCTCGGACCGGAGCCAGTATGGCCGCGAGGACATCTGGGGACTTCCCACCGCCCGCGGCGGCGACTGCGAGGACTTCGTGCTGGAAAAGAAGCGCCGCCTGATCGAGGCCGGCTTGCCGGGAAGCGCCCTGCTCATCGCCACGGTCCTCGACCGGCGGAGGCAGGGGCACGCGGTTCTGGTGCTCAGAACCCGGTCGGGCGACTACGTGCTCGACAACCTCGGCAACCAGGTCGTGCCCTGGTATCGGACCGGCTACAGCTTCCTGAGGATGCAGAATCCCGCGGCGCCGCAGAAATGGGATGCGATCGCGGCGGGCGGCATCTTCAGCGTGACCGCCAGCATCGACGGCAACTGAGGTTGGCGCCGGATGGGTGCCTGCCTCCGGCTCAGGGCCGCCGGGTGATGTAGCCCCAGACCTCGCCCGCGGTCCAGGCGGTGGTCAGGATCATCACGTAGGGCAGCGCCCGAAGGTAGCGCATCCCCCGCCCCTTCCGCCGCTGCGTCATCCCGTGGCGCAGCCAGAGAACCGGCGGGATCGCGGGGCCCAGCAGGATGTATTTCCACCTTTGGGCTTCGGTCATCGTCATGGTGCGGATGTGGCCGAACAGCCGACCCCAGTGGAACCGTTCGTGGATCATGTAGCCCAAGGGCGTCTTCGGGCGGCCGTGAAAGATCACCACCCGGTCGGAAAGCCACAGCGTCTCGCCCCGCGCCATCAGCGCCTCGTGGACGATGGGTTCGTGGTAGCGTTCGCTCCAGAGCTCCTTCGTCGCCTCCAGCGCCTCGCGGGTGTAGCTGACGTTGACGTCGGAAATCCAGGTGGCGGGGCCGTTCGTGACCGGCAGGCCGTACTGGCTGAAGTCGGTGACGTAGAAGGTCCAGTTGAGCGGGCTTGCGGGCTCCCGGCATTCGATCGCACCGCCCACAACGGCGGCGCCGGTTTCCTTGTGCAGATCGACGACCGCGCGCGCCCAGTCGGCGCGCGGATGGCCGCGGTCCTCGAGAATCGCGAGGTAGCGACCCCGCGCGGCCTTCAGCCCGAAGGACTTGCGCCGGTCGTAAAGTTCGTGCCGCCCCGCCTCGGTCGTCACCGGATGCCCGGTCGCGACATGGCCCATGTCGAGAAAGCGCACCGAAGGGAACTCGGCCGCCATCGCGGGCACTTCCGGGCAGGTCTGGTCGTAGGGCACGATGATCTCGTGCGCCGGCGCGTTCTGGAAGCCCAGCGCGGCGCGGAGGAAATCCTTGAGGTAGTCGCCGCCGTCGATGATGGCGACGACGACGGAAAGCTCAGGCGTGCGGGTTTCGGCCATCGTCACACCCTCATCGCCCCGAGGTCTTCCAGCTTGACCGTCAGCCCGGTGCGTGTGCTTTCCGGCACCGCCGCCGCGATCTCCACCGCGCGGAGCGCGGCGTGGCCGTCGGCGATCCTGAGACCCTCGCGCCCCTCGACGAGGCCGACGAAATCGGCCAGCTCGTCCTGGAACGACTTCAGCGCCGTCGTCTTCCACGACTTCAGCTTCTCGCGCAGCTTGATGTCGAAATAGGTCTTCCTCACCCGGCGCCTGGCGCCGCCGGGCTTGTCCATCGTGATCAGCAGGTTCTCCATCGGCGCGTACTGGCCCCGCACCATGCCCCTGGTGCCATAGACCTCGACCGCGCTCATGTAGCCTTTCCAGTCGGTCCAGGTCGCGTGGTAGGTGGCGGCAAGGCCGGAGGGCGCGCGGAAGATCGCCATCGCGTTGTCCTCCGACCCCGGCACGTTCCAGACGGCATTTGTGGCAACGCCGTAGACCTCGGTGATCTCACCCATGAGATGACGCGCCATGTCGGTCATGTGGATGCCCACGTCCCACATCGCCCCGCCGCCCGACTTCTCGGCCCGGTATTCCCAGTCATGGGCGAAGTGGTGCAGCCCGTCATGCGCGCCGTAGATGCGCAGATGGTCGATCTCTCCGATCTCGCCGCTGTCCATGATGTCCTTCACATAGGCGAAGGCGGGGTAGTAGCGCATGTTGAACCCCGCGCCGAGATGGCGCCCGGCGGCCTTGGCGGCCTGAAGGATCCGCCGGCTCGCCTCCAGCGTCGGCGCGAGCGGCTTTTCCGACAGAACGTGCAGCCCCGCCTTGAAGGCGGCAAGGCAGAGCGGTTCGCGCACGAAGGCGGGGGTGGAGATCACCACCGCGTCCATCGGCACCGCGAGGAAGGCGTCAAGCTCGGTGAAGGCGGGGGCGCCGTTGGCATGTTCGCGCGCCTTCTCCGGCGTCATGTCCATGACGGCGGCGAGTTCCGTTCGCGGGTCGGCAAGAATCGTCTCCACCCGCATCTGGCCGATCTTGCCGGCCGCTCCGATCACCCCGATCCGCATTCCCGCTCCTCGCGCCGGCCCGGCCCGGCGCCCTGCAATCGCCAAAACGAATGGAAGGCAGCTAGCATGGGCGTCGGATTCGGACCAGCATGGTGGCGCCACCGGGTTTCAAAGGCGCGGGCCTGTGGCTATTCTGCGCCGCAGCGGCGGAAGGGTGAGAACATGGAAACAGCACTGGCCGGCCGGCGCGTCTTCGTCACCGGCGCGACGGGGTTCATCGGCCGCAGGCTCGTCGCCGCGCTGGTTCAGGCGGGGGCGGAGGTCGGCGTGCTGACGCGCAGCCGGTCGGGGCTTGCCGACCTTCCGGCGGCCGTCCGCCCGGTGATCGGCGGCATGGGCGACCCCGCCCTTCTTGCCCGCGCCCTCGGCGGCGCGGACGTGCTCTTCAACCTCGCCTACGACGTGCGCGCGAGCGCGGCCGGGAACCTCGCCGGCTTCGACCGGCTGGTCGCGGTGGCAGAGGCGGCAGGCGTGGGCCGGATCGTGCATCTTTCCTCCATCGTCGTCTATGACGCCTGGCCGGGGGCCGATTGCACCGAGGACGGGCCGATGACGCGCCCCGGCGGCAGCGCCTACCGCCAGGCGAAGATTGCGATGGAGCGGCGGCTGCTGGCCGGCATTCTGCCGGCCGCGATCCTCCAGCCGACGATCGTCTATGGCCCCGGCTCGGCGCTCTGGACCGACGGCTTCGCGCGGGCGCTTCTGGCGGGCGGCGTGGTGCTGCCCGACCCGGAGGGGTTCTGCAACGGCGTCTTCGTCGAGGACGTGGTGCAGGCCTGCCTGAAGGCGGCCGTCCTTCCCGACCTCAGGCAGGAGCGATTCGTGATCTCGGGCCCCGCGCCCTTCCCGTGGTCGGCGCTGCTGCGGGGCTACGCCGGGGCGCTCGGCCGGGGCGAAATCCACCCCGAGCCGGTGACCGCGATCCTTGCGCGGCTCGGGCCCAGGCCCGGCGAAGCCGCCGACCGGCCGCCTTCGGCCGCCGCGCGCGTCAGCGCGACGCTCCGCCGCCTGATCGGGCACCGGCGGTTCGAGGCGCTGGTGGGCGCGGCGAAGCGGCGGCTGAAGGCGGGCGCCCGGCTGGAGCCCGACCATCACCTTCTGGAGGAATTCACCGGCCGCGGCACCTGCCGGATCGACCACGCCCGTGCCCGGCTCGGCTATGCGCCCGATTACGATCTTGCCGCCGGGCTCGCCGCCACCGAGGCCTATCTGCGGCGGATGGCGCGGTAGGGCCGCGGCCGCCCGTCCGTCGCGAGCGCCGCCGCTAGCCCCGCCGCTAGTCCCGCCGCGCCAGCCCGTAATAGGTTTCCTCGAACTGCCGGTGCACCCAGTCGGGGTCGAACCGGTCGAGCTTCGAGCGTTCCAGCGCCGCCCGTCCCATCGCCTTGCGCAGCGCATCGTCGCCGACGATCCGGCCCACCGCCCCGGCGATGGCCTCCACATCCCCCACCGGCACGACCGCGCCCACCGTGTCGTCGATCAGCTCCACCACACCCGAGCAGGCCGCCGCCACCGCCGGGATACCCGCCTGGAACGCCTCGACGATCGAGAACGGCAATGCCTCCCACCGCGAGGTGAGAAGAAAGAGGTCGGAGGCGCGGAGGTAGAGATGCGGGCGGCTCACCCGGCCGAGGAAGCGGACTTCCTTTGCCACCCCCAGCCCGCGGGCCTGCGCCTTCAGCTTGCCCTCGTCCACCCCGTCGCCGGCGACGGCGAAGCGCACGCCCGGATGGTCCTTCACGACCCGCGCCGCCGCGTCGATCAGGATGTCGATGCCCTTCTGGTGTTCGAGCCGCGCCAGCGTGATGACCACCCGCTCGCCGTCGCCGAGAAGCTCGCGCCTGAGCGCGGCAATCTCCTCGGGCGCGTCGTCCGGGGGCGGCGCCACGCCGAGGCCGAGGACCTTCAGCTTCGCCCGCGGCACGGCGCCGATCTTCTCCAGATCCTCGGCCGAGCGGTGCGAGGGGGTGATGACAAGGTCCGCCGCCTTCGCGATCGCCCCGAACGAGGCGATGCGCGACGGCTCCGACCCGTGATAGGTCACCGCCAGCGGGATGCCGAGGCCCTTGCGCGCAAGGTTCGCCACCAGCGCGGGGGCCGATTCGTGGGCATGGATCAGGTCCACCCGGTTCCGCTTCAGCCAGCGGCGGAGCGTCCAGACCGCCCCGGCCACGTTCATCAGCCGCGCCGGCAACGACCCGCCGATGCCCGAGACATATTTGGTCGGCAGTTCCACATAGTCCGGCTCGGTGTCCTTTCCCGCCCAGAACGAGCTTGTGCCGCCAAGCGTGATCCGGTGCCCCCGCCCCCGCATCCAGTCGCGGAGCGAAAGCACATGCCGGGTGATTCCGCCGACGCCGAATTCGGTCTGCATTTCCAGGACATGCAGCGGTGCGCGGTAAGTGTCTTTTGCCATCGTGCCGAAACCGCCCCCGAACCGCCCGCGATGAAATCCGCCCCGTGCTTAGCCGAAGCGCGCGGCCTGTGCATCTGATACTTGGCCGAGGCCCCGCGCGGGTCGCCATTCGGGGCTGCATTCGCGGCCGGTTCGGAAACGAAGCCGCCGGTGCCGGCGATTTTGCACGGCTTGGCGCCGCAGGCGGTCGACGACCATCCGATCCCCTTGGGCTCGCGCCGCGATTGAACTAGGAAGGGCGGGCAAGGAACGCGCCAGCGAACAGGGCAGCGAACAGGGCAGCGAACGGGGCGGGCATGAGCATCCACGTCGGCATAGACGCGAGCGCCTGGGACAACGAGCGCGGCTTCGGCCGCTTCACCCGCAGCCTCGTCGAGGCCCTGGCCGCGCGCAAGGCGGGGTTCCGCTACACGCTGATCTTCGACCGCGCGCCGGAACGGCCGGTGCCCGAGGGCGTGGCCACGCTCGTCGCCGGGGCGCGGCGGACGATGGCCGAGGCGTCCTCGGGCAAGGGCGCAAGGGCCGGCGCGGACATGCTGGCGCTGTCGCGCGCGGCGGCGCGGCTTGACGCCGACCTGCTGTTCTACCCCGCCAGCTATTCCTTCTACCCGGTCCTGTCGCGCGTGCCGAAGCTCGTCTGCATCCACGACACGATTCCCGAACGCTTCCCCGACCTGATCTTCCCCACCCCCCGCAACCGCCGCCTCTGGCAGGCGAAAAGCTGGCTCGCGCGGATGCAGGCCCGGCGCATCCTGACCGTCTCCGAGGCCTCGGCCCGGGACATCGCCGAGATGCTCCACGTGCCCCGCGACCGGATCGACGTGACGACCGAGGGCGCGGACGCGGCCTTCCGCCCGGTGACCGACGGCACAAGGCTGGCCGCCGCGCGCGCCCGCCACGGGATCGCGGCCGGCGACCGGGTGCTGGTCTACGTCGGCGGCTTCAACCGCCACAAGAACGTGATCCGTCTCATCGAGGCGATGCCCGCGATCCTTGCCGCCTGCCCCGCCGCGCGGCTTGTCATCGTCGGGCGTACCACCGGCGACCGGTTCTGGGACAACGTCGACGAACTGAAGGCCGGCGCCACGCGGGACGCCCGCGCCTCGGACCGGATCACCTTTCCGGGCGAGATCACCGATGCCGACATGGCCGAGATCCTGAGCCTTTCCGAGGCGCTGGTCTTCCCCTCGCTCTGGGAAGGCTTCGGCCTTCCGGCGGTCGAGGCGATGTATTGCGGGACGCCGGTCCTTGCCTCCGACCGGGGATCGCTGCCCGAGGTGGTGGGCGGCGCGGGGCTGATGTTCGATCCGGAACGCACCGAGGATCTCGCCGGCGCGACGGTCCGGCTTCTGACCGAGCCCGGCCTGCGCGAGCGGCTGGCGCGGGCGGCGCTGGAACGGGCGGCCCGCTTCAGCTGGGCGGCAAGCGCCGAACTGACCGAACGGGCGTTCCTGCGGACGCTTTCGCGCGGCTGACGCTCAGTGCCCGCCCTTGCCGAAGAGGGGCGCGATCACCCGCGTCACCAGCGGGACCAGCAGCATCCCGAGCGCGACGCCGAAGATGCCCGAAAGCGCGGCGGTGACGAGCCAGCCGAGGAAGCCCGCGAAGGGCCCTTCGGCCGCATGCGCCACCGCCTCGGCCGCGTGGTGGATCGCGCCGTAGGGCATCGGCCAGCCCAGCACCTCGAACCCGTGCAGGATGATCGCACCGCCGACCCAGAGCATGGCGAGCGTGCCCACCGCGGACAGAAGCGCCATCAGCTTCGGCATCCCCTTCACCAGACCGATCCCGAAGCCCCGGCCGATCGCCGTTCGCGCGCGGGCCGCGACGTGAAGGCCGATGTCGTCCATCTTCACGATCAGCGCCACCGCGCCGTAGACCGCCACGGTGATGCCGACGCCGACGACCGCAAGCGTCAGCGCCTCCATCCAGACCGACCCGCCGGGAATGGCGGCGAGCGCGATGGTCATGATCTCGGCCGAGAGGATGAAATCGGTCTTGATCGCGCCCCGCACCCGCTCCTCCTCCAGATGCGCGGGGTCCTTCACATCAAGGTCGGCCTCCACCTCGGGGTCGGCGTGCGGAAAGAGCCGGTGGAACACCTTCTCCGCCCCCTCGAAACAGAGATAGGCCCCGCCGATCATCAGAAGCGGCGTGACCGCCCAGGGCGCGAAGGCATTCAGCAGCAAGGCCAGCGGCAGCAGGATCACGATCTTGTTGAAGAGCGAGCCCTTGGTGATCTTCCAGATGATCGGCAGCTCGCGCCTGGCCTCGAAGCCGTGGACGTATTTCGGCGTCACCGCCGCGTCGTCGATGACGACGCCCGCAGCCTTCGCCCCGGCCTTCGCCGCCATCCCGGCCACGTCGTCGACACTGGCCGCGGCGACCTTGGCGATCGCCGCCACATCGTCGAGAAGTGCCAGAAGTCCGCTCATTGCCTGCCTCGCCTGCCGCGCGCGGCAACCCTAAACGATCCGGCAGGGGTGGCAAGCGGGCGCCGTTCCGGACGACAGTCGCCATGCGTGCCGGAGATTGTGGCCCCTGTTTCCGCTAACACCCTGCCGTTTTCGCTAACATCTTGAAACGGCGGGTTTTCCCGGGCCTTACTCTTTGCTATGGCAAATCAGATCGGCGCACCGGCCCGCGCATGCGCGCAGCAGGACACAGGAGAGCATGGCATGACCGTCACCATCGGCATCAACGGATTCGGCCGCATCGGGCGCTGCACGCTGGCGCATATCGCCGAAGCGGCGCGCAATGACGTCCAGGTGGTCAGGATCAACGCCACCGGCCCGATCGAGACCAACGCGCATCTCTTGAAATACGATTCGGTCCACGGCCGCTTCGGCGGCCCGGTGAAGGTCGCGGGCAACACGCTCGACCTCGGCCGCGGCCCGATCGAGGTGATGTCCACCTACAACCCCGACGAGCTTGACTGGGACGGTGTCGACGTGGTGCTGGAATGCACCGGCAAGTTCAACGACCGCATGAAGGCCGCCGTCCACCTGACGCGCGGCGCCAAGCGTGTGCTGGTCTCGGCGCCCGCGAAGAACGCCGACAAGACCGTCGTCTACGGCGTCAACCACCGCGAGCTGAAGGCCGAACACCTTGTCGTCTCCAACGGTTCCTGCACGACGAACTGCCTCGCGCCGCTCGCCAAGGTGCTGAACGACAAGATCGGCATCGAGTCGGGCATCATGACGACGATCCATTCCTACACCGGCGACCAGCCGACGCTGGACCGCCGCCACAAGGATCTCTACCGCGCCCGCGCCGCCGCGATGGCGATGATCCCGACCTCGACAGGCGCCGCGAAGGCCCTGGGCGAGGTTCTGCCCGAGCTTGCGGGCAAGCTCGACGGCACCGCGATCCGGGTGCCGACGCCGAACGTCTCGGCGGTGGACCTGACCTTCTTGGCCAGCCGCGACGTGACCGTGGCCGACGTGAACGAGGTCGTGCGCGAGGCGGCGGCGGGCTACATGGGCATGGTCCTTGCCTATGACCCCGAGCCGAAGGTGTCGATCGACTTCAACCACACCACCTATTCGTCCATCTTCGCCCCCGACCAGACCAAGGTCGTGGGCAAGCGCACCGTGCGCGTGCTCGCGTGGTATGACAACGAATGGGGCTTCTCCTGCCGGATGGCCGATGTGGCCGCTGCGATGGGGCGGCTCCTGCAATAAGGAGCCCCGGGGGCTGCCGCCCCGCCCATGACCATCTGCCCATGACCAACCGCATCGCGCTGGCGCTCGTCGCCCTGATCGCCGCCTTTCTTGTCGCCGACGCGGTGTGGCTGCACCTGGGCGCGCCGATCTTCCTTGCGCGCAAGTTCGCCGATTTCGTCGAGTGGCTCGCCTTCTGGCGTTGAGCCCCTACTCTGCGGTTGACGGCGCACCCATATATGTTGTTAGCGCTATCGTGCGTGGACAGGGAGGATGGCGATGACGGTGACGGTGGCGATCAACGGTTTCGGGCGGATCGGGCGGAACGTGCTTCGGGCGATCATCGAATCCGGCCGGCGCGACATCGAGGTCGTGGCGATCAACGACCTTGGGCCGGTGGAGACGAATGCCCATCTCTTGCGCTTCGATTCCGTCCACGGCCGCTTTCCGGCCGAGGTCAGGACAACCGAAACGACGATCGACGTCGGCCGCGGCCCGATCGAGGTGACGGCCATGCGCGACCCCGCCGACCTGCCCTGGGGGAATGTCGACGTGGTGATGGAATGCACCGGCATCTTCACCGATCGCGACAAGGCCGCGGTGCATCTGGAAAACGGCGCGCGCCGCGTCCTCGTCTCGGCACCCTCGAAGGGCGCCGACAAGACCGTGGTCTACGGCGTCAACCACGCCACGCTGACGGCGGGCGACCTGATCGTCTCGAACGCGTCCTGCACGACGAACTGCCTCTCGCCCGTCGCCCATGTCCTTGACGAGGCCATCGGCATCGCCAGGGGGTTCATGACGACGATCCACAGCTACACCGGCGACCAGCCGACGCTCGACACCTACCACAAGGACCTTTACCGGGCGCGGGCGGCCGCGCTCAGCATGATCCCGACCTCCACCGGGGCGGCGAAGTCGGTGGGGATCGTCCTGCCCCGCCTCGCCGGCAGGTTGGATGGCGTCGCGATCCGGGTGCCCACGCCCAATGTCTCGGCCGTGGATTTCGTGTTCGAGGCGGCGCGCGACACCAGCGTCGAGGAGATCAACGCCGCGATGCGGGCAGCCGCCGACGGCCCGCTCAAGGGCATCCTCGGCTGCACCGAGTTCAAGAACGTCTCGGCCGACTTCAACCACGATCCCCGCTCCGCCGTCTTCCACCTCGACCAGACGCGGGTGATGGACGGACGGATGGCCCGCATCCTCGCCTGGTATGACAACGAATGGGGCTTTTCCTGCCGCATGGCCGATGTCGCCGTGGAGATGGGCAAGCACCTCTGACCAACGGCGCCGGGCAGGCCGGGCGGGCGCTCAGCGCCCGAACTTCGCCGCCAGCGCCCGATTGACCGCCGGGGTCACGAACTTCGACACGTCGCCGCCGAGCCGGGCAATTTCCTTGACCAGTTTCGAGGCGATCGCCTGGCGGCGGGCGTCGGCCATCAGGAACACGGTCTCGACGCTGTCGTCCATCGCGCGGTTCATGCCGACCATCTGGAATTCGTATTCGAAATCCGCCACCGCCCTGAGCCCGCGGACGATGATGCTGGCGCCGACGTCGCGCGCGCAGTCGATCAGGAGGTTCTCGAAAGGGTGGACGACGATCTCGCCGCCCGTCGCGGCGGCGATGGCCGCGCATTCGCGCTCCACCATCTCCACCCGCTCCTCCAGGGCAAAGAGCGGCCCCTTGTCGCGGTTGATCGCCACGCCGATCACCAGCCGATCGACAAGCAGCATGGCCCGCTTGATGATGTCGGAATGGCCGAGCGTGATCGGATCGAACGTGCCGGGATAAAGGCCGATGCGCATGTCTTGACGTCTTCCCCCTTCGGGATCATGCCGCAACGCAACAATATTGCGCAGCGGAATGCAAGGGCCTTCGCCGCGGTGCGGCACCGGCGCCCGGATCAGTTGCCCTTGATCATCCCCTCCAGCGCGTCCTTCTCCATCGCCAGTTCCGAGATGCGCGCGGCGACCACATCGCCGATCGAGATGATGCCCACCATCTCGCCGCGGTCCATGACCGGCATGTGGCGGAAACGCCCGGCCGTCATCTTCTCCAGCACCATGTCGGCGCTGTCGCCCGGCGCGCAGGAAATCAGGTTGCGGGTCATCAGCGCGTCGACCTTCTCCTCGAGGCAGACTGACCCGCGCCGGCCCAGGTCGCGGACGATGTCGCGTTCCGACAGGATGCCCTGAGGCGTCTTTCCGTCCGCCGACACCACAACCGCGCCGATCCGGCGTTCCGCCAGAAGGCGGGCTGCGTCGGCGACGCTCGTGCCTGGGGGCACGGTGATCACCGCGGTCACGGGCTTCGAGCGGATAATCTGGTGCACCTGCATGTCAATCTCCCGTAACTGCGGCCCCTCTTCGCAACCGTCTTCCCTAACCCCCGGTTCTGTCAAGCAAAGCCTTCAAGCCGCACAAGCTCGCGCCGCACGCCCTGGGCCAGCAGTTCGGCAAAGCGGTTCAGCCGGTCCACCCGCCGGTCGTCGTCATGGCGGATCAGGTAGAAGCTGCGGCTGAGCGACAATGCCCCCGGCAGGACGCGCACCAGCTCCGGCGCGGCCGGCAGCGAGAAATCGTGGACGATGGCCACCCCCGCGCCGGCCCTCAGCCAGTTGAACTGGACCGAAACGGAGTTGGACGCCAGCGTCACCACCTCGACCCCGGTCTCGGCCAGATAATCCAGCTCCTTGTCGAAGATCAGGTCGGGGATGTAGCCGATCATCCGGTGCCCCCTGAGGTCGGCCAGCGTACGGATCGGCGGGTGGCGGGCGAGATAGTCGCGCGAGGCGGCGAGGTGGAGGTGGTAGTCGGCCAGCCTTTGCACCGAGAGCCGCCCCGCCGCCGGCCGGCTGACCGTGATCGCCATGTCGGCCTCGCGCTTGGACAGGTTGAAGACCCTGGGCAGCGCGATGATCTGCACCTCGAGCCCCGGATTGTCGTCGCAGATCCGCGCCGTGACCTGCGGCAGCAGGAAGTTCGCCACCCCGTCCGGGGCGCCGATGCGGACCTGGCCGGAAAGCCGGCCGGGGTCGCCCCGGACCTCTTCGCTCGCCGCGGCGACGGCCTGTTCGGCGCGGATCGCGTGGGCCAGAAGCCGCTGGCCTTCCTCGGTCAGCGCATAACCCTGGGCCGAGCGCGCGAAGAGCCGCGCCGCCATCGCCTCTTCCAGCCGCGCGACCCGCCTTCCCACGGTGGCGGGGTCGAGCCTCAGCACCCTGCCCGCGGCCGACAGGCTTTCCGCCCGCGCCACGGCAAGGAAGACGCGCAGATCATCCCAGTCGGCCATCACCCCATCCTTTGCAGGAATGCAAAACGCATTTGGGAAACTGCCTCTTCTCCGAGCAATTTTGCAAGCCTATCCTGCCCCCGACCTGTTCAGGAGGACGGCACATGAAGGAACTCACCCACTGGATCAACGGCAAGCATGTGAAGGGCACCTCGGGCCGCTTCGCCGATGTCTACAACCCGGCCACGGGCGAGGTGCAGGCACGGGTGCCGCTGGCCACGGTGGCCGAACTGGGCGCCGCCGTCGCCGCCGCCGCCGAGGCGCAGGAGAGATGGGGCGCGACCAACCCGCAGCGCCGCGCCCGGGTGATGATGAAGTTCGCCGACCTGATCAACCGCGACATGGAAAAGCTGGCTGAATGCGTCAGCCGTGAACACGGCAAGACGCTGCCGGACGGGCGCGGCGACGTGCAGCGGGGCCTTGAGGTGATCGAGGTCTGCATGGGCGCGCCGCACATGCTGAAGGGCGAGTATACCAATGACGGCGGCCCCGGCATCGACCTCTACTCGATGCGCCAGCCGCTCGGCGTCGGGGCCGGCATCACGCCGTTCAACTTCCCCGCGATGATCCCGCTGTGGAAGATGGGTCCGGCGCTGTCAGCCGGCAACGCGATGATCCTGAAGCCTTCGGAACGCTGCCCCTCGACCTCGCTGATGCTGGCCGAGCTTCTTCAGGAGGCGGGCCTGCCGGACGGCGTCCTTCAGGTCGTCAACGGCGACAAGGAAGTGGTGGACGCGATCCTCGACCACGAGGCGATCCAGGCGGTGGGCTTCGTCGGCTCGACCCCGATCGCGCAGTACATCTACGGCCGCGCCGCCGCGAACGGCAAGCGCGCGCAATGCTTCGGCGGCGCCAAGAACCACATGATCGTCATGCCCGACGCCGACATGGACAAGGCGGCCGACGCGCTGGTGGGCGCGGGCTTCGGCGCGGCGGGCGAACGCTGCATGGCGATCTCGGTCGCGGTGCCGGTGGGCGACAAGACTGCGGACGCGCTGATCGAACGCCTCGTGCCCAGGATCGAGAAGCTGAAGGTCGGCCCCTATACCGCCGGCGCCGACGTGGACTACGGCCCGCTGATCACCGCCCAGGCGATGGAGCGGGTCAAGGGCCTGATCACCTCGGGCGTGGAGCAGGGTGCGACGATCCTGACCGACGGGCGGAACTTCAGGCTCCAGGGCTACGAGAACGGCTTCTTCGTCGGCCCGACGCTGTTCGACAACGTCACCCCCGAGATGGAGATCTACAAGCAGGAGATCTTCGGCCCGGTGCTGAGCCAGGTGCGCGCGAAGACCTACGAAGAGGCGCTGAACCTCGTCATCGACAACCCCTACGGCAACGGCACGGCGATCTACACCGCCGATGGCGACACCGCCCGCGATTTTGCCAGCCGGGTGAATGTCGGCATGGTCGGGATCAACTTCCCGATCCCGGTGCCGCTGTCCTACCACAGCTTCGGCGGCTGGAAGAAATCGGCCTTCGGCGACCTCAACCAGTACGGCCCGGACGCCTTCCGCTTCTACACCAAGACCAAGACGGTGACGGCGCGCTGGTTCTCCGGCATCAAGGAAGGCGGCGAGTTCGCCTTCAAGGCGATGGACTGACGCTTCGCCCGGGGCAGTTCCCGTCGCGTGAAACGAACGGGCCGGGGGCGGACTGCCCCCGGCCCTTCTTCTTGTCGGCCCATGCCGCAGGGAACCGGAAACCGAAAAGGGAGGGCATCGCCCCCCTCAGACCTGTTCGTCCGGTACTCGGTTCGCCCGGCGACGCCGGCGGAGGAACGCCGCCGCCCCGCCCAGCGCACCCAGAAGCGCAAGCCCCGATGCCGGCAGCGGCACCGGCGCCGCGACCAGCGTCGCGGTGGCCTGGATCGTCGCGCCATTGGCCTGGCCCTGGCCGAGGCCAAGGAGCCCATAGCTGAAATTCGCATCGTTCAGCACGATCGACAGCACCCCGCCGTTGGCGAAGTTGAAGACGAGGGGCGCCCCCCAGGCCACCGAGGCATATTGGATCACACCGCCATGTCCGGTGGTGGACCCGGTCACCGTGCCATTGGCGCCGATGCTCGAAAGGGTGAGCCCGGCGAGAAGCGAGCTTGTCCGGGTGTTGTTGCCGTTGACCTTCTTTTCCGTCGCCCAGATGTCGAAAAGATCGAAGGTCGTGCTCTGCCCGGCGGTGTCGAGCTGGAAGCTGAAGGCGCCCGACGTCGCCGATGTCGCCATGACGAGGCCCGGCTCGCGGAAGGAAGTTCCGCTGAGAGAGAATATCCCGTTGAACGTGGCCGCCTGCCCCGCCACCACCGATCCCACGAAGATCGCCGCCGAAACCACGGCCGACCCGACAATGGAAACCATACGCATCTGCTCACCTTTCCCGTGCCGCAAGGACACACCCTTCCCATGCCCCTCGCTACACCCCGGACATGGCCGATTTGCGAAGGAAATGAGAAGGGATTCGGGCAGACGGACACCTGCCGGCGGCGGAGGCATCCGCGAAACGGAAAAGGGAGGGCGTTGCCCTCCCTCCCTCGCGTCGAACCGGAGCAGTTTCAGGCCCTGCGGCGGCGCATCAGCCCCATCGCTGCAAGCCCGCCCATCAGCAGGACACCGGCCGCCGGCACCGGAACCGGCGCGGGCGTGCCGTTGACGAAGGATTCAGAGCCGCCGTTGCCGAAGCCCTGCACATGGATGCCGATCCGGAGAGAGCCGGACTGGTCGCCGCCGAGATTCAGCGCGGCGAGGACATCGCCGTAGGTCTTGCCGGTGACCAGCGACCAGACGATCGTCAGCCATTCGCCGGGATTGACGCCGTTCTTCATCACGCCGCCGGGGCCGGAATTGCTGTCGGCAGACGCGCCCGTCGGGCTGACCGAGAAGCCGATCGGGTTGCCGCCCGGCAGGTTGCCCGGTGTCGCGCCCTGCGAGTAGGACACGCCGGCCGATCCGCCGATCGCGCCCATCTTCTTCAGAAGCCCGGCCTGGTCGTCCCAGTAGACGTCGGTGACCGACGCGGCGAGCGGGCCGGCGTTGTTGAAGGTGAACGAGACCTTCCCCGCGCCGAGATCGAGCACGTCGACCGAAAGCTGGTTCTGGCCGGTGGTGACGTTGGTTCCGCTGTTCGACGTGACGCCGACAAAGCTGTAGGTCGCGGCCTGCGCCGCCGAAACCGCCATCGTCACAGCGAGCACCGCCGCGCCCGCGATCGACTTCATGAACATTCCATCACTCCGTTACAGGACCCCACCGGGCTTGTCACAATCTTACCACAATTCCCGCAGCGAAGGCCAGCACCTGCGCTGCGGTACCAGATTTTCAACCTGCTGGCGAAGAACGATAATCCGCTCTGGACAATCCCTGCGCGGTGACCGGGGACGGCGAAAACATGGCAACAATGTGTCGGCAAATCCGGCACCGGCCGACCCCGGGAGGCCCGTCAAATCGCGCCGCGACCACTTCCTGCCGACCCGTTTCCGCGGGGCTTGCAAAACTCTCGCAACAGTTGGAATTTAACACACGTTCAATTCGCCTGGGGCGCCGCGACGGAGGTAGAGATGGACTTCGCACTTTCCGGGGAACAGCAGGCCATCTTCGACATGGCCAGGGCCTTCGGCGCCGAGCATGTCGCGCCCCATGCCCGCGACTGGGAACGGCAGGGGACGATCCCGAAGGCGCTCTGGCCGAAGGTGGCGGAGCTTGGCCTGGGCGGGATCTATGTCGGCGAGGAATACGGCGGGTCGGGCCTTTCCCGGCTCGACGCCACACTCGTCTTCGAGGCGCTCGCCATGTCCTGCCCCGCCGTGGGCTCGTTCCTGTCGATCCACAACATGTGCGGCGGCATGATCGACCGGTTCGGCTCGGCCGAGACCAAGGCGCGCTGGCTGCCGGACTTGACCTCGATGCGCAAGGTCTTTGCCTACTGCCTGACCGAACCCGGCTCCGGCTCCGACGCGGCGGCGCTCAGGACCCGGGCCGAGCGCACCAACGCGGGCTGGAAGCTCAACGGCAGCAAGGCTTTCATCTCGGGCGGCGGCTATTCGGACGTCTACGTGACGATGGTGCGCACCGGGGCGGACGGGCCGAAGGGCATCTCCACCGTCATCGTCGAGGACGGCGCGCCGGGCCTGTCGTTCGGCGGGCTCGAGGACAAGATGGGCTGGCGCGCCCAGCCCACCGCGCAGGTGCAGTTCGACGATTGCCTGGTGCCGCACGAGAATCTTCTGGGCGAGGAGGGCAAGGGCTTCGCCTATGCGATGGCCGGTCTCGACGGCGGGCGCCTGAACATCGCGGCCTCCGCGCTCGGCGGCGCACAGGCGGCGCTTGACACGACGCTTCTCTACATGGGGGAACGCAAGGCCTTCGGGCGCACGCTCGACCAGTTCCAGGCCTTGCAGTTCAAGGTCGCCGAGCTGGAGGTGAAGCTGCAATCGGCGCGCACCTTCCTGCGCCAGGCCGCCTGGAAGCTCGACACCGGCGCGCCGGACGCGACGAAGTTCTGCGCGATGGCCAAGATGCTGGTGACCGACAACGCCTTCGAGGTCGCCAACCAGTGCCTGCAACTGCACGGCGGCTATGGCTACCTGGCCGACTACGGGGTGGAGAAGATCGTCCGCGACCTGCGCGTGCACCAGATCCTCGAGGGCACCAACGAGATCATGCGGCTGATCACCGCCCGCGCGCTTCTCGCCGAGAGGGGCTGATGGACGACATCCTGATCCGGAAGGAAGGCTGCGCCGGGCGGATCACGCTGAACCGCCCGCAGGCGCTGAACGCGCTGACCTACGCGATGTGCCTGGAGATCGACCGGGCGCTGATCGCCTGGGCCGGGGACCCCGAGGTGGCGCTGGTGCTGATCGACGCGGCAGGCGAGCGCGCCTTCTGCGCCGGCGGCGACATCGCCGAGATGTATGCCTCCGGCAGGCGCGGCGACTTCGGCTACGGGCGCCGCTTCTGGGCCGACGAATACCGGATGAACGCGCGGATCGCGGACTATCCCAAGCCGGTGGTGAGCTTCCTCCAGGGCTTCACGATGGGCGGCGGCGTCGGCGTGGGCTGCCACGGCAGCCACCGGATCGTCGGCGAAAGCGCGCAGGTGGCAATGCCGGAATGCGGCATCGGCCTGGTGCCGGACGTGGGCGGCAGCTTCCTTCTGGCCACCGCGCCGGGACATCTGGGCGAATACCTCGGCACCACCGGCACGCGGATGGGGCCGGCCGACGCCATCCTCGCAGGCTTCGCCGACCGTTTCGTGCCGGAGGCAAACTGGCCGGCGCTCAAGGCCCGGCTGGTCGGGACGGGCGATGCCGGCGCCGTGGAGGCGGCGGCACGGGAGGTGCCGGAAGGGCGGCTTGCCGCGCTGCGCCCCGAGGTGGATGCGCTGTTCGCAGGCGCGACGCTGGCCGACATCGCCGGGACGCTGGCCTTCGCCGGAACCCCCTTCGCGGCCGACGCGCTGGCCGCGCTGTCGCGCGCCGCGCCGCTTTCGGCCGCCTGCACCGTGGAGATGGTCCGCCGCCTGCGCGGACGGGCGACGATGCGCGCGGCCCTCGCGCTCGAATACCGCTTCACCTTCAGGTCGATGGAACACGCCGATTTCATCGAGGGCATCCGCGCGGCGATCATCGACAAGGACCGCAACCCGCGCTGGTGCCATGCCGGACCAAGGACGGTGCCGGCGGAGGACGTGGAACGTATGCTGGCGCCGCTTGGCGCGGACGAACTGACATTCGGGGAGGAAAGACCATGAAGATCGGATTCATCGGCCTTGGCAACATGGGCGCACCGATGGCGAGAAACCTCGCCGCGGCGGGGCACGAGGTGACGGGCTTCGACACGCTTGCGCCGATGCCCGAGGGCGTGCGCGCCGCCGCCAGCGCCGCGGCGGCGGCAAGGGACGCCGAGGTGGTCGTCACCATGCTGCCGAACGGCGCGATCCTGCGCAGCGTGGCGGGCGAGGTGGTTCCTGCGATGCGCAAGGGCGCGGTGCTGTGCGACTGTTCGACCGTCGACGTCGAAAGCGCCCGCGCGGTCGCCGATCAGGCAGGAAAGGCGGGCCTGCTCGCCCTTGACGCGCCGGTCTCTGGGGGCGTCGGCGGCGCGGCGGCGGGGACGCTCACCTTCATGGCGGGCGGCAGCGACGAGGCCTTCGCCATCGTCAGGCCGCTTTTCGAGGTGATGGGCCAGAAGGCGGTCCATTGCGGCGGCGCGGGTGCCGGTCAGGCCGCCAAGATCTGCAACAACATGATCCTCGGCGTCACCATGATCGCCACCTGCGAGGCCTTCGCGCTGGCCGACAAGCTCGGCCTCGACCGGCAAAAGATGTTCGACGTCGTCTCCACCTCCTCCGGCTATTCCTGGGTGATGAACGCCTATTGCCCGGCGCCGGGGGTGGGACCGAAATCGCCCGCCGACAACGGCTACAGGCCCGGATTCGCCGCCGAACTGATGCTGAAGGACCTGCGGCTTTCCCAGCAGGCGGCAGAGGCGGTGGATGCCGACACGCCGATGGGCGGGCTTGCCGCGCAGCTTTACGAGAGCTTCGTGGAGACGGAAGGCGGCCGCGGCATGGACTTTTCCGCCATGCTGCCGCGGTTCGAGAAACGCCACCGGGGCTGAAATCCGCCGACACGGAATCTTGCGGAACACCTGCGACCCGCGATCTGTTAGGGGAGCGGCGGCGAAGGAGACCGATGATGACCCGATCCATGCGCCTGATTCTGCCCGCGATTCTTGCCGCGTTCGTCACCGGCCCGGCGCCCGCGCAGGCGGGCAGCAGCTTCTGCCCGCCGGGCCTGGCAAAGAAATCCCCCGCCTGCGTGCCGCCCGGCCAGGCGAAGAAGTATCGCCACGGGGCGAACGAGCGAATCCGGCGCGGCGACAGCCTTTACGAATACGACCACTACCATTTGATCCGTCATCCCGACCGCTACGAACTTGCCCCGCTCTGGCCGGGTGAACGCTACTACGTGGTGAACGGCCAGATCCTGCGGGTGAGCGAGGAAACCTACGAGGTGCTGGACGTGATCCGGGCCATCTCGGTGCTTCTCGACTGAAGCATCGCGATGCTGAGGGCGTCGCGCTGGCGGGTCGGGTCAACGCGCACTGGCGTGGGCCGCCCGCAGCCCCCGGCTCACTCCGCCGCCACCCGCCGCATCTTCAGCATCGGCGCGAGGTAGCGGCCGGTGTGGCTGCGCTCGACCCGGGCGACCTCCTCGGGCGTGCCCGTGGCGACGATCTCGCCGCCGCCATCGCCGCCCTCGGGGCCGATGTCGATGATCCAGTCGGCGGTCTTGATCACGTCGAGGTTGTGCTCGATCACCACGACGGTGTTGCCCTGCTCCACCAGCTCGTGCAGCACCTCCAGCAGTTTTCGAACATCTTCGAAGTGCAACCCGGTCGTTGGCTCGTCAAGAATATACAATGTGCGACCTGTGGCGCGTCGCGACAGTTCCTTCGACAGCTTCACCCGCTGCGCCTCTCCGCCCGACAGCGTGGTCGCCTGCTGGCCGACCTTGATATAGCCGAGCCCGACCTTCACCAGCGCATCCATCTTCTCGCGGATCGCCGGCACCGCCTTGAAGAACTCCTGCGCGTCCTCGACCGTCATCTCCAGCACGTCGGCGATCGACTTGCCCTTGAACCTGATTTCAAGCGTCTCTCGGTTGTAGCGGTGGCCCTTGCAGGTCTCGCAGGTGACATAGACATCGGGAAGGAAGTGCATCTCGATCTTGATCACCCCGTCACCCTGGCAGGCCTCGCAGCGGCCGCCCTTGACGTTGAACGAGAACCGCCCCGGCTGGTAGCCGCGCGCCTTGGCCTCGGGCAGGCCGGCGAACCAGTCGCGGATCGGGGTGAAGGCGCCGGTATAGGTCGCGGGGTTCGACCGCGGCGTGCGGCCGATCGGGCGCTGGTCGATGTCGATCACCTTGTCGAGATGCTCGAAGCCCTTGATCGTCTCGCAGGGCGCGGGCGTCTCGCGCGCGCCGTTCAGGCGCAGGGCCGCGTTCTTGTAAAGCGTCTCGACCGTCAGCGTCGACTTGCCGCCCCCCGAAACCCCCGTGACGCAGACGAAGCGGCCGAGCGGGAACTCCGCCGTCATCTCCTTGAGGTTGTTGCCGGTCGCCCTGACCACGGTCAGCTTCTTGCCATTGCCGTCGCGCCGGTGGCGCGGCACCGCGATCTCGCGCTTGCCCGACAGGTATTGCCCGGTCAGCGAGGCGGCATCCGCCGCGATTTCCTCGGGCGTGCCGCGGCTCACCACCTGCCCGCCGTGAACACCGGCGCCGGGGCCGATGTCGAAGACATAGTCCGCCTCGCGGATCGCCTCCTCGTCATGCTCGACGACAAGGACGGTGTTGCCCTGGTCGCGCAGAGACTTCAGCGTGGCCAGCAGCCGGCCGTTGTCGCGCTGGTGAAGGCCGATGGACGGTTCGTCGAGGACATAGAGCACCCCGGTCAGGCCCGAGCCGATCTGGCTCGCCAGACGGATGCGCTGGCTTTCGCCGCCCGAGAGCGTTCCGGCGTTGCGCGAAAGCGTCAGGTATTCGAGGCCCACGTTGTTCAGGAAGCCGAGCCGTTCGCGGATCTCCTTCAGGATCAGCCGGGCGATCTCGTTCTTCTGTTTCGTCAGCTTGGCGGGAACGGTGTCGATCCAGGCATAGGCCTCCCTGATCGACATCTGCACCACCTCGCCGACATGAAGGCCGGCGATTTTCACCGCCAATGCCTCGGGGCGCAGGCGGTAGCCGTGGCAAGCGCCGCAGGGGCGGTTGTTCTGGAACCGCTCCATCTCTTCCCGGCTCCAGGCGCTGTCGGTCTCGCGGTAGCGGCGTTCCATGTTGGGGATGACGCCCTCGAAGCTGCGGGAGACCTCGTAGACCCGCCCGCCCTCGTCGAAGCGGAACCTGATCTCCTCATCGCCCGAGCCATAGAGGAAAAGCTGCTGCACGTTCTCGGGCAGGTCTTTCCACGGTTTCCGCGCGTCGAAGCCGTAATGCCTGGCCAGCGAGTCGATGGTCTGAATGAAGTAGGGCGATTTCGACTTCGCCCAGGCCGCGATGGCGCCGTCCTTCAGCTTCAAGGTCACGTCCGGCACGATCAGCCGCTCGTCGAAAAACAGCTCGACCCCGAGCCCGTCGCATTTCGGGCAGGCGCCGAAGGGGGCGTTGAAGGAAAATAGCCGCGGCTCGATCTCGGGGATGGTGAAGCCCGAAACCGGGCAGGCGAAATTCTCGGAGAACGTGATCCGTTCCGGCTCTCCCTCCGTCGGCGCGGTCTCAAGGATCGCGATGCCGTCGGCGAGGTTCAGCGCGGTGCGGAAGCTGTCGGCCAGCCGGGTATCCAGCCCTTCCCGCACGACGATGCGGTCGACCACCACGTCGATGTCGTGGCGGAACTTCTTGTCGAGCGTGGGCGGCTCCTCCAGTTCGTGGAACTGGCCGTCGACCTTGACGCGCTGGAAACCCTGCTTGCGAAGCTCGATGAATTCCTTGCGGTACTCTCCCTTGCGGTCGCGCACGATCGGCGCCATCAGATAGCCACGGGTGCCCTCTGGCAGCGCCATGACGGCATCGACCATGTCCTGCACCTGCTGCGCCTCGATCGGCTTGCCGGTCGCCGGGGAATAGGGCGTGCCGACCCGGGCGAAAAGCAGGCGCAGGTAGTCGTAGATTTCGGTCACGGTGCCCACGGTCGAACGCGGGTTCTTCGAGGTGGTCTTCTGCTCGATGGAAATGGCGGGCGAGAGGCCCGAGATATGGTCCACGTCCGGCTTGCCCATCATGTCGAGGAACTGGCGCGCATAGGCCGACAGGCTTTCGACATAGCGCCGCTGGCCCTCGGCATAGATCGTGTCGAAGGCCAGCGAGGACTTGCCCGAGCCCGAAAGCCCGGTGATGACCGTCAGCTGGTCGCGCGGTATGTCGACGTCGATCGACTTGAGATTGTGCTCGCGCGCACCGCGCACCTCGATGAACTTCTGCTCGGCCATGCCTGCCCCCGCGTCCAGAGGTTAACAGATAGTGGATCAGCGGCGAGTCTCCAACCCGAAAAAGAGAACATTGAGGGAACTTGGTCGCGGTTTCCCGGCCGTCGGCCGGGCGCTGCCGCCGCCCTGCCCCCCAGCGCCTGTGATGCGGCGGACATACATTCCGATTTTTGAATGTCTTTCACGGTTTCCCCCTTGATGACCGGCCACGGCCGCGTCAGATCAGGGCGGACCGCAACCCGGAGCCCCCGCAGATGTTCAGCTTTCTCAAGCCCGCCCACCGTCTCAGTGCCACCGAGGCGGTGGCCCGCGTCCGCGCCGGGACGCTCGTGCTGATCGACGTGCGCGACGGGAACGAGATCACCACCACCGGCCGCGCCGCCGGGGCGCTGCATGTGCCGCTCGCCGCGCTCAGGATGAAATGCGATCCCGCCAGCCCCGAATGCCTGTCTGGGCTGTCCACGGACAAGGCGGTGGCGCTCTACTGCGCCTCGGGCGCGCGGAGCGCGATGGCGGCGCGAATGCTCACGGCGATGGGCTACCGCGAGGTGCACAACCTCGGCGGCCTGCATCACTGGCAGGCGGCGGGCGGCGCGGTCACCCGCTGACTCCGCGCTGACCCGGTCAGAGCCTGACGCCGCGGCGCCCGGCGAGGTCGCAGAAATACTGCCAGGCCACCCGGCCGGACCTTGCCCCGCGCGTCGCCTGCCACTCGATCGCCTCGGCCCGGAGCGTGGCCGGGTCGATCTCCACCCCGTGCGCCGTGCAATAGCCGCGGATCATCGCCAGATAGTCGTCCTGGCTGCACGGGTGGAAGCCGAGCCAGAGCCCGAAGCGGTCGGAGAGCGAGACCTTCTCCTCCACCGCCTCCGAAGGGTTGATCGCGCTCGAGCGTTCGTTCTCGATCATGTCGCGCGGCATCAGGTGGCGGCGGTTCGAGGTGGCGTAGAACACCACGTTCTCCGGCCGCCCCTCGATCCCGCCGTCGAGCACCGCCTTCAACGCCTTGTAGTGCTGGTCGTCGTGGGAAAACGACAGGTCGTCGCAGTAGAGGATGAAGCGGTGGGCGGGGGCCGCGCGCAGATGCGCCAGTAGCCGGCCGATCGAGGGCAGGTCGTCGCGGCTCAGCTCGACAATCTTCAGGTCGGTCCCCTCGGCCCGGACCGCGGCATGGACCGCCTTGACCAGCGAGGACTTGCCCATCCCCCGCGCCCCCCAGAGCAGCGCGTTGTTGGCGGGAAAGCCGCGGGCGAACTGGCGGGTGTTGGCCAGGAGCGTGTCGCGCGCCCGCTCGACGCCGACCAGAAGCGGCAGGTCCACCCGCGCCACCTCGGCCACCGGCACCAGCCGGTCGGGGTCGGCGTGCCAGGCGAAGGCTTCGGCGGCGGTGAAATCCGGCGCCGGATGCGGCGCCGGGGCCAGCCGTTCCAGCGCCGCGGCAATGCGGTCGAGCGGCGCCGTCATGCCTTGCCCGACGCCTCGCCCGGCCCCGCGTCCGGCGCCTCGTCCTCCTCCAGGTCGTCGATGTCGACCCATGTCCCCTCGGCGCGCATCCGCGCCTCGCGGTCGCGCTCGAACCGGGCGATCAGGAAAATCGAGACCTCGTAGAGAGGATAGATGACGATGAAGAGGATGAGCTGGCTCATCACGTCGGGGGGCGTCACCGTGGCGGCGACGACGAGGATGGCGATGATCGCGTATTTCCGCGTCGCCTTCAGCCCGCGCGAGGAGATCAGCCCGGCGCGGCCCATCAGCGACAGCAGCACCGGCATCTGGAAGCACAGACCGAAGGCCAGGACGAAGCTCATGGTCAGCGACAGGTAGCTTTCCATCGAGCCCTGGAAGACCACCCCGGCCGGCGCCGAGGCGAGCGGCCCGCCCTCTTCCATCGCCGCCTTGAAGCTGTCCTGGTAGGACAGGAAGAAGTCGAAGGCCCAGGGCAGGATGACGAGATAGGCCACCGCGCCGCCCAGCGCGAACATCAGCGGCGAGGCGAGGAGGAAGGGCAGGAACGCCCGCTTCTCGCTGCGGTAGAGGCCGGGCGCCACGAAGCGCCACATCTGGTAGGCGATGATCGGGAAGGCCAGCGCGAACCCGCCCCAGAGGCCGATCTTCATCGACACGAAGAAGCCTTCCTGCATCTTGATCAGCACCAGCTGGCACTGCTGGCCCCGCTCGGCCAGCACATTGCAGAGCGGCGCCGACAGGAGGTTGAAGACCGGCTTCCAGAAATACCAGGCGACAAGGAAGGCGGCGGTGAAGGCCGCCAGCGAGTAGAGGATGCGGTTGCGCAGTTCCGCCAGATGCTCGATGAGCGGGGCGCTGCTGTCGTCGATCTCGTCTGCGGTCATGCGCTGTCCTTCGGCGCGGCCGCGCGGGTCCGTCCGCCGCGCTTTCGGGCAGGCGCCTCGCCGGTGCCGGCCGCCTTGCTTGGGGGCGGGGTCTGGCCGCCGCCGGACCGGGCAACCTTGGCACCGGCCGCCGCGCGCTTCTCGGCCGTCTTCGCCGCCAGCGCGGCGGTTTCCGGACCCATCGGCTTGCCGGCAGGCGTCTTGGCCGGGGTCTGGGCCGGGGTCTGGGCCGGGGTCTGGGCGGGGGTCTTCGCAGGAGTCTGGGCAGAGGTCTCGGCCGGCCCTGCGCCGGCCGGCGCAGAGGCCGATGCCGCGGGGGTGCGCGCCGCCGCCGGAGCGGCGGGCTTCGTCGCGGCCTTCACCGGATCCCATTTCTCGAACCGGTCGGCCGCGGACTTCAGGCTGTCAATCCCGCTGCCGAGGGGATTGGTCATCGATTTGAGGTCCTTGCGCACCTCGTTGACGCCGCTTTCGTTTGCCGCCTGTTCCATCGCGCGGCTGAACTCGCGCGCCATCTGGCGCAGCTTGGCAGTCACCCGGCCGATCTGGCGGAACATCTCGGGAAGGTCACGCGGCCCGATGACGATCAGCGCCACCACGCCGATCACCATCAACTCCATCCAGCCTATGTCGAACATCGGTGTCGCCTCTCCCGAGCGGTCGTCTCAAGGGCCCGGTCGCTCAGACCTTGTCCTTCCCCTCCGGCGTCACGTCGCGGGCCTGGTCCGAGGCGGCCTTCTCGATCTCCTCGGAGCCTTCCCGCACACCGCGCTTGAAGGCGGTGATGCCCTTGCCGAACTCACCCATCATGGATGCGATCTTGCCGCGGCCGAACAGCACCAGAATCACCACGGCGATAAGCAGCAGCTGAATCGGGCTTGCCATATGCATGTCTACGTCTCCTGACCCTGGGCCGCGTGGGTGCGGCCCGCATTTTCCGACTGACATGCAATCTTGGGCCCCGTGCCCCCCCATTCCAAGACGCAAATCCGCTGGCCGCGCGACCCAACTGACGGTATCCTGTCAGTTGCAGCCTGCTTCCGCCCCCTTGGCCCCTCCGCCGATGCGTCGCCCCGACCGCCTCTTCGACCTCGTCCAGATTCTCCGCGACGGAAAGCTGCACCGCGCCGCCGATCTGGCCGCGCGACTCGGCGTCTCCACCCGGACGGTCTGGCGCGACATGGGCACGCTCGCCGCCTCGGGCCTGCCGGTCGAGGGGGCACGAGGCGTCGGCTACCAGCTCCGCGACCCGACGGTGCTGCCGCCGATGACGCTCAGCCGCGACGAGTTCGAGGCGCTGCGGCTCGGCGTTGCCCTCGCCGCCGGCGCGGCCGATCCGACGGTGGCGCGCGCCGCGGCGTCGCTGCGCGCCAAGATCGGCGCGGTGGCGCCGGCGCGCGCCGAGGACATGGGCAGCGACAGCTTCGTCTTTGCGAGCGAAGAGGCCGCGCGCGCCGCGCCGCACCTGGGGCTGATCCGCCGCGCGATCCGCGACCACCTGACGCTGAGCCTCGGCTACCCCGGCCCGGGGGGGGCGGTGCGGCTGCGCCGCGTGCGGCCGCTGCACCTCGACTTCTGGGGCCGCGCGTGGCTCCTGACAGTCTGGTGCGAACTGTCACATGATTTCAGGGTGTTCCGCGTCGATCTTGCGAACCCCATCGAGCATGACGGCGGCGCCTTCATGCCCGAACACGGCAAGACGGTCGAGGACTACATCGCCCGCTTCGCCACGGCGTGAGACCGTCAGCCCCGGCGCGGAAAGACGAAACAGCGGTCCCGCCGGATCATCAGCCACATCACCGTGCCGGCGCCGGGCAGGAAGACCCCGGGAACCGTCGCCCTGAGGATCTGGCCGCCGTCGTCCATGCGGAACTCCACGAGACTCTCGCGCCCCATGAACCGCGCCCGGACCACCGCGGCGCGGGCAGCGGTGCCGTCGGCGGGGGTCGGATTGGGGCCGCGCCCGCCGCGGTCGAAATCGATCTTGAGGTGCTGCGGGCGGATGACGATCTCCACCTCGGTGCCGTCCGGCACGCCGGGGGCGAGGAACTCGCCGAACGGCGTCCGCGTCAGCGCGCCCTCCACCGTTGCCCTGAGGATGTTGATGTCCGAGAAGAAGGCGGCCGCCTCGCGGTCGACGGGGGCGTTGTAGATGTTGTAGGGCGCACCGCGCTGGACGATCCGGCCGCGCCGCATCAGCGCGATCTCGTCGGCCATGCGCATCGCCTCGTGCGGCTCGTGGGTGACAAGCAGGACGGCCGTCCCCTCCTCCTTCAGGAGCGCCAGCGTATCGTCGCGGATGCCGTCCCTCAGCCGCTCGTCGAGGCCCGAGAAGGGCTCGTCCATCAGGAGGATGCGCGGCCGCGGCGCCAGCGCGCGGGCGAGCGCCACGCGCTGCTGCTCGCCGCCCGACAGTTCGTGGGGGAACTTCGGGCCGAAGCCGGACAGCGAGACGCGTTCCAGAAGTTCCTCCACCCGTCGCGTGCGGCCCTCGGCGCCGCGGGGAAGGCCGAAGGCCACGTTCTCGGCCACGCCGAGATGCGGGAAGAGCGCGAAGTCCTGGAACATCAGGCCGATGTGCCGCCGTTCGGGGGGCACCCGGAACACCGTGTCGCAGACGAGGGCGCCATCGACATGGATCGTGCCCGCGTCCTGCATGTCCACCCCGGCGATGATCCTGAGCGTGGTGGACTTGCCGCAGCCCGAGGGGCCGAGCAGGCAGGTGACCTGCCCCGCCTCGATGGCAAGCGAGACGTCGTCGACGACGCTGCGCCCGTCGAACCGGCGGACGAGGTTGCAGACCTCGAGTCGGGGCGGCACTCGGGACGGCACTCTGGGCGGCAGTCTGGGCGGCGTGGTCGTCAAGGCATCCCCTTGCCCGAGCGAATTCGTCGGGCTTGGCCCCGGATAACAGGCGGGGTGCCTGCCCGCAAGCGGCAGGCCGGCCCCCGGGGAGCGCGGCGGAGCGCAGCCCCCGGACCCCCGGGGGTACCTGGCTACGAAGATGCCGGGGATGCGGGCGCGGTCAGAAGGTGGCGTTGATCGCGCCGCCGTCGAGGAGGATGTTCTGGCCGACGATGAAGCCCGCGTGGATCGAACAGAGGAAGGCGCACATCGCACCGAACTCGGCCGCGGTGCCGTAGCGGCGGGCGGGAATCGTCGCGGCGCGGGCGGCACGGACCGCCTCGAGGGAAACCCCCTGCACCCTTGCCGCACCGCGGTCGAGCGCGTCGGCCCGGTCGGTCGCATGGATGCCGGGCAACAGGTTGTTGATGGTGACGCCGAAGGGCGCCACCTGGCGCGCGGTGCCCGCGACATAGCCGGTGAGCCCGGAGCGTGCCGCGTTCGACAGGCCCAGTTCGGCGATCGGCGCCTTGACCGACTGCGAGGTGATGTTGACGACCCTTCCCCAGCCGCGGTCGGTCATCCCCGGCAGGAGCGCCGTCATCAGCGCGATCGGCGTGAGCATGTTGGCATCGAGCGCGCGGAGGAAATCGTCGCGCGCCCAGTCGCGCCAGAGGCCGGGCGGCGGCCCGCCGGCGTTGGTGACGAGGATGTCCACCGCGCCCGCGACACCCAGCACCGCGGCCCGGCCGGCCTCGGTGGTGATGTCGGCGGCGGCCTCGGTCACCTCGACGCCATGCGCGGCCCGGATCGCGGCGGCGGTTTCGGCCAGCGCACCAGCCCCGCGCGCGTTCAGGACGAGGTTAACGCCCGCCGCCGCCAGCGCCTCGGCAGAGCCGCGCCCGAGCCCCTTCGATCCGGCGCAGACCAGCGCCCTTCTGCCGCGAATGCCGAGATCCATGCGCCACCTCCTGCTTCTCCCAGCATAGCGGGCCGGCCGGAAAGGGCCAGACCGGGGCGCACAAGTTGACGCGAAGCTCGGCGCTTTGCTAATGCCGGGGCGGGGAATGCGCGCGCCCCGTTCCGAAGGACCCAGATGCCGGACCCCTCGACCCCGCCCACACCCGCCCAGACGGCGCATGTCTATGCGGCGCGCGACCTGCGCGTCGTGAGCGGCGCCAATCTCGGCGATCCCGTCGCCCCGGCGCCCCAGGCGGAGCCGGGCGATGTCTACCGGCTCGACCCGGCCGCCCGGCCGATCCGGCTGGCGCTCAGGCCGGCATCCGACGGCCAGGCCCCGGTTCTGGCCGAGGGCACGGCGGTCGGCCGCCCCGGCGACAGGATCGCGCTCTTGTCGCTTCTGACGCTGATGGCGCCGGACGGCGACCGGGTGGAACTTCTGGTGATCCGGCACGAGGCGACGGGCGAAGCCCATGTGCTGCCGCTCTCGCCGCTGGCGCCGCGCATCGACTACACGCTGATCGACGCGCGCGAGGATGTGGAGGGGATCCGGATCGCCGAGGTCGTCTGCGTTTCCTTCGCGGCCGGCACGATGATCACCCTGCCCGGGGGCGCACAGCGGCCGATCGAGGCGCTGGCGGCGGGCGACCGGGTTCTGACGCGCGATCACGGCGCACAGGAAATCCGCTGGGTGGGCAAGGCGACGCTTCGCGCCAAGGGAGGCTTCGCCCCGGTCGTGATCGCCGCCGGCACGCTCGGCAACCAGTCCGACCTGATCGTGAGCCCGCACCACCGGATCTTCCTCTACCAGCGCGGACCAAAGCGGCTTGCCGGCACCGCCGAACTTCTGGTCCAGGCCAAGCACCTCGTCGACGGCGACCGCGTTACCCGGCGCGAGGGCGGATTCGTCGACTACTACAGCCTGGTCTTCGACCGCCACGAGATCATCTATGCCGAGGGGATTCCGGCCGAAAGCCTGCTGGTGACCGAAGCGGTGGTGAACCTCCTGCCGCCGGAACTGTCGCGCGAGGCGCGCGCGCGCTTTCCCGGCCTGAGCCAGACCCAGCACTTCGGCACCGAGGCCGGGCGCGAGCTTCTCGACGATGCCGCCCGCGAGACGCTTTTCAGGCGCGGGCCCTGACGGGCCGGTGCATCGGGCGACCCGGCGGCGCCGGGCGAAGCGGAGAGGGCCGGTCCCGCCCTGCCCGCCCGACGTTGCAGAAGACCGGTCTGCCCGCTATAGCCTGCCGCCATGTCGGACATGTCCACCAACCGCCCCGCCCTGCCCGCCGAGATCGCCCGGCGGCGCACCTTCGCCATCATCTCGCACCCCGATGCCGGCAAGACCACCCTGACCGAGAAGTTCCTGCTGTTCGGCGGCGCGATCCAGATGGCCGGCCAGGTCCGCGCCAAGGGCGAGGCGCGCCGCACCCGGTCCGACTTCATGAAGCTGGAGCAGGAGCGCGGGATTTCCGTCTCGGCCTCGGCGATGTCGTTCGACTTCGGCCGCTACCGCTTCAACCTTGTCGATACGCCGGGCCATTCGGACTTTTCCGAGGACACCTACCGGACGCTGACCGCGGTCGACGCCGCAATCATGGTGATCGACGGGGCGAAGGGCGTGGAAAGCCAGACCCGCAAGCTCTTCGAGGTGTGCCGGCTTCGCGACATGCCGGTCCTGACCTTCTGCAACAAGATGGACCGCGAAAGCCGCGACACCTTCGAGATCATCGACGAGATCCAGGAAAACCTCGCCATCGACGTGACGCCCGCGTCGTGGCCGATCGGCCAGGGGCGCGAGTTTCTCGGCTGCTACGACATCCTGCACGACCGGCTGGAACTGATGGACCGGGCCGACCGCAACAGGGTGGCAGAATCGATCAAGATCGCCGGGCTTGACGACCCGCAACTGGCCCTTCACGTGCCCGCGGACCTTCTCAAGAAGCTCCGTGAAGAGCTTGAAATGGCGCGTGAACTTCTTCCCGCCTTCGACCGGGGATCGTTCCTGGAAGGTCACCTCACGCCGATCTGGTTCGGCAGTGCGATCAACTCCTTCGGGGTCAAGGAACTGATGGCCGGGATCGGCGAATACGGCCCCGAGCCGCAGCCCCAGACGGCGGCCGAGCGGGTGATCCTGCCCGAAGAGGACAGGGTCGCGGGCTTCGTATTCAAGGTGCAGGCCAACATGGACCCCAAGCACCGCGACCGGGTGGCCTTCGTCCGCCTCGCCTCGGGGCATTTCGAGCGCGGGCAGAAGCTCTTCCACGTCCGCTCGAAGAAGCCGATGGCGGTGTCAAACCCCGTGCTCTTCCTCGCCGCCGACCGCGAGCTGGCCGAGGAAGCCTGGGCGGGCGACATCATCGGCATCCCCAATCACGGCCAGCTCAGGATCGGCGACGCGCTGACCGAAGGCGAGGCCCTGCGCTTCACCGGCATCCCCTCGTTCGCGCCCGAGCTTCTGCAAACCGTGCGCGCAGGCGATCCGATGAAGGCCAAGCACCTCGAAAAGGCGCTGATGCAGTTCGCCGAGGAGGGTGCGGCCAAGGTCTTCAAGCCGGCGATCGGCTCGGGCTTCATCGTCGGCGTCGTGGGCGCCTTGCAGTTCGACGTGCTGGCAAGCCGGATCGAGCAGGAATACGCCCTTCCCGTGCGCTTCGAGTCCACCCAGTTCACCTCGGCCCGCTGGGTCACCGGGCCGAAGCCTGACGTCGAGGCATTCCTGGCGGCCAACAAGGGTCACATCGCCCAGGACCACGACGGCGACATCGTCTATCTGACGCGGCTCCAGTGGGACATCGACCGGATCGTGCGCGACCACCCCGCGCTGAGGCTGAGCGCGACCAAGGAGATGATGGCGTGACGGACGCAAGCGGCTCACGCCGCCGCGATCTCACGCAGTCTTGACCCGGCCACGCGCCGTTCCCATGCTCAACTCGCCCGCGGGGCAAGGGCGGGAGGCCAGGTGAGCCGTCTGACGCATGCGATGGGGCGCGCGCTCGCCCGTTATCTGCAACGGCCTGCGGGCCGCTATCGGCCCTATGCCGTGACACCGCTTCCCCTGTTGCGCGGCAGCCTCCGCCCGGCCGACATCCTGCTGGTCGAGGGCGAGGCGCGCATATCCTCCACGATCAAGTATCTGACCACATCCACATGGTCCCACGCGGCCTTCTTCGTCGGCGATCCTGACGGGCGCGACCTGATCGAAGCCGATCTTCTCGATGGCGTCCACTGCGTCCCGCTCGAACGTTATGCCCATCTGAACACGCGCATCTGCCGCGCCGTGCACCTCACCGACGAGGATCGCACCCGGGTCATGGCGTTCATGCGCGCCTCGCTCGGCAGGCGCTACGATCTGAAGAATGTCATCGACCTTGCGCGCTTTCTCCTGCCCGAGCCGCCGATTCCCCGGAAGTGGCGGCGGCGGATGCTCGCGCTCGGGTCGGGCGATCCGACGCGGGCGATCTGTTCGACGCTGATCGCCGAGGCGTTCCAGAGCGTGCGCTACCCGATCCTGCCGGAACCGGGGACAGACCCCAACGACCCGTCGCGGCACGAGCTTCTGCACATCCGCGACCATTCTCTGTTCGCTCCGCGCGATTTCGACCTTTCGCCCTATTTTGCGGTGGTCAAGCCCGCCATCGCTGCGGACTTCGACTACCGGGCGCTGCACTGGGACAGCGCGGCGCCCGAAGTGGCGCGGATCACCCCACCGTCACCTCCATCGTGATCTCGGCCCTGAGCAGTTTCGAGATCGGGCAGCCGGCCTTGGCCTTCTCGGCAAGCTCCCGGATCTTGGCCTCGGGGGCGGCGGCCTTCACCCTCGTCACCAGATGCGCCGTCTTGACCGTCGGCCCGCCCTCGGTGCCGGGGTCGAGAGCGATGGTCGAGGTCGTCTCGATCGTCTCGGGGGTGATCCCCTCGCCGCCCATCAGCGCGGCAAGGAACATCGAATAGCAGCCGGCATGGGCCGCGCCGATCAGCTCCTCGGGGTTTGCGCCAGGCTTGCCGCCAAAGCGTGTCGCATGGGTGTAGGGCAGTTCCCTGAAGGCACCCGACTGCGCGGTGAGCGTGCCGCCGCCTTCCTTCAGACTTCCCTTCCAGATGGCGGATGCGTGTTTCTCGATCATGGCGTTTCCTCCTGCCCTGTCACGTTTCGCGGCGTCCGGCCGCTACGGTGACACAACGCGCGATGGCGGGGAACGGTTCTCGTCGCACGAAGACGTCATCTCGACCGGCGCGGCCAGCCCGGATCGGACCTCGCGTGCCTCGGCCCGCGCCGCCCGCCAGTCGCGCCAGCGGCGCCGGACCGTCCGCGGCGCCTCGCCCTGCCGTTCGGCCCGGATGTCGGAGCCGAAGGCCGCAATATCGTGCAGGACCGGCGCGGGATTGACGAAACCGGGGGCGAGAAGGTCGAACCCCATGCCCGCCGAGCGGCCGAAAAGAACGTGGTCGACCGGCACGGTGAGCGCGGGAAACCGCGCCAGCAGCGCCCCGGCGCCCGCTGCGGTCAGCACATAGCCACAGGTGCCGAGAAACCCGCTTCTGAGCCGGTAGAGCGTGGCCCCCGCCGGCCCCGCGCCCAGGGCCGCGCCAAGGGGAAAGCGCCGGCTCGCCTGCGGCCCGGGCCAGAATTCGAGCTTCAGCACCCCCATGCCGTGCTCCGCCATCAGCCGCGCGACGTCCTCCGTGGCGAAGGCGGGGAAACCGGGTGCCAGACGCGCATCATCTTCCAGCACGACGGCCGCCTCGGCCCGGCCGCCCGCGATCACCTCCCAGAGCCGTCGATGGGTCAGCGAACAGGCCATGTCGCCGGCCGTCGCGGGATAGGCTGCCGACCAGGGCCCGCTGCCGAAGGCCGCACGCAGGCCGCCGTCCGGCACCGCCAGACGGTCGATCGCCTCGACCCGGCTCCAGCCGAGCCCGAAGCCATCGAGCGCGGCGCCGATCCGCGCCAGCCGGCCGGGTTCCCGCGCGAGGTTGATGACATGGATGGGCAGCATGGTTCCGGCTCCGGGCAGCGCCGCAAGACTAGGGGCCGCGGCCGCCCGCGTCGACGGCAAAGGCCCGCGGGGCACGGGGTTTCACCTCTGGATTGTCTCCGCTTCGGCGAATCTCTTCGTGGCAGAAATGTGGCAAAGCCCCGCCGCGGCGGTCGATCCGCCGGTGCATCCACTGTCCCGCAAAGGCAGAAACTGGCAGGATTTCGGCGGTTTCAGGGCAGGATCGGCGGAAAGCCGCCGTGATCGTTGATGACCCGTTGCCGATCATCGAGTGTGACCGGGATCTGTTTCGGCAGGGGCGACAACTGTCGCGTGTGCCCAAAAAAAGTCTCAATTCCTGCGAGAATTAGGGAGCCAGCCGCAACAAAGGAGCTGCCATGTTCTCAACCAAACTCAAAGCGCTGGCCGTGGCAGCCGCTATGGTCACGGCGGGGTCTTCCCAGGCCGGGACCATCAACCTCGTCGCCGACAGCGGATGGACCCGCTTTTCGTTCGGCGATGTCGGAACCACGGTCGGACGAAGCTTCAGCTTCTCCCTGGCCGCGAATGCCATCCTCACCATCGTCGATGGCTTTTTCGCCGGAGAGCAGTTCGCAGTCTTCAACAACGCCGTCGCGCTCGGGACCACCTCGGCCCCGGTGACACCGTCCAAGAACACGGGGATGAACTTCGACAAGGCGCTGGCCGACGGCCAGCACAGCTTCGGGCAGTTCAACCTCGGTCCGGGGACGTATCTGATCTCGATGGACGTGCTCGCACGTGCACCGGGAACCGGCAACCGTCTCGGGGCGATCCGCCTCGACATGGCTGCCGTGCCCGTTCCCGCCGGGGGGGTTCTCCTCCTGTCCGGGCTCGGGATCGCGGCGCTTTTCCGGCGCCGCCGCCGGTAGGTCCAACCGGCAGGCAACCGATCGGCAGTTTACCAGTACCCACACCCAAACACCCACCCACTACCCAACGCGAAGGGTGCCGCCCGTCTCCCCCAGGACGGGCGGCACCGCCGTTTCGGGCCGGGGTGCGGCGTCTGATTGACCTTTCACAGGTTTTGCGCTAGGGGCGGAAGGCCCGCATCCGGCGGGCGAACGCCGGGGCGCCCGGAAGTCGCGTCCCTTCACCCTTGCGGCCCGACGCCGCAACGATTGGACGCCGATGACAAAGTTTTCCGACCTGAAACTGGACGCCCGCGTCCTGCAAGCCATTGCCGAAGCCGGCTATGAAACGCCCACGCCGATCCAGGCGGGCGCCATTCCACCCGCGCTCGAGGGCCGCGACGTTCTCGGCATCGCCCAGACCGGCACCGGCAAGACCGCGGGCTTCGTCCTGCCGATGATCACGCTTCTTGGCCGGGGCCGCGCCCGCGCCCGGATGCCGCGGAGCCTGGTGCTTTGCCCGACGCGCGAACTTGCCGCACAGGTGGCCGAGAACTTCGACGTCTACGCCAAGCACACCAAGCTGACCAAGGCGCTTCTCATCGGCGGGGTCAGCTTCGGCGAACAGGACAAGCTGATCGACCGCGGCGTCGATGTGCTGATCGCCACGCCGGGCCGGCTTCTCGACCATTTCGAGCGTGGCAAGCTTCTTCTGACCGGCGTGCAGATCATGGTGGTGGACGAAGCCGACCGGATGCTCGACATGGGCTTCATCCCCGACATCGAGCGGATCTTCCAGTTGACCCCCTTCACCCGCCAGACGCTGTTCTTCAGCGCGACGATGGCGCCCGAGATCGAGCGGATCACCAACACCTTCCTGCACACACCGGCCCGGATCGAGGTCGCTCGCCAGGCGACGACCTCCGAGACCATCGAACAGCGTCTCGTCGAGTTCACGCCGACCCGCAAGGACCAGACCGCCAAGCAGAAACGCGAGCTTCTGCGCGCGCTCATCACCGCCGAGGGCGAGGCCTGCACCAACGCGATCCTCTTCTGCAACCGCAAGTCCGAGGTCGACATCCTCGCGAAATCCCTCAGGACGCACGGGTTCGACGCCTCGCCGATCCACGGCGACCTCGACCAGAGCCAGCGGATGAAGACGCTGGACGGTTTCCGCGAAGGCACGCTGCGGTTCCTCGTGGCCTCGGACGTGGCCGCGCGCGGGCTGGACATTCCGGCCGTGTCCCATGTCTTCAACTTCGACGTGCCCTCGCATTCGGAGGATTACGTCCACCGCATCGGCCGCACCGGCCGCGCCGGACGACGGGGCGTTGCCGTCACGCTGGCGACGCCGGGTGACAAGAAGTATCTCGACGCGATCGAAAGCCTGGTGAAGACGACGCTGCCGCGCGCGCCCCTGCCGGAGGGATTCACGCTCAGCGAAGCGGCACAGCGCGCGCCCCGGGCCGAGGAGGACCGCAAGAGCAGCCGTCCGCGCCGCAGCCGCGAAGCCGGGGCCGGGCGCGAGCGCGATGAACGCCGCGAACGCCCGATCAAGCCGCACGGGCAGGAGGCGTCGATGACGCCGCTCGACGTGCCGGCGCCGCGGGTCGAGCCGCAGCCGGCCAAACCCGCACCGCGCGCCCAGGACGAGGACAAGCCGCGCCGCGACCGCGACGACAGGCACCGCGACCAGAAGCGGCGCGACGACCGCGACCGGGACGAAAAGCGGCGCGACGACCGCGACCGCCGCGGCGATCGCGGCGAGAAGGGCGCGCCGGTGGTCGGCCTCGGCGATCATGTGCCCGACTTCCTGATGCGCAGCCTGAAGCTCACCAAGGACTGACCGGGCCCCTCCTGTGCACGCGGGCCCCTCCCCTGCACGGGGAGTCGACCCGCAGCCTGGGGCGCGGGCCTACTCGGCGACCAGGCGGCTGGTCACCACCGAGACCTCGGGTTTCTTGCCGATCTCCTCGACCGCGACCTGGCGGACGATCTTGCGGATCGCCTCCTCCATCTTGTCGTCGTCGGCCAGGGTCCGGTCGTCGGCGCGTTCGAGGAACTCGTTGAGATCGGTCTCGATCGCCTCGGCCAGGGCGGCGCCCTTGCGCGTCTTGGCGGAAAGACCCCTCAGTTCCACCCAGGCCTCGCCGAGGGGCTGGTCCTCCTCGTCGAGAAGGACGGTCACCAGCACATGGCCGTTCAGCGCCAGGCGGATGCGGTCGCGCACCACCCCGTCGAGCGCGCCGAGAAGCACCGTGCCGTCCAGATAGGTCCGCCCGGTCTCGACATATTCCACCACCTCGGGCTCGTCCCCGGTGAGATCGACCACCGTGCCGTTGACCGCCAGTTCCGCGGCGATTCCCTTGGCGATCCCGATCTGGCAATGTTCGCGCAGATGGCGGTGCTCGCCGTGCATCGGCAGCAGCATCTTCGGCCGCAGCAGTTCGTGCACCGCCTCGAGGTCGGGCCGGTTGGCGTGGCCCGAGACGTGGTAGAGCCCGCCGCGGTCGTCGATCACCTCGACACCGATTTCCGAGAATGCGTTCATCACCCGGATCACGTCGCGTTCGTTGCCGGGAATGGTCTTGGAGGAGAAGAGGAACGTATCGCCCTCCTTCAGCTCGAGCCCGAGGTACTTGCCGCGGGAAAGCTGCGCCGAGGCGGCGCGGCGTTCGCCCTGGCTGCCGGTCACGATCAGCATCAGGCCGCCGCGCGGCAGGTCCACCGCCTCTTCCGGCTGGATGATCGGCGGAAAGTCGGTCAGGACGCCGCTTTCCACCGCCGCCGTGATCATCCGCTTCATCGCCCGGCCGAGAAGGCAGATCGAGCGGCCCGCCTCGCGGCCCGCCTCGGCCAGCGTCTTCAGCCGCGCGATGTTCGAGGCGAAGGTGGTGGCCACGACCATTCCGGTCTGGCTGGCGATCAGCTCGGCCAGGGGCTTTGCCAGCGACGCCTCCGACCGGCCCGGATGGGGCGAGAAGACGTTGGTGGAATCGCAGGTCAGAACCTTCACCCCCTGGCCTTCATGGGCGATCCGGTGCCATTCCGCGGGGTCGAAGGGCTCTCCCACCACCGGGGTGCCGTCGAGCTTGAAATCGGCCGAGTGGACGATGCGGCCCGCCGGCGTGTCGATGACCAGCGCGGCGCTCTCCGGAATCGAATGGCTGACGGGCACGAACTGCACCCGGAAGGGCCCGGCCTCCACCACCTCGGGGCGGGGCCTCACCACCCGGATCACGTCGCGCGGCTGGCCCTGTTCCTCCATCTTCAGCGATGCGATGGCGGCGGTGAAGGGCCGCGCGTAGACCGGGGCCTTGAGCCGCGGCCAGAGATGACCGAGCGCGCCGACATGGTCCTCGTGCGCATGGGTGATGAAGATCGCCTCGATCCGGCCCGCGTTCTCGGCAAGCCAGGTGATGTCCGGCATGATCAGGTCGACGCCGGGGGATTCATCCATGTTCGGGAAGGTCACGCCGAGATCGACGACGATCAGCCGCTCCGCCCCCTCTGGCCCGTAGCCGAAGATGTAACAGTTCATGCCGATCTCGCCGGCGCCGCCCAGGGGAAGATAGATCAGGCGGTCCTTGCTCATTGGCTTTCCAGTTCCTTGTTGTAGCGGTGGATCAGCACCAGCCCGTGCATGGTCAGGTCGTCTTCGACGCTGTCGAATATGTCGGTGCCCTGGCCGAAGAGCGGCGCCAGCCCGCCGGTGGCGATCACCTTCATCGGCCGGCCGCGCTCGGCCCGGATCTGCCGGACGATGCCTTCGACAAGACCCACATATCCCCAGTAGATGCCCGCCTGCATGCAGGCAACCGTATTCGTCCCGATGACCTTCAGCGGTTTGGTGACGTCGACATGCGGCAATGCGGCCGCGGCCATGTGCAGCGCCTCGAGGCTGAGGTTCACGCCCGGCGAGATCACGCCGCCGATATAGGCCCCGTCGGTGTCGGCCACGTCGAAGGTGGTCGCAGTGCCGAAGTCGACGATGATCAGGTCACCGCCGTGCCGGTCGAAGCCGGCGACGACGTTCACCAGCCGGTCGGGCCCGACGGTCGTGCCCTGATCGACGCGCGGGGCCACGGGCAGCGCGCATTCCGGCTTGCCGACGACGAGCGGGCGGCAGTTGAAGTAGCGGTCGCAGAGGACGCGCAGGTTGAAGACGACCCGCGGCACGGTGGAGGAGATGATCACCTCGTCAATCTCCACCGGCACCCGGTGATGGTCCATCAACGTCTTGAACCAGACGAAATACTGGTCGGCCGTCCGCTGATGCTCGGTCGAGGTCCTGAGCGTGCAGCGGAACCGCGTCCCGTCCCAGACGGAAAAGACCGTGTTGGTGTTGCCGCAGTCGATGCAGAGGAGCATGGGAACCCTCCCTCAGAAATAGACATCCGCCGCCGGGATCGCGCGGCGGCCCTGGGGTGTCCGCAGGACCAGCGCCCCCGCCTCGTCGATCGTCTCGAACGTGCCCTCGATCGTCTCGGTCATGGTCCGGGCGGTGATCGGCTGGCCAAGCCGCGCCGCGCGGGCAAGCCAGGCGGTGCGCAGCGGCGCGAAGCCCCAGGTGGAAAGCTGCGCCTCCCAGCGGGCGAAGGCCGGTGCGAGAAGGTCGAGGAGCGTCTCGGGCGCCAGCCGCAGCCCGGTTTCGCCCATCACCGAGACCGGCCGCGCCGCGCCCGGCTCCACCGCCTCGGCCGGCGGCGCGGCCACCAGGTTGACGCCGATGCCGATCGCAAGGTGGCTGACGCCGCCGCCCGTCCCTGCGCTTTCCAGCAGGATGCCCGCCACCTTGCCGCCGTTCAGCAGGACGTCGTTCGGCCATTTGAGCGACAGCGCCGCCGCCGGCCCGACCGCGGCCCCCAGCGCATCGGCAAGCGCCAGCGCCGCGACGAAGCTGCGCTGCGCCGCCACGACCGGATCGCCCGAGGGCCGCATCACCAGCGTGGCGAAGAAGTTGCCCTCGGGCGCGACCCAGGCCCGGCCCCGCCGCCCCCGCGCCGCGGTCTGGCGGCGGGCGAGGATCCAGGTGGGTTGCGTCAGCCGCGGCGCCAGACGCGCGGCTTCGGAATTGGTGCTGTCGACCTCGGCAAGGACGTGGCGCGCCACGCCCTCGGGCCAGGCCGGAAGCTCTCCCGCCCGCTCAGCGGACAAGAACTTCGGCCGCCAGCGCCGCGGCCCCCTCGACGCCGAAGAGGCTCACGACGCCCACCACCATCAGGACCGCCGACGCCATCAGGAGAAGCCATTGTGCCGGGACCATCCGCGTCTCCAGCCCCTCGCTCTCGGCGCCGAAATACATGTAGTAGACGATGCGCAGGTAGTAGAAGGCGCCGATCACCGAGGCGATCACACCCGCCACCGCCAGGAGCGTCATCCCGGAATTCACCGCGGCCAGAAGCACGCCGTATTTCGCGAAGAACCCCAGCATCGGCGGCACGCCCGCAAGGCTGAAGAGAAGGACAAGCATGGCGAGCGCCTTGACCGGTTCCTTCCGCGAATAGAGGTTCAGCGCGTCGATGTCCGTCACCGGCGCCCCGTCACGCTCCATCGACAGGATGAAGGCGAAGGTGCCGACGTTCATGACGACGTAGATCGCCATGTAGAGAAGCATCGCCTTGACGCCCGCCTCGGTGCCGGCGGCAAGGCCCATCAGCGCAAAGCCCATGTGGGCGATCGACGAATAGGCCATCAGTCGCTTGAAGTTGCGCTGCCCGATCCCGGCGACGGCGCCGAGGAACATCGAGAGCACCGAGATCACCGCCAGGACCTGGCTCCAGTCGGCCACCGCGCCGCCGAAGGCGTCGAAGACGAACCGGGCGAAGAGCGCCATCGCCGCCATCTTGGGCGCCGTGGCGAAGAAGGCGGTGACGGGCGTCGGCGAGCCTTCGTAGACGTCGGGCGTCCACATGTGGAAGGGCACCGCCGAGACCTTGAAGGCAAGGCCGGTGATCATCAGCACGAGGCCGAAGAGAAGGCCCACCGAGACATGCCCGCCCTGGATCGTCTCGATGATCCCGGCAAAAAGCGTGGTGCCGGTGAACCCGTAGGTCAGCGACGCGCCGTAGAGCAGCAGCCCCGAGGAGAGCGAGCCGAGCACGAAGTATTTCAGCCCCGCCTCGGTCGACTTCACGCTGTCGCGGCGGAAGGCCGCGAGGATGTAGAGCGACAGCGACTGCAGTTCGAGCCCCATGTAGAGCGACATCAGGTCGCCCGCCGAGACCATGATCATCATGCCGGCGACGGCGAGCGCCACGATCAGCGGAAACTCGAACCGCGCCAGCCCCCGGCGTGTCATGTAGTCCGCGCTCATCGCAAGGACGGAGGCCGCGCCCAGAAGCACCGTGACCTTGGCGAAGCGCGAATAGGCGTCGTCGGCGAACATGCCGCCGAAGGCCATCCGCGCGCCCGGCTCCGACAGGCCGATCCAGCCCGCAAGCCCGATGAAGACCGCCACCGTCGCCCAGGTCAGTGTGCCCGCAAGCTCGTCCTTGCCGGTGTAGACCGCACCCAGAAGGGCGGCCATCGCGTAAAGGACCAGCACCACTTCGGGAAGGATGGCGGAGAAATCAGCAGAGATCATCGCGTGTCGTCCTCAGTGGCTGGCCAGTTCGATGCCCGTCTCGACGGGAACCGCGGCCTGGTAGTCGGAGATCAGCGCCGCGACCGAGGGGCCCGTCACATCGGTGACGAGGCTCGGATAGACGCCGAGAAGCAGGGTCATGGCAATGAGGGGCGCGAAGATCGCCTTCTCGCGCACACTCATGTCCGCGATCGTCTTCAGGCTTTCCTTGATCAGGTCGCCGAAGACCACCCGGCGATAGAGCCAGAGCGCATAGGCCGCCGAAAGGATCACCCCCGTGGCGGCCACGAAGGCCACCCAGGTGTTGACCTGGAAGATCCCCATCAGCGTCAGGAATTCGCCGACGAAGCCGGAGGTGCCGGGCAGGCCGACGTTGGCCATGGTGAAGAACATGAAGACCAGCGCATAGGCCGGCATCCGGTTGACGAGCCCGCCGTAGGCGTCGATCTCGCGGGTGTGCATCCGGTCGTAGATCACCCCGACGCAGAGGAAGAGCGCGCCGGAGATGAAGCCGTGGCTGAGCATCTGGAAGATCGCGCCGTCGATGCCCTGCTGGTTGGCGGCGAAGATGCCCATCGTCACATAGCCCATGTGCGCGACCGACGAATAGGCGATGAGCTTCTTCATGTCGGCCTGCGCCAGCGCCACGAGGCTGGTGTAGACGATGGCGATGGCCGACATCCAGAAGATCAGGCCCGCGAGCAGGTCGGAGGCCACCGGGAACATCGGCAGGCTGAAGCGCAGGAAGCCATAGCCCCCCATCTTCAGCAGGATCGCCGCCAGCACCACCGACCCCGCCGTCGGCGCCTGGACGTGCGCATCCGGCAGCCAGGTGTGGACCGGCCACATCGGCATCTTGACCGCGAAGGAGGCGAAGAAGGCGAGCCAGAGCAGCGTCTGCATGCCGCCGATGATCTGGAAGCCCATCAGGCTGATCGTATCGGACGAGAACTGGTGGTTGAGCAGGCTCGGGATGTCGGTGGTCTGCGCGTCGACATACATCGCGATCATCGCCACCAGCATCAGCACCGAGCCGAGGAAGGTGTAGAGGAAGAACTTGAAGGCCGCGTAGATGCGGTCCTTGCCGCCCCAGATGCCGATGATCAGGAACATCGGGATCAGGCCCGCCTCGAAGAAGAGGTAGAAGAGCACGAGGTCGAGCGCCACGAAGACCCCGATCATCAGCCCCTCGAGGACGAGGAACGCGACCATGTACTCCTTGACGCGGGTCGTCACCTGCCAGGTGGACAGGATCGTGATCGGCATCAGGAACGTGGTCAGCAGGACGAAGAGGACGGAAAGCCCGTCCACGCCCACCTTGTATTTCAGCCCCATGATCCAGGCCCGTTCCTCGACGAACTGGAAGCCGGTATCGGCCGGATCGAAGCCCGCGAGCAGGAAGAGCGAGACGAGGAAGGTCACCGTGGTGGCGATCAGCGCCAGCCACTTGGCGTTCTTTTGCGCCGCGGGATCGTCGCCCTTGAGAAAGAGCGCGAGGATCGCCGCCGCGACGAGGGGCAGGAAGGTGATGATGGAAAGAAGGTTTTCCATTAGTGCGAGCCCCCAGAGATCGTCATCCAGGTCAGAAGCACGGCGATGCCGATGATCATGACGAAGGCATAGGTGAAGATGTAGCCCGACTGGAGCCGCGCCGCGATCCGGGTGAGCGTCGGGATGAAGCCCATCGCCACGCCGTTGATCGTGCCGTCGATGACGTTGCCGTCGCCGCGCTTCCACAGGAAGGCGCCGAGCCATTTGGCCGGGCGGACGAAGACCGCGTCATAGATCTCGTCGAAATACCACTTGTTGAGCAGGAACCGGTAGAGGATCGGCTGCTGCGCCGCGAGACGCCGGGGGATCGACGGGTCGACGATGTAGAAGACGAACGCCGTGACCAGGCCGATCAGCATGGCGACGAAGGGCGAAACCTTGACCCAGGCCGGCGCATGGTGCGCGTCGTCGAGTACCTTGTTCGCGGCCTCGGACATGAAGATCGCGCCAGCGGGCGCATGGCCGGCGGCATGGCCCTCGCCCGCCGCGGCGGTCTCGGTGGCCGCCGGTTCGGTCGCGGCCCCGGTCGCCGCCTCGCCGGTCGTCGCCTCGCCGGTCGTCGCCTCACCCGTTGTCGCGGCCTGGTCCGAGGCGCCCTCGGCCGGGGCGGTGGCATGTTCAGGCATGGCAAAGAAGCGCACCATCGCCGCATGGTCGCCGAAGAAGGGCTTGTACCAGAGCATCCCGGCGAAGATCGCGCCGATCGCCAGCACGCCGAGCGGCACCGTCATCGTCGCCGGGCTTTCGTGAGCGTGTTCGTGGGCGTGATGGTCGCCGCGTTCGGTCCCGAAGAAGGTCAGGAACATCAGCCGCCAGGAATAGAAGCTGGTGAAAAGCGCCGCCACGACCAGCGCCACGAAGGCAAAGCCGTTGCCGGACCCCCAGGCGCTTTCGATGATCGCGTCCTTCGACAGGAAGCCGGCGAAGCCGATCGAGGTCAGCGGGATGCCGACGCCGGTGATGGCGAGCGTGCCGATCATCATCGCCCAGAAGGTCAGCGGTATCTTCTTCCGAAGGTTGCCGTAGTTCCGCATGTCCTGCTCGTGGTGCATCGCGTGGATGACCGACCCCGCGCCAAGGAACAGCATCGCCTTGAAGAAGGCATGCGTCAGCAGGTGGAACATCGCCGCCGAATAGATGCCCGCACCGGCGGCCACGAACATGTAGCCGAGTTGCGAACAGGTCGAATAGGCGATGACGCGCTTGATGTCGTTCTGCACCAGGCCCACGGTCGCCGCGAAGAAGGCGGTGGCCGCGCCGATATACATCACGAACGACTTCGCCTCGGGCGCATATTCGAACAGGGGCGACATCCGGCAGACGAGAAACACGCCCGCCGTGACCATCGTCGCGGCGTGGATCAGCGCCGAGACCGGCGTCGGGCCTTCCATCGCGTCGGGCAGCCAGGTGTGCAGGAAAAGCTGCGCCGATTTCCCCATCGCGCCGATGAAGAGGAGCACGCCGATCAGGTTGGCAGCATTCCACTCGGTCCAGAGGAAGGTGAGATTGGTCTCGGCCAGGCCGGGAGCGGCGGCGAAGATGTCGTCGAAGCGGACCGAGTCGGTCAGGAAGAACAGCGCCAGGATCCCCAGCAGGAAGCCGAAGTCGCCGACGCGGTTGACCACGAAAGCCTTGATTGCCGCCGCATTGGCCGAGGCCTTGCGATAGTAGAAGCCGATCAGCAGGTAGGAGGCGACGCCGACGCCCTCCCAGCCGAAGAACATCTGCACGAGGTCGTCGGCCGTCACCAGCGCCAGCATGGCGAAGGTGAAGAACGAGAGGTAGGCGAAGAAGCGGGGCTTGTAGACCTCGCCCTCGCGCCAGTTCTCGTCATGGGCCATGTAGCCCCAGGAATAGAGGTGCACCAGCGCCGAGACCGTCGTCACCACGATCAGCATGATCGCGGTCAGCCGGTCGAGCCGGATCGACCAGGCGGTGTCGAGCGAGCCCGAGCGGATGAAGTCGAGGAGGTGGATATGCTGGGTCGTGCCGTCGAAGCCGAGGAAGACGATCCAGGAGAGAAGGCACGACAGGAACAGGAGCCCCGTCGTCACCACCATCGCGCCGGTCTCGCCGATCACGCGCCAGCCGAAGCCGCCGATGATCGCGCCGACGAGCGGGGCAAGGAGGATGATCGTTTCCATTTGCCCTTACCCTTTCATCACGTTGACGTCTTCGACGTCGATGGTGCCGCGGTTGCGGAAGAAGCAGACCAGGATCGCCAGCCCGATCGCCGCCTCGGCGGCGGCCACGGTCAGCACGAACAT
>JAUQYA010000052.1 GCA_030837785.1 Albidovulum sp.
TAAGCTCGAGGGGAAAACCCATGAATGCTTTCGACAGAAAAAACCGCCCTCCTCCCCATCCATTGGAAGGTCTCCAATCCCCGTTCCTCGACCAGGAGATCTTTGCGGGGCAAGGCGAAGAAGAATGGGAGCCGCGCCTGAGCGCGCTGGAAGCGTCGAGCCCGTTCACGGGCGCCTTTGAGCTGCCAGGCGCCGAATGGGAAGAGAAATCCCCCTTCCGCGAAGCTGAGGGCTTGTTCGAGGCCGAAGGCGGCATTACGGGGGAAGATGACCGGACGGAGGTTCGGGACACAAAGATTGCTCCCTATCGATGGATCTGCTCCGTCACCTACGAGAAAGACGGACAGACCCTTGACGGCGGCAGCGGTTTGCTGATCTCGAACCGCCATGTCCTGACCGCCGCCCATGTCATCACTGAGGCGGGATCGGGCCCCTCAGCCCCCTCCCTCTATGTGTACCCCGGCCGTCACTATGGCGGCGAGCCCTTCGGAAAATTCCTGGCGGCCAAAACCCGGGTGCCGAACTTCAGGATGGACTTCGGCCTGATCACGCTGAACAGGCCGGTTGACCCGGCTTTGCTCTGGTGGGGCCATCCCTCCACCAACACGGAGTGGTGGAGCGAGGCCGTGATCCCCTTCCAGGAACTCCGGCAGCGGGAGTTCCCCGTCATTACGGCCGGATACCCGGGCGCGAAGGACGCCTATCGGCGAAGGATGTACGAGGCGCGAGGCGTCACCGTGTCCGCCACCTTCGGGGCCGCTTTCCGGCACACCGCCGACACGACCCGGGGACAGAGCGGCTCGCCCATCTGGACCGAGCAGGGCGGCCGCCGGATTTTGATCGGAATCGTGAGGGCCTTCGACCAGTTGCCGAACCAGATCGGGGTTTTCGTTCACGACAGGATCGTGCGGGGGTTGGTCGAGCGCTGGATGGCGGAGGACGCGCCCCGGCCGCGGCCGGTCCAGCGGCGGATCGCGCTGGAAATTCCCTACCGCTGGGTCTGCCGGCTGGAGGTCCACGACAATGATCTCCGGCGCGTGGTGGGATACGGGACCGGTCTGCTGATCTCCGACCGCCACGTCCTGACATCGGCCGGGGTCATTCACGGCTTTTCAAAGGACCGGCGCCGATACTCCGTGCGCATAGCTCCCGGTTACGAGTTCGGCACGGATGCATTAGGTTCCGCGACGGCCTCGAAAGCCAGGGTGTCTCCACGGTTTTCACCCGGGACCAACGACGCGGCGGCGGACTACGGACTACTGACGTTGTCACGGCCCCTGGGGAGCGCGACCTACCCGGCCATCGGGAACACCGCGCTCGGCAGCTGGGGAGGCCCGTCCCACGGGCTTTCAACATCAGCGGCGGACTGGAGCGGCAAAAAAGCCAGCCTGGCGGCGTTCTCACGCTCGTCCGGCGGAGGGGGCGGGTACCACAAGCTTCGGGTCTCCTCCGGAGGAATCGTGGGCCTCAAACAGGGGCAGATTCTGCACCGGGCAGGCAACAAGCTGGACGCGCCCGGGGCGCCGATCTGGGTCGAAGAGGGTGGAAAGAGACTCCTGGTGGGGATTGCCTCCCCGGTTTTCTCCAAGGACTCCGACGTGAACTGGGGCTGCTACCTGAGCCAGGAAACGCGCTCCCACCTCATGGAGTGGATCAACCAGGACTACGAACGGAAAGAGCTCGAAGCCGGGGAGCTTTTCAGCCCGGACGATCTGGAGTCCCTTCCGGCTTCGCCGTATGCCGAAGCCGAAGGCCCCGCAGCCGAGGCGTATTCCGAGATGGAACTTGAGGACGAGGACCTGGAAGCGGAGAGCAGTGCCGGCCTTTTCGGATATGCTGACGTAGGGGAGACTGCCACTGAAGCCGAGAGCGAGACCGACGATGTCCTCGACGCCTCTGAGTTTGAAGAGGCCGGATATGAGATTGAGCAGTACGCGCAACCGGACGATTTCCGCTCGAATGAGGAAGGGTATACCGGGGATTACGAGGCCGAGGATGCGGCAGTCGAAGGCGAAACCTTTGCCGACGCCGAGGAATACGGGGAAGAAAGCGAGCTGTTTGAGGAACTTGTTCCCCTGACCCTCCCGGCGGCGACCCCGAAGCTCCCCAGTGACGCCGCGATGCGGAGCCAGCTGCAGGCAATGGGAACCGCGGAAGCCCGCGCCCTGGATCAGGCCTTTGCCACGTTCGGAGATTTCGGAAAATTCGTGAATCGGCTCCCGACCGCGCTCAACGCGGTCTACAAACCGCTG
>JAUQYA010000053.1 GCA_030837785.1 Albidovulum sp.
GTGGGACCCCTACACCCTGCCGATCATCGCCGAGAAGGCGGGCGTGGCGAAGTTCGTCGATCTCATCTCGGGCATCTCGGTCCGCGATGATACCGACGAGGCCACCGGCATGACCCAGAAGATCGTCACCGACTGGCGCACGGCGCCGAAGGGCAGCGACCTCAAGCCCGAGATCATCGTCATGGACCCGGCCACGGGCGAACCGGTGCGCAACGATGCGGGCAATCCCGTCAGCTATCCGATGTCCGTCGACGCGATCCTCTCGATCGAGGACGGGCAGGAGATCCGGGCGGGCGACGTCGTGGCGCGGATCCCGCGCGAAGGCGCCAAGACCAAGGACATCACCGGGGGTCTGCCGCGGGTGGCGGAGCTTTTCGAGGCCCGTCGTCCCAAGGATCACGCCATCATCGCCGAGATCGACGGCTACGTGCGCTTCGGCAAGGACTACAAGAACAAGCGCCGGATCACCATCGAGCCGACCGACGAGACGATCCAGCCCGTCGAATACATGGTGCCGAAGGGCAAGCACATTCCGGTTCAGGAAGGTGACTTCGTCCAGAAGGGCGACTACATCATGGACGGGAACCCCGCGCCGCACGACATCCTGCGGATCATGGGGATCGAGGCGCTGGCCGCCTATCTCATCGACGAGGTCCAGGACGTCTATCGGCTGCAGGGCGTGAAGATCAACGACAAGCACATCGAGGTGATCGTTCGCCAGATGCTGCAGAAGATCGAGATCCTCGATTCGGGCGAGACAACGCTTCTTAAGGGCGAACACGTCGACAAGGCGGAGTTCGACGAGGAGAACCAGAAGGCCATCGCCCGCGGCGGCCGTCCGGCGGCGGGGGAGCCCGTGCTCTTGGGTATCACCAAGGCCTCGCTCCAGACCCGGTCGTTCATCTCGGCGGCCTCGTTCCAGGAAACCACGCGCGTCCTCACCGAGGCCGCCGTGCAGGGCAAGCGCGACACGCTGGTCGGCCTGAAGGAGAACGTGATCGTCGGCCGCCTGATCCCGGCGGGGACCGGCGGGGCGACGATGCGGGTGCGCAAGCTTGCCCACGACCGCGACCAGAAGGTGATCGAGCAGCGCAAGGCCGATGCCGAGCGCGCCGCGGTCCTTGCCGCGCCTTCGGAAACGGTGCTCGACGACGTGATCGAGATCGACACCGAAAGCGGGCTTGTCGACACCTACGAGAGCCGCGAAGGCTGATCGGCACGGGGCCCGCGCAAGTCATCGAAACCCCCGCTTCGGCGGGGGTTTCCTTTTCCGCCGGTCCGGGCCACAAAGCCCGGGTCCGCTTCTGCCGGACCCCGTCCGCAGGAGGGCCGGATGCCGCTGTCAGACAACGCCAGGGGCGCGCTTTTCATGAGCGTGGCGATGGCGGCCTTCACCGTGAACGACGCCTGCATGAAGGCGGTGACCGGGACGCTGCCGCTCTATCAGGCGATCTTCCTGCGCGGCATCCTCAGCACCGCCGCGCTGATCCTCATTGCTGCGCGCATGGGCGGCCTGCGCATCTCGGTCGAACCGGGCGACCGCAAATGGCTGATCCTGCGCACCGTGGGAGAGGTCGGCGGCACGCTGACCTTCCTCACCGCGCTCAGCCACATGCCGCTCGCCAATATCTCTGCGATCATGCAGTTCCTGCCGCTGGCGGTGACGCTCGCAGCGGCCGTCTTCCTGCACGAACCGATCGGCTGGCGCCGGCTTCTGGCGATTCTCTTTGGCCTCGCCGGGGTTCTTCTCATCGTCCGGCCGGGGACCGAGGGGTTCGACCGCTGGGCGGTTGTGGGGCTGGCGTCCGTGGGATGCGTGGTCCTGCGCGACCTCGCCACGCGCCGGATGTCGAGCGCGATGCCCTCCGTCACCGTCGCCGTCGCTGCCGCCCTCTCGGTCACCCTGACGGCCGCCGTCCTGCTGCCGACCGAGGGCTGGGATGTGGTGGCGCCGCGGGCAGCCTTCCTTCTCGGTCTGGCGGCGGCCTGCCTCATCGCCGGCTATCTGATGATCGTCGTGGCGATGCGGGTCGGCGACATCGGCCATGTCGCGCCCTTCCGCTACGTGGCGCTGGTGGTGGCGATCGCGCTCGGCTGGGCGGCCTTCGGCCAGTTGCCCGACGGGCTGACGCTTGCCGGGGCCGCGATCGTCGTTCTGACCGGCATCTACAGCTTCCACCGTGAACGCCGGCTGGGTCGGCCCGTCGCCCTGTCCGACCCGCCGCCGCTGTCACCCCGCTGAGGCGCACATTTACAACCTGCCCGGCGTGCAGTAGGACCGCCGGGCGTCGAATGGCAGCGTGAGGACCGGGAAACAGGCGCCGTGGCCACCATCTCCATCGTCATTCCGGCGAAGAACGAGGCCGGCAACCTGCCGATGCTGCTCGACGGCATCGACGCGGCACTGGCGGCTCATGGCGACCATGAGGTGCTGGTCATCGACGACGGCTCTACCGATGCCACGGTCGAGGTTGTCCGCGCCCGGATGCAGGCCCGCCCAAACCTGCGGCTGATCCGCCACGACGTCTCCGGCGGGCAGAGCGCGGCGGTCCATTCCGGTGTCCTCGCCGCAAAGGGAAAGATCGTCTGCACGCTTGACGCCGACGGGCAGAATCCGCCCTCCGAACTGCCGAAGCTCCTTGCGCCGCTGCTCGCGCCCGGTTCCGCCCGGATCGGGCTCGTCGCCGGCCAGCGGGTCGGACGCCAGGATACGCTGTCGAAGAAGCTCGCCTCGCGCCTTGCCAACGGGATCCGTGCGCGGGCCCTGAAGGACGGCACGCGCGACACCGGCTGCGGGCTCAAGGCCTTCCGGCGCGAGGGCTTCCTGCGCCTGCCGTTCTTCAACCACATGCACCGCTACCTGCCCGCGCTCTTCGTCCGCGACGGCTGGGAGGTGGCGCATGTCGATGTCGCCCACGCGCCGCGCCATGCCGGCCGGTCGCACTACAACAACCTCCAGCGCGGCTTCGTCGGCGCGATCGACCTTCTCGGCGTCATGTGGCTGATCCGGCGGAAGAAGAAGTCGCGGCCCTCCGAGACCCCGGGAGCCTGAGCATGGACCGGCTCTTTGCCATCCTTCACGTCGAAAGCTGGACCGAGTTCTGGTGGGTCGCCTTCGGGCTTTTCGGCCAGCTCATGTTCACCGGCCGCTTCCTCGTCCAGTGGATCGCCTCGGAACGGGCGCGCAAGTCGGTGATGCCGGTGGTCTTCTGGTATTTCTCGCTTGCCGGCGGGCTGATCCTTCTGGCCTACGCGGTCTACCGGCGCGATCCGGTCTTCATCCTCGGCCAGTCGCTTGGCGTCTTCATCTACCTGCGCAACCTCGTGCTCATCTCCCGCGAGCAGCGGGAGAACCGGCTTGGCTAGGGGCTGGTTCGGCCCCGCCGCGGCGGTGGTCGCGGCGGTGACGGCGGCGCGGATCGCGGCGCTGGCGTTCGA
>JAUQYA010000054.1 GCA_030837785.1 Albidovulum sp.
ATGGCGACGCAGGAGTTCGTGGTCCCGAGGTCGATACCGATGACTTTAGCCATATGTGTAACCTTTCCTTCGGCGATATGCTGGGGTCAGGTCCGAATGCGGCCCCTGGCCCCGATCCCTTGACGACGGCCGGGTCGCCCGACCGGTTCGACGGGTATATAAGGAGGGGTCCGGGGCGCTGCAAGCGTCCCGATCCGGCAAACGACAGGGCAAATCCGTGGAAAACCGCAAGGATTGTAGCCAACCCGCCCCGGCACCGGCGCCGATGCCGGAACCCGCAGCGACGATCTCCGGCGCGGCATTCCATCCGGGCTGGCTCGACGCCGCCGGGCAGGCCGCGCTGGTCGGGGATCTTCGCGCCGTGATCGCCGCGGCCCCGCTCTTCGCGCCGCTGACGCCCTGGGGCAAGCCGATGTCCGTCAGGATGACTTCGGCCGGAAGATACGGCTGGTATTCCGACCGCCGCGGCTACCGCTATGTCGACCGCCATCCTGCCGGCACACCCTGGCCGCCGATCCCGGAGAGGGTTCTGGCGATCTGGCGAAGCCTTGTCAGCCTCGACCGGATGCCGGATTGCTGCCTTGTCAACTTCTACGGCGACGGCGCAAGGATGGGCCTTCACCAGGACCGCGACGAGGCCGATTTCGGCTGGCCGGTGCTCTCCGTCAGCCTCGGCGACGACGCGCGATTCCGCATTGGCGGGACCGAGCGCGGCGGCAAGACCGAAAGCGTCTGGCTACGGTCGGGCGATGTGCTGATCCTCGGCGGGGCGGCGCGGCTCGCCTATCACGGCATCGACCGTGTAGTGCCCGGCACCTCCGCGCTTCTGCCCAGGGGCGGCAGGGTCAACCTGACGCTCCGGGTGGTCGACTAGCGGCCCGCATACCAGCTCAGCGACGCGTTCCTGCGCGCGTGGAACTCGCCGATCAGCCCGATCGCCAGAAGGACCAGGGTGACATAGACGGGGTAGGCGACCGACGAGTTGTGCGGGTTGTAGTTGATGAACGCAAAGCCGCGCGTCTGGTCGATGATGTGGAACAGCGGGTTCCAGTCGAAGACCTTGAGCATCGTGTAGCTCAGCGTATTGGCGACGAACATCTTGCCCGAGGCGATCATGTTGGCGCGGCTGTAGATCGTCTGCGCAATGCCGCCGAGCGATGGCCACCAAGGCTTGACGGCCAGCACCACCATCCCGGTCGCCACGCCGTTCGCCCAGGCGAGGATCACCATGCCCATCGCGCCGACCGGATCGTCGATGGTGACCGGCGCGATGGCCACATGATAGCCGCCGAGAACCACGATGATCGACAGGACCTGAAGATAGAGCGCGGCCAGGGCCGAAGACGCGATGGCGATCGCGGTGTTCATCGGCGCATGCAGCATCATCGCCGATGTCGGCCCCTCGGCGCCGACGACGGCAGCCATCGACCGCGTGTTCACCATGAACAGGAAGATGCCCGACATCAGGTAGACGATGAAATCGCCCCGGATCGCCGCCCCGCGCATCCCCAGCACGGTCATCATGATGAAGAAGACGGCAAGGAAGATGATCGTCTGCAGCACGTTGCTCAGAAGCCCGATCAGGGCATGGCGATGGTTCCGGCGGATCGAGCGCACGGTCGAATGATAGATGAGATCCAGGATCACATAGGCCGAATTCAGCCCGGATTTCCGTGTCTCGACCCTGAACATGGCTACCGCCGCCTGCCGCTCCGCCCCTGCCGCGCGATTTTTCGCCGGCAAACCTTGCCGTTCGCTTGACGCGCGATCATAAGGTGAAGCGCCCCGCCGATCAACGCCGCCGCCATCCGCGCCCCGGCGTCAGACCGTTCAGGAGATTGCCCGTGGATTTCGACCATCTGACCCATGCCATGCGGCGCCTCGCGCTCGACGCCGGCGACAGGATCATGCAGGTCTACAACGCCTCCGACTTCCAGGTGCGCGCCAAGTCGGACGCGAGCCCGGTGACCGAGGCCGACGAGGCCGCCGACGCGCTGATCTCCGAAGGGCTGGCCGAGGCCTTCCCGCAGATCCCGCTCGTGACCGAGGAACAGGCGGCGAGCCACGCGCAGGAGGTCTCCACCTTCCTCATCGTCGATCCGCTCGACGGCACCAAGGAATTCGTCCAGCGCCGCGGCGATTTCACGGTGAACATCGCCTATGTCGAGAACGGCGTGCCGCTCAGGGGTGTGGTCTATGCGCCGGCGAAGGACCGGCTCTTCTACACGCTCTCCGACGGAAGGTCGGTGGAGGAGGACGGCCCCTTCGACAGGGACGTGCCAGGGGTGCAGCGGCCGATCACCGTCTCGGTCCCCGACAACCGCGCGCTGATGGTCGTGGCCTCCAAGTCGCACCGCGACCAGGCAACCGACGACTACATCGCCCGCTATGGCGTGCGCGACATGACCAGCGCCGGGTCGAGCCTCAAGTTCTGTCTCGTCGCAACCGGCGAGGCAGACCTGTATCCGCGTCTCGGCCGGACGATGGAATGGGACACCGCCGCCGGCGACGCCGTGCTGCGCGGTGCGGGGGGCAAGGTGGTGCGCTTCGACGACCACACGCCCCTGACCTACGGCAAGACGGGCTTCGCGAACCCCTTCTTCATCGCCCATGCCCCCGGCGTTCTTCTGGTGAAATAGTGTCTGCCCTGATCGTCATTCCGGCCCGCTATGCCTCCACCCGCTACCCCGGCAAGCCGCTTGTCGCGCTCAGGGGCGCGGACGGGCAGGCGCGCACGCTGATCCGGCGCAGCTGGGAAGCCGCGATGGCGGTCACGTGCGCGACCCGCGTGGTCGTGGCCACCGACGACGATCGCATCCGCACCGAGGCAGAGGGCTTCGGCGCCGAGGTGGTGATGACCTCCCCGGCCTGCCGCAACGGCACCGACCGCTGCGCCGAGGCGCATGCGGCGCTGGGGGGCGGCCACGACATCGTCGTCAACCTCCAGGGCGACGCGCCGCTCACGCCGCACTGGTTCGTGGAGGACCTGGTCGCGGGGCTCCGCGGCGATCCGGGCGCCGACATCGCGACCCCGGTCTTGCGCTGCGACGGCCGCGCGCTGAACGCCCTTCTCGCCGACCGCCGCGCCGGGCGTGTCGGTGGCACCACGGCCGTCTTCGGGGAAGGCCGCCGTGCGCTCTACTTCTCGAAGGAAGTCATCCCCTACACGGGCCGGACCTATGCCGACGACGAGACCACGCCGGTCTTCCACCATGTCGGCGTCTATGCCTTCCGCCCCGCCGCGCTTGCCGCATATCCGGGCTGGAAGGTCGGCCCCCTGGAGACGCTGGAGGGTCTCGAGCAGCTCCGCTTTCTCGAACAGGGCCGGCCGGTCCTCTGCGTCGAGGTCGAGGCGCGCGGCCGCCAGTTCTGGGAACTCAACAACCCCGAGGACGTGGCGCGAATCGAGGCCATGCTGGCCGAAATGGGCATGGCCTGAGGACGCCGGCGGATGCCGGTCGCTGCCGGAACAGGGTGCGGAGGGGATTCGCCGCCGGCAGGGGCCGGATTGCCGGTAATCCTGACTACAATCCGGCGGTTGTTGGGCATACCGTTGCCTAAGCGACGCAATTTTGGGCGAATTCCCCCCCAACAAATCATGAAAACGTCGTATCCTGCTGTTACGGGGGGGCCCCGACACCTAGGATGTGGTGCGGGACGGGGCTATACGGTCGCACGACGACCGAAACGGATGGTGAAGTGATGAAGCGCAAGGTGACGAAGGCCATTTTCCCTGTTGCCGGGCTCGGCACACGCTTTCTGCCAGCGACGAAATCAATTCCGAAGGAGATCATGACGCTGGTCGACCGGCCGTTGATCCAGTACGCCATCGACGAGGCGCGCGCCGCCGGCATCAAGGAATTCATCTTCGTGACCTCGCGCGGCAAGTCCGCGCTCGAGGACTATTTCGACGCCGCCCCGGTGGTCGAGGCCGAACTGCGCCGCAAGGGCAAGAAGGATCTTCTCGAACTTCTCAAGATGACCAACATGGAATCGGGTGCGATCGCCTATATCCGCCAGCAAAAGGCGCTTGGCCTCGGCCACGCCGTCTGGTGCGCCCGCCGCCTCATCGCCGACGAGCCCTTCGCGGTGATCCTGCCCGACGATGTCATCGCGGCCGAAAAGCCGTGCCTGCAACAGATGACCGAAGCCTATGCCGAAACCGGCGGCAACATCGTCGCGGCGATGGAAGTGCCGGCTGACAAGGCATCGTCCTACGGCGTGCTCGACATCCGCGAGGACATGGGCTCGCTCGTCTCGGTCAAGGGCATGGTCGAGAAGCCGAAGCCGCACGAGGCGCCGTCGAACCTCGCCGTCATCGGGCGCTACATCCTGACGCCGAAGATCATGGAGCACCTCAACGCCCGGAAATCCGGCGCGGGCGGTGAAATCCAGCTCACCGACGCGATTGCGGCAGAGATCAAGGCATCGAACAACGTCTATGGCTTCCGCTTCCGTGGCCAGCGCTTCGACTGCGGATCGAAGGCCGGCTTCCTGCAAGCCACCGTCGCCTTCGGGCTGGCCCGCGACGACCTCTGCGACGAATTCGCGGCCTTCCTTCAGGAAATGGTCGGGCTTCGGAAGGCCGCCGAATAAGGCGCCATGACGGAACGACATGTCCTCGTGACCGGCGGTGCGGGCTATATCGGCTCGCACGCCTGCAAGGCTCTCAGGGCTGCGGGCTATCTGCCCGTGACCTTCGACAACCTCGCCACCGGCTGGCGCGACGCGGTGAAGTTCGGACCTTTCGAGGAGGGCGACCTGGCCGACCGCACCCGGCTTGACGCGGTCTTCGCCCGTTGGCGCCCCGTCGCCGTGATGCACTTCGCCGCGATCAGCCTCGTCGGCGACGCGATGCGCGATCCGGGCAGCTACTGGCGCGTGAACGTGCTGGGTGCCCTCAACCTGATCGAGGCTGCCCTGGCGGCGGAGTGCCGCGATTTCGTCTTTTCCTCCACCTGCGCCACCTATGGCGATCAGGATGGCGTGGTGCTTGACGAGGACACGCCGCAGGCGCCGCTCAATGCCTACGGCAAGTCCAAGATGGCGATCGAGCAGATGCTTGGCGACTTCGGCGCGAGCCACGGGCTGAACGCGGTGATCTTCCGCTACTTCAACGTCGCCGGCGCCGACCCCGACGGCGAGGTGGGGGAGTTCCACCGGCCGGAAACCCATTTGATCCCGCTGATGCTGGATGCGATCGACGGGAAGCGGCCGGCCCTGACCGTGTTCGGCACCGACTATCCCACCCGCGACGGCACCTGCCTGCGCGACTACGTGCATGTCACGGACCTGGTGGACGCCCATGTCGCCGGGCTGAAATGGCTCGAGGCCGGGCGGGGGTCCCGTGTCTTCTGCCTCGGCACCGGCCGGGGCTTCACGGTGCGCGAGGTGATCGAACAGTCGCGGGCGGTCACCAACCGCGAAGTGCCGGTGATCTGGGGAGACCGGCGCGACGGCGATGCCGTGGCGCTGGTTTCGGGCAGCGAACGGGCGCGGCGCGACCTCGGCTGGCAGCCCGGGCGATCGGACATGGCGACGATGATCGCCGATGCCTGGCGCTGGCACCAGTCGGGCAACTACAACCGCTGACCGGGCGGTCGGAACCGCCCGTCCGGCGTCCCCTCCCCCAGCGACCCGGCGCCGCAACTCGCCCGTTTACGGCCTGTCACCGCCCCTGTATTCTCCACCGCCAAAGCCAAGGCATGGGGCGCGCGGTTGCCCGGCGCTACCGTATCTTGACAACGCGTGTGAATACCTGGCCGCCTGCCGGTCCGACTTTTGAAGGAACCTGATGCGCCTTTGGGACCGCTACCGGCTGAGACTGCGGCGCAAGCGGCTCCGGTATCGGGCATTCCGCAAGCGGCGCGACCTGTCGGCGGTCATCGACCGCACGCAGGAATATGGCCGCGACGCGATCCTGCTCGTCGCGGTCCTGCGCAATGAACGCATCCGCCTGCCCTATTTCCTGCGCTACTACCGCGACCTCGGCGTCACCCATTTCCTCATGGTCGACAACGCCTCGGACGACGGTTCGCGCGACTATCTCGCCGCGCAGCCGGACGTGTCGCTCTGGACCACGCGCGCAAGCTACCGGGCGTCGCGCTACGGGGCCGACTGGATCAACTGGCTTCTGATGCGCCACGGCGGCGGGCACTGGATTCTCGCCGTCGATATCGATGAGTTCTTCATCTACCCCTTCTGCGACACGCGCCCGATACGCGCCCTGACCGACTGGCTCGACGCTGGCGGGGTCCGCAGTTTTCCCGCGATGGTGCTCGACATGTATCCGAAGGGACCGGTCGACGCCGAGCCCTACCGGGAGGGCGGCAACCCGTTCGACATCGCGAACAATTTCGACGGCGGCAACTACATGATCGCGCGCAACGGCCTCTACGGGAACCTGTGGATCCAGGGCGGCCCCCGGGCGCGCACCATGTTCGCGGACCGGCCGCGCGAAGCACCGTCGCTGAACAAGGTCCCGCTGGTGAAATGGCATTGGTCCTACTGCTTCGTCAGTTCCACCCACATGCTGCTGCCGCGCGGGCTCAACCTCGTGTTCGACGAATGGGGGGGCGAAAAGGCGTCCGGCTGCCTCCTGCATGCCAAGTTCCTCTCGACCTTCAAGGCCAAGGTCGCCGAGGAACTGCAACGGCGCCAGCATTTCGCCGAAAGCCGGGAATACATCGCCTACGCCGAGACGCTGCGGGACGATGCCGACATGTGGTGCAAGTGGTCGGAGAAATACATCAACTGGCGCCAGCTCGAGATTCTCGGGATCATGTCGAAGGGGGGATGGGCATGACCGCCGCGCTCGGCTTCGTCATGCTCTGCCACACCGCGCTCAACCGCGCGGCCGAGGTCGCGCGGGTCTGGGCCGCGGCCGGCTGCCCCGTCGTGATCCATGTGGACCGGCGGGTGGACGCGGCCGGCTACCGGCGGCTGGTCGAGGCGCTCGCCGATCTTGACATCGTCAGCTTCTCGCGCCGCTATGCCTGCGACTGGGGCACATGGTCGCTCGTCGCCGCCACCCAGGCCGCCGCGACCCAGCTTCTGGGCCGCCACAGGGACGTGCGCCACGTCTATCTCGCCTCGGGCGCCTGCCTGCCGCTCAGGCCGGTGGCGGAACTGATCGACTATCTCGACGCCCGGCCCCAGACCGACTTCATCGAAAGCGTCACCACCGCCGACGTGACCTGGACCGTCGGCGGGCTTGCCGAGGAACGCTTCACCCTCCGTTTTCCGTTTTCCTGGCGCAAGCGGCGGGGGCTGTTCGATTTCTACGTCCGCCTGCAACGGCGCCTCGGGATCCGGCGGCAGATTCCGAAGGGACTTGTCCCGCATCTCGGCAGCCAGTGGTGGTGCCTGACGCGGCGCACGCTATCGGCCATTCTCGAAGACCCCGACCGCGCACGCCACGACGCCTATTTCCGCCGCGTCTGGATTCCGGACGAAAGCTATTTCCAGACCCTCGCAAGGCTCTATTCCACCCGGATCGAAAGCCGGTCGCTCACGCTTTCCAAATTCGACGTGCAGGGCAAGCCGCATACGTTCTACGACGATCACCTCCAGCTTCTGCGGCGGTCGGACTGCTTCGTCGCGCGCAAGATCTGGCCCCAGGCGGATCGGCTCTACCGGGCCTTCCTCGCGCCGCAACCGCCGGGGTCGGCCAGGGCCGAACCCAATCCGGGCAAGATCGACCGGCTGTTCGCCAAGGCCGTCGAGCGGCGGACACGCGGCCGCGCCGGTCTTTACATGCAAAGCCGCTTTCCCCTGCAGGATCACGAGAACGGCAAGACCTGCGCGCCCTATTCCGTCTTCCACGGCTTTTCCGACCTGTTCGAGAATTTCGACATCTGGCTGTCGAAGGCGGTGGGCGGGCGGGTGCATGGCCACCTCTTCGCACCCGGCCGGGTCGAATTCGCTGGCGGAGAAACCGTCTTCAACGGCGCGCTGTCCGACAGCACGGCGCTCAGGGACTACAACCCGCGGGCCTTTCTCACCAACCTGGTCTGGAACACCCGCGGCGAACGGCAGTGCTTCCAGTTCAGCCCCCGCGACAACCAGGCTTGTAACTGGTTCGTGGCGACCGACCCCAATGCGCAGATTTCCGTGATCACCGGAACCTGGGCGGCGCCGCTCTCGCGCGCGAACATGAATTTCTCGGACATCCGCAAGGAAGCCGCGCGGCTCCAGCGGATCGAGACGGAGCATGTCCGGATCCTGCGCACGATGTATGTGAAGGCGCGTGTCCGCATCTGGACGATGGCCGAGTTCGTCGAGAACCCGATGGAGCCCCTGCAGGCGATCGTCGACGAGATCAGCCCGCGCTCCACCCGTCCCCTGACCGAGGCGCCGAAGCTGGTGGACCTCGCGGGCTTCGGGCAGTTCCTCCAGAGCCTGAAGAACCAGGGCATGATGCCGACCCTCATGGGCGACTTCGCGGTGACCGACGATCCCCAGCCACCGGCGCGGGAACACGGCCGGCCCTATCTGGTCCGCTAGGGGAACGCCGCCGTGGAAGGACCCTTCGACCACTTCGTCATCTTCGCCGAGATGCGGACCGGCTCGAACCTTCTGGAGGCGACGCTTTCGCAGGTGCCGGGCATCGCCTGCCACGGCGAGATCTTCAACCCCGACCATCTTGGCGGCCCGGCCGTGACAGAGGTGCTCGGACTGACAATGGCCGAGCGCGTTGCCGACCCCGCGGCTCTTCTGGCCCTCGTCCGCGCCGCACCCGGCCTCAACGGATTCCGGTTCTTCTTCGATCACGAACCGCGGGTTCTCGACGAAATCCTCGCCGATCCGCGCTGCGCCAAGATCGTGCTCACCCGCAACCCGGTCGACTGCTACATCAGCCTCAAGATCGCCTACAACACGAAGCGGTGGCGACTTTCGGACGTGAAGGACAAGATCGCCTGGAAGCCGCCCTTCAAACCGGCCGAGTTCGAGGCGTTCCTTCAGGAGCGGCAGGCCTTCCAGCTGCGCCTTCTGAATGCGCTCCAGGTGACCGGGCAGACGGCCTTCTACCTCGACTACGAGGATTCGCTCGACGTCGATGTGATCAACGGGCTTCTGAAATTCCTCGGGCGCGACGCCCGGGTGGAGCGGATTTCCGATCGCCTCATCCGCCAGAACCCCGAGGAGATGGCCGACAAGGTCCGCAACTTCCCCGAGATGGAAGCGGCGCTGGCCCGGATCGACTGGGCAGGCCTTTCGCGCACCCCGAACTTCGAACCGCGCCGCAGCGCCGGGATCCCGCGTGCCATAGCGGCGCGCGGCGCGCCCCTTCTCTACCTGCCGCTTCCCCCCCTGAACGACGCCCATGTCCGCGACTGGCTCTCGGGGCTTGCCACCGGCGGGCTCGAGCAGGACTTCACCCAGAAGTCGCTGCGGCAGTGGCAGCGGCAGCATACCGGCCACCGCAGCTTCACGGTGCTTCGCCATCCGATCGCCCGCGCGCACGACGCCTTCCGTGCCGTGATGACCGACGGCGCCCATGCCGACACCCGAAGCCGCCTTCGCACCCACTACGGCGTTCCGATCCCGGCCGAAGACGGGTCGGCCGGCATGACGTCCGCGGCCTGGCGCGCTGCCTTTGCGGGCTTTCTCGGCTTCGTGAAGGTCAACCTGGCCGGCCAGACCGGCCTCCGGCAGGAGGCGATCTGGGGCACCCAGTGGTCCCTGGTGCAGGGGCTTGCCGGCTTCGCCGCGCCCGACCTCTTGGCCCGCGAGGATCGGCTGGCCGAAGACCTCGGCTTTCTTGCGGCCAGCGTCGGGATCAAGCGCCCCGCCCCGCCCACGCTGCCGGCCGAGATCGCGCCCGTCGCCTTGGCCGCGATCCACGACCGCGAGCTGGAGGCGCTTGCCCGCGATGTCTACCGGCGGGATTACATGAGTTTCGGCTTCGGCGCCTGGAAGGCGCCGAAATAACTCAAGCGGCCTGGGTCGACCGCGCCTCGGTCAGCACGGCATGAAGCGCGGCCGGATCGCTGTTCGCCCGGAGTTTCTTGCAGGTCGCCGCATCCCGCAGCGTCCGTGACACCAGCGCCAGCGCCTTGAGATGCTCGACGCCCGAGTCCTTCGGCGCAAGCAGCGCAAAGACCAGATCGACCGGCTGCCGGTCCACCGCGTCGAAATCGAGCGGCTTTTCCAGCCTGATGAACACGCCGACCACGCGGTCGAGCCCGTGCAGCCGCGCATGTGGCAGGGCGACACCGTGGCCGACGCCGGTCGGCCCGAGGCTTTCCCGTTCCTGCAACGCGTCCACAGTCTCGGCCGCGTTCAGGCCGTAGACGGTCTGCGCAACCTCTGCGATATCCTGGAAAAGCCGCTTCTTGCTGGTCGCGTAGCCAAGCGCCCGGACCGCCGCCGGCTTGAGCAGATGAGAGAGATCCATATCCCTACTGTTTCCGCACCGGTGGTGCCGGCGCCTTAGCTGCTGGCCGACGGATCGATCCAGCCCACGTTCCCGTCATCCCTGCGGTGCACGATGTTCACACCGCCGTTCTTCTCGTTCCGGAAGACCAGGAGGGGGGCGCCGGCAAGCTCCATCTGCATCACCGCCTCACCGACCGAGAGCGACGGAATCTTCGTCTCCATCTCGGCGATGATCATCGGCTGCAGGCTTTCGGGCTCCGAATCCTCCGATCCGCCGTTTGCGGCGAGCACATACATGGGTGCCTCGGCGAATTCAACCGGCTCGCTGCGTTCGCGGTGATGGTCCTTCAGGCGGCGCTTGTAGCGGCGAAGCTGCTTGTCCATCTTTTCGCGGCAGGCCTCGAAGGCGGCATAGATTTCGGTGGCGCTTCCCTTGGCCGATGCCGTCAGCCCGGTCGACAGATGCACCGTCGCTTCGCAGAGATATTCGTAGGCGTTGCGGGAGAAGACCACCACGGCATCCGTCGGCCGCTGGGAATACTTCTCCACCGTCTCGCCGAGTTGGGATTTGACATGGGTCTGCAAGGCGTCACCCACATCGATCTGTCGGCCACTGATCTTGTAACGCATGACACCTCCATAGGCTGATTGCCGGACTCAGAAAACGCGCCGGTCGATGGGCGCGGTCTGCGGTTCCGGCTGCGGGGATTGCTGTCTGTTCCCAGGACGCATGGCGAAGGGCCTTTCAGATGACCTTTCGGCGCTTTCGCCCGAACGATGACGGTATGCGCAAGCATTTGCGATATTTGGCGACAGTTCGGCGCGCTATGTCAACGCCTTCCTTCTGCAACTGGGCGCAAATGCGATCGTCGGCAAGAGGCGCGTCGGAAGATTCCTGCGCAATCATGGCGCGGATGCGTTGTTGGACATCGAAGGGCGACACTGCGCCCTCCGCGCCCGGCAGCCCGCGGGAGAAGAACATGGCCAGCGGAAAGGCCTGGTTTCCCGCCAGAAGCGCTTTCCCGGCCAGCGCGCGGCCAAGCGTTGTGGGATGGATCGCCAGGGCAGCGGCAGCCTCGGCCCGGCTGACGGGGGCGATCGTGTCGTGTCGCCCGAGAAAGAATGCCGACTGGGTTTCGGCGATATGGGTGCCGATCCGCAGCAGCGTCTCGCGCCGGGCGATGACCGCCGCCGCCATCCGGCGCGCACGGTCATGGAGCGTGCGCAGCGCCTCGCCCTCGAGCGATCCGCGCGGAACCGCCATCACCGCACAGGCCGGCAGCCTGCCCGGCAGCAGGGCAACAGCGAGCCTGCCCTGCACCCCGACCTCCACCGCCAGTTCCGGAACCAGCGGATCGACCCAGCCGCCGTCCTCGCGGACCGGGGCCGAGCCGAAACCGCGCAGAAGTGTTGCGACCTTCTCGAGAAGAGCCTGCGGCTGGCGCAGGCTTCGAGAAAGCCGCGCCCAGCGCGCCTCGGCGAAATCGTCGAGGTGGTCGGCGCAGGCGCGCGCAAGCTGCCGCTCGATACCCGCATCCGCCAGCTTGAGTTCCAGACATTCGGAAAGGCTTCGCGCCCCGACACCGGCCGGTTCGCAGGCCTGAACTGCCGCAAGTCCCTCTTCCAGCACGGCGATCGGCGCACCCGTCTCTGCCGCAAGGTCGGAAAGCGCGACGTCAAGGTAGCCGTCCTCCCGCAGTTCGCCGACGAGGTAGAGGGCCGCCGCCGCCACCGCCGGATCAAGGCGCTGAAGCGCGATCTGCCGGCGGAGGCTCTCTCCAAGGCTCTCGGTCGCCGCGGTGGTGTCGAGCGCGTAGTCGAAGGCCGGCGAACCACCGCCGGCGGGATCGACAACAAGAAACGGATTCTCCTCGGCCTCGCGCGCGATGGCTTCGGCGGCCGCCAGCGTCGGCAGCCGCAGAAGCACGAGCGACTGGCGCATCGCCTCGGTCAGGACGAGACCCTGGCGCGGAACCAGCCCGAGACCGGATTTCGCCGCCACCGCCCTGCGCCTCAGAGGATGCGGAAGTTCTGGCCCAGGTAGACGCGGCGGACGTTCTCGTCGCGCACGACCTCCTCGGCCGTCCCGCTCATCAGCACCACGCCGTCATGCAGGATATAGGCGCGGTCGACGATCTCCAGCGTCTCGCGGACGTTGTGGTCGGTGATCAGCACGCCGATGCCACGGGTCTTGAGGTCGTGGACAAGCGTGCGGATGTCGCCGACCGAAATCGGGTCGACGCCGGCGAAAGGCTCGTCCAGGAGCAGATATTTCGGGTTCGCCGCAAGGCAGCGGGCGATTTCCACCCGCCGCCGTTCGCCGCCCGACAGCGCCAGCGCGGGCGCCCGGCGCAGATGGGTGATCGAGAAATCCGACAGAAGCTCCTCGAGCCGCTCACGCCGCTTGTGCACGTCGGCCTCGGTGATCTCCAGCACCGCGAGGATGTTGTCCTCGGCCGAAAGGCCGCGGAAGATCGACACCTCCTGCGGCAGATAGCCGATGCCGAGCCGCGCGCGCCGATACATCGGCAGGCCGGTGACATCGCGCCCGTCGATCAGCACCTGGCCCGCGTCGGGCGCGATGAGCCCGGCGATGTTGTAAAAGCACGTCGTCTTGCCGGAACCGTTCGGGCCGAGAAGCGCCACCACCTCGCCGCGCGCCAGATCGAGCGACACGTCGCGGATCACCGGCCGGCGGCGATAGCTCTTGCGCAGGTGGCGCACCTTCAGCCCCGCCTCGCCCCCGGCAATGGTGAGCTGCGGCCGCACCATCAGTTGCCCCCCGGCTGAAGCACCGTCGTCACGCGGCCTTCCATCCGGCCGGTTCCGCTGACGAGATCGATGACAAGCTTCTGGCCCGCGATCGTGCTGGCGCCCTGGGTCAACAGCACGCCGCCCGTCATCTCCACCGCGCCGGACTCGATGGTGTAGACTGCATCGGCCGCTTCGGCCGCATCCTTGCCGCTGACCAGCGTCACCTGGCCGCTGGCATGCAGGCGCTCGATCCGGCTGCGGTCGGCACTGCCGTAGACGACCTCGACCCGCTCGGCCGAAAGCCGCATCTCGCCCTGCACGACCAGCACATTGCCGCTGAAGGTCGCGGTCCCGTCGGTCTGGTTGACGCTGAGCGTGTCGGCCGTCACCTGCACGGGCAGCGACGTGTCGGCTCTGATCCCGCCGAAAGCGACTTCGGCCTGCTGCGCATGCGCGAACCCCGGCGCGGCAAGGGCCAGCGCCATGAGGGCAGCGAGGGCACGAAAGGCAGGGGTCATCACGGATCCTTCTTCGGGGGTTGGTATACCAGCTTCACGCCTTCGCTGAAAACCATCAGATAGTCCGGGCGCCCGGCCTCCTCGCGGCGGATTTGCAGGCCGCCGGCGTCGATCGCGCCGAAGGGGGCCTCGGCACGCACGGCCCCGTCGGACTGAAGCTCTGTCCGGTCCAGCGCGCTGTCAAGTCGCGCCGCGATCACGCGGTAGCCGCTGGAGGTGACGATATCGACGCCACCGGCAAGGATCAGCCGCCCCGCCGCGTCGTCCAGCCGACCCTGCCCCGCGTCGAGCGCGATCCTGAGGCCGCCGGGCGTCTCGATCGTCGCGCTCACGGCCTCGGCGGTCGCGGCTTCGCCCTCGGCGCCGGGGCGGGCCACGCCGGCATGGATCATGATCGCGGCCCCGTCGGTGGTGACGCCGGAATATTCCGGCGCGGTCAGCCGCTGGTTCCGCGCCAGATCCTCGACATCCACCTCGGCGTAGGGAAGTGCTGCATCGGTGTCGATCCGGCGTGAGAACAGGAACAGCGTCGACAGGATCACCAGCGCCAGGAGCGGCAGGACGATCTTCAGCCAGAAGACCACCCGCGAATGGATGTTGTCGCGCACCGCCATCACGTCAGACGACGCCCGCGCGCAGGCAGTCGTGGATGTTGAGGATGCCCTTGGCGCTGCCGTCGCCGTCCGGCTCGACCACGAAAAGGCAGGTGATCTTGCGGTCGCGCATGATCGCGACGGCGCTTTGCGCGACCTGGTCGGGCGCCACCGTGCGCGGCCCCTTCGTCATCACTTCGCCCGCCGTCCGGTCGAGCAGCCCCTCCAGGTGACGGCGCAAGTCGCCGTCGGTGACGATGCCGGTCAGCCGGCCGGCCGCATCGGTCACGCCGATGACGCCGAAGCCCTTCCGGCTCATCGTCACCAGCGCCTCTCCCATCGGCGTCGTCTCGGCCACCAGCGGCAGCGCGTCGCCCCCGTGCATCAGGTCCGCGACCTTCATCAGCTTTGCACCCAGCTTGCCGCCGGGGTGGAAGGCGCGGAAGTGCTCGGGCGTGAAATGCCGGTGCTCCATCAGCACCACCGCCAGCGCATCGCCGAGCGCCAGCGTCATCGTGGTGGAGGTGGTCGGCACGATCCCGGTGCCACAGGCCTCCTCCGCCTGCGGCAGGAGGATCGCCACGTCCGACTGGCGCAGGAGCGTGGAGCCCGCCCGGCTCGCCACGCCGATCAGCGGGATCGCGAAGCGGCGGGTATGGGCGACGATGTCGGACAGCTCCGGCGTCTCGCCCGAGTTCGACAGCACCAGCGCCACGTCGGCCTCGGTCACCATGCCGAGGTCGCCGTGGCTCGCCTCGGCCGGGTGGACGAACTGCGCGGGGGTGCCGGTGGAGGCCAGCGTCGCCGCGATCTTGCGCCCGACATGGCCCGACTTGCCCATGCCCGAGACGATCACCCGGCCCCTTGCCTTCAGGATCAGCTCCACTGCCGCGGCGAAACTGTCGCCCAGCGCGCCGGACAGCGCTGCAAGGCCCCGCGCCTCGATCTCGATGACGCGGCGGGCGGTGGCAAGAAGGGTGGCAGGGTCGGTCATGGCTCAGTGGGTGAAGATGTCGGCCGTATCGTCCCAGCCGAGAAGGTCAAGCTCGGCCCGGACGGGCAGGAAATCGAAACAGGCCTGCGCCAGCGCGGTGCGCCCCTCGCGGGCGAGCCTCGCGTCAAGCTCGGCCTTCAGCCGGTGGAGGTAAAGGACGTCGGAAGCGGCATAATCAAGCTGCGCCTCGGTCAGCGTCGCGGCACCCCAGTCCGAGGTCTGCTGCTGCTTTGAGACATCGACACCGACCAGATCCTGCAACAGGTATTTCAGCCCGTGCCGGTCGGTGAAGGTGCGCACCATCTTCGAGGCGATCTTGGTGCAGTAGACGGGGGCGGCGATGACGCCGAACGCCTTCTTCATGGCCGCGATGTCGAACCGGCCGAAATGGAACAGCTTCAGCACCCCGGGATCGGCGAGCATCCGCACCAGGTTCGGCGCCGCCGCCTGGCCCGGCGCAATCTGCACCAGATGCGCGTCACCGTCGCCGGCCGAAAGCTGCACGACGCAGAGCCGGTCCCGCCGCGGGTCGAGGCCCATCGTCTCGGTGTCGATCGCGATGCAGGCGCCGAGGTCGAGCCCGTCGGGAAGGTCGTTCTTGTGAAGATGGATCGTCATCGAAACCTCGCGTCTGCCGGCGCGGGGGTCGCCGCGGGCGTCGCAAGCTAGTTAGGCCAAATGGCGGCCGCGCTCAATGGCTGCGGGCAGGGAAGGACATGGATCGGCCACGAACGCGCAACGGCCGCCCGAAATCTCGGACGGCCGCCGGCACCTTGCCACCACGCTTGGTCTACCACTGCAATCCCCCGGGCCCCCCAGCCACCGGGCTCTGCCGGACCGGCCCCCAATCGCCGGGGACCGACGATTGGGGGCTGTCCAGAAACAAAATGACTTTCACGAGAAATACTATTCGTAGAAACCGTTACAATCGTCACCACTTACACGTGTAGAGAACCATATCGCCGGCCGATTCTGGAACTTGTCTTTTTCGACAAGTCCCCGGCGCCAAAGCGTGAACGGAACGTTAAGCCGTCCCGGGATTGTCGCTGATCCGGCATCAAACGACGCCGCGGTCGCGGCTGACGGCCTGCCGGGGGCGAAGGAACAGCCGGACGGGGCCAGGAAACGACAAAGCCAGGCAACCTGTCGGGGTTGCATGGCTTCCATCGAAATGGTGCCCAGCCCAAGTTGCCAAGTCTAAACTGTGCGGCACGCCTGCCCTATTGCAACGCTTCCGAGATAGAATGCTCGATCAACTTGCTGCCTTCAAAGAAGCAGTAGATGTCGTATTTAAGCTCAAGGTTGAATGCGTTCTTTGCGGTAAATGTCGAAGTGACCCGCACATTGCCGTTCTTGTGCGCGAAATATGACAGGTCCATGAAGCGCGAGAAATCAACGGTGGATGGGTGTGCTGCCGCGCTTTTTGCGACCGCCTCGCAGGCATCGACAGCAGCGGTTTGCGAGAGAGGCAGGGCCGCATCAAAGGTCGTTTCCCCGGACGCATCTCCCGGTTTGAACCAAATATTGAACACGTCGGCCCCGTCCCCACACATGACGAAGAATACCGGATCGTTGGGCTTACTTCTGTCCGCCGATTTGGAAACTGTGCCGGGGTCCGGGTTGGGGCAGTTTGCGTTCTCACGGGCAATCTTGTTAACGACCGCCACAATCTGCGCCTTAAACTTTGACGTGTTATTGTCCCAATAAAAGTCATCCTCGACAAATACTCGCGCGCCATCTCCCGAGAACTCTATTTCCCTCAAGGCAGTATTTGGCACCCAGCCTCTCACGAAAGTCAGCCACTCGGGCGTGACGATCTGCACCTCTGTCCAATCCCCCTTCGCGCAAAGGCGGCGCACCGTCGTTGACCCATCAATCTGGTGATATTGCACCTCGCCAAGTATCTTGGAGGCCTTTTCGTTTTTGATCCGCTCCGAGCTTTCGTTTGGCGCAACATGGAGAGCGTGTTCACCCGAGACAGCGACGACGTCACCCGGCGTGGCAGTGCCGCCGTCGCAAGCATTCGCCGAATCTTGGTCCGATGCAGCCGCTTCGATGGAAGGCTGGATAGGCTTTGGGGCATTTGTAGTTTCAGTAGTTTTCGCCCCTTCCGACACTGCGGCTGGGGCAGGAACCGAGGGCGTCATGGCAACTTCGGTTGCGGATTTGGACTTTGGGTCGCCGTTGACACCGACGAAAATGACCGCAGCGATAGATACGACAAGCGAACCACCCAAGGACCGCAAGGCCCGTTTACGCGTATTGAACGGTTTGAAGGGGTAGAGGACCCCTACCAACGATACCCCAGCCCAAAGCAAGGCGACCATAGAAACAACTGCCAGAAGAACCAACAAGGCAACCTCCCGTGAACACTTCAACTCGGAAGTGCGACGATGAGCCGGACAAGGCAAGCCGATTTTGCAGTGCCTTGCACTTGAAACTGGCTGGTGAGGCGCGGCTCGGTTTCCGCTTTTCCCTCAGGCATCTTGCTTCCAACCACTACAGACGTGCCTGCGATCCAGGGCGGGGCGCAGGTCGGCGGCACCAGAACAACGTTTCCGGCAAGTTCCGATCCGGTGACAATCAAGGCTTGTGACCCGTCGCATCGCAACGGCAACAAGCGCTATCGTGCAACCCGGTGCAGAGATTCTAAGGCAATCCTGCCCAGACAGAGGCTCGCGCCCGCCAAAAGGTGGATGGAGTGGTGGGGTGGAAAAAGAAAAGACCTGCAACCCATTGAGGGCGCAGGATTTTCTGACCGAAATGGTGCCCAGGAGAGGACTCGAACCTCCACGCCTTGCGGCACTGGTACCTGAAACCAGCGCGTCTACCAATTCCGCCACCTGGGCAGGTGTCGTGAGGGGCGATGTATAGCGGCCGCCAAGGCCTGTCAACGGGGCCGCGGAGGAATCGCGCCCGCGCGCTTTCGCGCCTTGTTCGCCGCCGCGCGGGGCGCTAATCAGGGCCAACGTCCTGCAAAGAGGCCTGCCCATGTCCAAGCTCGTCACCATCTACGGCGGTTCCGGGTTCCTCGGCCGGTATGTCGTCCGGCGGCTCGCGAAGAAGGGCTGGCGCATCCGTGTCGCCGTCCGCCGTCCGAACGAGGCGCTGTTCCTCAAGCCCTATGGCGCCGTGGGTCAGGTGGAGCCGGTGCTTTGCAACATCCGCGACGAGGCGTCGGTGCGGGCCGCGATGGCCGGAGCGGACGCCGTGGTCAACTGTGTCGGCACCTTCGACAGGCGCGGCCGCAACAACTTCGAGGCGGTTCAGGCAGAGGCCGCGGCGCGCATCGCCTGGATCGCCGCCGAAAGCGGCGTGGCGCGGTTCGTCCACGTCTCCGCGATCGGGGCGGATGCGGGTTCCGACAGCGCCTATGCCAGGACCAAGGCGGTTGGCGAGACCGGCGTGAAGGCCGCCTTCCGCTCGGCCGTGATCCTGCGTCCCTCGGTGATGTTCGGCCCCGAGGACAACTTCTTCAACCGCTTCGCCGGCATGGCCCGCCTCGGGCCGGTCCTTCCGGTGGTCGGCGCGGGCACGAAGTTCCAGCCGGTCTATGTCGACGACGTGGCCGAGGCCGCCGTCAGGGCAGTGGAGGGCGAGGCGGCGCCCGGCACCTACGAACTGGGCGGCCCGGACGTTCAGACCTTCCGCGAGATCATCGCCGGAATGCTCCGGGTGATCGGCCGGCGCCGGCTGGTCGTCAACCTGCCGTTCTGGGTGGCGCGGATCGTCGCGGGCGTGCTCGATTTCGGCTCGATGCTGACGGGCGGGCTGATCGCGAACCGCGTCCTGACCGGCGACCAGGTGAAGATGCTGGCGCGCGACAACGTGGTTGCCCCCGGCGCCAGGGGGTTTGCTGAACTGGGCATCGCACCGACGCCGGCCCATGCGATTCTGCCCGACTACCTCTGGCGGTTCCGGCCCTCGGGTCAGTATGACGCCATCAAGGCCTCGGCAATGAACCTGCGCGGCCACGGCTGATCGCGGCCGGTCCACGGCCCGGCCCATTCGGGCGCATTGTTTCTTTTTGGGCCGATTCCGCGGAATCGTTTGACCTGCCCCGTCGCGCGCGAGACAGTGCGCCCGGGTACGGTGGTATGAGTTTTGGGAAGGGCGTTTGATGACGGCTCGGCTGTTGCTGCATATTGGCTATCACAAGACCGCCACGTCCTGGATGCAGCAGCGGTTGTTCGTGCATGAGCATGGCTACCACCAGATCGCCCGCCACCCGGAGGTCTGGAAGCATATCGTCGCGCCGCATGGCCTTCTCTTCGACCCCGAGTCGATGCGCACCCTGATCCGCACCGGGATCGACGATCTTTCCGCGGGCATGGTGCCGGTGATCTCGTCCGAGATCCTGTCGGGCCATCCGTTCTTCGGCGGCATGGCAAGCGACGACTATGCCCGGCGCCTGAAGGCGATCGCACCCGACGCGAAAATCCTCGTCTCCATCCGCTCGCAGATGCGGATCCTGACCTCAGTCTACATGCAGTATCTCCTGCGCGGCGGCACGATGGGGCCGGAGTTGTTCTTCGCGGGCGACCCCGAGCTTGGGTTCTTCGGTTTCCGGCCGGAGCATTTCGAATATCACCGGCTGATCGGGCTATACCGGGATCTGTTCGGCCCGGAAAACGTCCATGTCATCACCCAGGAAAGCCTGAGGGCGGACATGGACGGGGCGACGCGGCGGCTCGCGGCCTTTGCCGGCAACGCCGGCTTCGACGGCGTCTTGCCGACGCACCGCTCGGCCTATGCGCCGAGCTACCCCGAATATGCCGTGCCGATCCTGCGCCGCATCAACAAGCTTCAGCAAAGCGTTCTGACCCCGGCGCCGACGATCAAGATCGGGACCACGCCCGACGGCTTCTACCGTGCCTTCGGCTATGTCCTGCGCCGCCGGCCGTTTTCCTGGGTTCTGGGCGGCTACCACCCGGTCTCCGCGCATGTCGAGAAGACCTTCCGGGGGCGTTTCGACGCCAGCAACCGCGAGCTTGCGAAGATCGCCGGCTATCTCGACCTTTCCGACTATTCCGGCGTCACGGCGACGACGAAGTCCGCCATGCCGTCATCGGCCAAGGCCCGCCTCGCCTCGGCCCGCTAAGGCCACCCCGGCTTGTGCCTTTCGGGGCGGGCGCATAATGCTGCGCGCGCCGGAACGTGGAACGGAAGGGCCGCCGAATGAACGACACGCTGACGGCCCTGGGTCTGGGGCTGCTTGAGGGGCTGACCGAGTTCGTCCCGGTCTCCTCCACCGGGCACCTGCTGCTCGCCGGGCACTTCCTCGGATTCCGGAGCGCGGGCAGGACCTTCGAGGTGGCGATCCAGCTTGGCGCCGTGCTGGCGATCCTTGGCGTCTACGCCGCGAAAATCTCGCGCACAATCAGGGGTCTGCCCTCGGACCCCGGGGCGCGGCGCTTTGCCGGGTCGGTGCTGCTGGCCTTCCTGCCGGCTGTGGTCGTGGGGGTTCTGGCCCATGACGTGATCAAGACCGTGCTGTTCGAAAGCCCGCGGCTCATTGCCACGATGCTGATCCTCGGCGGCGTCGTGCTTCTGGTCGTGGACCGCCTGCCGCTGACCCCGCGCTACCACGATGCCGAGCGGTTTCCGCTCTGGATGGCGTTCGGCATCGGTGTCGTCCAGTGCCTTGCCATGATCCCCGGCGTGTCGAGGTCGGGCGCGACGATCGTGGGCGCGCTGGCCTTCGGCGCCGACAAGCGGGCGGCGGCGGAGTTTTCCTTCTTCCTGTCGATGCCGACGATGGCGGCCGCCTTCGGCTACGACCTTTTCAAGAACCGCGACGTCCTGGACTGGAGCGCGCTCGGCCAGATCGCCATCGGCTTCGCGGCCGCCTTCGTGGCGGCCGTTGTCGTGGTCAACTGGCTGCTCGGCTATGTCAGCCGGCATGGCTATGGGCTGTTCGGCTGGTGGCGAATCGCCGTCGGCGCGGCGGTTCTGGCCGCTTTGAGCCTGGGTTACTGAACGTTAGGTAAGTATATGATACCTAATTTCTCGAATATCCATGTGCCTGCGGCTTCAGAGGGCAATAAATCGGCATATTAGGTCATATAATCTGACTTTTATTTCTGCCGGGACGGGAGTAGCAATGCACACCCTGAATTCCGGCGGAAAGACCAGTCATGGCCCAGCAGCGGATGCTCCAGTTCGTCACCGTCTCGCGCGAGATGCCGGAGAAGCGCGCGGCCAGTGTCCGCGCCCAGGATTTCGGCGAGATTTACCGCGAGTTCGCCGCCGCCAAGGCCGCCGAGCAGGCCGGGCGGTGCAGCCAGTGCGGCGTGCCCTACTGCCAGAGCCACTGTCCCCTGCACAACAACATCCCCGACTGGCTGAGGATGACCGCCGAGGGCCGGCTTCAGGAAGCCTACGACCTTGCCCAGGCGACCAACACCTTCCCCGAGATCTGCGGCCGGATCTGCCCGCAGGACCGGCTCTGCGAAGGCAATTGCGTGATCGAGCAGGCCGGCCACGGCACCGTGACCATCGGCGCGATCGAGAAATACATCACCGATACCGCCTGGGACAACGGCTGGGTGAAGCCGATCCGGCCGGCGCAGGACCGCGCCGAAAGCGTCGGCATCATCGGTGCCGGTCCGGGCGGGCTGGCCGCCGCCGACGCGCTGCGCCGGGCCGGCGTGCAGGTCACCGTCTATGACCGCCACGACCGCGCCGGCGGGCTGATGACCTACGGCATCCCCGGCTTCAAGCTGGAAAAGGATGTCATCCAGCAACGCGTCGCCCAGCTTGAACAGGCCGGCGTGCAGTTCGTGCAGAACTGCAACGTCGGCGACGACCTCGCCTTCGACGCGATCCGGGGCAGGCATGACGCGGTGGTGATCGCCACCGGCGTCTACAGAAGCCGCGACCTTGACGGAGAAAACGCCGGCGCCGCCGGGATCGTGCGGGCCATCGACTACCTGACCGCGTCGAACCGCAAGGGCTTTGGCGACGAGGTGCCGGAGTTCGACTCGGGCGAGCTGGATGCCGAAGGCAAGCGCGTCGTGGTGATCGGCGGCGGCGACACGGCGATGGATTGCGTCCGCACGGCGATCCGCCAGGGGGCGCTGTCGGTGAAATGCCTCTACCGCCGCGACCGCGCCAACATGCCCGGCAGCCAGCGCGAGGTGGCCAACGCCGAGGAGGAGGGCGTCGATTTCGTCTGGCTGACTGCGCCGAGGGGCTTCACTGTCGGTGAGGCGGTCGAAGGCGTGATCGTCCAGCAGATGCGCCTTGGCCCGCCCGACGTGACCGGCCGCCAGGCGCCCGAGGTGATCGAGGGCGCGGACTATCTCGAGGCGGCGGACCTGGTCATCAAGGCGCTGGGGTTCGAGCCGGAAGACCTGCCGAAGCTCTGGGGGGTCGAGGGGCTGGAGGTCACCCGCTGGGGCACGGTCAAGGCCGATTTCCGCAGCCATGCGACGAGCCTGCCGGGCGTCTTCGCGGTGGGCGACATCGTGCGCGGCGCGAGCCTTGTGGTCTGGGCGATCCGCGACGGGCGGGAAGCGGCGGAGAATGTGCTATCCTACCTTGCCGGCGCGCAGGCCGTGGCGGCGGAGTGAGGCGCGGCGGCCCGGTTCCGACCGGCGTCGGATCGGCGTCGGGTTCCTGTCGGTTCCGCGTCGGTTTTCCGTCCCGACAGACCGTGCGGCGCAATGATGAATGGGTCAGGGCCGCTGACCCGGAGACTGAAGGAAACCTGACCGTGACGAACGCAGCAAGGATCGTGTTGACAGGGGCGATCGCGCTTTTTCCGGCGCTGCCCGCCCATGCCGGCGGTAGGTTCGCCGTGCCGCAGGGCTGCGAGGCCTATGCGACGGTGCAGATGCGGTCCTGCCAGGTCTCGCAGCACTACCGCTGCCAGGGCGACGCGGCGGGGGACCAGTGGGCGGTCTACATGGACGGCCAGGGACCCTACTACCTGAGCCGGATCGACAGCGAGACACGCTGGCTCCAGAGCCTCGACCTGGCGACCGGCGAACAGGACCGGCTGGCGGAGGAGACCGACCCCGCCTCGTTCACCACGCTGATCACCACGGGCCGCGACGACTACGACTTCACCACCGAAAGCTCCACCGGCGAGGTCCGCCGATTTACCGGCTTTGACGAGCTGACCGGCGAGCGCGTGACCATCGACGGCGTAACGCTGGAGCGGACGCGGTTCGACCTGACCGCCTGGGACAGCGCGGGCCAGATGATCTGGCACCGCAGGGGGCGGCAGCTCATCCACCGCGACTGGCGGCTGTTCTGGGCCGACACCGAGGATTTCGAGAACAGCTTCGGCGACCGCGAGAGCCTTGTCGACACGCCGATGCAGTTCGCGGCGCCGGGCGAGAAGGGGTTCCTGTCGACCGACCCGATCTACGACTGCGACGAGCTGATGACGGAGCTTCAGCCATGATCGAGGGGCATTGCCTGTGCGGCGCGGTGCGCGTCAGGGTCGGGGATCATGATCCCCGCGTCGGCGCCTGCCACTGCCGGATGTGCCAGCGCTGGTCGGGGGGCCTGTTCCTCTGCTTTTCGGCGGGTGCGGGGGAGGTGGCGGTCGAGGGGCCGGTGGTGCGCCACCCGTCCTCGCCCTTCGCCGAACGCGCCTTCTGCGGCACCTGCGGCTCGCATCTGTGGATGCGCGACACCAAGGCGGCCGATGCCGACTACGACCTGATGCCCGGCCTTTTCGACGAAGCCCGCGACTGGCCGCTGCGCAGCGAAATCTACACCGACCGCGCGCTGGCCTGCCTCGGCCTTAGCGGCGACCACCGCAGGGCGACGCGCGCCGAATACGAAGCCAGGAACGACCATCTGGAAGGAGACATGGAATGACGCTGCCTGCCGACTGGATGGTAAAGGAAGAGGTCCGCCGCGCCTGGATGGCGGAAAACAGTCTCTATCGCAGCGAGAACGAGCATTCTTCCTGCGGCGTGGGGCTTGTCGTCTCGATCGACGGCAAGGCAAGCCGCAAGGTCGTGGCCAACGGGATCGAGGCGCTGAAGGCGGTCTGGCACCGCGGCGCGGTCGATGCCGACGGCAAGACCGGCGACGGCGCCGGCATCCATGTGCAGATCCCGGTCAGGTTCTTCTACGACCAGGTGCGGCGGACCGGGCACGAGCCCGACGCAAGGAAGCTGATCGCGGTGGGCCAGGTCTTCCTGCCGCGCACCGACTTCGCCGCGCAGGAACGCTGCCGCACCATCGTCGAGACCGAGGTGCTGCGGATGGGCCACTACATCTACGGCTGGCGGCATGTGCCGGTGGACACCTCCGTCCTCGGCGAGAAGGCCAATGCCACCCGCCCCGAGATCGAGCAGATCCTGATCCGCGGCGAGAAGGAGATCGACCAGGAACAGTTCGAGCGCGAGCTTTACATCATCCGTCGCCGGATCGAGAAGGCGGTGATCGCGGCGCAGATCGCCGGGATGTATGTCTGTTCGCTGTCGTGCCGCTCGGTGATCTACAAGGGCATGATGCTGGCCGAACAGGTCGCGGTCTTCTACCCCGACCTGATGGACGAACGCTTCGAAAGCGCCTTCGCCATCTATCACCAGCGCTATTCCACCAACACCTTCCCGCAATGGTCGCTCGCGCAGCCGTTCCGGATGCTGGCCCACAACGGCGAGATCAACACGCTGAAGGGCAACGTCAACTGGATGCGGAGCCACGAGATCCGCATGGCCAGCGCCGCCTTCGGCGAGATGGCCGAGGACATCAAGCCGATCATCCCGATGGGCACCTCCGATTCCGGCGCGCTCGATTCGGTGTTCGAGGTGATGGTCCGCTCGGGCCGGTCGGCGCCGATGACCAAGACCATGCTGGTGCCAGAGGCCTGGTCGAAGGCCACCACCAACATGCCGAAGGCCTGGGCCGACATGTATGCCTATTGCAACAGCGTCATGGAACCCTGGGACGGGCCGGCGGCGCTCGCCATGACCGACGGGCGCTGGGTCTGCGGCGGGCTCGACCGCAATGGCCTGAGGCCGATGCGCTATGTCGTCACCGGCGACGGGATGCTGATCGCCGGGTCGGAAGCCGGGATGGTGCCGGTGGACGAGGCGGTGGTGCGCGAGAAGGGGGCGCTCGGCCCCGGGCAGATGATCGCCGTCGACATGAAGGAGGGCCGCCTCTACCACGACCGGGAGATGAAGGACCGGCTGGCCTCCAGCCAGCCCTTCGGCGAATGGCTGGCGAAGGTGGTGGAGCTTTCGCCGACGCTGGACGCGCTGCCGGAAACCGCGCTGTTCGAGGGCGCCGAGCTGCGCCGGCGCCAGATCGCCGCGGGCTACACGCTCGAGGAGCTGGAGCAGGTGCTGGCGCCGATGTCCGAGGACGGCAAGGAGATGATCGCCTCGATGGGCGACGACACGCCGGCCGCGGTGCTCTCGAAGCAGTACCGGCCGCTTTCCCACTTCTTCCGGCAGAACTTCAGCCAGGTGACCAACCCGCCGATCGACAGCTTGCGCGAGGCGCGGGTGATGAGCCTGAAGACCCGGTTCGGCAATCTCAAGAACGTGCTCGACGAGGATTCGTCGCAGACCGAGATCCTGGTGCTGGAAAGCCCGTTCATCGCCAATGCCGAGTTCGACGAGATGGTGCGCCAGTTCGGCGGCCATGTCGCCTTCATCGACTGCACCTTCCCCGAGGGCGGGCAGGCCGACGCGCTCAGGCTCGGGCTGGAACGCATCCGGGCGGAGGCCGAGGATGCGGTGCGCTCGGGCGCGGGACACCTTGTCCTGACCGACCAGCACCAGTCGGCCGACCGGGTGGCGATGCCGATGATCCTCGCCACCTCGGCGGTGCATTCCTGGCTGACGCGCAAGGGGTTGCGCACCTTCTGTTCGCTGAACCTGCGGTCGGCCGAGTGCATCGATCCGCATTACTTCGCAGTGCTGATCGGCTGTGGCGCGACAACGGTGAACGCCTATCTGGCGCAGGATTCGATTGCCGACCGCATCCGCCGCGGCCTGCTGGAGGGAAGCCTGGTCGAGGCCATCCGCCGCTACCGCGACGCGATCGACGCGGGCCTTCTGAAGATCATGTCGAAGATGGGGATTTCGGTGATCTCGTCCTATCGCGGCGGGCTGAACTTCGAGGCCGTGGGCCTGTCCCGCGCGATGGTCGCGGAATATTTCCCCGGCATGCAGAGCCGCATCTCGGGCATCGGCGTCAGCGGCATCCAGCACAAGCTGGAGGAGATCCACGCCAGGGGCTGGAAAGGCGGGGCAGATGTGCTGCCGATCGGCGGCTTCTACAAGGCCCGCCGGTCGGGCGAGAAGCACGCCTGGGAGGCGCAGACCATGCACCTTCTGCAATCGGCCTGCGACCGCGCCTCCTACGACCTGTGGAAGCAGTATTCCGCGGCGATGCGGGCGAACCCGCCGATCCACATCCGCGACCTTCTGGACATCAAGCCGCTGGGCCGGGCGGTGCCCATCGAGGAGGTGGAATCGATCACCTCGATCAGGAAGCGCTTCGTGACCCCGGGCATGAGCCTCGGGGCGCTGAGCCCAGAGGCGCACATGACGCTGAACATCGCCATGAACCGGATCGGCGCGAAGTCCGATTCCGGCGAGGGCGGCGAGGATCCGGCGCATTTCCTGCCGATGCCGAACGGCGACAACCCCTCGGCCAAGATCAAGCAGGTGGCCTCCGGCCGGTTCGGGGTGACGGCGGACTACCTGAATGCCTGCGAGGAGCTTGAGATCAAGGTGGCGCAGGGCGCCAAGCCCGGCGAGGGCGGCCAGTTGCCGGGCATGAAGGTGACCAAGCTGATCGCGCGGCTCAGGCATTCCACCCCCGGCGTGACGCTGATCAGCCCGCCGCCACACCACGACATCTATTCGATCGAGGATCTGGCGCAGCTGATCTACGACCTGAAGCAGATCAACCCGCGCGCCAAGGTCACGGTCAAGCTCGTCGCCTCGTCCGGCGTCGGCACGATCGCTGCCGGCGTCGCCAAGGCCAAGGCGGATGTGATCCTGATTTCGGGCCATAACGGCGGCACCGGCGCCTCGCCCGTGACCTCGATCAAATATGCCGGCCTGCCGTGGGAGATGGGCCTGACCGAGGCGCATCAGGTCCTGGCGATGAACAAGCTCAGGGACCGGATCACGCTCAGGACCGACGGGGGCCTGCGCACCGGCCGAGACATCGTCATCGCTGCGATGATGGGGGCCGAGGAATACGGCATCGGCACCGCCGCGCTGATCGCGATGGGCTGCATCATGGTGCGGCAGTGCCAGTCGAACACCTGCCCGGTGGGCGTCTGCACCCAGGACGAGCGGCTTCGCGCGATGTTCAACGGCACCGCCGACAAGGTGGTGAACCTGATCACCTTCTATGCCCAGGAGGTGCGCGAGATCCTCGCCCAGATCGGCGCGCGGTCCCTGGACGAGATCATCGGGCGGGCGGACCTTCTGACCCAGGTGAGCCGCGGCCACGCCGACCTTGACGATCTTGACCTCAATCCGCTCCTGATCACCGTCGATGGCGCGGACCGGATCGTCTACGACCGTTCGAAGCCCCGGAACGCGGTGCCCGACACGCTGGATGCCGAGATCATCCGCGACGGCGCGCGGTTCTTCGAGGACGGCGAGAAGATGCAGCTTTCCTACGCGGTGCGGAACACCCACCGCACCATCGGCACGCGGGCATCCTCGCTGATCGTCAGGAAGTTCGGGATGCGCAACGGCCTCCAGCCCGATCACCTGACGGTAAAGCTGGCCGGTTCCTGCGGCCAGTCGCTTGGCGCCTTCGCCGCGCCGGGGCTGAAGATCGAGGTTTCCGGCGACGCCAACGACTACGTGGGCAAGGGCCTCAGCGGCGGCATGATCGTGGTCAGGCCCGCGATGGTCTCGCCGCTCGAGGCATCCGAGAACACGATCATCGGCAACACCGTGCTTTACGGCGCGACCGACGGCCACCTCTTCGCCGCAGGCCGCGCCGGCGAACGCTTTGCGGTGCGCAATTCCGGCGCGAGGGTTGTGGTGGAGGGCTGCGGCTCCAACGGCTGCGAATACATGACCGGCGGCACGGCCGTCATCCTCGGCCGGATCGGCGCCAACTTCGGCGCCGGCATGACCGGCGGCATGGCCTATGTCCATGATCCCGACGGCTCTGCCGAGGAGCTGATGAACCTCGAGACGCTGGTCACCTGCGCCGTCACCCATCCGCACTGGGAGGCGGAGCTGAAGGGCCTGATCGAGCGCCACGCCGCCGAGACCGGGAGCCTGAAGGCGAAACGCATCCTCCAGCACTGGGCGGCGGAACGGGCGAACTTCATCCAGGCCTGCCCGAAGGAGATGCTGATCCACCTGCCCCATCCCTTGAGCGCCGATGCCGAGGCGGTTCCGGCGGAGTAGCGGGGCGGGTCAGGCCAGCGGGGCGTGGATGTCGCTGGTGACGGGATGATCGGCCATGTCCGGGCTCCTTTGGCTGACCCGGGCCTGCGCGCGACCCGGGGGTCGTTGCGTCGGGTCCTTGCGTCCCGGCATCTGAACCGCCGGGCGCGGCCGAAGTTCCCGCCGCCCGCGCGGGGCGACAATCCGCGGCGGCAGGGCGGCAGCCGCGGCCGCCCCGCAACCGGCCGGACCTTGACCCCGACCGCCCCGGCGTGATTGATCTCGCCGATGGCGAAGGGCAGGAAACCGGGAACGAGATCGAGGGCCAGGCCCGCGGCGCGGCGCAGGGGCTTCACCCTGCGCGACATTCTGCGATGGGTCGGGCGCGCGGTGGCGGCACTTGCCGGGATCTGGCTCTTCTTCGTCCTTCTCTTCACCGTCGTGAACCCGGCGGTGACGCCCTACATGCTGGCCGAAAGCTGGCGGCAGGGCGGCGTGAGCCGGGGCTGGGTCGATCTGGAGGACATGGCACCGGAGGTGGCGCTGTCGGTGGTGGCGGCGGAGGATGCGAATTTCTGCCTGCACTGGGGCTTCGACATGCGCGCGATCCGCGCCGCGCTCGACGAGGGGGCGGGCCGCGGCGCCTCGACCATCACCCAGCAGGTGGTCAAGAACGTCTTCCTCTGGCAGGGGCGGAGCTGGCCGAGGAAGGCGCTCGAGGCGGTGATGACGCCGGTGGTGGAACTGCTCTGGACCAAGCGCCGGATCGTCGAGGTCTATCTGAACGTGGCCGAGACCGGGACCGGCCGCTTCGGGGTGGGAGCCGCGGCAGAGGCCTATTTCGGCCGGTCGGCCGGCGATCTCGGCCCCCGGCAGGCGGCACTGATCGCCGCGGCGCTGCCCGACCCCAAGGGCCGCAACCCGGCCCGACCCTCGGGCTTCCTGCGCACCCGCGCCGCGGTGATCGCCGACGGTGCGGCGACGATCCGCGCCGACGGGCGCGCGGCCTGTTTCGAGGATTGATCCCCGGGGGCGCGGCCGGTATCACGGGGGCCGCATCCGCGACACGAGTGTCCCTCCATGACCCGTCTTTACCACGTTCCCCTCTCGCCCTTCTGCCGCAAGGTGCGCCTGACGCTGGCCGAGAAGCGGATCGAGGTGGAACTGGTGGAGGAACGCTACTGGGAACAGGGCACCGAGTTCCTGCGCCGCAATCCCTCGGGCAAGATCCCGGTGATCCGGCTGAACGGGCGGACGATGTCGGAAAGCCAGGCGATCTGCGAATACCTCGAGGAAACCGTGCCCGAACCGCGGCTGATGCCGAGGGAGGCCGAGAACCGCTACGAGGTGCGCCGCCTCTGCGCCTGGTTCGACGACAAGTTCCACGACGAAGTGACCTCGAAGCTTCTTTACGAGCGGGTGAACAAGAAGGTGATGAAGCTCGGCTATCCGGATTCGAAGAACGTCAAGTCCGGCTCCAGCAGGATCAAGTACCACCTCGACTACATGAGCTGGCTTCTGGAGGGCCGCCGCTGGCTGGCCGGCAACGAGATGACGCTGGCCGATTTCGCGGCGGCGGCGCATCTGTCGAGCCTCGACTACATCTCGGACGTCGACTGGAACCGCTGCCCGAACGTCAAGGACTGGTATGCGAAGATCAAGTCGCGGCCCTCGTTCCGGTCGCTTCTGGCCGATCAGGTGCCGGGCTTTCCGCCGCCGGCGCATTACGCCGATCTGGATTTCTGACCCCCCCGCCGGGGGCGCCGCCCCCGCACCCCCGGGGGTATTTCGCCAACGAAGAAGCGGGAGGCCGGGATGGACAGGTCCGCCCTGAAGGCGCTGATCGCCGAGCGGGCGAGGATCGAGGGCTTTTCCGCCTGCGGCTTCTGCGCGCCCGATGCGATCCCGGAGGCGGCAGGCCGGCTTGCCGCCTATGTCGCCGCGGGACGGCACGGCCAGATGGGCTGGATGGCGGAGCGCATGTCCTGGCGCGGCGATCCGGCGGCGCTCTGGCCCGAGGCGCGGACCGTGATCATGCTGGCCGAGGCCTATGCGCCAGACTACGACCCGCTGGCGGTTCTGGGCAGGAAGGATCGCGCGGCGGTGTCGTGCTACGCGCAGGGCAAGGACTACCATGACATCGTGAAGAAGCGGCTGAAGCGGCTCGGCCGCTGGCTGATCGAGGCGGCGGGGAAAGACCCTGTTCCGGCGGAAATCAAGGTTTTCGTCGATACCGCGCCGGTGATGGAGAAGCCGCTCGCCCAGGCCGCGGGCCTCGGCTGGCAGGGCCGGCACACCAACCTCGTGAGCCGCGATCTCGGGAGCTGGTTCTTCCTCGGCGCGATCTTCACCACGCTCGACCTGCCGAAGGACGAGGCCGGCGCCGACCATTGCGGGTCGTGCCGGGCCTGTCTCGACATCTGCCCGACGCGGGCCTTCCCGGCGCCCTATCAGCTCGACGCGCGGCGCTGCATCTCCTACCTGACGATCGAGCACAGGGGGCCGGTGGACGAGGCGCTCAGGCCGCTTCTCGGCAACCGGGTCTACGGCTGCGACGACTGCCTCGCCGTCTGCCCGTGGAACAAGTTCGCCCGCGCCGCGCGCGAGACCGGCTATGCCGCGCGGGTCGGGGCGCCGCCGCTCGCGGAACTGGCGGCCCTGGACGATGCGGCGTTCCGGCAACGGTTCTCGGGCAGCCCGGTCAAGCGGATCGGCCGCGACCGCTTCGTGCGCAACGTCCTCTATGCGATCGGCAATTCCGACGACGCGGGGCTGAGGGGTGCGGCCGCGGCGCTCGTCGGCGATCCAGACCCGGCGGTGGCGGATGCGGCGCGCTGGGCGCTGGCGCGGCTGGCGGGGTAACGCCGGATTCACGCTCTGGTGGAGTTTCGGCTTGGTCTGCGGACCGATTCGGCTGCATCCTGACGCCGGCCCCGGGCTCCGGGGCCGGGAGACCCGAGGAGGAAGACATGAGCCGGCCCGCTGCTGACCGCCGCACGAGTTCCGAGGGAAGCCGCCTGAAGCGCTTCGTCGAGATCGAGAGAGCCCTGGGCGAGGAGGGAAGCCACCCCGCCACCCGCGCGCTGCACGAACGCGCCGCTGCCCGCGACGACGGCACCAAGGTGCGCGAATACGCAAGGATCGAGCGGGGAAGGACGGCCTGATCAGGCGCGCCGTTCGCCGAGCCGCGCCACCCCGAGGACCTCGAGCACCTTGGCCTCGATCTGGGGCGCGTTCATGCCCGCACTGGCATACATGTCCTCGGGGCTCGCCTGGTCGATGAAGCTGTCGGGCAGCACCATCGAGCGGAACTTCAGCCCGCGGTCGAAGATGCCCTCATCGGCGAGAAGCTGGGCGACATGGCTGCCGAAGCCGCCGATGGCGCCTTCCTCGACGGTGATCAGCGCCTCGTGGTGGCGGGCGAGCGACAGGACCAGGTCGCGGTCCAAGGGCTTGGCGAAGCGGGCGTCGGCGACGGTGGGGGCAAGGCCGCGGGCACCGAGCGCCTCGCGCGCCTTCAGCACCTCCGAGAGCCGCGTGCCGAGGGAGAGGATCGCCACCCGTCCGCCCTCGGCGATGATCCTTCCGCGCCCGACCTCGAGCGGCACCCCGCGCTCCGGCATCTCCACCCCCACGCCCTCGCCGCGCGGATAGCGGAAGGCCGAGGGGCGATCGTCGAGGGCGGCGGCGGTGGCGACCATGTGCACGAGTTCCGCCTCGTCGGCCGCGGCCATCACCACCATGCCGGGCAGGTTGGCGAGGAAGGCGATGTCGAAGGCGCCGGCATGGGTGGCGCCGTCGGCGCCGACGAGTCCGGCGCGGTCGATGGCGAAGCGGACCGGAAGCCGCTGGATCGCCACGTCGTGCACCACCTGGTCATAGCCGCGCTGCAGGAAGGTGGAGTAGAGCGCGCAGAAGGGTTTCATCCCCCCCGCCGCAAGCCCGGCCGAGAAGGTCACGGCGTGCTGTTCGGCGATGCCGACATCGAAGCAGCGGCGGGGAAAGCGTTCGGCGAAGAGGTTGAGCCCGGTGCCGTCGGGCATCGCGGCGGTGACGGCGACGATGCGGTCGTCCGCTGCGGCCTCGCGGATCAGGCTTTCGGCGAAGACCCTGGTGTAGGCGGGGGCGTTCGAGGGTGCCTTTTTCTGTTCCCCCGTGACAGGGTCGAACTTGCCGGTGGCGTGGCCGCGGTCGGCGGCGCGTTCGGCAGGGGCAAATCCCTTGCCCTTCTTGGTCAGCACATGGATCAGCATCGGCCCGGTCGCCCGCGCTTTCGCGGTGCGCAGGACGGGCAGGAGCTGGTCGAGGTCATGCCCGTCGATCGGACCGACATAGGTGAAGCCCAGTTCCTCGAAGAGGGTGCCGCCCACCGCCATGCCCTTGAGGATTTCCTTTGCCCGCCGCGCGCCTTCCTGGAAGGGTGGCGGCAAGAGGCTGATCGCGCCCTTGGCGGCCGCCTTGAGGTCCTGATAGGGGGCGCCGGCATAAAGCCGCGAGAGATAGGCGGAAAGGGCGCCGACCGGCGGTGCGATCGACATCTCGTTGTCGTTGAGGATGACGAAGAGCCGCTTGCCGAGATGACCGGCATTGTTCATCGCCTCGAAGGCCATGCCCGCGCTCATCGCGCCGTCGCCGATCACCGCCACCGCATCGCCGGCCTCGCCGCCGAGGTCGCGCGCGGCGGCAAAGCCCAGCGCCGCCGAGATCGAGGTGGAGGAATGCGCCGCGCCGAACGGGTCATAGGGGCTTTCCGAACGCTTGGTGAACCCCGAGAGCCCGCCCCTCTGGCGCAGCGTGCGGATCCGGTCGCGCCGGCCGGTGAGGATCTTGTGCGGATAGCACTGGTGACCGACGTCCCAGATGATCTTGTCGCGCGGCGCGTCGAAGACGGCGTGGAGCGCGACCGTCAGCTCCACCACGCCGAGCCCGGCGCCGAGGTGGCCGCCGGTGACCGAGACCGCGCTGATCGTCTCGGCCCGAAGCTCGTCGGCAAGCTGGCGCAGCTCGCGGTCGGTGAGCGCCTTCATGTCGGCGGGCGTCTTCACGCGGTCGAGCGTGGGGGTGATGGGTCGGTCGGTCATGCGCCCTCCCCGGGCGGTTCGCTCAGCTTTCGCGGGCAATAACGAAACGCGCGGCCTGTCTCAAGGTTTCCGCTGCCTCACCATAGGGCAAAAGTGCCGCCTCCGCCTCCCCTACCAGCGCCCGGGCGCGTCGCTTTGCGCCGTCGAGCCCGAGAAGCGAGACGAAGGTGGCCTTTCCCGCGGCAGCGTCCTTGCCGAGCCTCTTGCCCGCCTTGGCCGGATCGCCCGCCACGTCGAGCACATCGTCGGCGATCTGGAAGGCGAGGCCGAGGGCGCGGGCGTAGGCGGCAAGCGGCGCGGGATCGGCGCCGGCGAGGGTCGCGCCGGCGGTGGCCGAAAAGCCGATGAGCGCGCCGGTCTTGGCCTGCTGGAGCGCGGTGATCTCGTCGAGCGTCAGCGGCCGGGCGGCGGTTTCGGCGGCGATGTCGAGCGCCTGGCCGAGCACCATGCCCTCGGCGCCCGACGCGCGGGCAAGGGCGCGGACAAGGGCGATGCGGGCCTCGGCCGGGCCGAGGGCGGGGTCTGCGAGCAATTCGAAGGCGAGGGTCTGGAGCGCGTCGCCGGCAAGGATCGCCGTCGCCTCGTCCCAGCGCACATGGACGGTGGGCAGGCCGCGGCGGAGATCATCGTCGTCCATCGAGGGCAGGTCGTCATGGACCAGCGAATAGGCATGGAGCGCCTCGACCGCCGCCGCCGCGGGCATGGCGCGGTCGGCCGGGATGCCGTGGAGCGCGGCACTTTCCAGCACCAGGAAGGCGCGGAGCCGCTTGCCGCCCTGAAGCGCGTAGCGCATCGCCTGGACGACCGGCACCCCGGCGCGGTCTTGCAGTGCCGCATCGAGGGCGGACTCGACCCCTGCCTGCGCCGCCTTCAACCGTTCGGCAAACACTCAGAGACCTTCGACGGGGACCGTGCCGGTGGGCGCGCCATCGGGGCCGAGGGTGATCCGGGCGACCTTCTCCTCGGCCTCCTTCAGCTTCTTCTCGCAATGCGCCTTGAGCCGTGCGCCCTCTTCGTAGAGCGCGATCGACTTCTCCAGCTCCACATTGCCGGATTCCAGATCGCGCACGACCGCTTCCAGCTTCTTCATCGCGTCTTCGAAGCTCAGGCCTTCGATGTCGTTCATGCGCCCCGCTCCATCAGCACATCCAGATGCGCCGCGACCGAGGCCGCGAGCGCGGAAAGATCATAGCCGCCTTCGAGCGCGGAGACCACCCGGCCGCCGCAGGTGTCCCGTGCCACGTCGCAGATCGCGCCGGTCAGCCAGGCATAGTCGGCCTCGGTCCATTCCAGTTCGGCGAGCGGGTCGTCGCGGTGCGCGTCGAACCCGGCCGAAAGGAGGATGAGGTCGGGCCGGAAGGCGGCGACACGGGCGAGGGCGGGTTCCCAGACGGCACGCATCTCGGCGCCGCCTGAGCCGGGCGGCAGCGGCAGGTTGACGATCTGGCCATGCGCGCCGGTCTCAATCGCCGCGCCGGTGCCGGGCCAGAGCGGGACCTGGTGCGACGAGACAAAGAGCGCGCGCGGCTCGTCCCACAGAAGATCCTGCGTGCCGTTGCCGTGGTGAACGTCGAAGTCGAGCACGGCGACCCGGGAAAGACGGTGACGGTCGAGCGCGTATTTCGCCGTGATGGCGACGGTGCCGAAGAGGCAAAAGCCCATCGAGCGGGCAGCCTCGGCATGGTGGCCGGGCGGGCGCATCGCCACGAAGGCATTGGCGGCGGCGCCCGACAGCACCGCATCCACGGCCGTCTCCACCCCGCCGATCGCCCTCAGCGCGGCCTCGACGGAACCGGCCGAGATCCAGGTGTCGGGGTCGAGCTGGAACCGGCCGTCACCCCCGGGCCGGGCCGCCTTCACCGCGGCGAGATAGCCGGCGGCATGGCAGCGCAGCACCTCCGCCTCGGCAGCCAGCGGCGCCTCCTGCCGGTCGAGCGCGGCGAAGCGGGGCGCGGCGAGGGCCGCCTCGATGGCGCGCAGGCGCTCCGCCCGTTCCGGGTGGCCGGGCGGGGTGATGTGGGCGAGGGCTGCGGGATGGGTAACGAGAAGCGTGGCCATGCCCTGACCTTAGCGCCGGCGCGCGCGGTGGCAAGGACCGCGGGCGAACGGGGCCGGGATCAATCCGGCGCCAGCATGTAGCCCGCGCCGCGCACGGTCTGGAGGTAGCGCGGCTGCTTCGGATCGGTTTCGAACTTGCGGCGAAGCCGGGTGATCTGCACGTCGACCGCGCGCTCCTGGGTCTGGCCGGTGTCGCCGCGCCCGCTGCCCCGGTTCAGATCCTCGACAAGCTGGGTCCGGGTGACCGGCTCTCCGGGGCGGGCGGCGAAGATGCGCATCAGCGCGGCCTCGGTCGCGGTGAGACGCACCAGATCGTGGCCGCGCCACATCTCGCCGCGGTCGACGTCATAGCGCACCTCGCCGAGGGCGATGACCTTGGGCAGCTTCGGCTCCACCTTCACCGGCGTCCGCCTGAGGATGGCGTTGATGCGCAGGAGAAGCTCCTTGGGCTCGAAGGGCTTGGCGAGGTAGTCGTCGGCCCCGGCCTCGAGCCCGGCGATCCGGTCGGCGGTTTCGCCCCGCGCGGTCAGAAGGAGGATCGGCGTCGCCATCCGGGCGCGGAGGTCGCGGGTCAGGCTGATGCCGTCTTCGCCCGGCATCATCACGTCCATCACGATGAGATCGAACTCGAGCCCGGCCAGAAGCCGCCGCGCATGGGCGCCGTCGCGCGCCGCGGTCACCCAGAAACCCTGTCGCACCAGGAATTTCTGCAAGAGCGACCGGATGCGTTCGTCATCGTCGACGATGAGCAGATGGATGTCGGGCAGCCCGGTCATGCCGCCCCGTCCCTGAAGGCGCCGTCCTTGATCGACTGGTACTGGCGGCGGATATCGGGGTCCATCATCGCCTCGAGCACCTGGCGGAAGCCCGCGACCGCCACCGGCCCCGCCGCGCGGTAGGCCGCACGCATCCGGGCGCGCTGCGCATCCGACAGGTCGCGTTCCAGCTCCGCCCCCTTCGCGGTCAGGAAGAGGTTGCGTTCGCGCTTGTCGCGCCGCCCGACGCGCGCCTCGACCAGCCCGTCGTCGACCAGCGTCCGGAGCACCCGGTTGAGCGACTGCTTGGTCACCCCGAGCGTGCCGAGAAGCGCGTTCACCGTCAGGCCGGGCTGGCGGTGGATGAAGTGGATGGCACGGTGGTGGGCGCGGCCGTAGTCGTAGTTCTCGAGAATCCGGTCGGGGTCGGCCGTGAAGGCGCGATAGGCGAAGAACATCGCCTCGATCCCCTTGCGGAGCTGTTCGTCGGTGAGGAAAAGGAGGCTTTCGCCCCCCTGCGGCCCCGCACTGCCCGCCATCATGCGCCTTGCCCTCCGCCTCGTCGCGCGACGGGATTTTATGTCAGCCATGTTGACTTTCCAAGACTCAACTGATAGCGAATGCGCGATTTCACGCAACATTATGTCCGAAGCGGACCTAAATTGCGCAACATATGAAAACGGCTGCACCCGAGGAGGATGAGATGGCTGGGGCCTACGACGATCGCGACGGCAAGATCTGGATGGACGGCAAGCTCGTGGAGTGGCGCGACGCGAAGGTCCACATCCTGACCCACGCGCTGCACTATGCCTCGGCCGTGTTCGAGGGCGAGCGCTGCTACGAGGGCCGGATTTTCAAGGGCCACGAGCATTCGCTGCGGCTGATCCGCTCGGGCGAGCTTCTCGACATGGAACTGCCCTATACCGCGGAGGAGATCGACGCCGCCAAGGAGGCGATGCTGAAGGCGAACGGCTGGACCAACGCCTATGTCCGCGCGCTCGCCTGGCGCGGGGCGGGCGAGGACATGGGCGTCTCGGCCCGCCGCAACCCGATCCGTGTCGCGGTCGCCGGCTGGGAATGGGGCAACTACTACGGCGACGCCAAGACGCGCGGCGCGAAGCTCGACATCTCGAAATGGAAGCGCCCGTCGCCCGAGACCATCCCGTCAGAGGCCAAGGCGGCGGGGCTTTACATGATCTGCACCATGTCGAAGCACGCGGCAGAGGCGAAGGGGTGTTCGGACGCGATGATGTTCGACTATCGCGGCTATGTCGCCGAGGCGACCGGCGCCAACATCTTCTTCGTCAGGAACGGCGAGGTGCACACGCCGAAGGCCGACTGCTTCCTCAACGGCCTCACCCGCCAGACGGTGATCCAGATGCTGAAGGACATGCAGGTGAAGGTGCACGAGCGCCACATCCTGCCCGAGGAACTGGAAGGCTTCGAACAGTGCTGGCTGACCGGCACGGCGGCCGAGGTCACGCCGGTCGGGCAGATCGGCAGCTATAATTTCGAGGTGGGCGAGCTGACAAAGCGCGTGGCATCGGAATACGAGAAGCTCGTGCGGGCGTAGCCCCGGGCGCTGCCGGGCGGGAAACCTGTCGAGGGACCGGAGAGCAATCCGGGGAGCAGGAAAGCCAGATGAACTTCGCCTCGCTCAGGGCCTTTCTTGCCGAAGGCGCCGCCGTGCTCGCCAAGGGGCCGATCGCGCTCGTCTTCGTCGAGGACACGGTGGAGATCGCCTCCACCGTGACGCATCATGCGAAGATCGGCTTTCGCGAGATCGTCGTGCTGCACCCGGCCGAGATCGCCCCGCCGCCCGAGGTCGCGGCGGCGGCGCACTGGGTGGTGTGCGACACGCTGGCGCCCGGCGCTGTGCCCGCGGTGGTCAACGCCGTGGCTGCGGCGGCGCCCGCCGGCACCTGGCTCTATTACTGCTACAACGCCGAATATCTGTTCTTCCCGTTCTGCGAAACCCGGACCGTGGGCGAGATGCTGGGCTTTCACGCCGAGGAGCGGCGCGACGCGATGCTTGCCTATGTCGTCGATCTCTACGCCCCCGACCTCGGCCGGCATCCCGACGCGGTCAGCCTCGAGGAGGCGATGCTGGACCGGTCGGGCTATTATGCGCTTGCCCGGCCCGATCCCGAGACGGGGCATCCGAAGGAACGGCAGCTCGACTTCTTCGGTGGTCTTCGCTGGCGGTTCGAAGAGCATGTGCCGAAACAGCGGCGCCGGATCGACCGGATCGCGCTCTTCCGCGCGGCGAAGGATCTGCGGCTTCGGGAGGACCACAGCTTCAGCGCCGAGGAATACAACACCTATGCCTGCCCCTGGCACCACAACCTCACTGCCGCCATTGCCTCGTTCCGCACCGCGAAGGCGCTGAAGGCGAATCCCGGTTCGACCTTCGCGATCCCGGGCTTCACCTGGCACGGCTCGGCCCGGTTCGACTGGACGTCGCAGCAACTGATGGACCTCGGGCTGATGGAGCCCGGCCAGTGGTTCTGATCCAGACCCTGACGCGACGGCGCCGCGCGGTCAGGGGGTCGCGCCGCCATCGGCGTAGGCAACGCGGAAAAGCCACGGGCCGGCACCGCCGCTGCCGGGCTGCATCCGGTCCAGAAGCGCCCTGACATCGCCGGGCGTCCCGGCGCCGCCGGCGAAGGGATCGCCGTCGGCACGCGTCTCGAAATCGCGGTCGTCGGCCTCGGGCCGGCCCGAAA
>JAUQYA010000055.1 GCA_030837785.1 Albidovulum sp.
CGACGCAATCCGCATCCGCAGGTCCATCGAAAGTGGTGCCACCATACTTCACCCCCATTGTCTGGTGGTCACAGTGAAGCACATCACGATCAATCGCGGAATCCTCTTCCAGATTCAATCAAGCGCAGACACGCTCTAGCGGCGATCAGTGGCGCAGCGCCGGCGAAAGCCCGGGATAAAGCGCGCAGCGTATCCGCTTGGCAAGCGATTTCTCCTGCTCTTCCCGCGGGGTCAGGCCGGGCTTGCGGCGCACCCTGCCGTTCAGTTCGCCATGAAACAGCGCCTGGATTTCCTCGCGCGACAGCGCGGGATGCTCGACGACGGGTGCGGCGTTGGTGTTGATCCCGACCGCGCGCCACGACGGCACGGCGATGCGGAAAGACCCCGGCACCGGAAGAACCGACATGAGCGTGCCTGGCATGGCAACCGCCAGCGACTTCATCGACATGGCATCCCCCTGGACAATCCCGGCCGAATGAGCAGATTTCAGCCGATCTTCCACTTAGGCCGGACGAGCAGCTTCCAGCCGGTCACTCGCACTGCCGTTCGGCGAATCACCGGACGACCTCCTGAAAATGCACCGGTTTTCCCGTGACGATCAATTCAAGGTTGCGTTTCAGGATTGTTTCATATCGCTCACGCAATGTGACGTTACGTCATGCTGCGTGATCCCGCGTCCGATTCGATCCGGCCAATGCCCCCGCAAGGCACCAGCGGCAGGCCCGGCGCAGCCGGCGCATGCGGATCTTCCGACGATCATCCGGCCCTTCCGAACCGGGCCACCGCCCGCTCGATCCGGCTTTGCGACGGCGCCCGGCCACGATACCGCGCGGCCAGCGTCATCGGCCCCGCGGTGATGCGGAAGTAGTCGTAGTCGCCCGGCCGGTCGAAGGCGCAGAGATACTGGAAATGCAGCCGGAAGAAGCGCCATCGCAGCGCCCGCAGGCGTTCGGGGCTCAGGGTCTGCGTGAAGGCCGCCGAAACCACCAGCGGCCAGCGCTTGGCCGCAGTCGCCACGCCCGAGACCGCCACCGGGTCGCAAAGCGCATAGGCGCAGCCGTCGCCCGGCGCGGTCACGTCGACCCAGGTGAGTTCGCCCCGCTGCGACAGAAACGCCAGATCGCGGCGCAGATCCTCGCCCCCCGGCAGGGACGACACCATCGGCACCACCTGCCCGAGCGACAGGAACCCCAGCGCCGCCCCCCCCTCCGGCACCCCGCCGCGCCGGATCAGGTCGGCCAGCACCGTGACTGCCAGATGCGCGCCCGAGGAATGCCCGACGACCAGAACCTCGTCCCAGTCCTCGCCGAGCGCCTCGGCGACGCGGTCGGCGAAGGCCCGCAGGCGGGGGCGCAGCGGGTCCGGGACGGCGCCCCCAGCGCTCGCCGTGAAGGCGAAGTCGTGCATCAGATACCAGGCGAAGATGCGGTTGTCGTGCCGCCGGAACCAGCGCAGGAGCGCAATCCCCGCCCCCGCCCCGAGGCCAAGTCCGAGGGAAGCCGGTGCCGCCACCGGCGCCAGCGGCCAGAGCGCGGCCACCGCCCGGCGCACCAGCGCGAGCGCGGCCAGCCCTGCGGCGATTGCGAGACCCGCCTGGCCGATCAGCACGCCGATCGGGTAGAGTGCGGCGATCGCCGGCCCCTTCCGCAGCCGCAGGAGCCGGAAGATCGCCCCCGAGCCGACATAGACCCGGACCGTCTTCAGAAGCTGCCAGTAGGTGGCGGCGATCGACTGGCCCATCGAGGCGGCGACGATGTCGGACCAGACAAGCACCTCGACCTCTGCCTCGGCGGCGCCGCCGTCGCCCGCGAACGCCACGTGCCAGCCATAGCGCTCCCCCCGCTGTCCCGGCGACAGGCGCAGGGAATAGCCGCTGATCCGCGCCTGTTCGGCGCCTTCCTTGCGGTAAAGCTCGCGGTAGCGCCGGGGATGGAACGGGTCATATCCGGGGATGTAGAACACCCGCCGCCGCCTGACCCTGTCGCCTGCGCCCGCCATTCCGCCCGCCACCCCTCCGTCCACGTCGCGGGCCGGATGCTAGCGGAAGGAGGCGGCGACACAAGGGCGGGCGCGGCTAGAGTTCCTGCCCCGCCATGATGCCCCCCGCGGCACGGCCGAGCTGGTGCGACACCTCGGTGAAGACCGCGTCGAATCCGGCAAAGAGCGCGGCATTCATATCCTTGCCCGCGGCGGTCTCGGAAAAGTCGGTATACTGGCGGATCTCGGCCTCCGCAAGCGGCGCATAGGCCATCGCGAGGTAGGAGCGGATCCAGATGTCCGTCTCGTCGCGGATGGAGTCCTCCTGCGCCCAGATCTCGGCGACGATCTCGTCGTCGGTCATCCCGTCGGGAAGCACGCCGGCGTCCGCCAGCCCCCGGTAGAAGGCGTAGTTCGCGTTCATCGCCCCGGCAACATTCGCCTCCACCAAGTCGTTGGCGTCGACGAACACGTCGACGAGCGCCACCTTCGCGTCGCCGGCCGCCGAAAGCTCCTCGTATTTCAGCCGGCTCGCGTCCTCGACCGCCTGGTCGAGAAGCGCCCGCCGGCCGGAGATTTCCAGCGTCGTCACCCTGCGGCCAAGATCGCTCTCGAAGAAGGCGATCATGGCGGGAACGTCGGCGTTCGCCTCCGCAAGCTCGGCCTCGAAGGCCGCGTCGAAGATCGGCAGGATGCGGTCGACCGAATAGATCCCGTTCACCGCCTTGGCCCAGGACGGGCCGCCGGCGCCGGGAAACATGTCGGCCTCGATCTGCGCCCCGTAGTCGCTCCCCTCCTCGCTCATCACCGAGAAGACCTCGCGCAGTTGCAGCACATCCTCGAGCCGCGTCGCATCGCCCTCGGCCGCATGCCCCTGCCCCAGCGTCAGGGCCAGCAGAGCGGCTGCCGGGCCAAGGAATCGGCTGAACATCGGGCTTTCTCCGCAAAGGTGCCCCAGAGGTAATCGTGCGCGCCCACGCTGCCAAGCGGCGAGACGAAATTCTTTGCCGCTTGCGACCCCGACCCGTAGCCTGTTTCGCGCCCCCCGGAGCGCAAAAACGTGTTGCACTGCGGCGCGGGTGCAGATACATCCCGCCCCCACGGACGACCCCCGGAAAGCGCGGAGAGGTGGCGGAGTGGTCGATCGCGCCGGTCTCGAAAACCGGAGTGGGTGCAAGCCCACCGTGGGTTCGAATCCCACCCTCTCCGCCACTTGCCTTCGCGAAAGCGTTCTCCCCATCCGGCTGCGGCCGGACTTTCTCGTTGTTTTCGAGGGTTATGCGGGTGGGCCTGAGCACTGGCTTCGGCGCCAGGTGGGCCGGAAGCGTTCTCTCTGGGCCGATATTCTCCGGACCTCTCGACTAGCGCGGCTTCGGTGTAAAGCTTATAATGGACTGAAATCGCATAGGTACCCGCCGCGACGCGGTGGCGAATGCGCTGCTGCACCGCTACGGCCCGACGCTGTTTCCGCTGGACGACGCCGCACGCCAGTATCGCGGCATGACGCTGCTGGAACTGGCCCGCGAGAGCCTCGGCAATGCCGGCGTGAACACGCGCGGCCTGTCGCGTGACGAGGTGGCGACGCGGGCGCTGCATTCGACCTCGGACTTCCCCGAGATCCTGTCGGCGGTCACCAGCAAGACCCTGCGCCAGGCCTATGACGCCTATCCGCGGACCTTCGCGCTCTTCTGCCGCCAGGTGCTGGCCACCGACTTCAAGTCCATGCACCGGGTGCAGCTCGGCGAAGCGCCACAACTGCTGGAAGTGGGCGAGAGCGGCGAGTTCAAACGCGGCACCCTTGGGGAAAGCAAGGAAAGCTACCGCGTGAAGACCTATGGCCGGGTCGTCGCCATCACCCGCCAGGTGCTGATCAACGACGATCTCGACGCCTTCACCCGGATCCCGGCGATGTACGGCAACTCCATCGCCCAACTGGAGTCGGACGTGGTCTGGGGCATCATCACCGCCAACCCGGCCATGGCCGATGGCACGGCGCTGTTCCATGCCAACCACAAGAACCTCGCGGGCACCGGCGCGGCGCTGGCCGTCGATGCGGTGGGCGCGGCCCGGGCGGCGATGGCGCTGCAGACCGGCATCGACAAGAAAACGGTGCTGAACATCCGCCCCGCTTACCTGATCGTGCCGGCCGCGCTGGAGCTGAAGGCCGAGCAGCTGGTGGCCCAGAACCTCGTCCCCGCCGCGACTGCCAGCGTGGTGCCGCAGTCGATCGGCAAGGGCCGGACCAGCCTGAACGCCGCAGCACTGGTCTGGTCGAAGGCCCCGGTGATCGTCGGGGCCCACGATACCGGCCCGCTGATCCGCTCGAAAAGCGGGTTTTGGCTGACGGTCCCGACGCCAGCGGCCGGCAAGTCCCTCCGGGGCGGCAAGATCACGCCGCTGGAATGGGAACGCCGCACCGGCCTGCGCCTGCGCTTCGTCTATCGGCGCACCGGTCCGAGCCTGCTGGTGGCCGAGGGGCGGCTGAACACCAAGGGCCGCGCCGTCGCATCGCGCTCGAAGACCGGCCGCGGGCTGACCACCGTGTCGATCTTCCTGCTCGTGCCGCAGGTCAAGCTGCGCAAGCGGCTGGATCTGGCACGGGATGCCGAGCGGGCGCAGGCGACCATTTCTGGCAGCAGCGTGCGGAATTGGGTCGAGGATCACTTATGAGAGAACCAATAGGCAGCGATGCCCAGTTCAACAACGCTTCTTCGCTGGTCCGGGGCCATCCCATCCCGTGCGGGTCGCTAACCTTGATCATCACAAACGATGGGGGAAATCGTCGATGCAGAGACGCCGTGGATGCGAAGATCGAATACGTCAGGCCGCGAATAGTGTCCCGCCACGTCCGACGCCGCTTTGGCGGCACGGATCAACGCTCGGTCAGCCTCAAAGGTCAAAATGGTCTCATCGCCCAGTGGCGCACGCGCCACCACCTCCCCGCGCGGATCGATGATCATCGCATTGCCGAGGCCGGTATATGCCATCGCCCGAAACTTCTCGGGCACATCGGCCGGGGTGATTTGTCCTCCCACCGAAATCACATAGCACGCGCCTTGCGCAGCGAAGGCCCGCGACAACAACTCCTGACGGGACCAAAGCGAGTCGGGCGGCGCGGGCGGCGTCTCCGGCTCACCGCTGGGCCAGCTAGCTACGTGCACCTGCGTGCCCTGTGCCATCAGTGCATAGCCGGGTAGGACCATCTGGTGTTCCCAGCAGTTCAACGTGCTGATCCGTCCATAGGCGCGCTCCCAGACATGCAGGTCATTGCCGCTGCCCTCGCCCCAGGCGATGCGCTCTTCCATCGTCGGTTTGAGTTTGCGGTGTCGGCCCAGTATTCGCCCTTCGCGGCCGATCGCCAGCATCGTGCAGTAAACAGTGCCGCGGGTACGCATATCGAGTTCAACGATCCCGATAAGCACGTCAATCCCCGCTGCACGTGCGGCCTGGCACAATGCATCTGTCTCCGGCCCGGGGATGGCAACGGCCTGATCCAGATACAGTTGCGCGGCCTCCCACCTGGTCGCGCTGGCCTCGCTGTAGGCAAAAAACGGATACCCCGGCAGCCAAGTTTCGCCAAAGCCAACCAGACAGGCCCCGGTCTTCCCTGCCTCGGCTATCAAGCGGATGGCTTTTTCGAGGGATGCCTCGCGATTGAGGTAGACGGGCGCAGCTTGCGCCGCCGCAAGGATGAAACGATCCGTCATGCCGGCCTCCCTTGGTATTTTCGGCAGTCTGACAGCTATTTGCGGTCGGTCAATCCACCGGTCCGACGGTCACCGCCGATGGACCCAACCTTGTCCCCAGGACGGCACAGACCGCCTCAATCAGGATGCACCCCTTGTCTTCCCCGCGTGAAACCGCTCTCGCTGCCCTCCATGCCCGGGCGCAAACCCTTGCCGCCCCCATCCTGCGCGGTGATGTGCTGCCGGAGCGTGTGCCGGCGGCAGGGCTGCTGATCTTGCGCGATGGCGAGCCGGGAGAAGGCGCGCCCGCAGGCTCTTGGCTAGACCGCATGATGGCGCGCAAGCCGAAGATGCTGGTCGCCGTGGTCTTGGCCAACCGCATGGCACGCACGGCCTGGACGATGCTGCGCAAGGGTGAGGATTACAGGGATCCGGCGATGACGGCCGCATAGGCTGGTGTCGTCGGGTTGTCGCCAGATGTGAGGGCGGCAAGGGAACGTAAGGGCAGACGGTCAAGAGACCGGGTCGGGCAAACCAGCATTCCGGACGGAGCGCCATCGAGCGCGGGTAAGCGAACTGGTCCTGACCTGCATATCTCCATACAGGCCCGCGGCGTTTGACAAGCCGCATCTTCGAGGCCAGACACACGACCGCACCTGATCACATGCCCGACCGTGCCCAAGATTCCGCTTGCATCCAAGGGGGCGTCCACACACGTCCGGCCTGACCGCTATCCGTTCCAGTACCACGGCAGCAGGTCGTCGACCTTGTTGATCTTGTAGTCCGGTATGCGGGCGAGGGTGTCGGCGAGCCAGGCGTGAGGGTCGACGACGTTGAGTTTCGCAGTTTCGATCAGGGTGTAGGCGATGGCGGCGGCCTTGCCGCCTGCCTCGGAGCCGACGAAGAGGTAGTTCTTGCGACCGAGGGCGCCTGCGCCCTATCTCTGGCTCGACGCCACCTACCTGAAGGTGCGCCAGGGCGGACGGATCGTCAGCCGTGCGGTGATAGTGGCCGTGGCGGTGAACGAGGACGGCAAGCGCGAGGTGCTGGGCGTCGCCACCGGCCCATCCGAAGCCGAGACCTTCTGGACCGAGTTCCTGTGCTCCCTCGCCGACCGTGGCCTGCGGGGCGTGAATCTGGTGGTTGCCGACGACCACAAGGGCCTGCGGGCCGCGGCGCGCCGGGCCTTCAATGCCACCCACCAGAGGTGCCGGATTCACTGGATGCGAAATGCCCTGGCCCATGCCCCGGCCAAGCAGCGCACCGCGGTCGCAGCGATGCTGAAGACGATCTTCGCGCAGGACACCAAGGCCGACGCCGAGGCCCAGTGGGCCATAGTGGCCGACGCTCTGCGCAAGAAGCAGCCAAAGCTCGGCGCTCTGATGGACAGCTCCCGCGACGACGTCTTGGCCTACATGTCCTTCCCCCGCGAGCACTGGACCCAGATCGCATCGACAAATCCACTCGAACGGGTGAATCGTGAGATCAAGCGTCGCGCCGATGTCATCGGCATCTTCCCCAACGACTACGCCATCATCCGCCTCGTCGGCGCGCTGATGCTGGAGACCAACGACGAATGGGCGGTCGCGCGGCGCTACATGAGCCTTGAAACGCTCGCCCGCGTCACCGACAATCCAACCGTCAGGCTGCCCGCCGTGGCATCCTGATCAGCTCGGACCTCTCCGAAGGTCGGCGCTCCTACACCATGCCACGGGGCACGATCTCGAACAAGAAACGCATAGTGTCCGTCTTTAGCGCCTTCGGGACAGGCAGAACAGTTTGGGAAATGGAAGTGCCGCTGCAAGTTATCGGATCTGGTTTCGGCCGCACCGGGACCATGAGTGTTAAGCTCGCATTGGAATTCCTTGGCCTCGGCAGATGCCATCATATGGGTGAACTTTTTGCAAATGACTGGCAGGTTCCCCATTGGCGGGCCGCAGCACGGGGCGAAAGGGTTGATTGGGAGATGCTCATGACCGGTTTTGGCGCATGTGTCGACTGGCCATCCGCACATTTTTGGCGCGAGCTCTCAGAGGCATTCCCTGACGCCAAGGTCATTCACACGATCCGGAGTCCAGAGATCTGGTGGGAGAGCTATTCAGAAACGATCATGAAGTTCATTAGTGTTGGCGAGATGATGCCTGCGGGCGTTGTACGCGAGATGAGTCGGTGGTGCATTGAAGTCATCGGCACGCATACTTTCGGAAGTGTTTTCACCGATCGCCAAGCTGGCATAAGAGCGTTCAATCGTCGTCTCTCTGAGGTGCGAGAGGCCGTGCCAAAAGATCGCCTGCTTATCTTCGACGTCTCCGAGGGTTGGCAGCCACTCTGTGACATTCTCGGCCTCACTGTGCCCGATGTGCCGTTCCCGCACGCGAACGACCGATCCGATTTCTGGCATAATTTTACCACCGGAAGCTGACGCGTACCACCTGACCCGCCGGGCGGTCTGCCTGTGCCTGGGCGCAAAAGTCAAGTGGAGCATTTTTTCGTGGAATCATCCATGGGTGGACACTTTTCCGCCGTTCTACGTGAGAGCGTCACATTAGCACGTCCCGGCATACCGAGTTGGGTCGTCTCCTGCGCGGATCAGCGTTCAATCTTGGGGATGAGAAAATGGTAAACATGCACCACGGTCGTGGCTCGCAGCGGAGCCATGCGTCGATGGAAAATACAAGCGCTGGTAGCGCCATGCGGCGTTTCACGTCTGGTTTCGCTGTGGCATGCCTGCTGGCAGGAACTGCTGCGGGTGAAGAGGCGGGGAAGGCTACAAAGTCAAAGCTGCAGTATTCAGGCACGTTTTATCTGTGGGCTTCCGGATTGCAGGGCAATCAATCGATTTTCGGACTTCCCGCGGCCGATGTGAAAGTCAGCTTCAGTGACATCCTCGACAAGGTCGACATGGCGGCGGCCGGCATCTTCGAAGTTCGGGGTGAACGTGTCGGCTTTCTCGGTGAGGTCAACTACGTCAAGCTTGGTGCGTCCGCCCGCGGTCCAGGCGGAGTCCTTCAGGGTGATATGGACTCAAAGGCGTTCTTTGCGCTTGCCGCCGCAACCTGGAACGTTTCTGCTACGGATCGTCAGCGCGTGGACATGATCGGCGGCGTAAAATACTTCCGTTTCGACAATGCCTTGCAACTTAATCCTGGTCCGCTTTCGGCTTCGCAGTCGGCCAATTGGGCTGATGCGACGGTCGGCGTGAAGGCAACGTTCAAGCTTGCCCCGATGTGGTCGCTGAAAACCTGGGCCATGATCGGGGCCGGCGGGTCTGACCTAAGCTGGGATGTATTGGCGGCGCTCGACTATCAGTTCAACGATGACTGGTCGGCCTCCTTCGGCTACCGAGCAATCGGCGTCAACTACACATCGAACAACTTCTCGTATGACATGCGGCAATATGGGCCGATCCTCGGTCTGACGCGGCGGTTCTGACAGCGCGGGCCGCTCCAACGGAAGATACCAATCGCGTCGCCGCGAAGACGGAACGGGGGTGCTACAGGAGCGTTCCAAGGCTTTGGTGATTGCGGACCGTCCTGGCGACCATCAGCGACGGACGCTAAAGTATGAGGGACATCTTGATGGGGAAACAACTTAAAACCGTCTGGTGGCGCGACGGGGTGTTCGTTCTCGCTTCGCTGATTTACTCTTGCAGCATTGCGCCAGCCAAGGCTGAGGACGAGGTCTCGACGCTCATGGCCGATACGCTGACCCAGACTGAGGAAGCGAAGTTCGGCTTCGGCAAGGGGTCGGTAATCGTAGCCCCAATTCCGCTGAAAAATCCGGCGCTGGGCGCCGGCCTGATTGTGACTGGCGGCTACCTTTTCAAGTTCGACGAAAAATCGGACACTTCCTTCGTTGGCGCTGCTGCTGTGCGAACGAGCAACGGCAGCATGGGGACCGGAATCGCGGCCAATTTGAACTTTGACCAAGGCCGCTGGTCGGTCCTGTCGATGTTCGGCAGGGCCCGGGCAAACTACTCCATTTATGGCATCGGCACCTTCAGGTTCGGGCCGGTGCCGCTGTCGCAGGAGGGGACATTCGCCCGCGTCGGCGTCGGCTACGGCATAACCGACACATTTACGATCGGGGTGGATGCCCAGTACCTCGACACGAAGATCCGCCCCAATGGAGGCGGCACCTTTCCGATCGGAAGCCTGCCCGGGTTTGGCATCGGCGTGCGCCAGGTGCTTGCCGGACCCAAGATCAGCTTCGATACGCGGGATGACACGATCTACCCCACTCGGGGCCTCTACGCCTCGCTCTTGGTCCAACACGGGTTCGGGCTCGGCGATTTTGACAATCGCTTCACTAGAGGAACCGTAGTCGTGAAAGGTTACCTTCCGGTCGGCGAGCGTGGCGTTTTGGCTGTCGCCGCCACCGGCTGCCGGGCCTCGCGCGAGGCGCCATTCTTCAACATGTGCAGCGTAGGAGCCAGCGACAAGTTACGCGGCTACGCGGCCGGGGAATACATCGACAATACGCTGTTTTCGGCGCAGGCGGAGTTTCGGTACCGGTTGAGCAGCCGCTGGGGCGTGGCGGCATTCGCCGGAGCATCGGCGGTGGGATCGGACTTTTCGGGCCTCGGTGAACCGCTCTACGCAGGAGGCATCGGTCTGCGCTATCGTCTGTCGAAAAGTTTCCCGCTGGACTTCAGCATCGATCAGGCAGTCAACGCTGACGGAGATACGTCCATCTACGTCTATATTGGTCAGCCATTTTGAGTTTCGCCGGAGACTACCCCCGAAGCACGCAGCGGAACCCGATATGCGTGGTCGCGGTGTCGATTGCCTCGGGCTGGCGCGCCGCCGGACGGTAACGTCTGCAGTAGCTGGGCGCGCACAGATGTGACCCACCCTTCAGAACCTTTCGCGGAATTTGCGCGGGGTCTGCCGGGTCTATGCTGCCTGCGCGATCCAGCGAGCGCGGATTCTGCGGCGCGCAGCAGGGCTTGCCTGCGTCCGCAGCGTGGCGCGCGACATACCAGTCCTCGGTCCATTCCCAGACGTTGCCGATCATGTCGTAAAGGCCGTAGACGTTCGGCGGAAAGGCCCGCACAGGCGATGTGCGCGCAAAGCCATCCTCGACCAGGTTCTCGTTCGGGAAGGCGCCCTGCCAGGTATTGGCCATGTGGCGGCCACCGGGCGTCAGTTCCCCGCCCCAGGCGTATTCGGCATCCTCTAGCCCGCCGCGCGCCGCGAATTCCCATTCCGCCTCGGTCGGCAGGGATTTTCCGGCCCACGCGGCATAGGCTTCGGCATCGGCATGGGCAATCTGGACGACCGGATGGTCGCCTAGGCCTTCGACCGAGGAATCCGGTCCATAGGGATGGCGCCAGTTCGCGCCGACGACATAGCGCCACCAGGGAAGCAGCACGCCAGAGGGAACTGGCGCGTCCAGCGGCACGAATGCGGCCGAGCCGGGTTGCAGGCATTCCGGCAGCGCGCCAGGATAGTCTTCCGGGCGCGGGGCGATTTCGGCCCGCGTCACATAGCCGGTCGCGGCGACGAAGCGCGCGAACTGGTCGTTGGTAACCGGCGTCTCGTCGATGGCGAAGGCGTCCACCCGGACCAGGTGGGCGGGCGCCTCTTCGGGATAGTGGCGGTCCGATCCCATGCGAAACAGCCCGCCCTCGAGCTGAACCATTCCCGGCCGGGCATGACCTGGTCGCGGATCCGGCGCTTCCGGGCGGACTTCCATGTGCATCGCTCGCTGTCCTTGTTTTCTCGTCGTGATCGCGATCGGTTACCGACCGGCGAAGATTGGCGGCTGACTGTAGGTGATCGCGACCATCGTCGGGAAGAGCAGGGGCATCGCCATTTCCCTGGAGAGCCTCAGCACCTCGGCCTGCAACTGCGCCACGACGTCCGGCTTCTGATCGGCCAGGTTCGTCGTCTCTCCGGGATCGGCGGCCAAGTCGAACAGTTCGACCATGGGCGGCAGAGAGGCTGTCCAGACCAGCTTCATGTCGCCCTCGCGCACCGTGCCGCTGGTGAGGTCGACGTTGTAGACCAGGCTCGTGCGCGGAGAGGTGCCGCCGTCGCGGATCGTGGGCCACATGTCCATCCCGTCGAGTTGCTTGCTTTGGGCAAGCGAGGCGCCGGCCACGCTCGCCAGGGTCGGCAGCATGTCCACCACATGCATCATGCCCGTCACTTCGCCCGCCGGCACCTTGCCCGGCCAGTTCATCAGCGCGGTCACCAGCGTACCGCCTTCATAGGTACTGCCCTTGCCATCCCGGTAGGGTCCGTTGTCGGCGGGCAGGTCGCCGCTGACAGCCGATTCGCCGGTGAAGCTGGCCGACTTGACGCCGCCATTGTCGCTCTGGAAGACGATCAGGGTGTTGTCGCGCATGCCCTTGGAGTCAAGCGCAGCCAGGACGCGCCCGATCTCGTCATCCATGGCGCTGATCATCGCGCTATAGGTGCGGCGGTTTTCATCGGCAACATGGGCATAACGCGCGAGGTATTCCTCGGGCACCTGGAAGGGCGTGTGCGGCGCCGTGAAGGCGAGGTAGAGAAAGAGCGGCGCGGCGCCGTCATGCGCTTCGACCACGCGGGCGGCTTCCTGTCCGAACAAGGTGGTGGCGTAACCTTCCTCTTCGATGACCTCTTCGTTGCGGTACCAGTCCGTGATCCCGTGCGCGGTGTGATCGAAATAGTCGATCTCGCCCACGAGGGCGCCATAGAAGGTGTCGAAGCCGCGGGAGCGGGGCCAGTATTTCGTATCGGCATGGCCGAGATGCCATTTGCCGACCATCGCGGTGCGGTAGCCCGCATCCTTCATCGCCTGCGGCAGGAGATATTCCTCGGTATCAAGGCCATACTTGCCACCGGACGGAATGACGCCCAGCTGCAGGCCATAGCGCAGCGGGTAGCGCCCGGTCATCAGCGCGGCGCGGGTCGGCGTACACAGGGGCTGGGCGTAGAAGTCCGTCATCTGCGTGCCTTCGGCGGCCAGCTTGTCGATGTTGGGCGTCAGGATGTCCGAGCCGTGAAATCCCACGTCCTTCCAACCCTGATCGTCCGAGATGATGTAGACGATGTTGGGCGGGGTGTCGCCGGCAGCAACAGCCCGCTGCGCGGCGCCGATGGCGGCGGCGGCAGTGATGGCCGTGCCGCCGGCCACGAAGGCGCGGCGGCTGATCCCGCACCTGGTGCGAGTTTCGCATGTAGCATTCGATCGGCTTGGTAATTGTTCCATTCGAGTCTTCTCCCTCTTCTTCATTTCGGCGTTAGAGCGGTGTGAGTGGTCATTCTTCGCGTCGCTCAGATCAGTCCGCGCAGTCGTTCTTCCAGTGCCTCCGGGTTCAAGATCGTTATCGAGCCGTAGCCCGGATCGATCAGCCCGCCGCGCTTGAGTTCGGCAAGAAGGTTTGCGAGCAGGGACCGCGAAACATTGCACAGATCGGCGAGTTCGATCTGGCTGATGTCTATGGTCACCTCGGCATTACGCATTTCCCCCGAAATTGACGGCCCCCCCCATTGCGGAAGCATCATTCGGCACAGCGACGCGATGACCCGCGCTTCAGGATCGCGGAGACAAAGGTCCTCCCTGAGGCCGAGCGCGCCAACCATGTGAAAGAAGGTCAGCATGCCCAACCACCGCCAAGCCTCCGGTTGCTCAGCAGCGATACCAAGAAACGCCCTTCCCGGCAGATGAACCATCTGCGTCCGCCGTGTGGTTCGCAATCCGATCGAGCGCGGCTCACCTGCCAGCAGGCTGCCTTCCCCGGTCCAGAAACCGGTCGAAGCGAAGACGCCGGACCGAGGACCAAAGACACCTTGCGTCAGAAGGACGTGCAGACCTCCATCGACGACGCCCCACAGGCCATCGCCCTTGTCGTCAGGGCGATAGATCCACTTCCCCTTCTCAATGCTGTAGAAGTTGCAGCGCTTCAGGACCTCGTCCTGAAATTCTTGCGGTGTGGCCGCCAGCCATCCGCATTGCCGAAGCAGCGCGTATCCGACTTTGCGATCAACCATTCCCGTTCCCCCTCGCGACAGGTCTATGAAAAATTCTACGCGCAAAACTCCATGTGCGCACAATCCTGGAGTTTTTTGCCTGAACCCTGTTTCCGGGCAGGCTCGGCGGGCCGGACTGTGCCAAGAGACGGTGAGCCGGCCGGGGAATGGTCTGACACGCTGGATGCCGGGTGGCGGTGTCAGAGGAACTTGGCTTGCGGTGGTGAAGGGTGCCGACTAGGCTGTGTTGACAAAAGGGATTCACAGGGCGCGCTGAACGTGATTCAAGCTGGTATCTGCGATGGAGACCAGCTTGGCACGAGACCTGATGTCGGACGAGGAGTGGACGTTCCACGAGCGCTTCATCCTTGACCGTCCGCGCCCCGAACGGGCGCAAACCCACGAACCATCGTCTTGTTCTGGATGGGATTTTCTGGATCGCGCGGACGGGTTCGCCGTGGCGTGATCTTCCCGAGGAGTTCGGCAAGTGGTCGAGCGTCTATCGCCAGTTCCGTCGGTGGACCCTGGCGGGACTGTGGGAGCAAATCCTGGAGGCTCTGAGCGAGAGCGGGCTGGTCCCGGACGCGCTCCAGATGATCGGCAGCACTGTGATCCGCGCCCACCATCAGGCAGCGGGCGCAAAAGGCGGACTCCGCGACGGGGTTTCGGCCGTTCAAGGGGTGGCTTCACGACCAAGATCCACCTCCGCGTCAACGGCGCAGGTCTCCCCATGAGGTCGGAGATCACGCCAGGGCAGAGACATCGGACTATCAGGGCTTCGATCTCGTCATGGACGACAACCTGCCCGAGCCGTCGGTCCTGCTGGCTGATCGCGGCTATGACTCTGACAAGGTTCGAGAAACCATGGAAGCGCGCAACATCGTTCCGGTCATCCCGATGCGCAAGTCCCGCAAGCTGCGCGTGGCCCTGGACCGAACCCTTTACCTGCATCCGCCAGCAGGCCATCCATGGCAAGTTCGTGCGCCAGCGACGTGAGCCGCTTCACGGGCCGGGCATGCCGCTTGGGCAAGGTCTGGGACGGAAGCGAGAGGAGCTTCTCCCACACGTCCTCGGGGATGGCCGGGTTCGGCTTCAGCTCCACCGGGTTGATCAGCACCCGACGGCCGGGCAGATCCTCGCCTCCGTCCCCGCCCGACATCAGCGCCTTGGCGATATCGGTCACCGAGGCTTCGTCGAAGAAGGGCAGCAGGCAATCGACCGAGTTCAGCCGATCGTTGCCGGGAATGCGCCGCGCCAGGGGCGTGCGCACCATCCGGCCCAGAAGCTGGGTGATATGCGTCCTGTCCCGTGCGGGCCGGAACGAGACCATGACTTCGGCGCGCGGGCAGTCCCAGCCGGTGCTGATCGCATCCTTGGCGATCAGCACCCTGATCCAGTTCGATTCCTGCACACGTTCCGGCGAGATGTAGGGCACGGCATGGGCCCCGAAGGTCTGGGCGGTATGTTCCCCGAACACATGCGCCACCGCATCCTCGGGCAGGTCCGGCCATTGCGCATAGATGGTGTCGAGCGCCGCGCCGATATCGTTGTGATCGGGTGCGTTCGGCACCTGCAGCACCATCAGCGGCAGCACGGTGCCGGCATCGTCCTGCTGCTGGCCATAGGCTTCCCAGGCGGCCGAGATTTCCTTCAGCTTGTCGGTGCCGCGCCGGACGAGCACGGTATCGAACGCCCCCGCATCCGTGGGGACATCGAGGATGATCGTGTCCTTCAGCAGGCCGGACGCCTGAACCTTGGCGGAATCCACCACCACGTTGGGCAGGGTCGCGCGGCCCTGCATGTCGGACACCGCGGCGTTGAAGCGCTCGACCGTGGCCGAGATGCCCCAGGCGACCGGAATGCCGGGAACCGGCCCCGAGCCGTTGATCAGCCGCTTGACGATGGTGGTCTTCTCGCCCGCGCCACTCGCCGCGCGCATCCCGCGATGCGCCTCGTCCAGCACCAGATAAAGCGTCAGCGCCGGGTCGTCGATCGTGTTCTGGATCGTGTCCCAGATGGTGAAGGATCGGCTGTCGGGCATTAGCCGCATCTGGCCGTCCTTCTCGATTCCCTCGTCGTCGGGCCCCTCGCCGCCGGGATCGTGCCCGCGCACCAGCAGGCTGGACTTGCCAAGCTTCTGGGTGTTCAGGAATTAGATTTTCCCCGGCTCCAGCACCTCGCGCTGGAAGGTGTTCTGCACCACCACCAGGTCCGAAAGCGTCAGCCGGTCCGACGCTTCCAGCAGGCGGAACCGCGACTGTTCGTTCAGGGAGGGATCGTCGCTGAACCAGATCACAACCGCGCCGGGGTCCGGCTCGATGTCGTAATTGTCGTCGCCGTGGAACAGCGCCTCGAACACCGCCGCCGCCATCACGGTCTTGCCCGCGCCCGTGGTGGCCGTCAGCGAGAAGGCGTGCTTGTCGCCATCCTCGCGCCAGCGCCGGGACGCCTTCTTGAGGTTCTTCAGCACGCTCTCGACGGCTTCTTCCTGATAATCCTTCAGCGCGTACATCGTGGTCCGCGAATCGTTTATTCAGACCCAATAGTCATAAAAGTCTACTCATTGGCAAATCACTACTGTCCGGCCCCTCGGCCGAAGCGCCACTCCGGAAAAAGGCTTGACTCGGCCGCTCCACCACTTAACATACCAAGCAGTCATATTTTTCATCCCACTAGTCATTCTTCAGCCCGTGCAAGGACAGCCATGCAGACTGTGACGACCGAAATGTTCGGGATCGAGGCGCCCATCTTCGCCTTCAGCCATTGCCGCGACGTGGTGGTCGCCACCTCAAAGGCGGGGGGCATGGGCGTGCTGGGCGCCGCCTGGATGACGCCTGAACATCTGGAGCAGGAACTGAAGTGGATCGATGATCATATCGACGGCCAGCCTTACGGCGTCGATATGGTCTTTGCGGCGAAATCGACCGAGGTGAAGTTCGCGGACAGTCCGCGCGACCTGCTTCCTGCCGAAAATATCAAATTCATCAATGACCTGATGGATGCAGACGGTATTTCCCCGCTGCCGGCGGATGAGGTGTCCGGCTGGTATGCCGACTACGCCCGCAACCTGAGCTTCAGCCCCGCCACCAGCGAGGCGCTGCTGGACGTGGCCCTGCGTCATCCCGTCCGCTTCGTGGTCAGCGCGCTTGGCATCGCGCCGCCGCATGTCATCCAGCGGGTCCATGACCGCGGGATCAAGTTCGGCGCGCTGGTCGGCACTGCGGATCAGGCGAAAAAGCAGGTTGCGGCCGGGGTGGACGTGATCGTGGCGCAGGGCAGCGAGGCGGGCGGGCATACCGGGCAGATCACCTCCATGGTGCTCTGGCCCGAGGTGGTCGATGCCGTCGCGCCGGTTCCGGTGCTGGCAGCGGGCGGCATCGGGCGCGGGCGGCAGATGGCGGCGGCACTGGCGCTTGGGGCCGAAGGGGTCTGGTGCGGCTCGATCTGGCTTGGCACGGTGGAAAGCGAGCTGACGCCCGACATGCGCGACGTGATTTATGCCGCCGGACCCGAGGATGCCGTCATCACACTCGGCTATACCGGCAAGCCCTGCCGTGCTGTCCGCAGCAAATATACCGAGGCCTGGCTGCGCCCCGACGCGCCGGCGCCGCTGAAGCAGGTGCCGTTGCAGTCCATCCTCTCGGGCGAGCCGTTCCGCCGAGCCGAACGCGCGCGTCGCAAGGACTGGATGACCTATTCGGCGGGGCAGATCGTCGGGCGCGTGAACGGGCCGACCTCGGTGAAAAACGTGATCTACGACATGATCGTGGAATATGCCGAGACCACGGACCGCATTGCGCAGATCACCGGGGAATAGCGCCATGACCCTCGCCAGGAAGATCACCGTCGTTGGCGCCAGCAGGCTGGGCTGCGATTTCGCGCTGAAGGCAGCCGCCGCCGGCCACGAAGTAACGCTGATTGATGAGCATCCACAGGACATGGGCCAGATGGCCTTCGATGCCCCCTGGTTCTACGGCTCGGCAATCCCGGCAGCAGTTGCAAACGCCAATGCCGTGGCGCAATCGGTGCTGGAGGGCTCGCCCGCGCTGGCGTCCTGCTTCGAGGCCGGCATCGACGTCCGTGTCGGCACGGTGGCATGGGGTGCCTTCCAGAACGTGCCGAACAGCCAGCATATCGGCCCCCCCAAGGTCGGCCTGGTCGATGCCGAAGGCAATGCGATGCTGGAGCATGATGCGCTGGCCGTTGCGACGGGGCATCGCGATTTCGTACCGTCGTTCCGCGGCTCTGACCTGCCGGGTGTCTTCGGCGTGAAGGCGGGTCTGGCCTGGCTGGACCTCTATCGCTGCTACGAAGGCAAGCGGACGCTGGTTCTGGGCACATCGGCCCGCGCGGTCGAATTTGCCAGGCGCGCCATGGCCGCGGGTGTCGAAATCGTCGGCATGATAGAGCCGAGCGACCGGTTCCAGGCAGGCAAGGCCGCCGCAGCCGAGATTGCCGGGCTTGGCATCCCGGTGCATTTCGCCACGACGATCCTGGGTGCCGAGGGCCGCATGGCGATAGAGGCGGCGCGGCTATGCGCTGTGGTCGGCGGCGATGAGGCCATCCTCGCCTGCGACAGCATCTGCTGTGCCATCGCGGTCCTGCCCAATATCGAACTGCCCGCCGCGATGGGCTGTCGGTTGCGCTTCGATACCGGGGCCGGGCTTTGGCTGCCCGAGACCGATGCCGCGGGACGCACCAGCCTTGACGGCGTGCTGTGGCTTTCCGACTTTGTCGCAAGCGATGTTGATGCGGCCCTGGCGGCCCTGGCGGAGCCTGCGGCGCGCGACGGCAAGACCCCGCCTGCCCCCCCGGCATTGGCGGGCACCCTGCGCACCTGGGTTGCGGCCCTGCTTGCAACGGGCGGCGGTGGCGTCACCCTGTGCAAATGCGAGGAGATCACCCGAGACGATTTTCTGGGCCTGCGCCCGCCGCCCTATCTGGGCGTCGGTCTCCGACACCCGCAATCGCCGGTCTCGACCAGCCTGGCGGGGCCCACCATCCATCAGGATCAGCTCAAGCGCCTGACCAGGGTGGGCATGGGTCATTGCCAGGGCAAACGTTGTCGCGACGAAGCGGCGATCCTGCTGTCGGTGCAGTTCGGAACCGATCTCGAAACCATCAGGCCGGGCAGTTACCGGTTTCCGGTCCGGCCCGTGGCGCTGGCGCGGATCGCGGCGGAAGAGCCGCCCGGCGAACGCTGGTCCTACTGGCTGCATGAACCTGAGTTCAAGGTCGAGGAATGACGATGACGGATCGCACGCACACGGGACGCTTGCCCGAAACCTATGACCTCATTGTCGTCGGCGCCGGTATCGTCGGCCTGTCCACCGCCTGGCGCGCGGCGCGTGCCGGCGCTCGGGTGCTGGTGCTGGACAAGGGGCCGATCGCCTATGAAGCCTCGTCCCGCGCGACCGGGTTCCTGAGCCTTTGCGGTGCCTCGCCGCTGGAGGTGCCGCTGGCCGAGGCCGCAGAGTCGCTTTGGGACCGGCTGGACGACGATCTGGGTTATCCGACGGAATGGACACGCAAGGGCCGGCTTTGGGTGGCGATCACCCCCGAGGAACTGGACGAACTGGAGGCAAGCCATGCCGCCTACCAGCGCAATATCGGCGGCTTCGAGCGCATTGACGGTCAGTCCTGCCGCGGGATGGTGCCGGCGCTGACATCTGCGGTCCTGGGCGGTATCTACACGCCACGCGCGGGCCATGCCAATCCGCAACGGGCCTCGCAGGCCTTCGCCTGGGCCTTCCGCGATCTCGGCGGCGAAATCCGCGAATACACGCCGGTTCTGGAAATCCTGACTTCGGGAGACAGGATCAAGGGCGTTCGCACGCCGCAGGGCGACATTCATGCCGACAGCGTCGTCCTTTGCGCCGGCGCGCATATCGCGCCCCTTCTGGCGCCACTGGGGCTGGATTTTCCGGTCGCCCCGGCCCGGCTGGATTCCATGGTGACCGCGCCGCTGCCGCCAATGTTCGAGCAGGCGCTGGTGGCCCATGGCCTTGCCGTGCGGCAAACCAAGCGCGGCAACCTGCATCTGAACGGTGGAGCGCATGAGTGGGTTGAGGCCAGCGTGGCAAACGAGGTTGCCAAGCCCACCACCCCGATCGTGCAGCAGATCGTGCGGCGACTGCTCGATCTGTTCCCGTCGCTGGGTCAGGCGCAATTGCTGCGCTCCTGGGCCGGGGTGATCGACGCAACGCCCGATCTGGTGACGCTGGTGCATGCCTTCGACACGCCGAAGGGCCTGGTCGCCGCCTCTTCCGCCGGACATGGCTTCGGCATGTCGCCCTCGCTGGGGCTGGCGCTGGCCGAACTGGCTCTGGACGGGCGGACCAACCTGCCGGTCGCCTCGCTCGGCCTCGCCCGCTTCGCGCATCTGCCGAAAGACTGGCGCCGCGTCTGGCAGTGGGAACCGGGCCGCTACAACACCTGACAGGAGCCACCATGCGCCGCATCAACTTCATCAACCCGTTCGGATCGACCGCCTATGACGCGATCATCGCCAAGACCCTGACGCATTACTGCGCCGAGGGGACAGCGATGGACGTGACGCATCTGTCGAACTGCCCGCCCGACATCGACTTCTTCTATTCCAAGCACATGATCGAGCAATCGCTTTTCGAAGAAGTCATGCGCTCAGGGGAAGCTGGCTATGACGCGGTGATCATCGGCTGCCTTTACGACCCCGGCCTGCGGGTTGCGCGGGAACTGGTGGATATTCCGGTGATCGGACCCTTGGAGGCGTCGTTCCAGATGGCGGCGAACTTCGGCCATTCGACCATGGTGCTGACCGACCACCGCAAGGCGGTTCCCTACATCTACGACTACGCCCGGCTGAACGCACAGGGCGCGACCATGCGCGGCGTCGATGCGATAGACTGGTATGTCAAGGACATGATCCATGATCGGGGCGCCGTGGCCCGCGATGTCGTCACCCGCTCGCAGGAGGCGGCGGCGAAGTTCGGGGCGGAAACCGTGATCATGGGCTGCACCATCATCGCGGCCATCTATCAGGAATACCTGATGGACGGGGGCGAGCCTTCGCCGGTGCCGATCCTGAACCCCAACCTTCTGGCGCTGAAGATGGCCGAGGGGCTGGCCGACCTGCACCGAAAGGGAGGCTACTTCCTTGCCCGCAGCGGGTTCTACATGAAGCCCACGGGGCATTTCGAGGACGAGTTCCGCCGCGCGCGCAAGGTCTGGAACGCCAGCAAGCCGGAGTTCTGATCGCCCGGATCAGCCCGTTCCGCGGCGGCGATAGAGATTGGCAAGGCGGGCGGTGAACAGCTCCGGCCCGCCTTCTTCCACCAGATCGGTCTGCCAGCGAACGACGCCATGCTCCGGTCGGCTGGCCGAGGGGCGCAGGTCCAGCACCGTGAAGACCGCGCGGATCGTGGCGCCGGGCAAGAGCGGGTGCAGGAAGCGCATCCCGTCAAGGCCGAGGCCGATCTCGGCATGTCCGGTCAGCACGTTGCTGTCGAACCCCAGCCGCATCATCAGCGCGTGCATGTGAACGCCGCTGGCCACCAGCTGCCCGAAAGCGCTGGCCTTCGCCAGATCGGCGTCGATGTGGAAGGGCTGCGGATCCCAGTCGCGGGCGAAGGCGATGATCTCGTCGCGCTCCACCCTGCGCGGGGCGCTGCTGACGCGATAGCCCGGATATAGGTCGTCGAACCAGGGCTGGCCGGTCATGCGCGGACCGGACGGCTGACGGCAAGCGGGCGCTTCAGCACCGAACCCACGCCTTCCGGCAAGGCATCGGCGGCCTGTTGCGCGAAGATTTCCGCAATGCAGGCCTGCATCGCCGCGGGCACCTCGGCCACCGAGCCGTGGCAAACATGGATCGCCAGATGCTCGCCCGTCGCCAGCAGCTTGCCCACGCCATCGAACAGGCGATGCAGCAGGTGCAGGCGCTTCGCATCATGGGCGAGGATTTCGGTCTCGGTCCAGAGCGGGGTGCCGACCCGGCACTCGGCGACATGGCGGATATGAGTCTCAAGCGTATAGAACGCGCCTTCGGCCGCGGCGCGCGGATCGACGCCGATCCGTTCATAGAGCGCGTCCGAGCTTTCGCCGAAGGCCTGAAGGTAGCGATGCTCGGTCATGTGGCCGTTGTAGTCGAGCCATTCCGGCAGCACCCTGCCCTGCCAGAGTTGTAACGGCATAGCGCCTCCGTCTGCCCGGAAGACCCCTGGGTGCCGACGCACCCAGGGGGAAACGCATTACTCGACCAGCCAGGGCTCGCCGGTCTCGGCCACGCGGGGATCGTAGCCCGCATCGACGATGGCCTTCTGGATCGCACCCTCGGCCGTCAGCCGCGCGACCGTGGCGTCGATCGCCGCGCCGAGCGAGTCATTGCCCTTGGTGTAGAGGAACCCGGCCTGCGGCGCCTTGACCGAGGCCGAGATGCGCTCGTCCGGCTGGGCGAGCTTGATCTGGATGCCTTCGTAGGCCCCCGCAGTCTTCTGCGCATAGGCGGCATAGTTGTAACCGTCCGCCGCCACGTCGATGCGCCCGGCCGCCAGATCCTGCGCCAGCGCGACGGCGTTCGGATAGAGCGAGAGGTTGTCGCCCAGCAGCGCCTGCATCTGCTCGACCCAGAGGTAGCCGGTCACCGTGCCGACCTTCTTGCCGACCATGCCCTCGATCGTGTCGGTGCCGTCCTTGGACAGGATGCCCATCGGGTCCAGGTAGGTCGGCGCGCCGATGCCCAGAACCTCGGCGCGCTTCGCCGTGCGATTCCAGCTGCCGATGGCGATATCGGCCTTGCCGGCGATCACCGCCTGCACGGTCGCCGCCGGGTCCATCACCGCCGGAACGAACTCGAGGCAGTTGTCCTTGGCCACCGTCTCGGCGATGGAAGGGTCGACGCCGCTGACGCTGCCGTCGGCGGCGACGATGTTGAAGGGCGGGTAGTCGTAGATGGCCACCGTCAGCTTGCCCGGCTCGATGGTGGCGACCGGGTTGGCGCAATCCTGCGCCAGGGCGGGCACCAGGCCCAGGGCGAGGAAGGCAGTCGAAATCAGGAATTTCTTCATGGGGCGTGATCCTCTCTGTTGGTATTGGTTGGTCAGGCGGTGTGGCGGCCGAGCCGCCGTTCTATCACCGCGACCAGCATGGTCGCGGGAATGCAGATCGCCGCGTAAAGCAGTGCGGCCAGCATCAGGATTTCCATGTAACGGAAGCTCATCGTGCCAATCTGGTAGGCCCGCGACAGCAGTTCCGGCAGCGCGATGGTGAAGCATAGCGAAGTCGCCTGAAGCATCAGGATGGCGAAGCCCAGCAGCGCGGGCGCAGCGACCCGCATCCCCTGCGGCACGATGACGAAGCGCAACTCGTCCAGCCGCGAAAGGCCAAGCGCGGTGGCCGCCTCTTGCTGGCCGTGGGCCACGGCCTGAAGCCCGGCCCGGATGATCTCGCTGGTATAGGCGCAGGTCGTCCAGGACAGCGCGGCGATGGCGGCCAGCATCGCGCTGAGCTGGATGCCCGCGGAAGGCAGGCCGAAATAGGCGAATTGCAGCAGGATCAGCGCCGGAGCGCCGCGCCCGACCTCGACCACGGCCAGCGCGGGCAGGCGGACCAGCCGCGAGGGCGACTGCACGGCAAGGGCCGCAATCAGGCCGAGCGGGATGCCGATGGCCAGAGACGCGCCGGTTACCTCCAGACTGACGAGCATCCCGCGCAGGAGAGATGGCAACTGCGTGGCCCAGAAGGAAAAAAGTTCGCTCATTGCGCCACCCTCGCCCGAAGCCGCGCATCCGCCAGCCGGGCCAGTGCGGCCAGCGGCAGGCTGATCAGGATGTAAAGCGCGCCGGCAAAGGCGAAGATCGCCAGCGCGTCGTTGAATTGCTTGCGGGACAGGAAATTCGCCAGATAGGTGATCTCGGCCACGCCGATGGTCGAGACGATGGCGGAATCCTTCAAGAGGCCGATGATATAGGTCGCAGCCGAAGGCAGGGTGACGCGGAAGACCTGCGGCACGATCACGTCAACCAGCTCGGAGCGGATCGGCAGGCCGAGGGCATGGGCGGCATCCCATTGGCCGGGATGGATGCTGCGCAGCGCGCCGCGGTAGATTTCCGCCATGTTCGCCGCGGTGATCAGGCCAAGGGCGACGATGGCCGCCTGCACCGCGCCGACCTTCAGATAGCCTGAACCCACACCGAAATAGAGCAGGAACAGCCAGACGATCGGCGGGATCGAGCGCAGCGCCACGATCAGCGACACCGCCAGCCCATGCAAAAGCCGCGACCGCGACAGGTGCATCGCACACAGCGGCACGCCCAGCGCCGCGCCCAGAAGGAACGCCCCCGCCGTCACGGCCAGAGTCCAGGGAATGCCCCAGGCAATCAGTTCAAGCCCTTGCCAGCTCATCTGTTCATTACCGCGTGAAGGAATTTCTGTGCGCGCGGCGTCTGCGGGTTGCGCATGACCTGACTGCTCGTCCCCTCTTCCAGGATCTTGCCGTCAGCCATCAGGATCACCCGGTCCGAGACGGTTTCGGCGAAGTGCATCTCATGGGTGACCACAATCATCGACATGCCGCCCTCGGCCAGTTCCTGCATCACCGCAAGCACCTCAAGCCCGATCTCCGGGTCCAGCGCCGAAGTCGGCTCGTCGAACAGCATCACCTCGGGGTCCATCGCGAGCGCGCGGGCAATGGCGATCCGCTGCTGCTGGCCGCCCGAGCAGCGGGCAGGAAACTGGTCCGCCTTCGCCGCCAGTCCGACCCGCTCCAGCAGGGCGCGCGAGCGCTCGTCCGCCTCGGTCCGGCTGCGGCCCAGCACCCGCTGCTGCGGCAGGCTGACGTTGCGCAGGACCGACATGTGCGGAAACAGGTTGAACGACTGGAACACCATGCCGGCCTTGCGCCGCAGCTCGTTCAGGTCGCGTCGGGCCAGCGGGGCATTGGCGTTGATCCGGGTGCCACAGATGTCGATCCGGCCCTCGTTATGCCGCTCAAGCTGGTTCAGACAGCGCAAGAGCGTGCTTTTCCCCGATCCGCTGGGGCCGATGATCGCCAGCACTTCGCCGGCGGCCATGCTGAGGCTCACGTCGTCCAGCACCTTGTGGGTTCCGAAGAACTTCCCCAGACCGCTGACATCGACAATCGTTTTTGCACCCGCCTGACGAACCATTCCCGGATCTGATCCCCTGCTGCGGCCCGGCGCACCCAGCGATGGGCCGAGCGCCGATTCCGTAAATCTTACCCAAGAGTATAAATACTGACCATTCGATCTGTAAAGTGCTCATTTGGTTTTTCTGTGCGGCTGGGCGAATGCAGTGCAAAAGAAAAAGCAGGATCCGGAGAACCGAGCCCTGCATCACGACCCGACACCGGGGAGCGCCCGGTCGGTTCAGCCGCCCGGGCCACGCCCCCCGCGCGGACGCTCAGCCCTGCGGCGTCGAATGGAACATCACCTTCCATTCGCCCTGCTGGCACGCCTCGCCGTTCTGGTTGCGCACCTCGACCCAGAAGTTGACGATGCCCCGCGCCGGGTTCTTGGTCGGGCGCACGGCGTCGACGCGCTGGAAGACATGGATCGTGTCGCCGATCTTGACCGGAGCCTTCAGGTCCCAGGTCATCCCAAGGAAGGCGATGGCGGTGCCTTCCTTCAGGCCCAGCCGGAACTCCAGCCCCGTCGCGATGGCAAAGACCGCCGGCCCGTGCAGGATGCGGGTGCCGAAGGGCGTGCGTTTCGCGAATTCCTCGTCGGTGTGGACGGGGTTATAGTCGCCGGTCATGCCTGCGAACATAACGATATCCGCCTCGGCGATCGTCCGGCGCGGGGTGGTCCAGCTTTGCCCCACCTCGAACTCGTCGAAGAAGAGCGCGTTAGGCCCGACGCCCAGCGCCGCGCGATCAACTGACTTGCCACCGTCCATTTGGTCTCTCCATTGGCTTGTGCGGGCGCGCGTACCTTTTGTGCCACCCTGAATACTGAGTAGAATATTTTTTGACTATTAGGTTAGTTTCGTCAAGTGAATTCTGCCACCTGCACACGAAATCCGCCGCGATATTGACTCTGCGGTCGGATTCTTCGTACCACAGGCAACGAAAACTGACGGAGGACCGGCGCCCGCCGGCACTGGGAGTGGCATGAGCACGAATCTTCGTGAAGAAATGAAGGCCCGCAAACAGGCCTATGTGCAGGACGAGATCATCGCCGCAGCAGCCCGGCTTTTCGCCGAACGCGGCATCCGTGCCGTGACCATCGACGATATCGCCTCGAGCTTGGGCTACACGAAGTCGGTCATCTATTACTACTTCAAGAACAAGAACCAGGTGCTGTGGGAGATCTTCAACCGTATCCACGAAGCCTGGTGGGCCGACATGATGACGGTGATGGAGCGGGACATTCCACCGGACCAGAAGCTGGCCGCCCTGATCCGGCAGCATTCGCTGAACGTGATGGACCGGACGGAATGGACCGCCATCTTCTTCCGCGACCAGTCGGAACTGACCGAAACGCAGCAGCGCACGGTGACGGAACGCAAGCGCCTGTTCGACAAGAATTTCCGCGATACCTATGCCGCTGGCGTGGCGGCGGGCCTGTTCAGGGACATCCCCCCCGCGATCGTCTCCAGCGGCATCATCGGCATGTGCAACCAGACCCATGTCTGGTTCAAGAAGGGCAAGGGCCTCTCCGCCGCCGAGATCGCCGATCATTTCACCGGCATCATCCTCGACGGCTGCCGGGTTCAGGCGGCTGGCCGGCTCGCATAACGCCCGATCCACGGCGCGGCGCGCTCCAGCTGGGCCGAGGCGCGCAGCACCGTATCCTCGGCGCCGAAGCGGCCGATGAGCTGCACGCCGACCGGCAGCCCCTCTTCCGTCCAGTGCAGCGGCAGGCTGGCCGCGGGCTGGCCCGAGGCATTGATGATCGCCAGAAAGGCGGTGTAGCGTCCGGCCTTGCGGCGGAAGCTCTCGAAATCCTCCGCCATGCTCAGGACGCACAGCTTCGCAGGAAGCTGGGTCAGCGTGGGCGTCAGCACAAGGTCGAAATCCGTCATGTAATCGGCCATCATGCGCCCGACGGCGTGGAAGCGGTTGATCGCCAGCGCATAGGCCTCGGCCCCCAGCCTTTGGCCCCGATGGTAGGCGTCGAGTATCGCGGGCTCCAGGTATCCGGTCAGATCCGCCACAGGTTTTTGTCGCACGAAACCGTTCACTGTCAGGGCGACACTCGCGCTCATCACGTCGATGATGGCACCGATGAAGCTGGAATACTTCAGCGCGGGCGGCGGCGCATTCACCACCTCGTGCCCCATGCCGGCCAATAGCTCTGCCGTCGCCTGAACGGCCTTGGTGCAGGCCGGGTCGATCGCGATGCCCTCCCAGGCTTCGGTCCAGCAGGCAATGCGCAGCGGGCGATCGAAGGGCAGGTCCAGCCGGGCAAGCCAGGACTCCGGACGTTCAGGCGCGGCATAGGGCTGGCCGCGTTCCATCCCGGCAATGCCGTCCATCGCGGCGGCTGTGTCGCGCACCGTGCGCGTCAGAACGCCATCGACGGCAAGCCCGCCCCAGCCCTCGCCCCTGAGCGGGCCATAGGGAACCAGCCCGCGCGAGGGCTTCAGGCCATAGACCCCGCAGCACGAGGCGGGAATGCGGATCGACCCGCCGCCATCGCTGCCATGTGCGATCGGCACGATGCCGGTGGCGACGGCAACCGCCGCCCCACCGCTGGACCCGCCGCTGGATCGTTCTCGGTCCCACGGGTTGCGGGTCGGGCCTCCGTTCTGCACCGCCTCTGTCGTGGGAGCCATGCAGAACTCGGGAACTGTGGTGCGCCCGAAAGGCAGAAAACCATCGGCCAGGAACCGGCTTTGCAGCGTCGCGTCGATGGCCGATGTCATGTCCGCGAACAGCCGCGAGCCGACCGAGGAGGGCAGGAAGGTTGAGGCGAGGCCCGAATCCTTCAGCAGAAATGGCAGGCCGCCAAAGGTGCCCTTCGGCTGTGCCGCCCGCGCCACCTCCATCGCCGCCTCGGGGCGCAAGTAACACAGCGCGTTCAAGGGGCCATTGCGGGCCTCGGCGATCCGCAGGGCGCAGTCGAGCAGCTCGGCGGGCGACACCTCGCCCTTATGGACCAGCGCGGCGAGGGCAAGTCCGTCACGGCTTTCGTATTCGTCGGTCCGCATTGTCCTACTCCGCCGCCCCGACAAGCTGGCGGGCAAGTGCCGCCTTGTCCACCTTGCCGGTCTTTCCAAGCGGAAACTCAGCCTGGAACACATAGCGGTGCGGAACCTTGAAATCGGAAAGCGTCTGCGCGGCGTGTTCTTCCAGAGCCGTGCCCGAAACTTCGGCACCGGGGCGCAGCACGATGAAGGCGACCGGCACCTCGCCGAAGATCCGGTCGGGTGCGCCGATCACCGCCGCGCCCTGTACGGCGGGATGGGTGGCCAATGCCTCCTCGACCTCGGACGGCGAGATGTTGGCGCCGCCCCGGATGATGATGTCCTTGATCCGCCCGGTGATGAAGAAGTTGCCCGCGGCATCGCGATGGCCCAGATCGCCGGTGCGGAACAGATCGCCGGAGAAGGCGGCCGCAGTCTGTTCGGGTGCCTTCATGTATCGCTTCATCGTGGCGGCGGCGCGGACGAGGATTTCGCCCTGCTCGCCATCGGCGCAATCGCTGCCATCGGGGCGGACGATGCGCACCTTCAGGCCCGGCGCTGCCCGGCCCACGGCGCCCGCCGCCAGCGGCCGGGGATCTCCCGCCAGCCTGCCGAAGACCGGGGTGCTTTCGGTCATCGCGTAATAGTTCTGCAAATCCGCGCCGAAGCGCGCGGTGAAGCGCTGCCGCATCTCGGGCGGCAGGGGTGCCCCGGCGGCGATCATCACCCGGACATGCGAAAGGTCGAAGGTCAGGTCGCGCTGCTCGCAATATTCCAGCATCATCGAGAACATCGTCGGCACGCCGTGGTAAACGGTGACCGCGTGGGCCACCATCGCCTCCAGCACGTCGCGGGGATGGAACCGGCGCAGGATCACCACCCGCCCGCCTGCCTGCAAGCCCGCCGCCGCCCCGGTGGACAGTCCGTAGAGATAGCCAAGCGGCAGCGCGACCAGCGTGGTGTCGGTGCTGCCGATGCCCCACATCTCGGCCAGCGCGCGCGGGGCCGCGACCTGCGCGGCATGATCCAGGACGATGGCCTTGGGCGTGCCCGTGGTGCCGGAGGTGTAGATGATCAGGAAGTCATCGCCGGCCCGCACATCCGCAGGGGGCTGCAAGGTCTGGTCGAGGGCCGCATCGCGCACCTCGCCAATCGGCAGCAGCGTGACATTCGTTCCCGCCTCGCGCGCAAGGTCGGCCACGGCATCGTCATGCAAGAGCACCGAGGCACCGCTGTGCGAGACGGTATAGGCGACCTCTGAAGGCGTCAGGTTGGGGTTGATCGGCACGAACACCGCCCCGAGCCGCGCCGCCGCATAGTAGCAGAACATCAGTTCCGGCCGGTTCTGGCTGTAGGCCGCAAAGACCGACCCCTGCCCGATCCCCTTGGCGGTCAGATGGCGCGCCGTCAGATTCACGGCCTCCAGAAGCTGCGCATAGCTCAGATCCTCATCCCCGAACACCAGCGCGGATCGGCCGGGATCACGCCTTGCGGCGGCAACAAGGGCGGTAAAGACGTTCCGCACAGGAGAGGTATCAGTCATGTGAGTCACCGAAGATGTTTTTATCAGGAAGCGGAAGCAAGCTGGGCATCCTGGCGGCGAGCTTCCTCGGCCATGGTGCGGAAGGCCGCGCCGCGGGCCTGCATGTGTTCGATCAGCTGCCCCAGCATCTCGATGCGCGGGCCGCGCCCGATGATCTGCGGATGCATGGTCAGGGTGAATACGCCGTCCGGCACATGGTCGTGGCAATAGTCGAACTCGGCACGCCAGCAGGACAGAACCTCGTCCGGCGTCCGCATCGGGCCGTGCAGGGGCTTGTTCAGGAAGGCGAAATAGGGGAAATCGTCCAGCTCCCAAGCCACCGGCATTTCGACCAAGGGCGTCGGCTTTCCCGCCACGAAAACCTCTTGGTCCACGCGGTCGCCGGTGCGGGCGCGATAGGGGGTGAAGTCGTCGGCCATCATGCTGCTGTCGTAAAGAAAGCCGCGCGCGCTCAGCAGGTCGACCGACTCGGCCGAGAGATCCCACGCCGGAGAGCGATAGCCTATCGGGCGGAAATCCGGCCCGAGAACCTCGCGCAGGCGAGCGATCGAGCGGTCCAGAAGCCGCGCTTCTTCCCCCGGCGCCAGACCGACCGGGGTTTCGTGGCAGTCGCCATGCACCCCGATCTCGTGCCCTTCCGTCAGGATGCGCCGCGTCTCTTGCGGGAACGAGGCGGCGGTATGCGCGGGAACGAAGAACGTCGCCTTCACCTGCTTGCGCGCCAGAAGCTCCAGCACCCTGGGCAGGCCGACATTGGCGCCATATTCCCCGCGCGAGACCGGAGTCGCACTGGTCTGGCGAAAGGTTCCTGCCCAAAGCGACACCGCATCGAAATCGAAGCCGAGGCAGACCGTCGTCATGGCAAAAGCCCCAGATAGGCCATCTCGTCATCGCCCTTCATCCGGCGCGAGATGACCAGCCGGTTGATGTCGTTCGTGCCCTCGCCGATGGTGTAGAGCAGCGCCTCGCGGTGCAGGCGCTCGACCGTGTATTCGCGGATATAGCCCGCGCCGCCGTGGACCACGACCGCCGCATGGGCGATGGCCAGCGCCTCGTCCGATGCCTGCATCTTGGCCATGGCGCTGATCATGTCGCAGCGCCCGCCGCTTTCCTTGATCCGGGCGGCTTCGCGGGTGATCAGGCGCGCGCATACCAGCCGCGTCGCCATGTCCGCCAACCGGAACTGGATGCCCTGATGCTGGTCGATGGGAACGCCGAAGGTCACGCGTTCGGCGGCATACCGCTTTGCCTCGGACAGCGCATTGGCGGCCAGACCGACCGCGCTGGCGGCAATGGCGATACGGCCGATCTCAAGCGCCTCCATCAGTTGCGCGAAGCCCTTCCCCTCCACCCCGCCGAGAAGATCGGCGCGGGAAAGCGGCACCGCGTCCATCTCGATCTGGACGGTATCCACAAGGTCAAATCCGGTCTTGTGGAACGTCGTCGTAACAGAAACGCCGGGGCGGGATTTTTCGACGAGGAAAAGGCTGAAGCGCGGTTTCTCGCCGGCCCCCGCCGGATGCCGCACCAGCGTCAGCATGACCGTGGCCTTGGCCCCGTTGGTCACATAGGTTTTCGACGCGGTCAGCGCATAGCCATCACCATCCGGGCGGGCTGTCCCGCGGATGGATTGCAGGTCTGACCCGCCGGCCGGCTCGGTCAGGCAAAGAGAGCCGCGATGGTCGCCACTGGCCAGTCCGGGAAGGAAGCGCGCCTTCTGTTCCGGCGTGCCATAGGTGGCGATGGCATAGGCGACGGTGCTGTGGCTGTTGACATAGGCGGCGAGTGTGGTCCAGCCGCGCGCCAGAACCTCCATCACGGCGGCAAGGGCCGTGGCGCGCAGGCCAAGGCCACCGAATTCCTCCGGCACGGCGATGCCGAAGAGGCCCAGCGCCTTCATCTCGTCAACCAGCGCGTCGGGGTATGCCCCGGCCTGTTCCAGTCGCGAGACCTCGGCCCGCACCCGCTCCTCGACAAAGCGCGAAACCGCGTCGAGGATTGCCTGTTCGTCGTCGGTCATGTCCACAAAGCTCATTTCGCCGTCCAACCTCCATCAGCGACAAAGCACTGGCCGGTGACGTAGCTCGCGGCATCGCTGAGAAGGAACGCGATGACGCCGGCAATTTCATCCGCCTTGCCCTTGCGTTGCATCGGCACGATGCGGTTCACCCAGTCCGGGTCGGCACCGACGCCCGCCATGGGCGGCGCATCGGGCCCGAGGATGCGCTGCGAGTTGCCGCGCACGTTGGTCTCGATGGCGCCGGGGCACACGGCGTTCACCGCGATGCCATTCTTTGCGTAAAAGCAGCCCAGATGCTTGGTCAGCCCGATCACCGCATGTTTCGACGCGGTATAGGAGGCACCGTCCGCCATCCCCACCAGCCCGCCGACCGAGGCGACGTTGACGATACGCCCCTGCCCCGCGGCCACCATGTGGCGCAGCGCGGCGCGGCAGGCATAGAAGGTGCCGCGCAGGTTGACGTTCAGGATCTGGTCCCACAGCACATCGGTGGTGTCGATGCCGCTGGCGAAGCCGTCGAAGATCGCGGCGTTGGCGATCAGCCCGTCGATGCGGCCATGGTCACGCACCGCCCCGTCGATCAGGGCATCGACCTGGGCGGAATCCCGCACGTCGGCGCGATGGAATTCCGCCTTGCCCCCCGCTTCGGCCACGGCCTTCAGCGTCGCGGCGCCCTCGTCTTCCAGAATACCGCCGATCACGACCCTGGCGCCGGCGCGGGCCAGTTGCAGCACGGTGGCACGGCCGATGCCGGTTTCACCCCCGGTTATGACCACGACGCGATCCGCAAATTCCGACATCCTGACTCTCCTGTTGGTTCTGGGGCGCAAGGGCGCCGAAACGGGGGCCGGGCGCGCGACGCCCGGCAGGGAAGGTTATCGCAGACGCTCGGCCGGGAATTTGCGGCCCATGTCGCGCAGGATTTCCCGCGCCGCATTATGGCCGGGCACACCCGTGACACCGCCGCCCGGATGGCACGCCGCGCCGCACATGTAGAGGTTGGCGACCGGCGTCCGGTAGTCGGCGTAATGCGCGATAGGGCGGCGGAAGAAGACCTGATCCAGGCTCATCTCGCCATGATGAACATGGCCGCCCGCCATGGCGAACATTTCTTCGATATCCGGCGGGGTCAGGATCTGGGCGTGCAGAACCTCCTTGTCGAAGCCCGGGGCATAGCGGCAGATCTGGTCCAGAACGATGCGCAAGAGATCGCCCCGCGTCTCGTCGTTCCATTCGCGGCCATTCAGCTTGTAGGGCACATGGCCGCCCATGATCTGCACGACATGCTTGCCCTGCGGGGCCACCGTGTCGTCATATTCGCTGGGCGTGGTGATCCACAGGTAGGGCCGGCGCGAAATCTCGCCGCCCTGCGCCATGGCGAAGGCTTCTTCCAGCTCGTCCGAATTCTCGGCGATGGTGATCGAGCCGGGATTGCCGTTCGAGACGCGCCGCGCGTCAAAGGCGGTCCAGCGCGGAAGCGCATTGGTTGCCAGATTGATCTTGAAGGCGATGGAAGTGGTCCGGTGCCGCGCGACCTGCCCCACCACCTCGGGGGACAGATGTTCATTGCCGATCAGCTGATTGTAGGTCAGCTTGGCGCCTGCGTTCGAGACAACCCGCCCGGCCTCGATCACGCGGCCATCGTCAAGGCGCACGCCGATCGCCTTGCCATCGCGAATTTCGACCCGCTGGACGGAATGGCCGGTGATCACCTCGCCGCCGTGCAGGGTGACGAACTTCAGGAGCGCCTCCGAGATCGACCCCATGCCGCCCCGGATCAGGCCGCCACCACCGGCCGCCGTCGTATTGTCGCGCATCAGCGGGCGCGCCAGCACATAGGCCGATCCGGGGGTCTTGGGGCTGATCACGCCAGCCGCCCCCGAGGCATAGCTGCCAAGATAGGTCAGCACCTCGTCGCTTTCGAACCAGCGCTTCAGGAATTCGTGCGCCGAAAGCGTCAGCAGATCCCACAGATCATAGATCCGCCCGCCGATGTCCTTCATCCGCCAGGCCAGCCCCAGCGTCTTCGCCAGATCCTTCGGCTTCATCGACGAAGGATCGACCGGGGTTTCGAACATCAGTCGCCGGACGAAGGGCATCAGCCCCTGCATATGCGCCACGAATTTCGGATAGTTCTCGGCATCCTTCGCCGAAAACTGCGTCAGCTCCGCGATGAACTTCTTCTCGTCGGACCAGGCGAGAATGCTCTTGCCACTTTCGAAGGGGTGGAACGAGGGCGGAACCTCGATCACCTCGACCCCATGCTTCACGAGATCGAGGTCCAGCATGACCTTCGGCTGCAACAGCGACATCCAGTAGGACGCGACCGAGACCTTGAAACCCGGCCACACCTCCCTCGTGATGGCAGCACCGCCGACGAAGGGTTGACGCTCGACCAGGCAGACCTTGACACCTGCCTTGGCCAGATAGGCGGCGCAGACAAGGCCGTTATGGCCGGCGCCGATGATGACGGCATCGTATTTCATGATTGCGGCCCGATCGCGATGACTTCGGATTCGACCAGCAGCCGGTCGTCATACAGCCCCGCCTGCACCATCACGCTGGCCGGCGGGCGTTCGGGATCGAAATAGCGCAGCCTCACAACCCGGAAGGCCGTCATGAACTCCGGGTCGTAGGATTTGACGTAGCTGGTCATGCGCGCCACGTCGCCGAACCCCATCCCCGCGCGGGCCAGTGTTGCCTTCAGGTTCTCGAACAAGGCGACGATCTGGTCCTCGGCCGAACTGGTCACCGGCTCGCCGTCCGGCCCGGTGCCGACATGGCCGGTCGAGACCAGCACCCCGCGCGCCCTGTCGATCACGGCCATCGAGACGCCGGGCCAGGCCTGTCCCGGGGGGTTGACTGGGATGAGTGGCATCGGTCCTCCTTGGCGCCCGCAGGCGGTGCGCGATCCACCCCGGCGGGATGCCGAAGGATTGGACCGATGATACGAATAAAAATACCATGTGGTCAACATTTCAGGGCGAAGAATCTTCTTTGGCTTGATGAGGCAAACCAAACAATTGACCAAGTAGACATTTCAGACTACTCAGTATGCCATAAACTTCAAGGAGGCGGCGCCATGACCCTCAGAATCAACTTCGTCAACCCGTTCGGCACCAAGGCCTATGACGCACTGATTCTCGAAACACTGTCGCACTATGCGTCGGAAGGCACGGAACTCGTCGTCACCCATCTCGACGCCTGCCCCGCCGACATGGACTATTTCTATCCCAAGCACTTCGTCGAACTCGCCCTTATCGACGCGATCAAACAGGCCGAGGACGACGGCTTCGACGCGGTGATCAGCGGCTGCTGCTATGACCCCGCCGTGCTGGTGGCGCGCGAACTGGTGGACATTCCCGTCATCGGGCCGTTCGAGGCCAGCCTGAACCTCTTGTCCTACTACGGCCGGACAGCGGTGATCGTGACCGACCATGTGAAGGCCGGTAGCCAGATGAAGGACAACGTGAAGCTTTATGGCGCCAGCGAACGTGTTCTCGGGCTGGACGTGATCGACTGGTATGTCCGCGACATGGTGAACGACACCGCAGCGGTGGCGCAGGATGTGGTGAAGGTCACCGCGGACTCCATCGCCCGGACCGGGGCCGAAGCGGTTATCCTGAACTGCACGATCATTGCCGCCGCCTATCAGAAATACCTTATGGAAGGCGGCGAGCCTGCCCCCTTCCCGATCCTGAACCCCAACCTGATGGCGCTGACCATGGCGGAAAGCATGGGGCGGCTGCGGCAGAAGGGGGCGGCAGGCATCTCGCGTCTCGGCTTCTACGCGCAGCCGAAGGACGACCATTTCCGCAAGACAACCGAGGGCACCCGCGCCGCCTGGCAGGCCGCGCGCCCCTCGCTCCTGAAGAGCTTCGGCTGACCTGCCCCGAAAGGAACGGACCAATGACCAAAAGCACCCCGTCGCACTGGGCTTCCTCTGTCAGCGACATCACCCCCGAGGACATCTACATCCGCGGTTATCCGATGCAGGCACTGGTCGGGCGGCTGCCGTTTTCGGCGATCGCCTTCCTGATCATCCGCGACCGCATTCCCACGCCGGGCGAGGCGCGGATGATGGATGTGATCCTGTCCTCCATCCTCGACTATGCCTTGCAGAAATCGGGCACCGTCGCAGCGCGGGCCATCGTTTCGGTCAACCCGCGCATGACCGCGGGCCTCTCCGCCGGGATGCTGGGCGCAGGGGAATATGCCGTTTCGCCCGAAGATACCGGCCGCTTCATCGCCGAGGGCTTTGCCGCCTGCAAGGCATCGGGCCTTTCGCTTCAGGACCATGCGACAGCCCTTGTCGCCGAGCTGCGCGCGGCGAAGAAACGGGTGCCGGGCTTCGGCCATCAGGTCTTCCGCGGCACCGATCCGCGGGCCGAGCGGCTGAAGGCCATCGCGATCGAGAACGACGTCTGGGGCGAGGCAAACGAATGGTATGCCGCCGTGCATCGCGCCTTCCAGGAGGCCGCTGGCAAGCCTGACCTGGTGCTGAACGACGTGGGCATGCTCGCGGGCATCATGACGCAGATGGGCTTCACCCCGGCCGAGATGACGGGCCTGGCCCTGCTGTCCACCTTCCCCGGCCTCGTCGCGCATATTTCCGAAGAGCTGCAATCGGGCGTGATCAACCGCATCATCCCGGACCAGAATGCAACCTATGCCCGCGCGCGCCGGGATGTCGACGCCGACACCACCGCTGCGGGCTGGTAAGCGCCATCTGCTTTCCGCCGCCGCCAGGATACGGGGGCGTCACGGTTAGGTGTTTCATGGACTGGGCAACATATCTGCTGAAGGCAGAGATGTAGCGAGGCGACCACTACCGAAGCTTCTGTTCACACAGGGTCTTTCGCAGACTTCTTGCATCCCATCAGGCCCCTGATCACGATGCATGGCGCGGGAACGCCAGTTCAGACATGTCGGTTTTCGTTCTGACCTGGACAATTCTCGCAGGGCGGATGGTCGTGTGCAATCACGCCAGCGGGCGATCGGCCGGCCAGGGCTGTGGGGGCTGACCGGGCTGATTGTGTGATCTGTGCTCAGGGCCCCAATTCTGTTGCCGAAAGGTTCTCCGCCACAAAGTCGAGGAACGCGCGCGTTCGGCGTGCCAGTCGCCGTTGCCCGATATAGACAGCGTGGATGTCGAGTTGCGGGCCGCAGACCTGTGGCAGGACGTGTTCCAGCCGTCCGGTCTCCAGATCGGGTTGCACCATGTAATCGGGGCAAAGGGCGATGCCTTCACCTTCGACCGCCAGATCGCGGGCGAGGCGCGCGCTGTTGACAAGGTAGGGGCCGAGGACGGTGATCCGGTGCATCTGGCCGCCTTCCGTCAGCGGCCAGGCGCCATCGCCGCGCATGTTGGTGTCGCGGATGCAGAGGTGGCGGGCTAGATCGTCAAGGGTTTCCGGTCGGCCTGCACGTGCAAGGTGATCCGGTGATGCCACCAGAAGCAGGCGGGTCAGACCCAGCTTGCGCGCGATCAGCGCCGAGGCGTCCAGCCGCCCGATGCGGATGGCTGCGTCGATCCCTTCGGCGGCCAGATCGACGAAACGGTCCGACAGCCGCAGGTCGATCACCAGATCGGGATGCGGGGCGCGGAAGCGGCGCATCAGGGGCAAGACCAGAAGTTCGCCAAAGGTCACCGGTGCCGAGACGCGCAGGGTGCCCGACAGGCCGCGTCGCGCCTCACGCAACGCACCCGTCATCTCCTCCAACTCGTTCAGCCAGTCGGGCGCGCGCGCGATCAACTGCTCCCCCGCCACCGTCAACCCAAGGCGGCGGGTCGTGCGATGCAAGAGTTGCCCGCCAAGCCGTGCTTCAAGTTCGGCCATGTATTTCGAGGCGAGCTTGGGCGACATCCCCAGCCGGGCCGCAGCGCCCGAGAAGGACCCGGTTTCGACCGAGGCCACAAAAACGCGCATCCCATCGACCAGATCCATCGTCGCCCCCTATTCAGAACAAATTGGCGAAAGTCATACAACGCCTTCGCCATATTCGCCAGTCGTCGCAGCGCGCATATTCCCGTCATGACCAAGGCGGCCAGGGTGGCCGAGGCGGCCGAAAGATGGAGAGACAAAATGAAGATCGCAATCATCGGAACCGGCGGCATCGGCGCGGGCCTGGCCTCGGTTCTGGCAAAGACCAAACACGAGATCACCGTCGCCGACCGCAAGGGCGGCACGGAAGCGGCGGCCAAACTGGCCGCGCGCGGCCTGTCGGTTCAGGCCGCCGAAGTTCGCCCGGCCGTGCAGGCGGCGGATGTGGTGATCCTCGCGGTGCCCTATGGCGCAGCGGCGGGTCTGGCCGAAGTCGCCGATTTCGCGGGCAAGATCGTGGTGGATGTGACCAACCCGGTGAAGGACGACTTCTCGGGCCTGAAGATCGGCCACGAGACCTCGGCTGCCGAGGAGATTGCCAGGGCGCTGTCCGGCGCCAGGGTGGTGAAGGCCTTCAACACGGTCTTCGCCCAGGTCTATGACCAGGGGCTTACCTTCGGCGACACCCCGGTGCAGACCTTCGTCGCGGCGGATGACGCCGACGCCAAGGCCTCGGTGATCGCGCTGGCCCGTGATGCCGGCTTCGACGCCCGCGATGCCGGACCCCTGTCGAACGCCCGCTACATCGAGCCCTTCGCCTATCTGAACATCCAGTTCGGCTACATGCTGGGGCAAGGCACCCAGATCGCGCCCGTCTGGCTTTCCCGCTGATTCCATATCCAAAGGACCAATATCATGATCGACAACAAAACTGCCCCCTACGGCATCCTCACCCTGCGCGTGACGACCGGCGCGCTGTTCCTGTTCCACGGCCTCGTGAAGCTCTTTGTCTTCACTCCGGCCGGGACAGCCGGATTCTTCGAATCCATCGGCCTTCCCGGCGCGCTCGGCTATCTGACCATGCTGGTCGAGATCGCCGGCGGCCTCGCCCTGATCCTGGGAATCAAGGCCAGGATCGTCTCGCTGGCGCTGGTACCGGTTCTGCTGGGCGCCGCATGGTTCGGCCACGGCACTTCGGGTTTCAACTGGTCGAACCCGAACGGTGGCTGGGAATATCCGGTGATGTGGGCCGTGGTGCAGGGCGCGCTTGCGGCTCTGGGTGACGGCGCCTATGCGCTGCTGCCCAGCCGCAAGGTCGCAGGCCGCGTGCAAAACGCTTGACCAAAGATAGTGCCGCGCCGGACACCCCGGCGCGGCCAACCCCATCCGAAGGAGACGCGCGATGCTGGTGAATGGCAAATGGACGACGGACTGGCACCCGGTGCAGGCCAAGGACGGTGAGGGACGGTTCATCCGCCAGCAATCCTCGTTCCGCAACTGGATCACCGCCGATGGTGCGCCGGGGCCGACCGGAACGGGTGGCTTCAAGGCCGAGGCCGGACGCTACCGGCTCTATGTCGCGCTGATTTGCCCCTGGGCCTCGCGCACGCTGATTGCGCGAAAGCTGAAGGGGTTGGAGGATCTGATCGCCGTCACCGCGGTCAACCCGGTCCTGACGGCCGAGGGCTGGGGCTTCGGCGGCTATCCCGGCGCCGATGCCGACCCGCTGCATGAGGCGGCATACCTGCACCAGCTCTATAGCCGCGCCGACGATGACTATACCGGCCGCGCCACGGTGCCGGTGCTGTGGGACGAGGCGACCGACACCATGGTCAGCAACGAAAGCGCCGAAATCGTGCGAATGTTCAACACCGCCTTTGCCGAGCTTGTGCCGGGCAGGCCCGACCTCTACCCCTCCGACCTTGCCGCCGAGATCGACAGCCTGAACACCGAGGTCTATGACCGGTTGAACAACGGCGTCTACAAGGCGGGCTTCGCGTCCAGCCAGGCCGCCTATGACGAGGCGGTGGCGGGCGTGTTCGCCATGCTCGACAGGCTGGAGGACCGGCTGACCGGCGCCTACCTCTTCGGCGACCGCTTCACCGAGGCCGACATCCGCCTCTTCGTGACGCTGATCCGGTTTGACGCGGCCTATCACGGCCTCTTCAAGACCAACCTGCGCCGCATCGCCGACTATCCGCGCCTCTCGGCCTATATGGAGCGCGTCCTGCGCCTGCCGGGGGTGCGCGACACCGTAAATCTCGACCATATCAAGGCCGGCTACTACTCGATCAAGGCGCTGAACCCCACCGGTATCGTGCCGCTCGGCCCCGTCCATGTGACCGCCCTTCTGGAGTCCGTCAAATGATCTCGTCCTTCCAGCGCATCATCTTCCTGCATGGCGTGGGAAGCACCGGTGCAGCCATGCGGCCGCTGGCCGAAGCGCTTGCAGTCTCGCAGCACGCCGCCTTTCCCGATGGACTACATCCATTCGACATGGGGACGGGCCGCCAGTGGTTCTCGGTCAAGGGGGTGACGGAAGCCAACCGCCCCGGACGCATCGCCGAGGCGATGCCGGCCTTCGCCCATCTGATCGAAAGCCTTGGCGATCCCCGCCAGAGCGTGCTGATCGGCTTTTCCCAGGGCGCGATCATGGCCTTGCACGCGGTCGCCGCGGGTCTTCCGGCGGCGGGCGTCATTGCGCTTTCCGGTCGGCTGGCGGGCCCGGTGCCCGCGCGCGGCGACTGGCCCCCCATCACCCTGCTGCATGGCACTGACGATCCGGTGATGCCGCTTGCGGTTGCGCGCGCGACCGACGGCTGGCTGAACGACGCCGGAGCCGCGCCACGGCTGACAGAGTTTGACGGCCTTGGCCATGCAATTGACGCGCGCGTTCTTGAGACAGTTCGTGATAGCCTTTCCCAGACGGGTGGGGGAACAACACGCCTCTCCCCCTGACGACAAGGGTTCCTTTCCGCGGGCCTCCCTCGCCGGGCACCCATCAATCAGGTTTTGGAGACTGTCATGGAAACGATGCCCGCGCTGTTCCTGGGTCACGGCAGCCCGATGAATACCATCGAAGAAAACGGCTATACCCGCGCCTGGCGCAGGCTGGGGGCGGCCCTGCCGCGGCCGCGGGCGATTCTCGTCGTCTCGGCGCATTGGTTCATCGGGGCGACGGCTGTGACCGCGATGGCCCGGCCAAGAACCATCCATGACTTCTACGGGTTCCCGAAGGATCTGTTCGACTTCGACTACCCCGCCCCCGGCCTGCCGGAACTGGCTGGAGAGATCGCCGAAGTGGTCAAGCCGCATTGGGTCGGGGCCGATCATGACCAGTGGGGTCTCGATCATGGCACCTGGAGCGTGCTGGCTCACCTGTTTCCCAAGGCCGATGTCCCGGTCGTGCAACTGTCGATCAATGCGCTGAAACCGATGGAGTATCACCTTGATCTTGCCGCCAAGCTGAATGCCTTGCGCAAGCGCGGGGTGATGATCGTGTCCAGCGGCAATGTCGTCCACAACCTGCGCCGGGTCGAATGGAACAAGCCCGATGCCGGTGCCGCCTGGGCGCAGCGGTTCGACGACGCAGTTGCGCGCCAGATGTCCGAGGCGCCCGCCGACATTCTGAAAACTCTGGAGCACCCCGATTATGAGATGGCCGTGCCGACGCCCGACCACTTCATCCCCCTGCTCTATACCGCGGGACTGGCGGCGGAGAAGACGGACGCCAAGGCCCTGCTGCGGGGCTATGCGCTCGGGTCATTGTCGATGACCTGCTATGGTGCCGGCATGGAGGGCGTGCATTGCGAAGAGGCCGAGGGTGCTGCCGCGCTGCCGGAAGGGGTGCCGCCTGACCAGACCAACATCTGAGGCAGCGGCGGTGCCCTCTCACCGCCGCCGTCCAGTTGAATTGCAGCGTTCCCTGCGCCGCGATGTCACGTGGTGCGGGGATAGACCGTCAGCACGCGTCTGGTGAAGTCGCGAAACTCGGTCATGTAGTTGCGCAGAAAGGTTTCGGTTGATGCGACGCTCACCTTGCCGTCGTCAGAGATCAGATCCGGCGTGAACTGGATATAGGCTTCGACCGCATTCATCATCGGCGAGTTGCAGAAGCCGAGGATGCTCTTGAGGTGCTGCTGTCCGACGGCAGTGCCGATGGACCCCGGCGATGTGCCGATGATGCCCGAGGGTTTGCGGGTGAACGAATTCTGCCCCCAAGGCCGGCTTGCCCAGTCAATGGCGTTCTTCAGACCACCCGGGATCGAGCGGTTATACTCGGGGGTCACGAACAGCACCGCATCCACGGCCGCAATGGCTTCCTTGTACTTGCGCGCGACGGGCGGATAGTCCGCGTCGTAGTCGTAGCTGTAGAGCGGCAGGTCGCCGAACGCGATCTCCGACATGTGGAGATCCGACGGGGCAAGCTTCACCAGCGCCCTGGCCAGCTTGCGGTTGATCGAGCCTTTCGCGAGGCTGCCGACGAAATAACCAACTTTGTAGTCCGACATGCGATCCTCCCTTGGCCACCGAATGCAGCGCGCGCGCCGAAGCTGGTGGTGTCACCACGGCTGGCTTGCGGAGTATCCTAACACGGATCGCCCGAGACTCGGCAGCAGTCAAATGCTGCAACCAAGGGTGGGTATCGGCGTGGAGAAAGCGTTGCGAGAGCGGTTGAATCCTCGAAGCGCCAACAAGAACACATGATCGTGATCGCAGCGCATTCTCCCGAAGCGTAACCTGTTTCCTGTGCCGTGATGTGCATTTCCAGCCCGCAGTCGCAAAATGAAAGGACGAGCCGTGCAGCCATTCGCCAAGAAGGACTTTCGCGCCGCCATCGTCCGTCAGAAGGGCGGGCCCTTCGTGATCGAGACTGCGAGCATCACGCCGCCGCGCCATGACGAGGTGCTGGTGCGCGTGGTCGCAACCGGCATGTGCCACACCGACATGGTGGCGCGGGACCAGGTCTATCCCGTGCCGCAGCCGATCGTTCTCGGTCACGAGGGTGCGGGGGTGGTCGAGGCGGTCGGTGAGAATGTGACAAAGGTGCAGAAGGGCGATCATGTCGTTCTGACCTTCCATTCCTGCGGCGCGTGCCGGCCATGCCAGGAAGGCCATCCGGCCTACTGCGAGAACTTCAACGCCTACAATTTCGCGGGTGCCCGCCCGGGAGACGGCTCGCATGCGCTCTGCGGCCACGACCAGACGCAGTTGAACGACCGCTTCTTCGGCCAGTCCTCGTTCGGTGCCTATGCCATCGCCAATGAGCGCAACGTGGTGAAGGTGCGCAAGGACGCGCCGCTGGAGCTGCTCGGCCCGCTCGGCTGCGGGATCCAGACCGGGGCGGGCACGGTACTCAATGCGCTGAAGGTCGGACCGGGTTCAAGTTTCGCCGCCTTCGGGGCGGGGGCGGTCGGGCTTTCGGGCGTGATGGCCGCAGCGGCGGCCGGTGCAACGACGATCTTCGCGGTCGATGTCGTCCCGTCGCGGCTGGAACTGGCGCTTGAGCTTGGCGCGACCCATGTTGTCAACAGCGCCAAGGACGACCCGGTTGATGCGATCCGGGCCGTGACCGGCAAGGGCGTGGATTTCGCGTTGGATTCGACCGGCATCCCCGCGGTGATCCGCAATGCGGTGCTGGCCCTGCGCCCCAACGGGTCCGCGGCAATCGTCGGCGCCTCGAAACCGGGCGCGGTTCTCGATCTCGACGCCAACGACCTGATGCAGAACGTCAAGAGCATCCGTGGCGTGGTCGAGGGCGACAGCGTGCCGGATGTGTTCATCCCCAGGCTGATCGACCTCCATCTGGCCGGCCGCTTCCCCTTCGACCGACTGGTCAAGTTCTATGACCTTGACCAGATCAACGAGGCCGCCGCCGACAGCGAAAAGGGAGGTACCCTGAAGCCGATCATCCGTATCGGTACGACCTGACAGGTTCCGAACCGGGGCACCGGGCCGGGATCGCGGATTCCGGTTCTGGTTTCCCTCTGATCATAGGACATCATCATGAGCACCTTGGGCGAAGTCACCAAGAAGACATATCGCGGCGTCACGATCCATACCTACAACTCGCCCGAGGAAGGGCTGTATGTCGCCTCGCAGATCGTGGAAACCACGGCGGGCCTCGTCGTCTTCGACGCCGTGTTCCACACCGCACATGCCGAGGAACTTGCGAACTATATTGCCGGGCTCGGCAAGCCGGTGAACCGGATCGTGCTCTCGCACATCCATCCCGACCACTGGTCGGGTCTGGGCGTGCTGCATGCGCGTTTTCCCGACGCGCCGATCCAGGCCTTCCCCGAGATCACCGCCTATGTCCGCAAGAACGGCCAGAAGATCCTGGACGCCCGCAACGCGGCCTTCGGCCCGGTGGTCGCCAAGACGCCCACCCCGCCCGACCATGATCTGGCGGTCGGCTCCGAAACCATCGGCGGTGTGCGTTTCGAATTCGAGCGCCAGCCCGATGGCGAGTCCGACTGGCAGACGATCGTCCGCCTGCCCGATGCGGGTGTCGTGATGGCCTTCGATCTGGTCTTTCCGGCGAAGACCCACCTGTTCACCGTCGCGAACTATTACGACCACTGGGTCGAGATCCTCCAGGGGCTCAAGGGCAACGCGGCGAAGGGCTATGATACGGTGATGATCGGCCACGGCAAGCCGGTGGGCTTCGACGTCATCGACGGCAATATCTCCTACCTGCGAAAGGCCAAGGAACTGCACGCCGCCAACAGCACGGCCGAGAGCTACGCCGAGGCGCTGAAGGGCGCGTATCCGGGGTATTACGGCGGCGGCTGGGTCGATTTCTCCAGCCTGCTGCTCTACGGCATCATCAACCCGTGAGCCGCATTTCACCCGGCGGGCATCGTGCCCGTCGGGGGAAACTGGCCCTTACTGTCTGAACCGAGCAAAGCGCGATGGGGTTAAGGCAGCGCCTACCAAAGCCACAGAGAGGGTAGCTGCCTCGCGTTCACGACGGCATGGCGATGCAGTTCAAAGTCCTGTCCTCGACCGTGGGATTCGCTTCCAGGGGACAGAAGCCGAAGGCCACATGATCTGACCTGGGCGCATCCGGCTGTTACTCTGCCACGAAGCCAGCGGCCTTGTGGCTCCCGTCACAATAGGGCTTGTTCTGCGACGCGCCGCAGCGGCAGAAGAAAGCTTGGCGCACCTTGTTGACCGTGCGGCCAGTGCCGCTGACCACTTCCAGATTGCCGGTGATCTTCAATGGGCCATTCGGCTGCGGTTGCAGGTCTACGACTCCGTCGCGCAGTTCGAGCGCCGGGGCGTCCTTGGCATCCGGTTCGCCCGTCGCCGCAAACCCGGCGGCGACATGCGAGCCGTCGCAGAAGGGCTTGGTCTTCGACTGGCCACAGCGGCAGAGCGTGGCGCGAACCCTGCCCAGCGGTTGCCCGCGCAAGTGAAGATCCGCCTCGATCGCCAGCGGGCCGTTTTCCCGGACCCGGACCGTGTTGACCACCGGCGGCTGTTCCGATGTCTGCGTGCCGTCGTTGCGGCTGACGCTGATGGCGCCTGACGGACAAGCGAGCCCGATCAGCAGGACGGTATCGGCAGAGGCGGCGTCTGGATAGATCCACTCGCCCTTGACGTTCGGAACGAATACTTCCGGATGGCTCAGCACGCAGTTGCGGGAGTGAACGCAAAGCGCCGCGTCAAACCGGATGGTGACGTCCTTGCCCCTGACGATTTCGACCAAGTCCAGCCCCCTGTATTGCGAGATGTTGCATGCCCATTGGGCAATACTGCCCACTTTTGATCTTGCCGGTCAAGGAATTGCGGATCCGGCAAGAAGCGTCCTCGGCGCCGTTCGTGGCCGCGGCTCTGCCCAGTTCGTGTTGCACCGGGGCGGGGTGACTGAGGCAAGCTACATCGGAATGCGCCCCGCAAGCGGGACATCCAAAATCATGGCAAACCGCAGTCGCTGGTCCGCGATGGATTGCGAGGAACACGGCAGAGCATACAATTCTTCGTCCACTGGCCCAGAGAAGGTTCGACGGCAGTCCCATTCCCTCCGCCAACGCGACTCGGGTCGAACCTTCTTTTTGGGATGCCGCTCGGTTTGCAAGGAATTTCTGATCGTCGGGACATGTGATCGAGTGCGGTCTTTTGTCAGGCCTGTTTGTGCGGCCGGCTTCGTCATCGCCGACAAGAGCAGCAAGGCGCGCAAGCGCGTCCGCCACGATCTGACCCTGATCATGAATGTTGCGGATGATCTCGGCAGGTGAGCGGTCGTCGAATTTGGCGACGCCCTTCGGGTCCTTCCCGGCCGCTACCGTATGCGGGGGCACGAAGCGCGAGGTATCAGCCTGTGCAAGACATACCACCCTTGCAGAGACTGGTTCGCATTCGTCTGACAGCGCCCCGCAACGCTCCGGCCGGTCGCGGGCTGGACCGGTCTCATGTCCGCCTCCGGCGGGGTGGTGATGGTCGCGGCGCCAATCTCGCTGCGTTGGCGGCGGGCATTCGCCGCCCTGGCCAAGGGGAGCGATGGGACGAGGCACGGCAATCGAAGACGACGGCGTGCCGTCATTCCCGGGGATCACCCAGCGCGCTCCGCCGTTCGCCCCCCTTGGCGGCGCAAGCCGCTGTCAGCCCGCCGTCGGGGATTCCAGTCCGACGGGCAGTTCGGCCTCGGCCTCTTTCGGCATTACCAGTGCAAGGCCGGAAACGAGGCAGGCGAGCGCCGCCCAGATCCAGATGGACATCTGCTCGTTGAGAAGGAGGACACTCCACAGAATGCCGCCGGCGGTCATCGCATAGCCGGTCTGGCTCGCGAATACCGCGCCGGTCGTGCGGATGGTGAAAATCAGCAGCACGGTGCTGAACGAGCTGAGGCCGGCGATCAGGAGGAATGGCAGGCCATATTGCGTGAGGGCCACGGACGCGGGGATCATGGAGCCGGAGATCAGGGTGACTGGCATCAGTATCGCCGCTGCGGCGAGGGAGAATCCGGTCGTCGTGCCGATCACGCTGGTCCCGCTCTCCGGGAGGGCGGCAACCACGATGTCCTCGACCGCATAGCACAGCGGGATCACAAGCGTCGCGGCGATCCAGACCCAGCTTGCGACGCCGGTGCCGTCGCTTCCCGGCACCATGATGAGCACCACGCAGCCCAGTCCGAAACTGAGCCCGATGAAGCGCTTGAGGTTGGGCGCCTCAAGGCCGAGCACGGCCGCGAGGATGAAGACGATGAAGCTTTCCGCCGCAAGCACGATGGCGATGATCATCGCGGGTACATGTCCGGCCACCCAGAAGAGGAACAGATGCGGCACGACACCACCGAACAGGCCAAGGACCAGATACCGCCGGACCGAGGGCCAGTTCATCACCGGCAGTTGGCCGGTCACGACGGAAAGGACCAGCATGATCGCGGCGCTGATGCCGAGCGTCCAGAACGCAACGCCAAGCGGATGGAGCCCGTCGGTCATGATGATCCGGGACAGGGACGGGATCAGGCCCCAGCAGATGCCGAGAAGCATGATGAGGAAACCGCCCTTCAGAAGATTGATCTGCTTCCTGAGGTTCTGCTCGCGCCGGTAGACCTCGCCCGCCATGGTGAGGAACACCCGGGCCAGGTTGCCAAGGCGGTCGTCGCGTTCCGCGATGTCGTTGAGACCGAGGCGGGCGGGATCGAAATCCTTGCCCTCGATGATGCCCGAGGCGGCGGCAAGCCGGTCGACCTGATGCAGGTATTCGAGTTCCTGATCGCGAAGGCGCTTGCGCTCAAGTCCGGCGCCTACCCGGGCCTTCAGAAGCACCGGGCTGAAATTCTTGGTCAGAAGATCGTCCGCGCCAAGCTCGATGGCGCGCGCTGCATCCTCGGTCTCGTCGAGCGACGAGATCACGATGACAGGAATGTCGCGCAGATCCGGATCGTCCTTGATCGCGGCCAGAACCTCAAACCCGTCCATTTCCGGCATGACGATGTCGAGGAGCACCATGTCGAAACGGCTGGCGCGCAGGGCTGCGAGGCAGGCCGTGCCGCTGTCGACGCTCTCGGCGCCATGTCCAAGGTTCTCTACCGCCAGGGCAAGCTTCATCCGGCTTGGCCGGTGATCGTCGACCACCAGCACCCGCGCCCGTTCGCTTCTCATGTCACTCTCCCCCACCCTGCGGCCCGTGGTTGCTCATGTACACATTCAACGCCGCCGCAGCGGCCCGATAGGAGGCGGCGGCCTCTGCCGCCAGCGCCTCGGCCCCCTCGGTCCGGCCGGAACGCCCCTGGGTTTCAAGCGTCGCGCAAAGACGCGACAGCGGCATCGCGCCGAAATCGGCGGCGCTCGATTTCATCGTATGGGCGGCCTGCCGCAGCGCCTCGGCATCGCCGGCCACCGCCGCCCGGCCAATGCGATCGATCAGCGCCGGCCCCTCTTCGAGGAAGCTCTCGACAAGTTCGGCAAGCGCCTCCCTGTCCCCGCCGATGGTGTCGAGAAGCCGCGCCATCGCCGTGGCGTCGAAGGGTTCGTCCGTTCCGTTCCGGGGCAAGTTCGCCTCCTCCTGCGTTTTCCGGCCAAAGCAGGCCGTCAGCGCCTCGACAAGGTCGGGGACGCGGATCGGCTTGCTGACATAGCCGCTCATGCCGGCCTCGATGAACCTTTCGCGGTCCCCCTCCATCGCATTGGCGGTGACGGCGATGATCCGGGGTCGCTTGCCCTCGGGGTGGGCGGCAAGGATGCGGCGGGTGGCCTCGACCCCGTCCATCTCGGGCATCTCGATATCCATCAGGACAAGGTCGTAGGGTTGCCGCGCCACCGCTTCGACGGCCTCGATCCCGTTGCCGGCCAGGTCGGAGGCATAGCCGAGCCGCTTCAGGATCGTGCGGCCAAGCTTCTGGTTGGTCGGGTGATCGTCGGCCAGAAGGATGCGCAGCGGCAGCCTTTCGGCCAGCGACGCATCGAAGGTGGGCCGCTTGCGCTCGGCCCGGTCGATCACGCGCACCGGGCGCCCGGCAAAGATGCTGACCAGCGCATTCAAGAGCGGCGAGGGCTTGACCGGCTTTGACAGCACCTCGGCAAAGCCGATCTCGTCCAGCTCGTCGCGGCTGTGGTCACTGACCTGCCCGAGCGAGCTGAGAAGGACAAGCGGCAGGCCGCGCCCCGCTTCTGTCTGCCGGATCGCCCGCGCCAGATCGACCCCGTCCATCCCCGGCATGTGCATGTCGAGGATGGCAACCGCAAAGCGCGCGGTGGCCAGCGTGGCGACGGCCATTTCGGGGCGCTCGACCTCGACCGGCACCATCGACCAGCCGGCGGTCAGCCGGGCCAGCAGATGCCGGTTCGTCGCATTGTCATCGACGATCAGCACGCGCTTGCCCTCAAGATCGGGGCGCGCCGCATCAAGCCCGGTCGCGCCGATCGGCTCGCCCTCCGGCGCGGTGATGGTGAAGTGGAAAGTCGTGCCCAGTCCTTCGGTGCTTTCCAGCCAGACGCGTCCGCCCATCAGATCGACCAGCCGCTGACTGATGGCGAGGCCAAGGCCGGTGCCGCCATAGCGCCGCGTCGTCGTCGCATCGGCCTGGGTGAAGGACTGGAACAGCGCGGCCTGACGGTCGGCCGGAATGCCGATCCCGGTATCGCGGACGCTGACCAGCAGCCGGCAGTCGCCGGGGGCCACGGTCCCGGCATCGCGCGCGACGGTCAGGACGACCTCGCCCTTTTCGGTGAATTTCAGCGCGTTGTTCAGAAGGTTCAGCAGCACCTGCCTGAGTCGCGTCGGGTCCGAGATGATCGTGTCGGGAACGCCGGGCTCGATGAAATAGGCAAGGTCCAGCCCCTTGCGCGCCGCGGCCATCGCCACAAGGTCAAGCGCGCCCTCGACGCAGTCGCGCAGGTTGAAGGGCAGGCGCTCAAGCTCGAGCTTGCCGGCCTCGACCTTGGAATAGTCGAGGATGTCGTTGATGACGGTCAGCAGGCTTTCGGCGCTTTCATTGACCGTCCGGGCATATTCCATCTGCTCGGGGCTGAGCCCGGTGTCCATCAGAAGGTTGCTCATGCCGATGACCCCGTTCATCGGCGTCCGGATCTCGTGGCTCATGTTGGCGAGGAACTGGCTCTTCGCGACGGTCGCGCGCTGGGCCATGTCGCGCGCCTCGGCCAGGCTTTCGACCAGTTCCTGAAGCTTCGCCTCGCGCGCCTTGACCTCGGTTATGTCGGTGAAGACACCGACGATGCCGCCCGCCTCGGTCGGTCGTTCGCTGATCTGCATCCAGGTGCCGTCGGTGCGCCTTTGCTCGAACGGCCCCTGGGGATGAAGATGTTGCTCGATGCGCCGTTCGACCCATGTTTCCGGCGTCTCGTCGGCCACGATGTCGCTGACTGCGACCAGTGCGGCGATGTCGCGAAAGGCGACGCCCGGTGTCAGCGTGAGCCCGATCCTTGAATACATGTCCTTGTAGCGCTGGTTGCAGATGACCAGCCGGTCATCGGCATCGAAAAGCGCGAAGCCTTCGCTGATCGCCTCGATCGCCTCGGTCAGCTGGGTCTTCATGCGCAGGACCTGCCGGTCGGCTTCCTCGCGCAGCGCCGCCAGCCGCTCGCGCTCTGCCAGGCTGTCGCGGAAAAGGCCGAGCGTCCGGCCCATCGCGCCGATCTCGTCGCTGCCGGCATCGGGAAGCCGCGCGGCAAGGTTGCCGCCGGTGATCTCCTCCATCGCATGGAGAAGCTGCCGAAGCGGCGAGGTGATGGAACCGACGATGACCAGGGTCAGGAGAAGGCCGACGATCCCGGCGGCGACGACGATCCATTTCGACAGGTCGACCGCACTCACGGCCTCGGAATGGGCGGCGTCGCTTTTCGCCTTGGCCTGCGTCTCAAGCTCGGCCACCAGCGCCACAAGCTGGTCGTCGACGCGGCGAATGTGCTCTTGGCCCTTGGCCACCAGCGAATTGCCGATCACCCGCTGATCGTTCGTATAGGCATCGACGGCCAGCATGGATTGCTGGAAAAGCGCCGCCGTCTCGGCGCGAATGATCGCCACACGCTGGGGGGCGATGCTGTCCAGCGCGGAAAGCTCGTCGTCCAGCGCCGCGCGTGCCGCCCTGGCATTGCGCTCGGACCGGACGAGCAGGCTGACCGAAAGATCCGAGAGCCAGTATTTCATCTCGCCGAAATGGGTGCTGGCGGCATTGGCGCGGGTCAGCGTCTGGATCGCCGCCGCACCGTCCGAGATGGCGGTGGCGTTCCGCGCCAGACGGGACGACAGGAAGGCGTTGGTGGCCAGTAGAAAGGCCAGAAGCACGCCCGACAGCAGCACGAGCCGCAACAGGATCGAATATCTGGCCATCACGCCCCCGCAGCGCCGACATGCCGCGCCGGGCCCCGCATCTCAGCGAAAGATGCTGATGCTGATGACCCCGCCAAGATCGCCCTCGCGGCCGCCCTCCTTGGGGTAGCCGGTCATGTCGATCTCGCCCTTCGGCCCGCCGTGGCAGGCGAGGCAGCCGGTGCTGTAATATTCCGGCACCAGCACCCGAAAGGCCGGCTTGCCGCCGAGGTCGGAAAGCTCGGCGTAGACTTTTCCCTTGGGCCAGTCGGGCGACATGAGGTCGGTCGCGATGACATTCGCCTCCCAGTCGTCGGGCATGGCCTTGCGGTTGCGGACCAGATCGGGCGGTGCGGTCACCTTGATCTGCGCCTCGGTGCCGACAAGCTCGGCGAAGCTTTCGTTCACGAGCCGCCCGAAGACGGCGGGGACAAAACCCTTGAAACCGACGCCATCGGCATTGATCGTCGCCTGATTGTTGGTCATCACCCTGCGGATGGCCTCCATCTGCGCGTCGATCAGCCGCGCCTCTTTCTGGTCCTGACCGTCATGCAGCGGCATGGTGCCGTTGGCGTCGAGATAGGCCTTGGTCGCAAGTTCAAGCACATGATCGCCGGTCAGGCCCTTGTCGCCCCCTTTGGGGTCATTGATGAGCTTCTGTTCGGACGCGATCACCGACCGCGCCGACCGCAGAAGCGAGGCAAGCCGCAGGGCCGTGTCCAAGTCTTCCGCGTCGCCCGCCCGCACAGGAAGCGGGACGCAGGACAATGCGAGGGAGGCCGATAGGACGATACTCGCTACGGGACCAAAGCAGCCGTCATGGATTTTGCGCATTCCTGTCTCGCTTCCTACTTCGCGCAGAGCGGATGCGCGCGTTTCGTCATCGAGAACCCAATTGGGGCATCGTGTCCAAGTGAGCAAAGGCTGTCAATTGCAAAGGTCCGGCCAAGGGACGAGGGCAGCCGAAACCCATCGAAGACTGGCCGCCTACAACTTCGCTCGTCGCCTGAAGACCATCGGAGGTCTCACGCCCTACGAATGCATCTGCAAAATCCGGACATCAGAACCGGATCGATTCACCCTCGATCCGATCCACCAGATGCCGGGACTGAACACCCAAGGATCGCGCCGCGCCTGAATTCGTGCCGGCCTTGCGGCGGGTCAGGGCATGGTCTGGATTTCCGGGGTCTGGAGCCGGGCCAGTTCGGTTCCGATCATCGCGCCCCCGGCAAGGCCGAGGACGATGGCGAGGGGAATCAGGATGCGGTCCGCCCCCAGGTCCAGCACCAGCGAGATCCCGCGATAACCGCTTTGAAGCAACTGCATGGACCTACCCCTGTGCCTGATACCAACCGCCCCAGAGGGTAGGCGCGGAATATGGCATCTTTGGGGCGCGGGCGGGGCGAAAGCGGGTCGCGCCGCCGCCCTTCAGCGGCAGAAGAGGTCGTTCGTCAGCCCGAAGATCATCAGTGCCAGCACCACGGTGAGCCCCACCGCCATCGCCGCGTTCATGAACTTGTCCGACGGCGGCCGCCCGGTTGCCCATTCGAAGGCGTGGAACACCAGATGCCCGCCGTCGAGCACCGGAATCGGGAAGAGGTTGAGAAGCCCGATTGCCGTCGACAGCGCCGCCACCAGCCAGATGAAGGAGGACAGCCCCGCGCTTGCCGCCGCCCCCGTGGCCTGCGCCATGCCGACCGGGCCGCTGACGTTGCAGGTGGAAATCCGCCCCGCGATCATCGACGAGATGCCCCGGAACGTCGTGTCCACGACCCCCCAGGTCTGCGCCGCCCCGAGCCCCAGCGCCTCGACCACGCCCGGCCGGCGGGTGGCGGGATCGAACATGAAGCTGCCCGCGATGCCGATCTGGTAGCCGGTCTCGAGCCCGCCGTCCTCGGCGGTGACGGGGCGTTCCCGCGGCGAGAGCGAGGTCTCGAAGACCTCGCCCGCGCGCCAGACCGAGAGCGCGATGGGCTTGCCGCCGCTGGCCTTGACGATCCCCTGGAGGTCGTCGAAGCGCGGCGTCGGCGTGCCGTTCATCGACAGGATCACGTCGCCTTCCTTCAGCCCGGCGTCCATCGCAGCACTTTTCGGCAGCACCGAAAGCACCAGCGCGGGCATCAGCGTGGGCCCGGTGACGGTCACCTCCTGCCCACCGCGCAGCACCCGGTAGTCGACGCTCGCGCTGACGGGCAAGGCGTCGGCCGCCTTGCCGAGCGCGGTATAGTCCGGCGTCTCGATCCCCGCGACGGCGAGGATGCGGTCGCCGGGCTGCAAGCCGTTCTCGACCGGCAGGGGCTTCAGCGCGGCGATCTCGGGCCGGTCGGTGGCGATGCCGGTGGCGAAGACGGTCAGCGAGAAGACCGCGATCGAGAGGATGAAGTTGAAGGCCGGCCCCGCGAAGACGGTGGCCGCCCGCGCCCAGAGCGGCGCGCCGTGCATGGTGTGGCGCTGCTCCTCGGGCGAGAGCCGCGCCATCGTGCCGGCATCGGCGCCGGCCGAGGCGGCGTTGGCATCGCCGAGGAACTTGACGTAGCCGCCGAAGGGCACCGCCGCGATCTGCCAGCGGGTGCCGCGCCGGTCCACCCGGCTCCACAGCCGCGGGCCGAAGCCGAGCGAGAAGACCTCGGCATGGATGCCGGACCAGCGGCCGACGATGTAGTGGCCGTATTCGTGCACCGCCACGATGACCGACAAGGCGACGACGAAGGCGAGAACGGTCCAGGCGGTGTCGCCGAACGAGGTCAGAAGGGCGGGAAAGTCCAAGTCTCAGATCCTCTCGGCATCGGCGGGCACGCCCATCGCCTCGGCGGCAAGGCGGCGCGCGCTGCGGTCCATGTCAAGCACCATATCGAGGCTTGCCGGCGCTTTCTCAAGCCCGCCCTGCCCCGACAGACGGTCGAGCACGCGGTCGACCACGCCGGCCATGTCGGTGAAGCGGATCGCCCCGGCAATGAAGGCGTCGAGCGCGGTTTCCTTCGCCGCGTTGAAGCCCGCACCCGCCAGCCCGCCGGTCGCCATCACCGCCCGCGCGAGCCCGAGCGCAGGGTAGCGGGCCGGATCGGGCGCGGCGAAGGTCAGCCGGCCGACCTCGGCGAGCCGGAGCCGCGCCACCGGCAGGGCGGCGCGTTCGGGCCAGTTCAGCGCGTAGCCGATGGCGTGGCGCATGTCCGGCGCGCCAAGGTGGCCGATCATGCCGCCATCACGGAAGCTCACGATCGCATGGACCAGCGATTCGGGGTGGACAAGAACCTCGATCCGGTCCGGCGATATTCCGAAATACTCATGTGCCTCAATGACTTCCAACGCCTTGTTGAACATAGAGGCGCTGTCGATCGTGATCCTTTGCCCCATCGCCCAGTTCGGGTGGGTCGAGGCTTCGGCCACCGTCGCCTGCGCCAGCCGGTCGAGCGGCCAGTCGCGGAAAGCCCCGCCCGAGGCGGTCAGCGTGACGGTTTCCACCGCCGCCATGTCCTCGCCGCCAAGCGCCTGGAAGGCGGCGGAATGCTCGCTGTCCACCGGCAGGATCGTGGCGCCATGCCGGCGCGCCTCGGCCATCAGCAGGGGCCCGGCGGTGACCAGGCTTTCCTTGTTGGCGAGCGCCAGCGTGGTGCCGTGGGAAAGCGCGCGAAAGCCCGGCACCAGCCCCGCCGCGCCGACGATGGCGGACATGATCCAGTCGGCCGGCCGGAGCGCCGCGTCGGCCACCGCCGCGGGCCCGCCCGCGGCCTCGATCCCGGTGCCCGCCAGCGCCTCGCGCAGCGCCGGCAGCTTCGCGGCCTCGGCGATCACCGCGATTTCAGGCCTGAGCGCGCGCGCCTGTTCGACCAGCCGGCGGACGTTGCCCCCCGCGGTCAGCGCCACGATCCGGTAGGCCCCGCGCCCGCCCTGGCGCTGGATCAGGTCATAGGTGCTTTCGCCGATGGAGCCGGTGGCGCCGAAGATCGAGAGGCTGCGCATCGCTCAGAACCGGACCGAGGGCACGTCGGTCAGCTGCGCCACCAGAAGCATGAAGAGCGCGGCCCCCAGAAGCCCGTCGAACCGGTCCATGAGGCCGCCGTGGCCGGGGATCAGGTTCGAGGAATCCTTGACGCCGCAGCGGCGCTTGATCGCGCTTTCGGCGATGTCGCCCATCTGCGAGGCAAGGGCGAGGAGCGCCGAGATCCACAGAAGGTCGTTGCCCGCGGTCGAGAAGCGCAGGAACGCCGCACCGATCAGCGCGGCCGCCAGCCAGCCCGCGACGGTTCCCGACCAGGTCTTCTTCGGGCTGACGCGCGGCCAGAACTTCGGCCCGCCGAGGATGCGGCCGGCGAAATAGCCCGCAACGTCGGTGACGACGACGACGAGGATCAGCCAGAGAAGCCAGAGAAGCCCGAATGTCTCGCGGAAGGCGACAAGCCCGTAGCAGGCGACCATGATCATCGCGGCGTAGACAGCGAAGATCGCCCGCATCGGCCGCTTCGGCCGGACGAGGCCGTAAAGCGACGGCAGGAGGAGAAGCGGCACCAGGTAGGGATCGCGGGTGACGAAGATCACCCCGAGGATCATCGCCGCGCCGGCCGCGACGACCACCGCCTCGTCCGGCCGGGCGCGATCGGTCATCGCGCCCAGTTCCCAGATCATCAGCGCGCCCGCCACCACCGCCAGCGTGGAAAACCACGGCCCGCCAAGCCAGATGAGGCAAAGCCCGCCCGCTGCCATCGCCACGCCCGAGATCAGGCGGGGGGCGAGATCGCCCCATTTGGAGGCGGTGTTCATGCCGTCAGGGCGCCGCCATAGCGCCGTTCGCGCCCGTGGAAGCGCGACAGGATCGTCGCAAGTTCGTCGGGGCTGAAATCGGGCCAGAGCGTGTCGGTGAATTCGTATTCGGCATAGGCCGACTGCCAGAGCAGAAAGTTGGAAATCCGCGTCTCGCCCGAGGTGCGGATGACGAGATCGGGGTCGGGCAGGTCGGCGGTGTCGAGACGCGCCGCAAGGGCAGCCTCGTCGACCTCCTCGGGTCTCAGCCGCCCGGCGGCGATGTCCTCGGCCACGCGCTGCGCGGCGCGGGCAAGCTCGTCCCGCCCGCCGTAGTTGATCGCGACCGTCAGGTGCAGCCGGTCGTTGGCGCTGGTGCGCGCCTCGATCCCGGCCATCAGCTTCTGCAGCTTCCTGTCGAGCCGCTCGCGTCCGCCGATGAACCTCAGCCGCACGCCCTCGGCCGAAAGCCGCTGGGCCTCGGACTGGATGTAGCGGGCGAAGATCGTCATCAGCCCGATCACCTCCTCGGTCGACCGCTTCCAGTTCTCGGTCGAGAAGGCGTAGAGCGTGAGGTAGCGGATGCCGAGCCCCGGCGCCGCCTCGACGATCGACCGCACCCGCTCGGCGCCGCGCCGATGGCCGACAAGCCGCGGCCAGCCGCGCGCGGTCGCCCAGCGGCCGTTGCCGTCCATGATGATGGCGACATGAGCGGGGGTCTCTCCCCTGATGTCCTTCGCGGCCATTGGCCTCTGCCCTTTCCGCCCCCGGATGCCGGTCGCCCGGCGCAGGTCGTCAGACCTGCATGATTTCTGCCTGCTTGCCTTCCAGCGCCTTGTCGACGGCGGCGATGTAACGGTCGGTCAGGGCCTGGATCTCGTCATGCCAGAACTTCTGGTCGTCCTCGCTCATCCCGTCGGTCTTCGCCTTCTTGATCTGGTCCATGCCGTCGCGGCGGACGTTGCGCACCGCCACCCGGGCATGTTCTGCATATTGCGCCGCGACGCGCGTCAGTTCCCGCCTGCGTTCCTCGTTCAGTTCCGGGATCGGCAGCATGATGATCGTGCCATTGAGCTGCGGGTTGATGCCGAGCCCGCTGTCGCGGATCGCCTTCTCGACCCGCGAGACCAGCGACTTGTCCCAGACGTTGATCGTCACCATCCGCGGCTCGGGCACGTTGATGGTGCCCACCTGGTTGACCGGGGTGAGCGATCCGTAGGCGTCGACCATGATCGGCTCCACCATCGTCGCCGAGGCGCGCCCGGTCCTCAGCGTGCCGAACTCGTGGCGGAGCGAGGCCATCGCCCCCTCCATGCGCCGCTCCAGATCGTCGATGTCAATGTCGATGTCGTCGGACATGGGTCTTTCCGTGGTCTTTCCGTGGTCTTTCCGTCACTGTTCTGTCCCGGGTCGTCCGGCCTTCGCCCGGCCCTTTATCACGAAAGCCTTCGCGCGCGATAGGATTTCAACCTCCCACCAGGGTGAAGGTGCCGTTTCCGGCAAGAATACCGCGGAATCCGCCCGGTTCGTCGAGCGAGAAGACGATGATCGGCAGCCGGTTGTCGCGGGCAAGCGCGATGGCCGAGGCGTCCATCACGCCGAGGTGCTTCTGCAGCACCTCGTCGTAGCTGACCGTCGCGTAGCGCTTCGCCCCGGGGTATTTCTTGGGGTCGCGGTCGTAGACGCCGTCCACCTTGGTACCCTTGAAGATCGCCTCGCAGTTCATTTCGCTGGCGCGCAGCGTCGCCGCCGTGTCGGTGGTGAAATAGGGGTTGCCGGTGCCGGCCGCGAAGATGCAGACACGCTTCTTCTCCAGATGCCGCACGGCGCGGCGGCGGATGTAGGGCTCGCAGACCTGGTCCATCGGAATCGCGCTGATCACCCGGGTGAAGACGCCAATGGCTTCGAGGGCGGACTGCATGGCCAGCGCGTTCATCACGGTGGCCAGCATTCCCATGTAGTCGGCCGTCGTCCGCTCCATCCCCTGGGCGGAGCCCTGAAGGCCGCGGAAGATGTTGCCGCCGCCGATCACCATGCAGATCTCGACACCGAGGTCATGGACCGTCTTCACCTCGGCGGCGATGCGGGCGACCGTCGGCGGATGCAGGCCGAAGCCCTGATCGCCCATCAGCGCCTCGCCGGAAATCTTCAGAAGAACACGCTTGTATCTGACCGCCGGTTCTTCCGCACCGTCCATGCCACCGCTCCGCTTGCCGCATTGTTGATTGCGGCGCAAAATGGACGAAATCGGCGACGGGTTCAACCACGGTCGGCGGGATTTGCCCGCGGGCGCCGGTGGGGTCCGGCCGCGGGCCGCAAGGAAACGGGCAAGGCACTGGATTTCATCGGAAAAATCGACCCCGGCCGGCCGGTGGTGATCGCCGGGGCGACGGCTTCGGGCAAGTCGGCGCTGGCCATCCGGATCGCCGAGACGCAGGGTGGCGTGATCGTCAACGCCGACGCGCTCCAGGTCTGGGAGTGCTGGCGCATGCTTTCTGCCCGGCCGACGGCCGCGGACGAGGCGCGCGCGCCCCACCGGCTCTACGGCCACGTCGGCCGCGGCGCGCCCTATTCGGTCGGCCACTGGCTGCGCGAGGTGGCGCCGATCCTCGCCGGGGCGGACCGCCCGATCATCGTCGGCGGGACCGGCCTCTACCTCAGCGCGCTGACCGAGGGGCTGGCGGAGATACCGCCGGTGCCGGCGGAGGTGCGGGCCGAGGCCGACGCAATCCTTGCCGCCGACGGGCCCGAGGTGCTTCTGGCCGGGCTTGATGCCGGGACCGCCGGGCGGATCGACCGGCGGAACCCCGCGCGCATCCAGCGCGCCTGGGAGGTGCTGCGCGCCACCGGCCGCGGTCTTGCGGAGTGGCAGGAGGACACCGGCCCGCCGCTCCTGCCGCTCGGCGAGGCGACGGCGGTCGTGCTTGACGCCGGGCGCGACTGGCTGGCCGAACGCATCGACCGCCGCTTCGAGGCGATGGTGGCGGGCGGGGCGCTGGAGGAGGCGCGCGCGGTACTCGACGCCTGGGAACCGGCCGCACCCTGGGCCAGGGCGATCGGCGCGCCGGAGCTTGTCGCGCATCTGCGGGGCGAGACAACGCTTGCGCAGGCCATCGGACGCGCCCAGGCCGCGAGCCGCCAGTATGCCAAGCGCCAGCGCAGCTGGTTCCGCGGCCGGATGCGGCGCTGGCACTGGCAGCCGGTGCCGTGACCGATGCGCCACGCCCCGCCGATCACCATGATTCCATTTATTTTTGCCTTGGGGTTTGCGCGCGGCCTCTCTATTGTCCGGACCCAGAACGACCTGCCCCGCCCTGTCCCGCCCTGCCATGTCACGGGCGACATCGAAGGATAAGCCCGTGAAGCTTTTCTCCGGCACGCCCCTGTCGCAGTTCTCCGACCGGCCGGTCCCACCGGCGACGCCGGTGGCCGAGGCGGCCGGCGTGGCGCGGAAGGCCGGCGAGGCGCGGAAGGCTGGCGACAAGCCCGAACGGCAGACCCCGGCGGGGCGCCGGCGGCGGACGGCGTCCGAGGCGCCGGCGCTGACCACGTCGGCGATCCCGGAGTCGCCCGCGACGACGCCGGTCCGCGTCGTGCCCCTCGGGCGGCTGGCGGCGGGCGGGCGCTGGCGGATCGAGGCGATGCGGTCGATCTCCGAGCCGCTCCTTCTGTGGTTCACGCGCGGCCAGGGACGGATCACCGTGGGCGGCGTGACCCGCGGCTACGGCACGCACAACGCCATCTTCATCCCGGCCGGGGTGATGCACGGCTACGAATCCGGCGCCCAGAGCTACGGCAGCGCGGTCTTCTTCGGCCGGGGCTGCACGCTCGACCTGCCCGCCACGCCGCAGCACCTGAGGGTGCGAGAGGTCGGCCCCCAGGCAGAGCTTTCCAGCCTGATCGACAACATCCAGCGCGAGCTTGACAGCGGCAGGCCCGGCGCCGACCGCGCCGCGCAGCACCATCTCGGCCTCCTGGGCGTCTGGCTCGAACGCAACGCCGACACTGCCCAGGATCAGGCAAAGCGGCCCGACGCGGCCCGACGCCTCGCCGCGCGCTATACCGAGTTGCTGGAACACGAGTTCCGCTCAGGCAAGGGCGTGGCCGAATACGCCCGCGCCCTCGGCGTCACGCCGACGCACCTCACCCGCGTCTGCAACCAGACCTGCGGGCGCTCGGCCTCGGACCTGCTGCATGACCGGGTGATCTTCGAGGCGCGGCTGATGCTCAGCGAGACCAGGCTTCCGATCGCCCGCATCGCCGAGGCGCTCGGCTTCAATTCGGCCGCCTACTTCACCCGGGCGTTCCAGCACCGGACCGGGAAGACCCCCTCCGCCTTCCGCCGCGGCGGCTGATCGGTGCGGCCTTCATGGCCCGCAATGCCGCAAAAGCGCAAGTCCTTGCCGGTTTCAGGCATTGACGGCCGCACCAAAACGGTGCGCAATGTCGTCACACAAGACGCGTGCCCAACAACGATGCCGGCCCACCGGCACAGACAAGACACCGCAACCCAGGGAGAAAGACGATGGCCACACACGACGCGCCCGCACGGATTCATCCGGCGGCCAAGCATTATGCCGCCGAGGTTGCCGCCGGCAGCCTCAGCCGCCGCGAATTCCTGACCCGCGCCTCCGCGCTCGGCGTCAGCACCGCGGCGGCCTACGGGCTTCTCGGCCTCGAGACCCCAGTTGCGGCGCAGGAGACGCCGAAGGCGGGCGGCACGCTCAGGATGCAGATGGAGCTTCGGGCACAGAAGGACCCCCGCACCTGGGACTGGTCGGAGCTTGCCAACTTCGCCCGCGGCTGGCTCGACTACCTTGTCGAATACGAGAAGGACGGCACCATCCGCGGCATGCTGCTGGAAAGCTGGGAGATCAACGACGACGCCACCGAATACACGCTGCATGTCCGCCAGGGCGTGAAGTGGAACAACGGCGAAGACTTTACCGCCGCCGACGTGGTGCACAACCTCAACCGCTGGTGCGAGGCGGGCGTCGAGGGCAACTCGATGGTCGCGCGGATGGGCGGGCTCGTCGACGAGACGACCAAGAAGGCACGCGAGGGCGCGATCACCCAGGTCGACGACCATACCGTGAAGCTGACCCTGCCGGCGCCCGACATCACCATCATCGTCAACGTCGCCGACTATCCGGCGGCGGTGACGCATCCCTCCTACGACACCGGCGATCCCTCGGCCAACCCGATCGGCACCGGCGCCTATCTGCCGGAAACCAACGAGGTCGGCGTCAAGCAGGTTCTGGTGAAGAACGCCGATCACACCTGGTGGGGCACCGCGGTCTATGGCGGCCCCTACCTCGACCGGATCGAATACATCGACCTCGGCACCGATCCCTCGGCCACGGTCGCCGCCGCCGAGGCGGGCGAGATCGACGCCACCTACCGCACCCAGGGCGATTTCGTCGAGATCTTCGACGGCATCGGCTGGGAGAAGTCCGAGGCGATCACCTCGGCCACGCTCGCGGTCCGCTTCAACCAGGATGCCGACCTCTACAAGGACGTGAACGTCCGCCGGGCGCTGCAGATGGCGGTCGACAACGCCGTGGTGCTGGAGCTTGGCTTCTCGGGCCAGGGAACGGTGGCCGAGAACCACCACGTCTCCCCGATCCATCCGGAATACGCCGAGCTTCCGCCGCTCGTCGTCGATCCGGCCAAGGCCAAGGAGGCGATCGCCGCGGCCGGCCACGCCGACACCGAGTTCGAGCTGATCTCGCTCGACGACGACTGGCAGGCAGCAACCTGCGACGCGGTGGCCGCGCAGCTGCGCGACGCCGGGATCAAGATCAAGCGCTCCATGCTGCCCGGCGCGACGTTCTGGAACGACTGGACGAAGTATCCGTTCTCGGCGACGGAATGGAACATGCGGCCGCTCGGCGTGCAGGTTCTGGCACTGGCCTACAAGTCCGGCGGCGCCTGGAACGAGACCGCCTTCGCCAACGCCGAGTTCGACAAGCTTCTGGCGGAAGCCATGTCGATCGCCGATGCCGACAAGCGGCGCGAGGTCATGGCCAAGATCGAGAAGATCATGCAGGACGAGGGCGTGCTGATCCAGCCCTACTGGCGCTCGCTCTACCGCTACTTCAGAGCCGGCGTGAAGGGCGCGGACATGCATCCGACGTTCGAGCACCATCACTACAAGTGGTGGCTTGACGCCTGATCAGGCGGGGCCGGGGCGCGCAGTCGCGTTCCGGCCCGCAGCTCCCTGGCACCAGCGCACCTGTCTCCCTCGGGCGGCAAGGCAGAGGTAGATCATGCTCGCATTCCTGCTCCGGCGCCTGGTGACGATGGTGCTGACGGCGTTCTGCCTGACCTTCATCGTCTTCTTCCTCACCAACCTGCCGCCGAACCTCGAGAAGCTCGCCAAGACCGAAGCCGGCAGCCGCATCACCGATGCCGAGGTGGCGAGCTGGCTGGAGAGGAACGGCCACACCCGGCCGGTGCTCCTGCGCTACGGCGAATGGCTGGGGGTGGTTCCGGGCTGGACCCGCACCGAGAACGGCGTCACCGCCGGCCACTGCATCCGCCCCGGCCGGGACGCGGCCACGGCGCCGCGCTTCTGCGGCGTGCTCCAGGGCGACTGGGGCTATTCGAGCTTCTTCAAGGCGCCGGTCGCCGAAAAGCTCGGCTACCACCTCGGGCTCACCGGCATCCTGATGTTCTGGGTCATGCTGCTGATGGTGCCCGTCTCGCTCCTCATCGGCGTGCTCGCCGGGATGCGCGAAGGATCACGGCTCGACCGCGGCCTCTCCACCTTCTCCATCGCCACGACGGCGACGCCGGAATATGTCTCGGGCGTGATCCTGATCGCCATCTTCGCCTCCTCGGCGGTCGGGCTGAAATGGTTCAAGGGCACCGCCACCGGCGCGATGGAGCACATCACCTTCGACAATTTCTTCCTGCCGGTGCTGACCATCGCGCTCTACGGCATCGGCTACATCGCCCGGATGACCCGCGCCTCGATGACCGAGGTGATGACGGCGCAGTATATCCGCACCGCCCGGCTGAAGGGCGTGTCGTTCCGCAACGTGGTGCTGCACCACGCGCTCCGCAATGCGCTGATCGCGCCCTTCACCGTGATCATGCTGCAGTTCCCCTGGCTTCTGAACGGCGTGGTCATCACCGAGACGCTCTTCAGCTACAAGGGCTTCGGCTGGACCCTGGTGCAGGCGGCGGGCAACAACGACATCCCGCTGCTGCTCGGCTGTTCGGTCGTCGCGGTCATCGTCGTGCTGGTGACCCAGCTCATGTCCGACGTGGGCTATGTCTTCCTCAACCCAAGGATCAGGATCAGCTGACATGGACGCACTCGGCTGGGGCGGTATCCTTCTCGCCATCCTCGGGCGGTTCTGGCCCGTCTGGATCGCGCTTGCCGCGACCATCGCCGTCTCGCTCCGCTTCCGGCGGCGGCTCGGGCTCTACGGCCGGCTCTACGATTCCACCATCGGCATGGCGGGATTCGCGCTGGTCATGTTCTGGGTCTACACCGCGGTCTTCGCCGGCGGGATCGTCACCCACGACGTCCTCGGCCAGATCAGCCACATGAAGAACGAGCTGCCCGGCAGCGCGGTCCCCGACGGATCGGGCTGGTATCTCCTCGGCGGCGACCACCTCGGACGCGACGTCTTCAGCCGGATGGTCGCGGGCTCCCGCATCGTGATCGAGATCGCGCCGCTCGCCACCCTCTTCGCCTTCATGGTGGGGATCACGCTCGGCCTGCCGGCGGGCTATTACGGCGGGCGGCTCGACATCGGGCTCTCGTTCCTCGCCAACCTCATCCTCGCCTTCCCGGTGATCCTGCTGTTCTACCTCCTCGTCACGCCCGAGATCGTGAAGACCGGCCTGCCGCAATACCTGGCAATCGTCCTCTTCCTCTTTCCGCTGGTCTTCCTCATCGTGCTGCTGAACGCGCGCTACCACGTCCAGCCGGCGCGCCGGAACTGGATGGTCGCCACCGTCGCGATCCTCGGCGGATGGGCCTATCTCTCGCTGGTCTCGGCGCCGGGCACCCGCGTTGCGGTCCTGCCCGCGGCGCTCGACCTGATCGACGTGCCGCCGAACATCCTGATCGTCTTCGTCTCGGTGGTGTTCGTGAACGCGCCGACCGTGTTCCGCATCGTCCGCGGGCTGACGCTCGACATCAAGACGCGCGACTATGTCGCCGCCGCCCAGACCCGTGGCGAGCGCCCCTGGTACATCATGCTGTGGGAAATCCTGCCCAATGCCCGCGGCCCGCTGATCGTCGATTTCTGCCTGCGCATCGGCTACACCACGATCCTGCTCGGCACATTGGGCTTCTTCGGCCTCGGGCTCTCGCCCGAAAGCCCCGACTGGGGCTCGACGATCAACGCCGGCCGCAAGCTCCTGACCATCGCGCCCTGGCCCGCAATCGTCCCCGCACTGGCGCTGATGAGCCTCGTGCTCGGCCTCAACCTCCTCGCCGATGGGCTGCGCGAGGAAAGCCTGAGGGACTAGGGCCGGTGCTGCTCGCACGCTTTCATTGTGGTCCAAATACTCCGGGGGTCCGGGGGCCGCGCCCCCGGCCCGGCCAGGGGGGAGAGAACCGATGACGAAATGGGACTACGACGGCCCGATCCTCGAGATCGAGAACCTGTCAATTTCCTTCTTCACCCGCCTGCGCGAGATCCCGGCGGTGATGGATTTCTCCTGCACCGTCCAGCCGGGCGAGGCGATGGGGCTCGTCGGCGAATCGGGCTGTGGCAAGTCGACCGTGGCGCTCGCCGTCATGCGCGACCTCGGCCGCAGCGGCCGGATCACCGGCGGCACGATCCGGTTCAAGGGCCGCGACCTGACCACGATGGGCGAGCGCGACCTGCGCGGCATCCGCGGATCGCAGATCGCGATGATCTACCAGGAGCCGATGGCCTCGCTGAATCCGGCGATGAAGATCGGCGCCCAGCTCATGGAAGTGCCGATGATCCACGAGGGCATCGGCCGCGACGAGGCCCGGCGCCGCGCGCTTGAGGTCGTCACCGACGTCCGCCTGCCCGATCCGGAGCGGATCCTGCGCTCCTACCCCCACCAGCTTTCCGGCGGCCAGCAGCAGCGGATCGTCATCGCGATGGCGCTGATGTCGAAGCCCGCGCTTCTGATCCTCGACGAGCCCACGACCGCGCTCGACGTGACGGTGGAGGCGGCGGTGGTCGACCTGGTGAAGGATCTCGGCCGCAAGTACGGCACCTCGATGCTCTTCATCTCGCACAACCTCGGGCTGGTGCTGGAGGTCTGCGACCGGCTCTGCGTGATGTATTCCGGCGAGGCGGTCGAGACCGGGTCGATCGGCGACGTCTTCGACAAGATGCAGCATCCCTACACGCAGGCGCTCTTCCGTTCGATCCCGCTGCCGGGGGCGGACAAGAACGCGCGCCCGCTGATCGCCATTCCCGGCAACTTCCCCCTGCCCCACGAGCGGCCGAAGGGCTGCAACTTCGGCCCCCGCTGCGACTATTTCGCCGAGGGCCGCTGCAACGCGGCCGAGATCCCGATGGTCGCCGTGGCAGGCCACCAACGGCACGAGACGCGCTGTCTCCGGGTGGACGAGATCGACTGGGCGGCACCGCCGAAGGCCGCGAAGACGTCGGAGAAGACGCCCGTCGGCAAGGTCGTGCTGCGCATGGAGGACCTGAGGAAATACTACGAGGTTTCGGCCAACGCGCTCTTCGGCGGCGGCGAAACCAAGGTGGTGAAGGCCAACGAGACCCTGAGCTTCGAGGCGCACGAGGGCGAGACCCTCGCGATCGTGGGCGAGTCGGGCTGCGGCAAGTCCACCTTCGCCAAGGTGCTGATGGGGCTCGAGACCGCGACCGGCGGGCGGATCATGCTTTACGACCGCGACATCCAGTCGACGCCGATCGAGAAGCGGTCGACCGAGACGGTGTCCGGCGTCCAGATGGTGTTCCAGAACCCGTTCGACACGCTGAACCCGTCGATGACCGTCGGCCGGCAGATCATCCGGGCGCTGGAGATCTTCGGCCAGGGCGCCGACGACCGGGAACGCGAGCAACGGATGCTCGAACTTCTCGACCTCGTGAAGCTGCCCCGCGCCTTCGCCGAGCGGATGCCGCGCCAGCTTTCCGGCGGGCAGAAGCAGCGCGTGGGCATCGCACGCGCCTTCGCGGGGGGCGCGAAGCTCGTGGTGGCGGACGAACCGGTCTCGGCGCTCGACGTCAGCGTCCAGGCCGCCGTGACCGACCTTCTGATGGAAATCCAGCGCAAGAACCGCACGACGCTTCTCTTCATCAGCCACGACCTTTCGATCGTCCGCTATCTCTCGGACCGGGTGATGGTGATGTATCTCGGCCATGTGGTGGAGCTTGGCACCACCGATCAGGTCTTCGCGCCTCCCTATCACCCCTATACCGAGGCGCTGCTGTCGGCCGTGCCGATCGCCGACACCCATGTCGAGAAGAAGCGCATCGTGCTGGAAGGCGACATCCCTTCGGCGATGAACCCGCCGCCGGGCTGCCCGTTCCAGACCCGGTGCCGCTGGAAGTCGCACGTGCCGGGCGGGCTCTGCGAGCGCGAGGTGCCGCCGATGCGGGTGCTGGCGGGCGGCCACCAGATCAAGTGCCACCTCTCCGACGCCGACCTCGCCTCGATGGAGCCGGTGATCAGGATCGCCGCCGAATAGGACGAAGGGCGGCGCCGGCGCCGGCGGCGCGGCCTGCGCTACCAGGGCGGCAGCAGCACCGTCGCGCCGAGCGGCGCCACCCGGGCGCCGGTGCCGATCTTGAAGCGGGCAAGGCCGGGCGCCCCTTCGGTGTCCACATCGCCGAGATCGAGCACCGCGCACCCTTCCTCGCGCAGGCACAGCATCGCCCGCCAGAGGAGGAGCGCATGCGCGTTGATGCGCCGCCCCGCCTCGCCGGACCAGCCGACATGGTAGCTCGCCCACGGGGCATGGATGAGAAACAGCATCGCGGCCACCCTCCGGCCACCAATCCGCGCCTCGGCCAGAAGGGCCGCCGCGGGGTCGAAGGCAAGCCAGGCGTGGGTGAACCGCGCGGGCAGCGCGCGGTAGCCGCGCGCGCGTTGCAGCGCCGCATCCCGGTGCAACAGCCAGGCAGCCGCCGCCGGGTCGGGGCGCCCGACGCGCAGGCAGACCTCCTCGCCCTCGGCGCGGGCCAGCCGGTTGCGCCATTTGCCGTCAAACCGCGCCCTGAGCGTTCCGGGATCGGCCGTCAGGTCGAGATGCGCGCGATGCCGCGGGGTGACGAGGGCCAGGCCCGGGCCGTCCCGCCCGGGGGTGGCCAGAAGCGGCCGGAACGCACGGCCGAGGGCGCGGAGCGCCCCGGCCTCCTCGCCGGCGGCAGGTGCGCCGTCCCAGACCGGCCCGCACGACAGGAGCGAGAGCCGCACCGGACCGACGCGACGCGCCGTCACCTGCGCAAGCCCGCGCGCGCCGGAGGGCGCCACGAGCCCGACCCTGCCGACCGTGGCGCCAAGGCGCGACAGCACTTCGCCATAGGCCCAGCTTTGCTGGAGCGGCATCGCCGCGGCCCGCCAGCCCTCGCGCGTCAGCCCGTCCCGAACGATTTTCATGGCGTCATTAAGCCCGCGGCAACCTAACAGGGGCCTAATGGGCATATGACACCGATCCGCCCCTCCTCCCCCGCCGTCCACGGCATCCATGCCCCCGCCTCGCGCCTCACCTGGCAGGCGGCGCTGCTCGTCGCCATCGGCCTTTCCTCGGCCTTCCTGATCGCCATCGCCAGCTTCGCGGCCGCGACGACGTTCGTCCGGCCCGGCTGAGCGGGTCGGCGCGATCCGTTTCAGGAGTTGAAGCGCGCGGGGAAAGCGTCCATCACGGTCCCAGCACCGTTGCGGCGCAAACCCTGAGAGGCTGGTCTTGGCTCAGACGCTTTCCCTCGTGGCCGATGTCGGCGGCACCAACACCCGCGTCGCGCTGGCGCGCGGGGGCGTCGTCGATCGCGCCTCGATCCGGCGCTTCGCCAACGCCGGCAATCCCGGTCTTGACGCGATCCTGCGCGACTACCTGTCCGACAAGGGCGGCCCCGATGTGGCGGGCGCCTGCGTGGCCGTCGCCGGGCCGGTCGATGGCGAGGAGGCGCGGCTCACCAATCTCGACTGGACCATCGGCCGCGACGGGATCGCGGCGGCGACCGGGGCGCGACGGATCGCGGTGATCAACGATCTTCAGGCGCAGGGCCACGCGCTTGGCCACATCGCCGCGGAGTGCCTGCGGCCGGTGATCGCGCCGGCGGCGGCCACCCGCGCGGCCACGCCGCAGCTGGTGATCGGCGTCGGCACCGGCTTCAACGCGGCGGTGGTCCACGACGGGCCGGCGGGCCGGCTTGTCACCGCCTCCGAATGCGGCCACGCCACGCTGCCGGTGCGCAGCGAGGCGGAACTGAGCCTGATGCGCTTCGTCGAGACGGCCCACGGCTTTGCCGGGGTCGAGGACGTGCTGTCGGGGCGCGGACTGGAACGGCTTCACGCCTGGGCCGCGCACGAGGCGGGGTGCGGGGCGGGGCGCGACGAAAGCCGCGACGCCTCGGCGATCATGGCGGCGATCGGCGCAGGGGGCGATGCCGTCGCCGAAGCGACCGGGGCGGCCTTCGTGCGGCTTCTCGGAACGGTCGCGGGCGATCTCGCGCTGATCCACCTGCCGCTCGGCGGCATCTACCTGATCGGCGGCGTCGCCCGCGCCTTCACCCAGCATCTGGAGCGTTTCGGCTTTGCCAGGGCCTTCGGCGACAAGGGGCGGTTTTCCCCGCTGATGGCCGAATTCCCCGTCTCGATCATCGAGGACGACTACGCCGCCCTGACCGGGTGCGCCCGGCGGCTTGCGGGCGCCTGAGCCCGCTCAGCCGAGGTATTCGACAAGCTGGCGGGTCGATCCGTCCTTGGCAGCGGCGCTTTCGCGCCCGGCAAGAATCGGCTCCAGCGCGAGGGCAAGTTCCTTGCCAAGCTCCACCCCCCACTGGTCGAAGGAATTGATCCCGAGGATCACGCCTTCCACGAACACCCGGTGTTCGTAAAGCGCGATGATCTGGCCGAGGACGAAGGGCGTGAGCCGTGGATAGGCGAGCGTCGTCGAGGGGCGGTTGCCGGGGAAGACGCGATGGCGGGCCTGACGGTCGAGGTCGGCGCCCGACAGCCCCTTTTTCGCCAGGATCGATCGCGCCTCGTCGAGCGGGCGGCCGCGCAGCAGCGCCTCGGACTGCGCGAGGCAATTGGCCACCAGAAGCCGGTGCTGGTGCGCCAGCGCCGGCTCGTGCCCCTCGCGTCCGACGAGGAATTCGCACGGAATCACCCGCGTGCCCTGGTGGATCAGCTGATAGAAGGCGTGCTGGCCGTTGGTGCCGGGCTCGCCCCAGACCACCGGGCCGGAGTCCATGTGAAGATCGGTGCCGTCCATCGCCACGCGCTTGCCGTTCGATTCCATCTCCAGTTGCTGGAGATAGGCGGGAAGCCGGGCGAGTCGCTGTTCGTAGGGCAGGACCGCGCGGGTGGCGTGGCCGCAGATCTGGTTGTGCCAGATGCCGGTGAGCGCGAGCATGACCGCCATGTTGTCGGTGAAGGGCGCGTCGCGGAAATGCGCGTCCATCGCCGCGCCGCCGGCAAGGAAGCCAGCGAAGTCCTCCGGCCCGATGGCGATCATCAGCGAAAGCCCGATCGGCCCCCAGACCGAATAGCGCCCGCCCACCCAGTCCCCGAAGCCGAAGACCCGTTCGGGCGCGATGCCGAAGGCGGCGGTCCGATCGAGCGCGGTCGAGACGGCGGCGAACTGCGTCGCGGGGTCGGCGACCCTGCCCGCCATCCAGGCCCGCGCGGCCGCCGCATTGGTCATCGTCTCGATCGTGGTGAAGGTCTTGGACGAAACGATGACCAGCGTGGTTTCGGGGTTCAGGCCCGCCAGTACGTCATGGACATGCGCGCCGTCGACGTTGGAGACGAAATGGGCGCGCGGACCATCGGCATAGGGAGCGAGCGCGGCGCAGGCCATCGCCGGGCCGAGGTCGGACCCGCCGATGCCGATGTTGACGACATCGGTGATGCGCCCGCCCTGCCCCGCGAAGCGCCCGTCGCGAACATCGCGGGCGAAGGCCTCGCAGCTTGCGTGGGTCGCGCGGACCTCGGGCATCACGTCGCGGCCGTCGACGCTGACCGCGCCGTCGAGGTTCCTGAGCGCCGTGTGCAGGACGGAGCGACCCTCGGTCTCGTTGATCTTGGCGCCGGAAAACATCGCCTCGCGCCGCTGCGCGACGCCCGCGGCCTCGGCGAGCCGGATCAGCAGGCCGCGCGCACGGGCATCGATTCCGGTCTTGGAATAGTCGAAGAGAAGTCCGCCCTCGCGGATCGAGAAGTGCCGCGCGCGGTCGGTCCCGTCGAACAGCGAAAGGATCGGCCGGCCCGCATGGGCGGCATGGTGAAAGCGCAGGTCGTCCCAGAGGCTCATGTCGTCTTCCCTGTTGTCCGGTTCATTCCGCCCAGTGGACGGTCGCGTTGGCCAGAACCGCCTTGACCGGCGCCTGCTCGGGCGAAAGCCCCTGGGCGCGGTCGAGGGCGGCGCGCTTGTCCTTCCCGGTGATGAGGATGTGGCAGGCCATCGCATCGGCCAGGACGCGCGCGGTCAATGTCACCCGGGGCTCGCCCGCGCCCGGGGCCCTGAGCGCCACCAGGACCGGCGCGTCGGGCGCCAGCGCCTCGGCCAGCCGGTCGGCACCGGGAAAGAGCGAGGCGGTGTGCATGTCGGCCCCCATGCCAAGGAGCAGCACGTCGATCGGCAGGTGGGGCGACAGCGCCTCGGCCAGCACGTCGAGCGCTGCTTCGGGCTCGGCCGTGCCGGCGTAGAACGGCACGAAGGTCGCGGCGGCCGCGCGTCCGGTCAGAAGCCGCTGCCGCACCAGCCGTGCGTTCGACCGCTCGTGGGTTTCCGGCAGCCAGCGTTCGTCGTTCAGGAACACCGTCACGCGGTTCCAGTCGATGTTGATGCCCGAGAGCGTGTCGAAGACCGGCCCCGGAGTGGTGCCGCCCGGCACGCAGAAGCTCACCCGCTCCCTGCCGCGGAGCGCCGTCGCAAGCTCGCTTCCCAGCCGGTCCGCGAGCGAGATCATCATCAGTTCGCGGTCGGGATACTCGACAAGTTCCATCTGTCACCTCCCCCGGTCGATGCGCGATGCCCGACCGGCGCTCATTCCCGGATCTCCCGCCAGCGCCGGCCGTCGCGGTGCAGGAGCATCAGCGCATCCTCCGGCCCCGAGGAGCCCGGATCGTAGCCCTTCGGGCGGTCGCCGCGCGCCTCCCACCCGGCGATCACCGGATCGGTCCAGGCCCAGGCGGCCTCGACCTCGTCGCCGCGCATGAAGAGCGTCTGGTTGCCGCGGATCACGTCCATGATCAGCCGCTCGTAGGCGTCGGGAATGTCGGCCCCGTCCTCGCCCAACGCCTCGGCAAAAGACATGTCCAAGGGCACCTCGGTCAGCCGCATGCCGCCCGGTCCCGGCTCCTTGATCATCACCGAAAGCGTCATCCCCTCGTTCGGCTGGAGCCGGATCGACAGCACGTTCTCGCGCCAGCCCTCTTCCTCGCCGAAGATCGAATGCGGCACCTCCTTGAAGACCACGGCAATCTCCGAGGCGCGGGCGCGCAGCTTCTTGCCGGTGCGCAGGTAGAAGGGCGTGCCCTTCCAGCGCCAGTTGGCGATCTCCACCTTCAGCGCGATGTAGCTTTCGCTCCGCGAGGCGGGGTTTTCGGCATCCTCGACATAGGAGGGCTCGCCCCCCGGGCCCTTCTTCGCACTGCCGCGATACTGGCCGCGCACGATGTCCTCGGGGCGCACCGGTTGCAGCGCGTGGATGACCTTGAGCTTCTCGTCGCGCACGGCGCCGGGATCGAAGCGGTAGGGCGGTTCCATCGCGATCAGGCAGAGAAGCTGCATCAGGTGGTTCTGCACCATATCCCGCATCGCGCCTGCCCTGTCGTAATATGCGCCGCGGCCGCCGACGCCCACCGTCTCGGCCACGGTGATCTGGACGTGATCGACATGGCGCGCGTTCCACAGCGGTTCGAACAGGATGTTGGCGAAGCGGACCGCCATCAGGTTCTGGACGGTTTCCTTGCCGAGGTAGTGGTCGATGCGGTAGATCTGGCCTTCGTCGAAATGCTCGGCCAGCGTCGCGTTCAGCGCGCGTGCGGTTTCGAGGTCGCGCCCGAACGGCTTTTCGACCACGATGCGCGCCTGCGGCGCTGCGATCCCGAAACGGTGCAGTCGTTCGGCGAGATCGCCGAAGAGCGCCGGCGAGACCGAGAAATAGAAGGCCTGCACGACATCGCGGCGCACGAGGCGCGCGAGATCGGCCCAGCCGCCCTCGCCCTTCGCGTCGAGGGGAACGTAGTGGAGATGCGCGAGGAACCTTGCCACGGTGTCGCCTTCGCGCTTCGCCGCGGGCAGGAATTCGCCGAGCGCATCGGCGACGAAGGCGCGGAACGCCCCGTCGTCCATCTCGCCCCGCGCTGCGCCGATGATCCGGGAGGTGTCGGGAATCTGGCCCGCGACGTAGCGCCGGTAGAGCCCGGGCAGGATCTTCCGGCGCGCCAGGTCGCCGGTGCCGCCGAAGACGACCAGGTCGAAGGGCTCGACCGGAATGACCCTGGACACCATGCAGGCGGCTCCGTTGTTAGCGCTACCATGCCGCTTCATATGACGGCCCGACACGCAAGTCTAGCATCGGATCGAAGCCTGGCCAACGCCTGCCCCCGGTGATGCCAGGCAGGGGACGCCAGGCAGGGGACGGCGCCGGGCCTGGTCGCCCGCTCGGCCCCCGGGTGGGCGCAATTGTGCCTGACACAATCGCCCCGGTAGCGGTCGCCACGGGCTTGCGCTAGGCACGGGGGCGCAGCAGGAGCGCCGCATGACCGAGACCGCACAGCCCCGCCGTCAGGACGGAGACAGTCTTCCGGGCTTTCTCCTCGCGCTGGCGACCTATGTGCTGTGGGGCTTCCTGCCCTTCTACATGAAGGCGCTCGCCCATATCGCGCCCGCCGAGGTCGTCGCCCACCGGATCCTCTGGTCGGTGCCGATCGCCGGCGCGGTTCTGGTGGCGACGGGCCGCACCGCCGATCTTGCCCGCGCATTGCGGACGCCGAGGATGCTCGGCATGGGCGCGCTGACCGCCACCATCGTGTCGCTGAACTGGGGCATCTACGTCTGGGCGATCGGCGCGGGCCATGCGCTCGACGCGGCGCTGGGCTATTACATCAACCCGCTCTTCTCGATCTTCCTCGGCCGGGTGCTGCTGCACGAACGGCTTCTGCCGGCGCAATGGCTGGCGATCGGCCTCGCCTGCGTCGCCGTGGCGATCCTGACCTGGGAGGTCGGCCACCTTCCGGTCGTGGCGCTCAGCCTGCCGCTGACCTGGGGGATCTATGCCTTCTTCAAGAGATCGCTGCCGATCGGCCCCAACCAGGGCTTCATGCTGGAAATCCTGATGCTGGCGCCCTTCGCGCTTGGCTATATGATCCGCCAGGCCGTCACCGGCCAAAGCCATTTCCTGCAAGGCGTTCCCTTCGACACCGCGATGCTGCTGGGCTGCGGCGCCGTCACCGCGGTGCCGCTGATCCTCTATGCCAACGCGGCCAAGCGGCTGACGCTTTCGACCATCGCGATCATGCAGTACATCGCGCCG
>JAUQYA010000056.1 GCA_030837785.1 Albidovulum sp.
TAGCGGCGCTGCGTCTTGTTGATCACATAGACGCGGCCCTTGCGGCGCACGATCTGACAGTCGCGATGGCGCAACTTCAGCGAGCGGAGCGAGTTCCTGACCTTCATCGGTCTTCTCCTATTCGCGGCGCGCGTCGCGCCATTGAAACACAAATGCCCCCGAATCGGGGGCGGATGGTGGGCGGTACTGGGATCGAACCAGTGGCCACTACGATGTCAACGTAGTGCTCTACCGCTGAGCTAACCGCCCGATCCGTCAACGATTCCGCCGCCCCAAAGACATTGGGACGCGGTCGGAGCCGCATCGGTCCCGGGGTCTATAAAAGGAGTCGCAGAGGCTTGCAAGGGGTTTCGACCCCGCCGATATTGCCCCATAGTCGCGCCATTTCAACGGAGCCGCAATGCGCCCCGCGCCCTATCAGCTGACAATGCCTGACCGGCGCCTGACCGGCGTCGTCTTCGCATCGCCGCATTCCGGGCGCAACTACCCCGCCGGTTTCCTGCGGACCTCGGTGCTCGACGAACGCACGATCCGATCGTCCGAGGACGCCTTCGTCGACACCCTGCTCGACGGCGTTCCCGGGTTTGGCGCGCCACTTCTCGCCGCGACCGCCCCGCGCGCCTGGCTCGACGTGAACCGCGCCGCCGATGAACTTGACCCGGCACTGATCGAGGACACCCGGCTTTCGGCCCACAACCCGCGCGTCGCATCGGGCCTTGGCGTCATCCCGCGCGTCGTCGCGTCCTCGCGCGCGATCTACCGCGGCAAGATCACCCGCGCCGAGGCGGATGCGCGGATCGACGGTTTCTGGCGGCCGTATCACGACTGCCTCAGGGGTCTCATGGACACCGCCCGCGCGGAGTTCGGCGAGGCGGTGCTGATCGACGTCCATTCGATGCCGCACGAGGCGATGGACTGCGTCGCGGGCAGCGGCCTTCGCCGCCCCGAGATCGTCCTCGGCGACCGCTTCGGCACCGCCGCGGGCGGCCATGTGATCGAACGGGTGGAGGCCGCCTTCAACCGCGCGGGGTTCAGGACGGTGCGCAACACGCCCTTCGCCGGGGCCTACATCACCCAGACCTATGGCCAGCCCGCGCGCGGGTTCCACGCGATCCAGGTAGAGATCGACCGCGCGCTCTACATGAACGAGCGCGAAATCCGTCCCAACGGCAATTTCATGAGCTTTCGCCGCCAGCTTCACGCCGTCCTGGCCGAGATCGCGAGGATCGGGCGGCGCGAGATGCCGCTGGCGGCCGAGTGATCACCTGAGCGAGCGGCCCTTCACGATCGCATCCGGCCCGAAGCGCGCACGGATAGTATCGGTGGCCCGTTCCGCCCCCGCCCGCCGTGCCGCCCCGGGGTCGAGAAGATCGGGGGTCAGGTCGGCCTCGCGCGCGGGCACGATGTCCGAAAGCCCGACCCCGATCAGGCGGAACGGGCCCGGGTCGCCGAGATGGGCGAGAAGGTCTGCCGCCTCGCGGTAGAGCCGGTCGGCGGTCTGCGTCGGCTCGCGCAGCGTGTGCCGCCGGGTGATCGTGGTGAAGTCGGCGCGCTTGAGCTTCAGCGTGACGGTCCGGCCGGCGAGACCGTTGGCCTTGGTCCGGTCGGCGACCCTCTCGGCCAGTCGCCAGAGATGGCCGTCGAGCAGGTCGCGGTCGGCGATGTCCTCGTCGAAGGTGGTTTCGGCCGAGATCGACTTCATCGGCTCGTTCGGATTGACGCGGCGGCTGTCCTCGCCGCGGGCGAGGTGCCACAGCCGCTCGCCGATCTGGCCGAAGCGGTGGATCAGATCCTTGCGGTCCCAGCGGGCGAGGTCGTCGAAGGTGCGGATGCCGGCGGATTCGAGCTGCGCCTGCCCGGCGGCCCCCACGCCCCAGATCATCCTGACCGGCTTGCCGCGCAGGAACCCCGCCGTGTCGGCCCGGCCGATCACCGAGAAGCCGCGCGGCTTGTCGAGGTCCGAGGCGATCTTGGCGAGGAACTTGTTGTGAGACAGCCCGACCGATCCGGTCAGGCCAAGCTCATCCTCCATGCGCCTCAGAAGCCGGGCGAGAAGCACCGCAGGGGGCGCCCGGTGCAGCCGTTCGGTGCCGGAAAGGTCAAGAAAGGCCTCGTCGAGCGAGAGCGGTTCGACCACCGGGGTGAGGTCGTCCATCATCGCGCGGATCTGGCGCGATACCGCTGCGTAGTGGTTGCCGCGCGGCTTGATCACCACCGCCTCGGGGCAGAGCCTCAGCGCCTGGAACATCGGCATGGCCGATCGCACACCCTTGATCCGGGCAAGGTAGCAGCAGGTCGAAACCACGCCGCGCCGGCTGCCGCCGACGATGACCGGCCGGCCCCGCAGGCCCGGGTCGTCACGCTTCTCGACGCTGGCATAGAAAGCGTCGCAGTCCATGTGGGCGATGGCGAGGCTGAAAAGCTCGGGATGGCTGACGATCCGCGGCGACCGGCAGGCCGGGCAGCGCGGGCCGGTCTCGAATGGCGTCAGGCAGTCGCGGCAGAGAGCGGGCATGGCGGCAGCATAGCCGACGGCGCCCGGGCGCGAAACCGGGCTGGCGCATCACTTCGCGATCAGCCCGCGCGGCGATCCGGCGATGAGAAGCGCCACGTCGCGCATCGCCACCAGCGGCGACAGGTTGGGCGGCACGGCAAGATAGCGCGGCCGCCATTCGGGATGGAACTTCTGCTTGAACGCGCGCAGGCCCTCGAAATTGTAGAAGGCCCCGCCGTGGCGGTAGATCAGCCGTCCGAACCGGTTCCAGGTGCGACCGATCGAGCGTTCCGACAACCCCGCGAGCGGCGCCATGCCGAGGCTGAACTCCTCGCCGCCCGCGCGCCGGTAGTGCTCGATCAGGCGCAGGAACAGGTATTCCATGAGGCCGGATGCCTCCTCGGGCAGATACCGCATCAGATCGACGGCAAGATGGCGGCCGGCGTCGCTGGACAGGATGTTGGCGAAGGCCACGGCCTGCCCGCCCCTGCGGATCACCGCCAGATCGAAGCGCCCCAGGTAGTCGGCGTCGAACCGGCCGACCGAGAAGTGCTTTTCGCGCCCGGTCTTGGCCCCGAGCCACGCGTCCGACACCGAGCCCAGTTCGGCGATCCGCGCCGAGTCGTGGGGAGGGTGGAGGATTTCGAAGCTGAGGCCTTCACGCTCGCGCTTGTGCATGGCGGCGCGCATCGTCTTGAACGGCGCGCCCGCCAGGCTGAAGCCGGCAAGGCGCACCACGGCCTCCTCGCCGATCTTGTGGACGGCGCAGCCGAGATCGACCCAGGTCGCCAGATGCCGCGCGCTGACTTCGTAGAAGATCGGCCGGCAGTTGGCGCGGTTGGCGACATCCCAGAACGACCAG
>JAUQYA010000057.1 GCA_030837785.1 Albidovulum sp.
CCATGACCAGCGACATGAAGTCGAAGACCGGCCTGAGGTTTTCCTTCATCCAGTCGAAGGCCAGCTTCGACACCTTGCCGACCGGAATCTTGTGGTCGGCCAGCCAGACCTTCTCGAGCCAGCTCCAGTCCATCGCGCCCCTCCCTCGCTCCGGTTATATGGAAAGCGGCAACAGACGGGTCTGTTGCCGCTCGCCGGTTCGCGTCACGCCGGGCCGGTCAGCCCAAGGCGCCGGTCACCGCCGCCGCCGCGTCGCCGCCGTCCTTGGTCGTCACGCCGTCGAGCCAGGGCTTGACCGCGTCGGGGTTGGCGGCGAGCCAGGCTTTCGCCGCGTCCATCGGATCGGCGCCATCATTGAGGATCGCGCCCATGATCTCGTTCTCCATCGCCAGCGAGAATTCGAGATTGTTGAGCAGCTTGCCTGTGTTCGGGCATTCCGCGACATAGCCCTTGCGGGTGTTGGTGTAGATCGTCGCGCCGCCCAGGTTCGGGCCGAAGTAGTCGTCACCCCCCGTCAGGTAGGTCAGCTTGAAGTTGGCGTTCATCGGGTGCGGCTCCCAGGCCAGGAACACGATCGGCTTGCTGTCCGATGTCGCCTTGGCGACTTCCGCCAGCATTCCCTGTTCCGAGCTTTCGACGATCTCGAACCCGTTGAGCCCGAACTTGGCATCGGCAATCACGTCCATGACCAGCCGGTTGCCGTCGTTGCCCGGCTCGATGCCGTAGATCTTGCCTTCGAGTGCGTCCTTGTTGGCGGCGATCTTGGAGAAGTCATCAAGCCCGAGTGCCGCGCCCGCCTCGTTGGTGGCCAGCGTGTATTTCGCGCCCTCGAGGTTGGCGCGCACCGTCTCGACCGTGCCCGCATCGCGGTAGGGGGCGATGTCGGCCTCCATCGACGGCATCCAGTTACCGAGGAACACGTCGATGTCGCCGCCGGCAAGCCCGGTGTAGGTTACTGGCACCGACAGGATCTTGGTCTCGGTCTCGTAGCCGAGCGCCTGGAGGATCGTCGTGGTGACGGCGGTCGTCGCGGTGATGTCGGTCCAGCCGACATCGGAGAAGATGATCTTGTCGCAACCCTCGGCATGGGCCGGGGCGGTGACCAGAAGCGCGGCGGTGGCCAGGAGGCCGGCGCGCAGTCCGTGGGTGAGGGTCATGGCTTGCTCCCTGTTTTCTTGATTGACGCGTCAATAACGTGAAATCCCGGCCCGAAGGCAAGGAAAATCTCTGCCCCCACGCCGGTAACTGCGGGGTGCGGGGCCAGCCTAGACCAAGATTTTCCTCAGGAAAAGCAGGGTTTCTGGCGGAGCGTGCAGTTTTTCTTGATTGACGGATCAATAAAAAATCGGCTAGCGATGACCCGCCGGAGGGATGTGCGATGCCGAAACTGGGAATGGAGCCGATTCGCAAGGCGGCGCTCGTCAAGGCGACGATCACCGAGATCGGCCGCGCCGGCTCGCTCGACGTCACGGTGAGCCAGATCGCCAAGCGCGCCGGCGTGTCCTCGGCGCTGGCGCACCACTACTTCGGCTCCAAGGAGCAGATCTTCCTCGCCGCGATGCGCCACATCCTCACGCTCTACGGCGCGGAGGTGCGCGGCGCCCTTGCCGCGGCCGAGGGGCCGCGCGGGCGGCTCAAGGCCGTCGTCCGCGCCTCCTTCGCGGCGTCGAGCTTCCGCCGCGAGGTGATCGGTGCCTGGCTGAACTTCTACGTGCTGTCGCAGACGCAGGCAGAGGCCAAGCGCCTCCTCTCGATCTACCAGGCGCGGCTCCAGTCGAACCTCGTCCACGACCTGCGTCCGCTCGTCGGCACCCGCGCCGGCGACGTCGCCCGCGGCGTCGGCGCGATGATCGACGGCGTCTACATCCGCGAGGCGCTGAAGCGCGGCGCACCGGACGGCACCGCCGCGGCGGACCTCGTGCTCGGATACCTCGAGCGTGAACTGGAGGGGCGGGGATGAGGGCACAGCCGGCCGCCAGCCATTTCATCGACGGCGCCCCGGTCGAGGACAGGGAAGGGGTGCTGATCGAGGTGATCTACCCCGCGACGGGCGAGGTGATCGCCCGGGTGCACGAGGCGACGCCCGCGATCGTCGAGCGTGCGCTGGCCAGCGCCGAACGCGCGCAGCGCGACTGGGCGCGGATGCGCCCGGTCGAACGCGGCCGCATCCTGCGCCGCGCGGCCGAGATCCTGCGCGAGCGCAACCGCGACCTCTCGGTGCTGGAGACGCTCGACACCGGCAAGCCGTTGCAGGAAACGCTGGTGGCCGATGCCGCCTCGGGCGCGGATGCGCTGGAATATTTTGCCGGCCTCGCCCCGTCGGTGACCGGCGAAACCGTGCCGCTCGGGCGCGACTTCGTCTACACGCTGCGCGAGCCGCTCGGCCTCTGCGTCGGCATCGGCGCCTGGAACTACCCGATCCAGATCGCCTGCTGGAAGGCCGCGCCGGCGCTCGCGCTTGGCAATGCGATGGTGTTCAAGCCGTCGGAGACGACGCCGCTCTCGGCCTTGAGGCTCGCCGAAATCCTGCACGGGGCGGGGCTGCCGGCGGGGCTTTTCAACGTGGTGCAGGGACGGGCCGCGGTGGGCGCTGCGCTGGTGAGCGATCCCCGCGTCGCCAAGGTGTCGCTGACCGGATCGGTTGCCACCGGGCGGCGTGTCTATGCGATGGCGGCCGAGGGTGTGCGGCACGTGACGATGGAGCTTGGCGGCAAGTCGCCGCTGATCGTCTTCGACGACGCCGACATCGACGGCGCGGTCGGCGCGGCGATGCTGGGCAACTTCTATTCCGCCGGGCAGGTCTGTTCGAACGGCACCCGCGTCTTCGTCCAGAAGGCGGTCAAGGAAGCCTTCCTCCAGCGCCTGAAGGCGCGGACCGAAAGCATCCGCCTTGGCGATCCGCTCGACGAGGCCACGCAGATGGGCCCGCTGGCCAGCGCGGCGCAGCGCGACAAGGTGATGGGCTACATCGCCGCCGCCGGGGCCGAGGGCGCCCGGCTGGTCACCGGCGGCGCGCGGCTGGCGTCGAACCAAGGCTTCTTCGTCCAGCCCACCGTCTTTGCCGACGTGACCGACGACATGACGCTGGCGCGCGAGGAGGTGTTCGGCCCGGTGATGGCGGTCCTCGACTTCGACACCGAGGACGAGGTGATCGCCCGCGCCAATGCCACCGACTTCGGGTTGGCGGCCGGGGTCTTCACCGCCGACCTCGCCCGCGCCCACCGCGTCGTTGCCGCGCTTCAGGCGGGAACCTGCTGGATCAACGCCTACAGCCTGACCCCAGTCGAGGCGCCCTTCGGCGGCGCCAAGATGTCCGGCGTCGGGCGCGAGAACTCGAAGGCGGCAGTCGAACACTACACCCAGGTGAAGTCGGTCTATGTCGGCCTCGGCCCGGTCGAGGCGCCCTACTGATCGCGGCCGCGCTGGCCAAAGGAAACGGGGATGGAGATGGAAGCGGATTACGTCATTGTCGGGGCGGGGAGCGGCGGCTGCGCGATGGCCTACCGGTTGTCCGAGGCTGGCCGGTCCGTCATCGTCGTCGAACACGGCGGCAGCGACGCGGGGCCCTTCATCCAGATGCCCGGGGCGCTGTCCTATCCGATGAACATGGGGATTTACGACTGGGGCTTCCGCACCGAGCCCGAGCCGCATCTCGGCGGCCGCACGCTCGCCACCCCGCGCGGCAAGGTGATCGGGGGGTCGTCCTCGATCAACGGCATGGTCTTCGTCCGCGGCCACGCCAGGGATTTCGACCACTGGGCCGATGCCGGCGCCAGCGGCTGGTCCTATGCCGACGTGCTGCCCTATTTCCGCCGGATGGAGACCTGGCACGGCGGCGAGCCGGGCGAATTCCGCGGCGCGAACGGGCCGCTGCATGTCACCAGGGGGCCGCGCCAGAACCCGCTGTTCCATGCCTTCGTCGAGGCCGGCCGGCAGGCCGGCTACGAGGTGACCGACGACTACAACGGCCGCCGGCAGGAGGGTTTCGGCCCGATGGAGGCGACGATCTGGCGCGGCCGGCGCTGGTCGGCGGCCAATGCCTACCTCCGGCCGGCGCTGAAGCGGCCGGGCTGCCGGCTGGTCCGCGCCTTCGCCCGCCGGGTGGTGATCGAGGCGGGCCGCGCCGCGGGCGTCGAGGTGGAGCGCGGCGGCCGCGTCGAGGTGATCCGGGCCGGCGCCGAGGTGATCCTCGCCGCGTCCTCGATCAACACGCCGAAGCTCCTGATGCTGTCGGGTGTGGGGCCGGCGGCGCATCTGAAGGAGCACGGGATCGCCGTCGTCGCCGACCGGCCCGGGGTCGGCGCGAACCTCCAGGATCACCTCGAAATCTACATGCAATACGCCTCGCAAAAGCCTATCACACTTTACAAATACTGGAACCTTTGGGGCAAGGCCTGGGTCGGGGCGCAATGGCTGTTCACCGGCACCGGGCTCGGTGCGTCGAACCAGTTCGAAAGCGCGGCCTTCATCCGTTCCGACAAGGGCATCGACTATCCCGACATCCAGTATCACTTCCTGCCGATCGCCGTCCGCTACGATGGCCGGGCGATCGCCGAGGGCCACGGCTTCCAGGCCCATGTCGGGCCGATGCGGTCGAAGTCGCGCGGCGCGGTCACGTTGCGTTCGGCCGATCCGAAGGCGCCGCCGGTGATCCGTTTCAACTACATGAGCCACCCCGACGACTGGGCGGAGTTCCGCAAATGCGTGCGCCTGACGCGCGAGATCTTCGGACAGGAGGCGTTCACCCCCTTCGTGAAACACGAGATCCAGCCGGGCCGCGGGGTCGGGACCGACGACGAGATCGACGCCTTCCTGCGCGAGCATGTGGAAAGCGCCTATCACCCCTGCGGCACCGCCCGGATGGGCCGGCGCGATGATCCGATGGCGGTGGTCGATCCGGAGGCCCGCGTGATCGGCGTCGCGGGGCTCAGGGTGGCCGACAGTTCGGTCTTTCCCCGCATCACCAACGGCAACCTCAACGCGCCCTCGATCATGGTGGGCGAGAAGGTTGCCGACCATGTGCTGGGTCGGGGCATGCTCGCGCCGGCCAATTCCGAGCCCTGGATCAGCCCGCGCTGGAAGACGGCGCAGCGCTAGCCGGGTGCGGCCTCCCTTCCGGCACCGGCGGCCTTGCGGCTATTCTTCGCGCCGGCTGACGTTGTGGAGGGACCGATGGACGAGCGCGTGCGAGACCTGGCCGAACGGCTTCTGCGGAAGGGCTACGACGACCTGCCGGAACGGGAACAGCGGGTCCTGCGGCGCATCGCAGCCCGCGCGGCGATTTCCCGCAACGTCAACGAGACGTTCGGCGAGGACCTGAGCGTCGGCGACCGCGTCGCCGACCGGGTTGCCGCCTTCGGCGGGTCGTGGAGCTTCATCGGCCTGTTCGCGGCGGTGATCGTCGGCTGGGTCGTCCTCAACATCTGGCTCATGGCTGATCCGGCCGATCCCTATCCCTTCGTCTTTCTCAACCTCATCCTCTCGATGGTGGCGGCGGTGCAGGCGCCGGTGATCATGATGTCGCAGAACCGCCAGGCGGCGAAGGACCGCGTGGCGGCGGCCCACGACTACGAGGTGAACCTGAAGGCGGAACTGGAGATCATGAGCCTGCACGAGAAGGTGGACGACATCCGCATGCACCAGCTCGAGGCGCTGTTCGCGCGGCTGGAAGCCAAGATCGACGCGCTGGCGCAGCGCTGACGGCGGGGGGGGGCCGTCTGCCCCCCGCGCCCCCCGAAGTGTTCGGGCAACGAAGACGCTCAGGTCACCAGCCGGGCCGGGATCAGGCCGCGGAGCGCGTTGCCCATGTAAAGCCGCGCGCGGGGCAGATCTTCCGCCCGGATCACCGCCTCGCGCGTCCGGCCGAGGGCCAGAAGCTCGGCGCGCAGGATGCCGGGCAGGCAGCCCGAGGCGAGCGGCGGGGTGAGAAGTCTGTCGCCGAAGTCCACGAAAAGATTTGTGATCGTGCCTTCCGCCGCCTCGCCGCGGCTGTTGACGAAGAGCGCCTCGTCGATGCCGGGGGCGAGGCCCGCGCGGGCGCGGTCATGGGGCGCGCGCTCGGTCGTCTTGTGCCGCAGGAGCGGCGCGTCGGGGTCGAGCGGTTCGGCGGCCAGCACGATGCGCCAGCCGGCCGGGTTGGGCGCAAGGGGCGCGGTCGTGACCTCGGCGTCGCCGTCGCGCCCGACCGTGAGGCGCACCCGAAGGGGCCCGGGCCCCGCGATGGTGGCGAGCGCCGCGCGCACCGCCGCCTCGTTCCAGGCGAAGCCGAGGGCCGCGGCCGAGGCGCGGGCGCGGGCGAGATGGGCGTCGAGCCGGCGAAAGCCGGCGCCGTCCCGGCCGAAGGTTTCGATCAGCCGCGTATCGGGTCGGCAAAGCGGGCCTTCCACAGCGCCTCCTCGTATTCGCCCTGCGGCGTCGAATCGGCGACGATGCCGCCGCCGACGCCGAATTCGACCTCTTCCTCGCCGTGGAGCGTCAGCGTCCGGATTGCCACGCTGAAGGCGGCCGCCCCGTCCGGGCCGAGCCAGCCGATCGCGCCGCAATAGGCGCCGCGCGGGTCGGGCTCCAGCGCGCGGATGATCTCCATCGCCCGGATCTTCGGCGCGCCGGTGATCGAGCCGCAGGGATAGAGCGCGCGGAGGATCGCCGAGGGCGCCGTGCCGGGGCGCAGCAGCCCGGTGACGCGGCTGACCATCTGGTGCACCGTCACATAGGATTCGATCGCGTAGAGTTCCGGCACGCGGACCGATCCGGGGGTGCAGACCCGCGAGATGTCGTTGCGAAGAAGGTCAACGATCATAAGGTTTTCAGCACGGTTCTTTACGCTTTGCTGCAACTCGAGCCGGAGCGCCGCGTCATGCGCCGGGTTGCTGGCGCGGGGCGCGGTGCCCTTCATCGGCCGGGTCTCGATCCGGCCCGTGGCGTCGGTCGCGAAGAACAGTTCGGGCGAGCGCGAGATCAGCACCGGACACTCCGGCAGCGCCACGAAGGCGCCGTGGCCGACCGGCTGGCGGGCGGCGAGCGCGCCGTAGAGGCCGAGCGCGGGCCCCGCGCGGCGGGCGCGCATCGGCATCGTCAGGTTGGCCTGGTAGATGTCGCCGGCGCGGATCCAGGCAAGCACGCGCTCCATCGCGGCGGCGTGGTCTGCGGCGGTCCAGGATGGGGTGGCGGGACCGAGCCGGGCGGCGGCGGCCTCGGCCGCGGCGCGCGCCAGCGCCGGCCCGGCCGGGGCGGGGGCATCGTAGAGGCCGAAGGCCAGAAGCGGCAGGCGCCGCGCGGCCGGCATCAGGTCTGCAAGCCGCGGCTCGAGCGCGTATCCCGCCTCGTAGCTGAGGAAACCCGCGGCCCAGAGCCCGGCGGCCCGCGCGGTGTCGAGCGCCTCGAGCGCGGGCACAAGCCCGGCCGCCGTTTCCGCCCGGATGATCCGGCGCGGGGCGTCGAAGACGGCGGGGCGTCCGCCGGGGCCGTTCTCGATCAGGATCATCTCGCCGCCTGTGTCCGCTGCGCGCGACATAGGGCGGCGGCGCGCCCTCGGCAATCCTGCCCGCGCCGCTTTTCGCGCCGTTCGCGCCTTTGCCCTTCCACTTTGACCGAGGTCAAAGTATGGCGGCCTCGGCTGGGCCAGACAGGACCGGCAGAAGAAAGGAATGCGCAATGTCGAATACCCCGCACGAACTCCACGAAGAATTCCCGGCAGAGGCCGAGAAGATCCATGCGCTCAAGGTCTCGAACACGCATTTCGCCCGGCTGGCCGACGAATACCACGAACTGAACCGCCAGGTGCACCGCGCCGAGACCGGCATCGAGCCGGTCGACCAGTTCGCCGAGGTGGAGATGCGCAAGAAGCGCGCGGCGTTGAAGGATGAGATCTACCGGATGCTCAGCGCCGCCTGAGGCTCAGCCGATCTCGTAGGGCAGGATGCCGCGCCGGTCGGGATCGACGCGGAGTTGGCGTTCGAGCGGCGGGACGGAGCGCTGGTGGCACTCGGTCCGGTCGCAGATGCGGCAGGAGATTCCGATCGGCGCGAAGGCGCGGGCGTTGGCGAGGTCGAGGTCGTCGGCATAGACGAGATCCCGCGCGTGGCTCACCTCGCAGCCGAGCCCGATGGCGTAGCGCCGCACCGGGGCATGGAACGACCCGCCCGATTTCGACACGTCGCGGGCCAGGCAGAGATAGCGCACGCCGTCGGGTGTCTCGGCGAGCTGGCGCAGGAACCTTCCCGGCGTCTCGAAGGCCTGGTGGACGTTCCACAGCGGGCAGGCGCCACCGAAGCGCGCGAACTGGAGCCGGGTGGCGGAATGGCGCTTGGTGATGGTGCCGGCCTGGTCGACGCGGACGAAGAAGAAAGGGATGCCCTTCATCCCCGGCCGCTGCAGCGTCGAGAGCCGGTGCGCGACCTGCTCGATGGAGGCGCCGAAGCGGTCGGCGAGCCGTTCCAGATCGTGCCGGGTCTCCTGTGCCGCCCGCAGGAAGGGGCGATAAGGCAATAGCGCTGCCCCGGCGAAGTAGTTGGCGAGCCCGATCTTGGCGATCGCCCGCGCCGCGTCGGACTGGAAGCGGGCAAGGTCGAGCGTCGCCTCGATCAGGTCGGCCTGGGTCAGAAGCGCGATCTGGTGCAGAAGCTGGAATCGCTGGGTCGGGCCGGCGGTGCGGGTCGAGATCGTCAGCACTCCGGCCGCGAGCGCGCGCACGTCCGGGCTGTCGGAAAACCGCAGGTCGATGCCGCGGGCGGCCAGCACCGCGCGCGCCTGCCGTTCGGGATCGAGCACCTGGCCATCGGGTGCCGCGAACCGTTCGGCGGCGCGGTCGACCGCGTCGATGTAGTTGTCGCAATAGTGGAAGAAGTCGCGCACCTCCTCCCAGGGCGAGACATGCGCCGCGCCGCCTTCGCGCCCCAGCGCCTCGTCGAGCGAGGCGAGGCGTTCGTGGTTCTGCCGGTAGGTGCGGTGCAGTTCCAGGAAGGCACGGGCGAGCATCGGCGCGTTGGAGGCGGCGAGCCGCAGGTCGGCCAGAGGCGGCATGGTGTCGGCGAAGACCGGATCGGCCAGCGCCTCGCGCATGTCCGAGACGAGCCGTTCGGCATCCCCGGCGGAAAGCTCGGTCACGTCGAGCCCGAACTCGCCGGCGAGGGCCAGGACCACCGCGGCGGAGACCGGGCGGTGGTTGTTCTCCATCTGGTTGAGATAGGGCAGCGAGACGCCGAGCTTGCTGGCGAAGGCCTTCTGCGTCAGCCCGAGCCGCGCCCGCGTCTCGCGCAGTTTCGCGCCGGCGTAGAGTTTCTGGGTGGCCATGCGCCGCCGCTCCGCCCGAGGGGTTTGCGAAGCCGATGCTAGCCTTTGCAAACCCCGTCGCCAAGCCCCGTCAGAGGCCGAGCCGGCGGGCGCGGCGCAGGTGTAGGCGTGGGAATTAAATTAAGATGAGCGGGGGCAATTCCGTTAGCATATGAAAGCCCAACTCATTGAATTATAAGAATAACAGCGTTCCACCAGTGGCGTTGTGCTCGAAGCGACGTAGCCGATCCTAACAGAGTTCCCCCACCCATTGAAAACAAAGGGGAAATTTTGGTTCAGCAGTAGTCGCCTTGGCTGTCAGGTGGGCGGTTTCAAGAACCCAGCCGGACATCAGCCGGACATTTGATGCAGTCAGAGAGGGTCGGCATCCGGGTCAATGCCGAGGCTTCGCATCATCGCCTGGACGTATGGTTCGCGGCTCGAATAGCCTTCTGTCGAAGCATCGGAAATCTGCTTGAGTTCTCGCTGATACTCTTGCTGGACCAGCAGTGCGCGGTAAACCGCCCTCGTCCACGCCTGGTCGTACTTCTCGGCGCTGCTCATCGCTGGTGAATTCCATACGCGGTATAGAACGACGGCCAGAACGTCGAGCTGGATGCCGCCACCCGTCGGCCCGTGACTATGCTTGTCGAGCCATCGGCCCGTCAGCATCCAGTCGATGCTGACGCCACGTTCCACCGCGACCTTTACCACTTCCGGATAAGGTACTCTTCCCCGGCTCCGCCACGTCGAAACCGTTGATTTGTTGACCTTAAGTGCCGCGGCCAGATCGACGTCAGATCGAACCCGTATGGCCGCCTTCAGTCGATCTATGACCGCGTCGGCACCATAGTCCAGCGGATCGACGCCTTCAGGCAGCATTTGATGTGTTGACATATCGCGTCTAAACCCTACATTATGCGAACTAGTGCGAAAACATGCAAACTTGGTTCGCGTTATGAAGGATACCAATCTTCAATCCCTAGAACAAGTCAGACGGCAATTCGCCGCTGAGGGCGTGTCGGTAAACCAGTGGGCGAAAGCGCGAGGATATCGCCCGCGCACGGTCTACGCGGTGTTGTCTGGTCAGCTGATGTGCAGTCGGGGCGCCAGCCACCAAATTGCGGTGGCACTTGGTCTCAAATCGCCCCCGAAACATGCGTTCCTGGCAGAGTGAAATCGGCCGTGTGGCTCAACGCGCAAAACCTCGCGGACATTACGGGGATGACCGATCGGCAGGCACGAAGGATATTTTCGTCTGCGCAGATCGACGGTCACGCTCTCACTATTCGGTCGATATCTTGCCCTGGCGGTGTCCAGAAAGAGGTGTGGAGCGAAACCCTTCCCGCCGAGCTTCAACAGCGGCTGCGCGAGCCGGATATGGCAGCCATCGAGCCCATGTTCCTTCGGATCGACGAAGCAGGCGCCTCCGAACATAGCTGGAAGCTGGACGTCATCCGGCCGATCATCGCCCACCCCAAGGGTTCGTCCGAGCGCCGCGCGCGCTTGCGGCAGCTTGTCGGAACACGGCCCGCAGACTGGACCGGCAAGCCCCGGGCGCTCACGGAAGCCACACTCGACCTATGGGTGCGCACCTTCGAGAATAGCGGTTGCCTTCACCTGTGCCTCGCCAAGAAGGCGCGAAAAGACAAGGGGAAACCCCGCGTTTTCATTCGCAGGGAATGGGACCACGACGTTTCGCTTGATGCCGCGACCTGTGACGCGGTCCGGCATGAGTTGAAGCAGTACATGCGTGGTCTGATCAAGGGTGGCGCACAGCGCAAAATCGCCATGATCCTGGCAGGCGAGAAGCTCCGGGATCTCACCAAGGCCTATGGCGGCGATCCCTCGGCGATCTCATCCGATGCCTTTGTGATCCCGCTCGATTTCTACCGCAACGAAATGCACTTCAAGGCGGTCTATCGCCACAAGCATGACCGCAAGACCAGCGAGGACAACAAGCCCCGCATCCGGCGCACGACCGAAAGACTGGAGCCGATGGAGGTCGTGGTGACGGACGTTCACCACATCAACGTCTTGGTCCGGCGCGAGAACGGCACCGCAGCCACGCCGAAGCTGATCGCCTTCCACGACATCGCGACCAATCGGGTTTTCTGCGAAATTATCATGTTCGAGGAAAAGGGCGGCGTCAGAAATGCCGATGTCATCACCGCCTTCCTTCGCATGTGCCAACATCCAGCCTTCGGGGTTCCCAGGACGCTCTATGCAGACAACGGCGCGGAATTCGGCTTCGCGGACGCTCTGAGCGACGCCCTGAAACTCAACTGCCGGATCGTCGCCTTCAATGGCCCGGAAGATCGCGGGCGGGTTATTCGCGCCAAGGCCTACAACGCCTCCGCCAAGCATGTAGAAGGCCTGTTTCGCCAGTTGAACCAGCAATATATCCGCCACGTGCCCGGCTACATCGGCGATGACCGGATGAACCCGAAACGGCCGGCCCTTGGCAAGCTGCCCGCGCCGTTCTCGGAAGGGTTCGACGCGTTTTGCGAGAGACTTTACGACCTTCTGACGGCCTATGAGCACATGCCCCAGAAGGGCGCGCTGAAGGACATGTCGCCGGCCGCGACCTTCAGGAGACATGTCGAAGCGGGCTGGACTGCCACCCTGATGGATACTGACGATCTGCTTACGGTCTTCACCAAGCAGGAAGCCCGGACCGTCCAGAAACATGGCATTCACGTCGGCACGCAGTTCTGGACCTGCGACGGCCTAATGGCCCACTTCGGCGAACGGGTCATGGTCCACATTCCCAAATATCACGGGTTCAGCCGCCTGCTCGTCACCGATGGGAAAGGCAATCACATCGGGCTCGCCGAGGCGGACAAGCCCTTTGAAGTTCTGGATCAACGCGGGGCCAAGGAAAGCGCGCGGCGGAGCAGCATCCGCAATCGGGCTCTGGCGGACCTGGACAGGTCGGCGCCCGACATTGACGTGGGGGCCGAATTGGCCGGCTTCGGCCGGAGCCAGAAGCCTGTGAAACCGAACAATCCTGACGCCCTCATTTCCGTGAACCGCCGAGGTGGCATGGGCCTCGCCCTGCCGCCCACCAAGCAGGAGAAGGGACCAACCCGTCAGGAAATCCACGATGAGGCGCGCAAGGTCGATGAGGCCCGCTCCGCGCTGGCCTCCGCGTACGCCAGAAAGGTGTCATGATGACCGGGTGCGATGACGTTTTCGTTGAAATCAAAGCGGTTTCCCGCGCCCGCGATGCGATCCACTTCGCGATGCTCATGCCCTATCCGTCGCGGATCATAAGCCCACCGGGGCTCGGCAAGAGCACGGCACTGCGGCATCTCGCGAAGGAATTCGATGGTATCTATCTCGAAATCGGCGCGACCGACAAGGATGTGGGGGGCATGTACTTGTCCTTGCTGGCGGCTTTGGGAGCGTTTTATTTCGGCAACAGTAAGAGAGGTGCCCTTGAAAGCCTCGCGCTGGCGCTCGGGAGCGCCGCCCGCCATGTGGGGGGCAACAAGAAACTGGTGATGGTCGATGAGTTCCAAACGCTGGAGGACACTGCGAAGCGCGAACTTCTCCGCATTCAGGAAGAGTTCGGTATCGCCCTCGTACTCAGCGGCAACCCGGAACGGCTCGCAGATGGCCGCCGGGGACCGTCGAGAGCGATCCGACAGGTAGAGGATCGCATTGGCCTCAATGTCGAGCTTCCCGTGCTCGACGATCAGGATTGCGACCTGATCGCCAGCGCCTATGGTGTTTCGGGCGACGATGCCATGTCGGCCGCGCGAGCCTTGGGCGGAAAGACCAATGCGCGTGAGCTATGCCGCGCCTTGCAGTACGCCCGTTTGACGATCCCCGAGGGCGCTTCCGTCCGGCTGGCCCACATCAAAAACGCAGTGATGTCCCTGAAGGGCAAGACCAGCGCGGTCGGACTGCTCAAATCCTGACCCCAGTGCAGACCCAGAAAGGAGTTCGCATCATGGTACAAGCTCTGACCGCCAAGCACTTCGGCATCATCCAGGTCGCCAAGAAACAGGTCGGCATGTCGGAAGGCGACTATCGGGCACTCCTGGTTCGCCACACAGGTCAGGACACAGCGAAGGCGTTGAATTCTGACACCTTCAAGAAGGTCATGGCGCATTTTGAGGCGATGGGCTTTCGGTCTACCGCCCGTCAGAAGGACGCCGCGCGCAAACCGGGCAAGGCCTCCCAGGCGCAGATGCGCAAGATCGACCAGCTCTGGGCGGACTTTACCGATGGCACGGGCATGGAGGCCGGCCTGAGGCACTGGATGGAAAAGCGCGGCTATGGCAACAGCGTGGGGTGGCTGGAAGGCGACACCGCGCGGAAGATGATCGCAGCGCTGATCAACATGGTTCGGCGCAAGAACGAAAAGGCCGCGCGCCTCGGGTGATCGGGGCGCGCGGCCGGAGTGCCTTGGGGTGCTGTCACCGCCTCAGCTTGCGACTGATGTGGCGCCGTCCCGGCGCGGCAAGCAGGTCAACATCGCTTCAAGGATGCGTTTCAGGTCCAGAAGATCGACCCCGGTCGCCGTGCTAACCTGGCCCCACACGTCCCCATGTGACAGCGTGTTCCAGATGTGGCTTGCCAGAAGCTGCGCGGGCATCCCCTCGATCAGATTGCCATCCCGCGGCCGATGGGTGGCGTCAAAGCAATCCTCGCCCGTCATCGCAAACACAACGCGTGCCGCATCATGCGGAGCGACCCGCGCCAGCGCGGCAATGCGCTCGATATCATACTTGGCGCGAACGGTCGCTTCGGTCCGGGGCGCCCGCATCGCCGCCACCTGATCACCGATGTCATCAAGCTGGCGGCCCATGAGTTCGGCAAGGCCGCTGCGTGGATCGGCGAGACCGCCGCCATCGGCATTCATGGCGAGGTCGAGGAGCTGGTTGAGGTAGTGCAGCGCATCAAGGCTGCGGCAGACGGCATCGAGCCTGTCGGTGAAGGTTGTCATCGGTCTACTCCTTAGGCGCTTTTCTAGGGCGCTTTCCCGCGAACAGCGCGGAAGCCGGGAGCTAGAAACCGCCTAAGGACGGCGACATGGCCTTTGGGCTTTCGCCTTGGACATGCGCCATGCCCTCCCGGCCGCTCGGATATGCGACCGCGTCCGGCGAACCGGGCATCTTGCGCCGTTCATGCTGGCTTGTTCGCACCAGGCATCGGTGGCGCGACCCACCTTAGGGAGGTTTCTAGGCTCCGCCGCAATTCCTGACAGGGAAAGGTCCGGGCTGCAAGAGGTTTAACGGGCGGCCGGTCCGCCGTGGACCCGGCCGCCCTGGCATCTTCGGCCGCAGCCCGCGGCCCCCTGTGCTGCGGCGATCTGCCTGCGCGTCAACCTCGCGCAGCTCATGCCTACCGGACGCGGGGTCCGCTCGCTGGCAGGACACCTGTCCGGTCTCCTGAGTTAGCTATCAGGACTAAAGTCCTGATAGCGCGGCCCGGTGCGCTGGAGAGATCATGCAAGCCCATCATCGTCATGACTATTTCGAGCCCGACAGCTTTGGCCGGGCGGTGCAGGATCACCTCGGCGACGACCTCATGCTGCGGCTGCGCCAGGGGCTCGGCGGGCAGGACGTCCTCATTCCGCGCGCGGTCACGGGCCTGCCGGACAATCACTTTCTGGTGCAGGCGCTGGGCCGGGAGGATGCCGGGCGGCTTTGCGGCCTCTGCGGCGGCGAGCGGGTCTATGTCCCCAAGATCGAAAACCGGGAGGATGCCTACATGGATGCCCTGAACGAAGGGCTGTGCAATCTGGACATTGCCCTGCGGATCGGCGTGACGGAGCGCCAGGTCCGCCGCTACTTCGTCGCGCGGAACATCCGCAACCCGAACCGGCGCGACAACACTCGCCGCGCGCTTCACCCCAACAACGCCACCCCCGCTGCCTCCATCGCGGCGGAATAGCCGTCAGGATCGATCCTGACGGGGGGCTAACACCCCTTCTCGCCTTTCCGGGTATCGGGGAAGCCCGAAAACCGGAAAGGCCCCTCCACGGCCAAAAAACGGCCCCCTACGAAAGACCACCTGAATGAACCAGCTTAATACCCGTGCCGCTCGCGTGATTGATCCGGTCCTGTCCGGCATCGCGCAGGGCTATCGCCACGCCCAGCGCGTGGGCCATGTGCTCTTTCCCGCCATCGACGTCATGCAGCGCGGCGGCAAGGTGATCGAATTCGGGCGCGAGAGCTTCTTCGACTACAAGGCCCGCCGCGCGCCGGGCGCGGATGCCGTCAGCATCCAGTTCGGCTATGAAGGCAAGCCCTTCAGCCTCGACCAGTATTCGATTGACGCCCCGTTACCGCGCGAGTTCATCCAGGACGCGCAGACGGTTCCCGGCATCGACCTCGGCAAGCGGGCGGTCAATCTGGTGATGGACACAATTACGCTCTCGCTCGAAATCGAGCAGGCGGCGCTGGCGGCGAACCCGGCGAGCTATCCGGTCGGCAACACGCTGACCCTCGCGGCGGGTGCGCGCTGGGACGTGGGCACCTCCACCCCGATCACCGATATCGAGGCGGCGAAGGACATGGTGCGCACCACCTGCGGCGTGGAGCCGAACCGCATGGTGATCAGCAATGCGGGCTTCCGGGCGCTGAAGCACCACCCCACGATCATCGACCGGTTCAAATACACGACCGCCGAAAGCATCACCGCGAAGATGCTGGCCGGCCTCTTCGACCTCGAAGAGCTGGCGGTGGGCAAGGCGACCTATGTGGACAGCGTGGACCCGGCCGCGACCTTCAAGGAAGCCTGGGGCAACGTTGCGGTGCTGGCCTATGTGCCGACGCAGGACGCGGCGATGGAGCAGCCCTCGTTCGGCTATACCTACACGCTCAATGGCCATCCCTTCGTCGAGCCGCCCCGCTGGGAAGGTGGCAAGCGATCGTGGGTCTATGGCGTCACCTACGAGCGCAAGCCGGTCCTGACCGGCATCGCCTCGGGCTTCCTGTTCCAGACGATCACGGGGTGACATGATGAATGCCTCGGCCCAACCCGCCCTCGGCAAATACGGCCCCATCGACGTGTTCCGCGCCGGCCGGTTCCGCGACATGACGGGCGGCGAGCAGACATACACGGAAGCCGGGCTTCGCCAGATCGCGGCGAGCTACGACAGAGAGGTCCATCCCGCCCCGGTCGTGATCGGCCATCCCGACGTTGATGCGCCCGCCTACGGCTGGGTGGAAAGCCTCTTCGTCCAGGGCGGAGTGCTCAAGGCCACGCTGGAAGAAACCGCGCCCGCCTTCGCCGACATGGTGCGGGCCGGGCGCTACAAGCGGGTGTCCATCTGCCTCTTCACGCCGCGACACCCTGCCAATCCCAAGCCGAGCGGCTTCTACCTCAAGCATGTGGGATTTCTCGGTGCGGCTTCTCCCGCCGTTCCCGGCCTCCGGCCGGTGAAGTTCTCGGGAGAGCCTGACGGCGCGGTGGACCTTTACCAGGACAACCCGGCCTTCGCCGGAGGCAACGAGCTGGCGAAGCTGCGGCAGTTGGTGCGGGAAGGGGAGGTGGAGAAGCTGATCGCCGAAGGCCGTGTGCTGCCCGCCTTCAAGGAAGAGGTGATCGCCTTTGCCGCCAGCCTGGACGGCGACGAAACCGTCAGCTTCGCCGAAGGTCAGGCCGCGACCCGCAAGGACTGGTTCATGTCCTACCTTGCCCGGCAGCCGAAGGTCGTTTCGTTCGGCATGACCGACCTCGGGCCGGACCCGCTCGACGCCAAGGCCGCGCCGCCGCGCCGCGCGGCCCACAAGGTTCCTGACGGTTATACGGTGGACCGCCGCAATGACGCGGTGCTCAGCGCCGCGCGCGAACTCTCGCGGGTCAAGGGCATCAACTTCGCCGACGCGGTGGACCTGGTGCTTGCGGGCGAGGCCGGGTGATGGGTGGCTTCTGGCGCAGTCCCCGGCCGAAACAACCGGAAAAGGTGGCACACTGGGAGGCAGAGCCGTCGATTGCAGACGAATATCTCCGCCGCGCGCATCTGGCGGGCGTTGAACGCGGCCTGCGGACCTATGAGAAAAGCCTGCCTCGCCGAATTGCCGCCATGAAAGGGGAGAAACACGCCCGCACTGTGCCTGGTGCGCTGACCGAGGACGAAGGGCTGCGGCGGCAGTGTCTGGAATGGGCCTTTCAGCATACCATCGGCCCCGTGGGGCACATGGATGTCGTGAACGTCGCACGGGATTACTACGACTTCATCCGCAACACCCAACCCCGTCAGGATCAGGTGGCTTGGGAGCAGGCCCCGCGCATTCCTGACAGGTGAAACGAAAATGACGGCCGTGGTGATCCGGCCGCCACAACCGACGAGGCTATCAGGCGGATCACCCGCGCACCCTGTCGGCTCATACACTATGAACCCGACAGGGGATGACTTCAACGCCAGGTGCGGGCGGCGGGAAACGAAAATAGCGACCCGGGTGCTCGGGTCGCCGCACCGGCAGGAGTCTGAGGGCACACACCGCCACCCTTGCCGACGCCCGGAATATACGCTCATGAAAGGGAGATTTCAACGATGACAGGCTTCAGCATCCGGATCTAGATCGACGAGGCCGAGGCGCGGCGGAACCTTGGCGAGCTTCTCGCCAGGATGGCCGACCCGTGGCCCTTCTACGAGGCGGCGCGGCGGTGGCTGGATGTCGAATGATCGCCAAGGCGACCCGGCCGCGATCTGGGCGCGAGGCAATATCAGGTAAGTGTCGGCAGATGCGCGGTTTCCGCAAGCAAATGTCGATCAGATGATGCCCAAATGACAGCCCATCCCGCACTTTAGACACCCTTCTTGCACCGCCTTTTTCCGGCGTTCTCATCCTAAGCCATTGGTGCTGTTTCATCTTAATAGAATTCCCCCCGTCCTAAATTAATGTCCCCCCCTCCACAGGACGAGGAGGATCGAGATCACCGAGGCGGCCGAACAGGCGAACATCAGGAGCGCGAGCGGCGCCGCCCCGCCGCCGAGGCCGAGCGCCCAGCCGGCTGCGGCAGAGATCACCGCGCCGCCGCCGATCATGATCGCGCCACCCAGCCCGGAGGCGGTACCGGCAAGGGCGGGCCGCACCGACAGCATCCCGGCGTTGGCCCCCGGCAGCGCCATGCCGTTGCCGAAGCCCACCGAGACAATGAGGCCGAAGAAGACATCGGCCCCGGCGAGCCCCGCGAGCGACAGCGCGGCAAGCAACCCCATGCCGGCGGTGGTCAGCGCCGTGCCGGCGAGGATCATCCGATCGATCCCGTAATGCGCCGAATAGCGCCCGGCGATGAAGTTCCCCGCGGCATAGCCGAGCGCCGGCGCGCCGAGGTAGAGGCCGAGCCGCCCGGGCGGTAGGTGGAAGACCTCGCTGCCGACGTAGGGCGCGCCGCCGAGATAGGCATAGAACGCGCCCGAGGCGAAGGCGGCGGCAAGGCAGTAGCCCCAGAACCTGGGCGAGGCGAGAAGCTCGGGGTATTGGCGGACCTGGTCGGCGAAGCGGGCGCGATGGCCCGCCGCCGTCTCGCCGAGGTCGGCCCAGATCATCCACAGGATGCCGAGACCGAGGAGGAAGAGCAGGGTGAAATTCGCCTGCCAGCCGAACGCCTCGTCGAGCGCGCCGCCGATCATCGGGCCCACCATCGGCACGAACGCCATGCCCATCGTGACATAGCCGATCATCGAGGCGGCTTCCTCGGCCGGCACCATGTCGCGGATCACCGCGCGGCTCAGCACCATGCCGGCGGCGACCACCGCCTGCATCATGCGGAAGGCGAGGAAGGTGGCGACATCGCCGGCCAGGAGCGTGCCGGCCGTGGCGATCAGGAACAGGACGAACGCCCACAGCAGCACCGAGCGCCGGCCGAAACGGTCGGAGACGGGGCCGATGACGATCTGGAGACCGGCGCTGACGCCGAGGTAGAGCGAGACCGAAAGCTGCATCAGCCGGTAGTCGGTGCCGAACCATTCCGTCATCGCCGGCAGCGACGGCAGGAAGATGTTCATCGCCAGCGCCGAAAGCCCCGTCACCGCGACGAGCGTGGCGACATGCGGCGGGGTGCGGCGGTCGAGGAACCGGACGGGCGCGCGCGGGGCGGTCATGGGCGGGTCGTATCGGGCCGGGCGCGGCCTGTCCATGCCCGCGCCGCGCACAGGCGGCCGTGCAGGGCCGGATGGGGGAAAATTCAGCCCCAGCTGTGGAAGATGAAGAAAGCCCCCGCCGCGATCAGCGTGAAGCCCACCGCGTGGTTCCAGCCCAGCCCCTCGCCGAGATAGGTGGCCGAAAAGACCGCGAACACGGTCAGGGTGATGACCTCCTGGATGGTCTTGAGCTGGGCGGCGCTGAAATAGCCGTAGCCATAGCGGTTGGCCGGAACCTGGAGGAGGTATTCGAAGAAGGCGATGCCCCAGCTCGCGAGCACCACCACGAGAAGCGGCGCCGCCTTGAACTTCAGATGGCCATACCAGGCGAAGGTCATGAAGACATTCGACGCCACGAGAAGGCCGATGGTGACCAGGGGAACGGGAAGGCGGTCCATGATCTCCTGCGGTGCGCGTTTCTCCCGCTATAGACCGCAATGCCCGGATGTGAAAGCGGCCGCGAAATTCGCAGATTTGCGATTAGCAAAAGTATCCATGCGAAAATGTTGCAAATTTTCCGGAAACCGCTTTGTCGCCGGGATCGCGCAGGATAGGGTGCGCCGATCGCCGGAGGGAGAAGACGATGAAGGACATTCTCGAACAACTGGAAGCCCGCCGCGTCACCGCCCGCGCCGGCGGCGGCCAGCGCCGGATCGACGCCCAGCATTCCCGCGGCAAGCTGACGGCGCGCGAACGGATCGAGTTGCTGCTCGACGAATGGAGCTTCGAGGAGTTCGACATGTTCGTCGCCCACCGCTGCACCGACTTCGGGATGGAGGCCGACCGGCCCGCGGGCGACGGCGTGGTGACCGGCTGGGGCACGATCAATGGCCGCGTGGTCTATGTCTTCAGCCAGGACTTCACCGTCTTCGGCGGCTCGCTGTCGGAAACCCATGCCCAGAAGATCTGCAAGATCATGGACATGGCGATGCAGAACGGCGCGCCGGTGATCGGGCTGAACGATTCCGGCGGCGCCCGCATCCAGGAAGGCGTGGCCTCGCTCGCCGGTTACGCCGAGGTCTTCCAGCGCAACATCATGGCAAGCGGAGTGGTGCCGCAGATCAGCGTCATCATGGGCCCCTGCGCGGGCGGCGCGGTCTATTCGCCCGCCATGACCGACTTCATCTTCATGGTGAAGGACACCTCCTACATGTTCGTCACCGGGCCAGACGTCGTGAAGACGGTGACGAACGAAATCGTCACCGCCGAGGAACTGGGCGGCGCCTCGACGCATACCAAGAAGTCCAGCGTCGCCGACGGCGCCTTCGAGAACGACGTCGAGGCGCTGGCCGAGATTCGCCGGCTGTTCGACTTCCTGCCGCTCAACAACCGCGAAAAGGCGCCGACCCGGCCGTTCTTCGACGACGTGCACCGGGTCGAGGAAAGCCTCGACACCCTGGTCCCCGACAACCCGAACCAGCCCTACGACATGAAGGAGCTGATCCAGAAGGTCGCGGATGAAGGAGATTTCTTTGAAATACAAAAGGATTACGCGGCGAACATCATCTGCGGCTTCATCCGGATCGAGGGGCAGACCGTCGGCGTGGTCGCGAACCAGCCGATGGTGCTGGCCGGCTGTCTTGACATCGACTCCAGCCGCAAGGCGGCGCGCTTCGTGCGGTTCTGCGATGCCTTCGAGATTCCGATCCTGACCTTCGTCGACGTGCCGGGCTTCCTCCCCGGGACCGGGCAGGAATATGGCGGCGTGATCAAGCACGGCGCGAAGCTGCTCTTCGCCTACGGCGAGGCCACCGTGCCGAAGGTGACGGTGATCACGAGGAAAGCCTATGGCGGGGCCTATGACGTGATGGCGTCCAAGCACCTGAGGGGTGATTTCAACTATGCCTGGCCCACCGCCGAGATCGCGGTGATGGGGGCCAAGGGGGCGGTGGAAATCCTCTACCGCAGCGAGCTTGCCGACCGCGACAAGATCGCCGAGCGGACGAAAAGCTACGAGGGCCGCTTCGCCAACCCCTTCGTGGCCGCCGAGAAGGGCTTCATCGACGAAGTGATCATGCCGCATTCGACGCGCCGCCGCGTCGCCCGCGCGCTGGCCTCGCTGAGGACCAAGAAGCTCTCGAACCCCTGGAAGAAACACGACAACATCCCCCTCTGAGGGGAGAGGGAGGACGTGATGCGAAGCGCCGCGCGAGCCTCGGGAGGCGCGCCGCGCCGGCCCGGGTATCCGATCGGGGCGGGAGCGTTCGGGATGGCGATCATCTGGGCGGCCGCGGCGGCGATGGCAGAAGGGGCGGCCGGGCCGCTCGCCGTGCCGTCGGGCCAGGAGGTGCGCTATCTCGACACGGTGCAGTCCGCACCGGGGCCGGAGGGGCTGACGATCCGGTTCCGGTTCGTGGCCCCCGCCATCGCCCGAGACGGCGGCACCATCGGCGCCGAGGCCGCGCAGGCCGACATGGAATGGCTTTGCACCAACTTCGCCCTGCCGCGGATGCCCGCGGGCGGCCCGGTGCCGTCGCAGATCATCGTCTCGCTGGCAGACCGTCCGGTGGCCTTCGGCGAACCGGCGCCGGACGTCACGCAGTTCTTCGAAGCCTACATCGTCGCCGACGGCCGCTGTGTCTGGGAGGCGTTCTGATGGCGGGACGGGATATGGGGCCGGGCGGTGGCCACGGCCGACCGGGTGATGCGGACGAGTCACAGGTTGGCATCTTGCGCAACCTCAGGTGGGACGTTTGGCCCGCCTCGGCTATGATGGCCCGAGGCGGCGGCAACGCGGCCCAATTCGCAATTGACCGGCGGGAAGATGCCACAGGCGCGCCCGCCCCATCGAGCAGGAGAAAGACATGTCGAAAAAAGCGCTCTTCGCCAGCGTTCTCATCGCCTTCGTGGCCGCCTGTGCCGCCAAGGAAAAGGAAACCGTCTACGTCGAACAGCCGGTCTCGCAGGAGCCGGTGTTCGAGGGCAAGTACGGCAGCTGATCTTCGCGGCCGGGTCCGGGCCCCGCGCCCGGTCCCGGCCCCTCTGGCCGCCCCGGACCGGAGGGGCGCGCCATGCTGAAGCACCGCGGCTTTCCGGGCCGCCTTCCGGGCTCCGACCACCAGTTCGTCATCCGCCGCGCCAACCCGAAGGGCGCGACGCGTCTGGTCGCGCGCGAACGCTATCGTGACCGCAGCCCGGCCGACCGCCGTGCCGACGCGGCCTTCATGGCCGCTCTCTGGGATCATTTCGGCGAGGCGCCATTCGCGCGCGGCAACCTCGACGCCGGCCGCCTGGCCTGGCTTTTCGGGCGCGAGGTGATCCCGGCCGAACAGCCGTTCGATCCCGAAAGCTACGAGGCGCATCTGCGCATCGACCTGGCCCGCGCCCGCGCGGCCTTCCCCGAGCTGTTCGAGGCGGAGGGATAGGCGTGTTTCAGCTTGCGGCAGGGGGCTTTGGGCGCGAATTTGCCGATCGTTTCCGCATGGGAAACTTTGCATTTGCGCAAACGCGGCGCCGTGCCCATCCTGCACATGGGGCGGCACCCTACAGCAAGCTTTACGCCCCGATTTGTCAAAACCGTTACCCTTCCCCTTCTCTACGGCCTGATCCCGGCGGGGTCAGGCCACTTTTGTCTGCGGCAGCGGGGCTGCCGATGCTTCGGCGCCGGGCCGCCGATGGCCTGCCGGCGCGACAAATCCGCTTTCGCTTCCCGCCGCTTTCGGTAGAATGTGCGGAAACAACAACGCTTGCTGGAGGAAGAGCAGAATGCGTCTCATCAAGTCTTTCGTCGCGATTGCCGCGGTCGGTCTTTTGGCCGGATGCCTCGAGAATGACGCCGAGCGCGGCGTCGTCGGCGCCGCTGGCGGCGCGGTCGTGGCCGACGCCATCGGCGGCAACGCCCTCACCGGTGCCGTCGTCGGCGGCGCGGCGGGCGTCTTCTGCGACGACGCCGGCATCTGCCAGTAATTCACGGAACCGGGTCGCGGCGCGGCCCGGCCTCTCGCACATTCGGGCCACCGGAGCGGACCGCTCCGGTGGCCCTTTCGTTTTCGCGGCCGGACGAACGCCGGGCGCGGTCTGAGAAAAGGGGACGGAGATGTTCAAGAAGATCCTGATCGCGAACCGGGGCGAGATCGCCTGCCGGGTCATCAAGTCGGCCCGCAAGATGGGAATCAAGACCATCGCCGTCTATTCCGATGCCGACCGCAACGCGCTGCACGTCAAGATAGCCGACGAAGCCGTCCACATCGGCCCGCCGCCGGCCGCGCAGTCCTACATCGTCATCGACAGGATCATGGACGCGATCCGCAGGACGGGCGCCGAAGCGGTTCACCCAGGATACGGATTCCTAAGCGAGAACATGAAGTTCGCCGAGGCTCTTGAGAAAGAGGGCGTGGTCTTCGTTGGCCCGCCCTCGCCGGCGATCGAGGCGATGGGCGACAAGATCACCTCGAAGAAGATCGCGATGGAGGCCGGCGTCTCCACCGTTCCGGGCTACATGGGCCTGATCGCCGATGCCGACGAGGCGGTGAAGATCAGCCGCGAGATCGGCTATCCGGTGATGATCAAGGCCAGTGCGGGGGGCGGCGGCAAGGGGATGCGGATCGCTTGGACCGACGACGAGGCGCGCGACGGCTTCCAGTCCTCGAAGAACGAGGCGGCGGCCAGCTTCGGCGACGACCGCATCTTCATCGAGAAGTTCGTGACCCAGCCCCGGCATATCGAGATCCAGGTGCTGGCCGACAAGCACGGGCATTGCGTCTACCTGCACGAACGCGAATGCTCGATCCAGCGCCGCAACCAGAAGGTGATCGAGGAGGCGCCGTCCCCCTTTCTCGACGAGGCGACCCGCAAGGCGATGGGCGAGCAGGCCTGCGCGCTGGCCAAGGCCGTGGGTTATACCAGCGCCGGGACGGTGGAGTTCATCGTCGATGGCAGCAAGAACTTCTATTTCCTTGAAATGAATACACGTTTGCAGGTCGAGCATCCGGTGACGGAGCTCATCACCGGGGTCGATCTGGTCGAACAGATGATCCGCGTGGCCGGGGGCGAAAAGCTGCCCTTCCGGCAGTCCGACCTGAAGATCGACGGCTGGGCCATGGAGAGCCGGCTCTACGCCGAAGACCCCTACCGCAGCTTCCTGCCCTCGATCGGCCGGCTCACCCGTTATCGCCCGCCGGTCGAGGCCGCGACTGCCACGGCCGTGGTCCGCAACGATACCGGCGTTTACGAGGGTGGCGAGATCAGCATGTTCTACGACCCGATGATCGCCAAGCTCTGCACCTGGGCACCCTCGCGCGGCGCGGCGATCGAGGGAATGCGCCAGGCGCTCGATACGTTCGAGGTGGAGGGGATCGGCCACAACCTGCCGTTCCTCTCGGCGGTGATGGATCATCCCCGCTTCGTCGAGGGTGCGATCACCACCGCCTTCATCGCCGAGGAATATCCCGAGGGCTTCCAGGGGGTCACGCTGCCCGAAGGCGCGCTGCGGAAGGTCGCCGCCGCGGCGGCGGCGATGAACCGGGTGGCGGAGATCCGGCGCACCCGGATCACCGGGCGGCTCGGCAACCACGAGCGGCATGTCGGCGACGACTGGGTCGTCAGCCTTCAGGGCGAGGAGATCGCCGCGAGGGTCGCGGCCGACCGCGAGGGCGCCACGGTGCATTTCGAGGACGCCACCAGCCATCGCGTCACCTCCGGCTGGACGCCGGGCCAGTCGCTCGCGCGGCTCATGGTCGACGGCGAGGCGGTGGTGCTGAAGGTCGGCAAGATCTCCGGCGGCTTCCGCATCCGCACCCGCGGCGCCGACCTCAAGGTCCATGTCCGGACCCCGCGCCAGGCCGAGCTGGCGCGCCTCATGCCGGAAAAGGCCGCGCCCGACACCTCGAAGTTCCTGCTGTGCCCGATGCCTGGCCTCGTCGTGAAGATCAGCGTCGAGGAGGGGCAGGAGGTGCAGGAGGGCCAGGCGCTGGCCACCGTCGAGGCGATGAAGATGGAAAACATCCTGCGCGCCGAGCGGAAGGCCACCGTCAAGCGCATCGCCGCCCGGGCCGGCGCGAGCCTCAAGGTCGACGACGTGATCCTGGAGTTCGAGTGAGGATGATCCCCTCCGCCGCAGCCGACCGCTATCCCCTTTGGGGGATGCTCGCCGCGACGGCGGCCTTCGCGGCCCTTCAGGCGGTCGCGGCCTGGCATGCCGGGGTCTTCGAATACCCGCTCGACGACGTCTACATCCACCTCGCGATGGCGGAGAAGATCGCCCGGGGCACCTATGGGGTGAACCTGGGCGATCCGGCCTCGGCCTCCTCTTCCATTCTCTACCCGTTCCTCTTGCTGCCTTTCCCGGGGACCGAAGCGCAGCGGCTCCTGCCGCTTTTCTGGAACATCCTCGCGGTCGCGGGCGCCGGCTGGGTCTGGGGGCTCATCGCCGCAGCGGCCCGGCTGGCGGGCGCGGCCGCAATGGTCATTGTCGTCGCCGGGTCGGTTTTCCTCAACATCCCCGGCGTCGGCTTCACCGGGATGGAGGCGGCACCGCATCTTCTGGCCAGCCTTGTCGTGGTGCTCGGCCTCTGGCGGGCCCTGAACGGGCAGGGGGCGGCGTGGTGGCTGGTCGTGGCGGCGATCGCCGCGCCGCTCTTGCGCTATGAGGGGCTGGCGCTTTCGCTGGCAGCCGCCGCGACGCTCCGGCTTTGGGGACATCGGCGCGCTGCGGCCGTGATCGCCTGCGGCGCGCTCGGCGCGGTCATCGGCTTCAGCGTCTTTCTCCTTTCTCTCGGCCTCGACCCTCTGCCGGGTTCGATCCTCGCGAAGACCGGCAGTCTCGACCCGCAGGGCGGCATCGGTTCCCGCCTGCTCGTCGGTCTCATCGCCAACCTGATCAAGCCGGCGGGGGCGATCCTCGCAATTCTCGTCGTTGCCCTTGTCGCCACGGCGGTGGCGATCCCCGCACTCCGGCGCGGACCCGCCGGGGCGATCGTTGCGACCGTCGGGGCGGCGGCGCTCGCGCATCTCCTCTTCGGTCAGGTCGGCTGGATGCACCGGTATGAGCCCTATATCATCGTGAGCCTCCTCGGCGCCGTCCTCCTCGCCGGATCGGCGGCCGGATCGGGGGCGGCGCGGATCGCGAAGGGCGCTGCGCTTGCCACGACGGCGGCTGCCGCGATCGCCTATGGGCCGAAGCTCTGGGGCGTCTATGTCTGGAATCCCCGGGCGATCCACCTGCAGCAGGCGCAGATGGCGCGATTCGCCCAAGAGTACCTCAGGGCGCCGGTCATCGTGAACGATCTCGGCCGCGTCACCTGGGGCAACCCCGCCTATGTGCTCGACATCTGGGGACTGGGTTCGGCCGAGACGCGGGAAATCCGCTTCGGCAACCCGCCGCCGCCCGATGGCTGGGCCGCTCCGCTGGCCGCCGAACACGGCATCCGGGTGGCGATGATCTACGATTCCTGGTTTGCGCGGGCGGTCGGACCGGATTGGGTACTCATCGGCAAACTTTCAATGGATCCGCCGAAGGGCGCGCTCGGCAGCCGGACGGTCAGCTTCTATGCCACCGATCCGGCGTTCGCCCCGGAGCTGCGCGCCCACCTCGCCGCCTTCGCCCCGACCCTGCCCGTGGAGGCCAGGCTGACGCTGGAGGGCCGGGCATGAGCGGTCAGACCGACCTGACGCTGCACCTCGGTGCCCACCGGACCGGCACCACCGCGCTCCAGCTCCTCCTGCAGCGCCGGTCCGGTCGGCTTGCCGCGTCGGGCATCGCCTTTCTCGGGCCCCGGACGCTGCGCGGCGACGCCTTCGCCGGGGCGCAGCGCGGGTGGCGCGGCGCGCTCGCCCTCGGCGCGGCAAGAGGGCCGTCGCCGCTCGCGGCCGAATGCGCGCGCGAGGCCACCGCCGGCCGCAGCCGCATCGTCATCAGCGAGGAAAACCTGCTCGGCACGATGCATGTCAACCTCGACGCGGCCGAACTCTACCCCGACGCTGCGGCCCGGATGGCGCAACTGGCGCTGGCGCTTCCCGCCGCGCCCTCGCGTATCTTCCTGACCCTTCGGGATTTCGCCGGCTACTGGCGGTCGGCCCATGCCCACCGGATCTTCGCCCGGGGCGAGGCGGCAATTGATGCCGGGCGCCTCGCGCGCTCGCCCGGCAATGCCTGGCTCCCCGTGCTCCGGGCGGTGCGCGAGGCCTTCCCCGCGTCGCGGCTGACGGTCGCCCGGCACCGCAGCGCCGCCGATTTCGTCCCCGCGCTCGCGGCGGCGATGGTCGGGGCGGCGGCTCTCGAGGGCGTGCCGCGCCCGCGGACCACGGTGAATGCCTCGCTGCCGGCCGATGTGCTGGCGGCGCTCCGCGCCATGCCCCAGGGGGCGGAACGGGTGCGGGCGGCCGAGGCGGTGCGGCGCGAAGGCAGGGCACCGGTCGATCCGTTCTCGGCCGCGCAGGTGCGCGACCTCACGGCGCGGTTCGAGGCCGAGTGGGCCGCGATCCAGGCCGGCGCGGTGCCGGGCGTGGATGTGCTGACCCTGCCCGAGGCGGAGGCAGCGCGATGATCCCGGTTCAACCGCCCTCCTGGCGGTCGCGGATCTCCTGCTGGCGAAGCGGGAACCTGTCGATCGCATGGACGATCTCGCGCACGCTCCACGGCAGGGGCTTGCGCTGCTTCACCACCCCGTCCTTGTCCAGAAGCACCATCGAGAAGCCCCGCGGCCTCAGCCGTTGCCGCGCGTCCGAGGGGCTCGCGGGGTCGGTGTCGGTCAGGATGACCACATCGCGCCGGACCAGTTCGGCGGGGTCTTCGGCGAGATTTCGCATCTGCGCCTGGAACGCGGGGTCGTTCGGACTGTCGGCGAAGACGACGATGGGGCGCTTCAGCCAGAGGAAATCGGCCAGCGCCACGCCTTCGGCCGGGATCGGCGCGAGCATGGGCGGGGCGGTCTCCTGGCCCGTGGCGGCGACGGCAAGGATCGCGGCTGCGGCAAGGATCGTGGCGAGGGCGGCGAGTGGTTTCATCGGCATTCCTTCCTGCCAGATATAGGCGGAACGGGCGGAATGCCAAAGACTTATGCCGGATTCCGCGCTTGGCGGCCCGGCCACGAGGAAAGGACGGACGATGAGCGGGAAGATCGAGACGTGGCAGCACCTGGCCGAGAAGGAACTGAAAGGCAAGTCGCCCGAGACGCTGGCCTGGGAAACCCTCGAAGGCATCCGCGTGAAGCCGCTCTACACAGAGGCCGATGCGACGGGACTTGCCCATATCGGCTCGCTTCCCGGCATCGCCCCCTTCACCCGCGGTGTGCGTGCCACGATGTATGCCGGCCGGCCCTGGACGATCCGGCAATACGCGGGCTTCTCCACCGCCGAGGAATCCAACGCCTTCTACCGCAAGAACCTCGCGGCCGGGCAGCAGGGCGTCTCGGTCGCCTTCGACCTTGCCACCCACCGCGGCTATGACAGCGACCATCCGCGCGTGGTGGGCGATGTCGGCAAGGCCGGCGTGGCGATCGATTCGGTCGAGGACATGAAGATTCTGTTCGACGGCATCCCGCTGGAAAAGATCAGCGTTTCCATGACGATGAACGGCGCGGTGATCCCGATCCTGGCGAATTTCATCGTCGCCGGGGAAGAGCAGGGGGTGGCGCGGGGCGATCTCTCCGGCACGATCCAGAACGACATCCTGAAGGAATTCATGGTGCGGAACACCTATGTCTATCCGCCTGAGCCGAGCATGAGGATCGTCGCCGACATCATTGAATATACGGCGAAAGAGATGCCGAAGTTCAACTCGATCTCGATCTCCGGCTACCACATGCAGGAGGCCGGCGCCAACCTCGTGCAGGAGCTGGCCTATACCCTCGCCGACGGCCGCGAATATGTCCGCGCCGCCATCGCACGGGGCATGGGCGTCGACGATTTCGCCGGGCGGCTCAGCTTCTTCTTCGCCATCGGCATGAACTTCTTCATGGAGGCGGCAAAGCTCAGGGCGGCGCGGCTTCTCTGGCATCGGATCATGAGCGAGTTCAACCCGAAGAAGCCCGCGAGCCTGATGCTGCGCACCCATTGCCAGACCTCGGGCGTCTCGTTGCAGGAACAGGACCCCTACAACAACGTCATCCGCACCGCCTACGAGGCGATGGCGGCGGCGCTTGGCGGCACGCAGTCGCTCCATACCAATGCGCTCGACGAGGCGATCGCGCTGCCGACCGAATTCTCTGCGCGAATTGCGCGCAATACGCAATTGATCTTGCAGGAGGAAACCGGGATCACCCATGTCGTCGACCCGCTTGCCGGATCGTATTACGTCGAAAGCCTCACCGCCGATCTGGCAGACAGGGCCTGGGCCTTGATCGAGGAGGTCGAGGCGATGGGCGGCATGACCAAGGCGGTGGCCTCGGGCATGCCGAAGCTGAGGATCGAGGAGACCGCGGCACGGCGCCAGGCGATGATCGACCGCGGCGAGGAGGTCGTCGTCGGGGTCAACAAATACCGCCCGACGAAGGAGGACCACATCGAGATTCTCGATGTCGACAACATCAAGGTGCGCGAGGCGCAGGTCGCCCGGCTCGAGCGCATCCGCGCCAGCCGCGACGCGGCGGCCTGTATGACGGCGCTGGCGGAGCTGGAACGCTGCGCCAGCGAGGGCGGCAACCTTCTGGAGGCGGCCGTGGAGGCCGCGCGGGCACGGGCAACGGTCGGGGAGATCAGCATGGCGATGGAAAAGGTGTTCGGCCGCCACCGGGCCGAGGTGAAAACCCTCTCCGGGGTCTATGGCGCCGCCTACGAGGGCGACGAGGGCTTCGCGGCAATCCAGAAGGACGTGGAGAAATTCGCCGAGGAGGAGGGGCGCCGGCCCCGGATGCTGGTCGTCAAGATGGGCCAGGACGGCCACGACCGGGGCGCCAAGGTCATCGCCACCGCCTTCGCCGACATCGGCTTCGACGTCGATGTCGGGCCGCTGTTCCAGACCCCCGAGGAGGCGGCGCAGGACGCCGTGGACAATGACGTCCACGTCATCGGCATCTCCTCGCAGGCAGCGGGGCACAAGACGCTGGCGCCGAAGCTGATCGAGGCGCTGCGCGAGAAGGGGGCCGGAGACATCATCGTGATCTGCGGCGGCGTGATCCCGCAGCAGGACTATGATTTCCTCAGGGCCGCCGGGGTCAAGGCGATCTTCGGGCCGGGCACCAACATCCCGGCCGCGGCGAGGGACATTCTCGGGCTGATCCGGGCTGCGCGCGACTGATCTAGAATTATTCTAATTCTTGATCCGGGTCATGGTGGCGCGCGGTCCGGACGGCAAAGGTCCTGCCGGAGCGCGCATCGACCCCGGGAGTTCCTGATGAAACGACTGATGCTGGGCCTTGTCGCCGCGATCGCCGCGGGGGGCACGATGGTGCAGGCCGACGGCCTGCGGGACACCGCGAAGGAAGCTTCGGCAACATGGCCAAGGCGATCGAGGCCTTCGAGGCGACGCTGATCACGCCGGCCCCCTTCGACGCCTGGCTGAACGGCGATGACGCCGCGATGAGCGCCGATGCCCAGGCCGGGCTCAAGCTCTTCGTCGACAAGGGGTGCTCGTCGTGCCATTCCGGCGTCAACGTGGGTGGCCACGGCTACTATCCCTTCGGCCTGGTCGAAAAGCCCGGTGCCGACGTGCTGCCCGAAGGCGACAAGGGCCGCTTTGCGGTCACCGAGACGGTGGACGACGAATATGTCTTCCGCGCCGCGCCGCTGCGCAACGTCGCGCTGACCGCGCCCTGTTTCCACTCCGGCAGGGTCTGGGACCTGAAGGTCGCGGTGGAGATCATGGCGGAATCGCAGCTCGGCGAGGCGCTGACGGACGAGGAGGCCAACCAGGTCGTCGCCTTCCTCGACAGCCTGACGGGCAAGCTGCCCGAGGTGACGGTTCCGGTGCTTTCGGCCGAAACCGCCGCCACGCCGCGGCCGACCGCGGAGGTCATCGCGAAATGAGCCCTGCCGCCGGGCCTGCCCTCAGGGGGCGGGCCCGGCTGCCCGCCCGTCCGACCGCCCGGCCGGCGCGGCCTTCGACACGCCGCTGCCGGTCATGCCGGAACATGCGCCCAGCTGCCCCCTCGGGGAGCCGCGCCCAGCCCAGCCGCACCATCGCCCAGGTCGTCAGGAACACGCCGGTCTGCTTGCCGATGACCAGCCCGTCGGCGATGCCGAGCGGCAGAGCGGAAACGAGGCTCGACAGCGTCAGCCCCTTCAGCACGACGCCGGCATTGGCGAAGGCAAAGACCGGCACGATGAGGAAAAGGACGTAAGGTGACAGCGCGTGTTCCAGCAAATGAGCGGCGACTTGCCGTATTTGTCCTTCTTCGGCACGAAGAAGGCCGTGACGACGCACGCCAGCGTCGCGTGCATCCCCGATTTCAGCACCAGCACCCAGAGCAAGATGCCGAGAAGCACGATCGGCGCGATCCGGTGCGCGCGCGCCCGGTTCAGCAGGAACAGGCCCGCCAGTGGAACCAGCGCGAGGACGAGGTAGCCCGGCCGCAGGCCGTGCGTGCAGAAGAGCGCGATGATCAGGATCGCGCCCAGATCGTCGAGGATCGCGAGCGTGAGCAGGAAGATCTTCAGCGCCGCGGGCACCCGCTTGCCCAGAAGCGCGAGCACGCCCACCGCGAAGGCGATGTCCGTCGCGGCCGGGATCGCCCAGCCGCCGCGCGTCACCGGGTCCGACCCGTTGAAGGCGAGATAGACCAGCGCCGGGGCGATCATGCCGCCGAGGGCGGCCATCCCCGGCAGCATCACGTTGGCGGGGTTCCTGAGCTTGCCTTCCACCATCTCGCGCTTCAGTTCCAGGCCGATCAGGAAGAAGAAGATCGCCATCAGCCCGTCGTTGATCCACAGGATCAGGGGCTTCGACAGACCCTAGCCGTCGAGCAGCACCGAAAAGGGCTTCATCAGCCAGTCCTGATAGGCGCCCGAAAGGCCGGAATTGGCGACGACCAGCGCAAGGAGCGCCGACAGCATCAGGAACACGCCGCCGGCGGCATCGTGGCGGAAGAAGCGGTCGAGGCTGCGGATCAGGCTCATCGTGTCCCTTTTTCTTGCTTGCCGTTCCGGTCACACTTGAGACCGCGGCCGCCCGAGACAACCGCCGCCGGCCGCATCAATCTGCCCTTGCGGCTTTTTCCGCGGTGCCTAGGATGGATTCAAGGAGAGACATGAAGGCAGTCTTCGATCATCTCGCGATCTCGGCGGCGTCGCTGGAGCAGGGGGCGCTCGCGATCGAGGCCATGCTGGGTGTGGGCCTTGAGCCCGGCGGCAAGCACGCCTTCATGGGCACGCACAACCGGCTTCTGAGCCTGGGGCCCGGGGAATACCTGGAAGTGATCGCGATCGACCCCGAGGCGCCCCGGCCCGACCGTCCGCGCTGGTTCCGGCTCGACCGGTTTTCCGGCCCGCCGAGGGTGACGAACTGGGTCCTGCGCATCGATGATCTGGAGGCCGCGCTGGCCGAGGCGCCGCCGGGCGCGGGCCGGCCGGTGGAGCTGGAGCGCCCGCCCTTCCGCTGGCGCATGGGGGTGCCGGACGACGGTGCGCTGCCCTTCGACGACGCCTTTCCCGCGCTGATCGAATGGCAGGGGAACCTCCATCCCGCGGGCGCGCTTCCCGACCGCGGCTGCCGGCTCCTGCGGCTCGAGATCTCGCATCCGAAGGGCGACCGGCTTCGCGCGGTGCTGCCGATCGCCGACCGGCGGATTTCCATCGTGACGGGCCCCAAGGCGATCCGCGCGGAAATCGCCACGCCGCACGGCGAATGGTGGATCGAGTGATCCTGCGTCCGGCCGGGGATGCCGACATCCCCGGTCTCGTCGCGCTGTGGAACGGGTTCATCCGCGACACCACCGTCACCTTCACCTGTAAGCCCCGGACGGCCGCCGGCCTTGCCGCGATGATCGCCGGCCGGCGGGCGCGGGGGCGGGAGGTCTTCGTCGCCGAGGAGGGTGGCCGGCTCGGCCTGGCGAGCTACGACCAGTTCCGCGACGGCCCCGGCCATGCCCATGCGATGGAGCACACGATCCTGCTTCCGCCCGCGCTCTGCGGCCGCGGCGCGGGCCGGGCGCTGATGGCGCGGCTGGAGGCCCGTGCCCGGGCCGGGGGTGCGCATACGCTCTTTGCCGCCATCTCCGGCGAGAACGAGGCGGCCATCGCCTTCCACGCCCGGCTTGGCTTCGCCACCTCGGCCCGCTCTCCCGAGACGGGGCGCAAGTTCGGCCGTTGGCTCGACCTCGTGCTGATGATGACGCGGTTCGGCTGAGCCGGAATTCCCCGCCGCCCCCCGATGACATCGTGCCGCGCCGCGGCTAGTGTTGTCCCATGTCGATCTGGACCCGCATCGCCGATGCCGTCGCCGCCCTTGCCAAGGGCGAGGGGCTGGCTGCCGTCTTCGACCGGCTGAAAACCCCGCCGGAACGCTCCATCGGCTTCACCATCGCGGTGATCGCGCTCGGCGCCAAGATGGCCAAGGCCGACGGGCAGGTGACCCGCAACGAGGTCGCGGCCTTCCGCGAGGTCTTCGCCATTCCGCCCGCCGAAGAGGCGAATGCCGCCCGCGTCTTCAACCTTGCCCGGCAGGACGTGGCGGGGTTCGACCTCTACGCCGGCAAGATCGCGGCGATGTTCGGTCCGGGCGACGCGGTGCTCGTCGACCTGATGGAGGGGCTTTTCCACATCGCGGTGGCCGATGGCGACTATCATCCGCACGAAGACAGCTTCCTGCGCGAGGTGGCGCGGATCTTCGGGCTCGGCGACCGCTGCTTCCGCTCTTTGCTGTCGCGCTTCGTGCCAGATGCCCCGCGCGATCCCTGGGATGTGCTGGGGGTGCCCCACGACGCGCCGATCCCGGAGGTGCGCGCGGCCTGGCGTCAGGCGGTGCGCGACAGCCACCCCGACCGCATGCGCGCCCGCGGCCTGCCGGACGAGGCGCTGAAGCTCGCCGAACAGCGGCTGGTCGACATCAACCGCGCCTGGGAGGAGATCCAGGCCCGCGAGGCGGCCTGAGACGATGCGGCTGGCCACCTACAACGTCGAATGGTTCTCCAACCTCTTCGACCGGGACGGCCGGCTCCTGGAGGACGGCGGCTGGTCGGCGCGCTACAACGTCACCCGCGCCGACCAGCTTGCCTCGCTGGGGATCGTCTTCACCGCGATGGAGGCCGATGCGGTGATGATCATCGAGGCGCCCGACAACAACCGCCGCCACAAGACGGTGGCGATGCTCGAAAGCTTCGCCGCGCGCTATGGCCTGCGCACCCGCAAGGCGCTTCTGGGTTTCGAGAACGAGACCCAGCAGGAAATCGCGCTTCTCTACGACCCCGACCGGATCACCGCCGAACACGACCCCATCGGGCTGCCGGGCGAGGCGGTGGAGGGCGTGGCGAGCCCGCGGTTCGATTCGGCCTACCGCATCGACCTCAACATCGACGCCACACTCGAACGCGTACGATTTTCGAAGCCGCCGCTCGAGGTGGCCCTGACCACCTCCGCGGGCGCGAAGATCAGGCTGATCGGCGTCCACATGAAGTCGAAGGCCCCGCACGGCGCCGAGGGCGAGGCCCAGGTCAAGCGGCTCGCCATCGAGAACCGGCGCAAGCAGATCGCCCAGTGCATCTGGCTAAGGGAACGCGTGCTCGAGCATCTTCGGGCGAAGGAAAGCCTGATCGTGATGGGCGACTTCAACGACGGCCCGGGGATCGACGAATACGAGAAACTCTTCGGCCGGTCGGGGGTGGAAATCGTCCTTGGCTGGGACGAGCCGCGCGAGACGCGGCTTTTCGACCCCCATGCCCATGTCGCCTTCGGCAAGAAGCTCGCGGCGATGCCGTCGACGGCGCGGTTCTACCTCGACGACAAGGGCGCCTTCTTCTCGGCGCTGCTCGACTACATCATGGTCTCGCCCGACATCCGCGCCAAGGCGCCGCACTGGCGCATCTGGCATCCGTTCGACGACCCCGGCTGCTACCGCATCCCGGAACTGAGGGAGGCGCTGCTGACCGCGTCCGACCATTTCCCGGTCACGATCGACGCCGATGTCTAAGCGCGGCCTGTCATTCCCGCGCACCGGTGTCTATAGTCGCGCCATGAACCGCATCGCCGCCGCCAGCGCCCTCGCCGCCCTGACGATCGCCGCAAGCCCCGTCTGCGCGCAGGAGGCAAAGCCTTCGACCGAGGAGGGCTTCAGCCTGCTTGAAGAAGGGGCGAAGATCATCCTGCGCTCGCTCATGGACGAGGTGGAGCCCGCGCTCAAGGACATGCACAAGCAGTTCGGCGAGGCCGTGGGCGAGATGGGGCCGGCGTTGCAGAAGCTCGCCGAGATGATCGGCGACGTGCGCAACTACGAGCCGCCCGAGATGCTGCCGAACGGCGACATCATCCTGCGCCGCAAGACGCCGCTTGTTCCGGCGCCGCCGGAACCGGGCCCGAACGGCGAGATCGACCTCTGACCGGCCGCCGCGGCTTCCGGGGCGGCGCTGGGATGACGGGGGCGGGCGACACAACGGGGCGGGTTGCAGTCCTGCCGCAGCCTCAGGCCGGAACCACCGTCACCTTTGCGGTCGCCCCGAGTGCCTCGGCGAGCGAGGCGAACCGCGCTTCGGCGACTTCGCCGAACAGCGCCTGCGTCGCGGCGTTGAGGCGCAGTTCGAGGCTCTTCTTCTTCTGCCGCCAGACGATCTCGCCGGCATCCTCGGGCGAGCGGACGGCGAACATCGCCCCGAAGCGCATCGCCTTGCCGAGCACCTCGGCCTCGCGGAGCTGGTGGTCGTCGAGCAGGGCGAAAAGCGGGGCCATGCGCGATCCTGTCCGCGAATTCTTGTAGCGGTGCAGAAGCGCGAGGCCGAGGTAGACCCGCTCGGCATGGCTGAGCCCGCCGAGGTTCGCCCGCGTCGCGTTGTCGAAACAGGCCTCGGCGCGGTAGTCGGGATGGGCGCGCCATGTCGTGTCGTGCAGAAGGCAGGCGGCCTTGACGATCCTCAGGCGGTTCTCGGGCAGGTCGCGGAAGATCGGCAGGATGAACTGGAAGAGCTTCTTGCCGAACCCCGGCATTCGCGCCATCGTCCGCTCGGCATGGCGGCAGGCCTCGATCAGCGGGTCGCGCACCCTCAGCCGTTCCGGCATCTGTTCGTAGAGCAGCCCCTCGCGGATGCCGTAGGACGAGACGTCGATCTCCTTCGGGTGGAAGGTCAGGACGATCTGGCGCAGCACCTGCGCGGCGATCGGCACCAGGTCCATCCGCGCCGCCGACATGCCGGTCTTCGCCCTGAGCGTGGTGACGTCGGCCTCGGCGATCCAGTTCGCGGTCTGCAACACCGATTGCGGGCCCATCCGGTATTCGTGCAGGACCGTCAGCGGATAGGCCCGCCGTTCCATGTCGAGCCTGGCGAAGGCACGCCATGATCCGCCGACGAGGTAGAACCGTTCGTGCCCGCGTCCGATTTCGTCGGCCAGCGCCTCCACCGTGTCGCGAATGTGGCGGGCGAGGCCCTTCTTGCCGCCTGGAACCTGTTGCAGCCGGAACGGCCCGAGGGGCGAGCTGACGCGCCGCCCGACCGCCCCGCCCGAGACCTCGGCCAGTTCCATCGAGTTGCCGCCGATGTCGCAGACGATCCCCTCGGCTTCGGGCCAGCCCAGAAGCACCCCCTGCGCCGACAGCCGCGCCTCTTCCTGCCCGTCGATCACCCAGAGCCTCAGCCCGGTCTCGCTTTCGACGAGCTTGCGGAAGTCTTGCCCGTCGCTGGCCTCGCGCACCGCCGCCGTCGCCACGCAGGTCAGCGGCGGCAGCTTCATGCCCTTCGTCAGGATCGCGAAGCGCTGGAGCGCCGCGAGCGCCCGGCGCTTGCCGTCGGGGCTGAGCCGGCCGGTTTCCGCCAGCCCCTGGCCGAGGCCGGCCATGATCTTCTCGTTGTAGAAATAGGCCGGGCTGCGCGCCGCGCCGTCGAAGACGACGAGCCGGACCGAGTTCGAGCCGACATCCACCACGCCCACCCGGTCGAGCGCGCGTGCCGAGGGGTCGTCGAACAGCGGCCGGCCGAAGGGACTCCAGTCTTCGCCACGCGCTCGGGTTTCGGCGGTCATGGCATTCGTCCCTCCGGCTGGCTCGGTCGCGCCCATCTCTATCCTTCAATCGCTCGCATGGGCAAGCTTCGGCACGTCCTTCGCGCCGGCCGATCCCCGGCCCGAAAGCGACGGGTTCTCCATGAAGAAACGATGGCAGGAGAAGAGATCGTCGCGCCCCTCGGGCAGGTCGCGGAGATAGCGTCCGTCCGGGCCGAGCACCCAGCTCTGCGCCTCGTCGGCGAGGTTCGCGGCCATGATCTGGCTGACGATCTGCGCCTTCACGGTATCGTTGCGGATCTCCACCAGCGTCTCCACCCGGCGGGTCAGGTTGCGCCCCATCCAGTCGGCCGAGGAGATGAACACGCGGGCCTTCTTCGAGGGCAGCCCGTGGCCGTTGCCGAAGCAGACGATGCGGGAATGTTCAAGGAACCGCCCGACGATCGACTTGACGCGGATGTTGTCGCTGAGCCCCCTGATGCCGGGGCGCAGCCCGCAGATGCCGCGCACGACAAGCTGGATTTTCACCCCGGCCTGCGAGGCGGCATAAAGCGCATCGATCACATCGGGTTCGATCACCGAATTCATCTTGGCCCAGATCTCCGCCGGCCGGCCGGCACGGGCATGGTCCGCCTCGGCGGCGATCAGTTCCAGAAGCCGCGGTTTCAGCGTGATCGGCGAAATGGCGAGGTTTTCCAGATGCTCGGGCTGCACGTAGCCCGAGAGGTAGTTGAACACCTTCGTCGCATCGCGCCCGAGTGCCGGATCGGCGGTGAAGAAGCTGAGGTCGGTGTAGATGCGCGCGGTGATCGGGTGGTAGTTCCCGGTACCGAAATGGGTGTAGGTCACCAGCGCGTCGCCCTCGCGTCGGACCACGGTCGAGATCTTGGCGTGGGTCTTGTAGTTGATGAAGCCGTAGACGACATGCGCACCCGACCGTTCCAGCCGGCGCGACTGGCGGATGTTGGCGGCCTCGTCGAAGCGGGCCTTGAGTTCGACGAGCGCGGTCACCGACTTGCCCGCCTCGGCCGCGTCGCAGAGCGCCGAGACGATCGGGCTGTCCTGCGAGGTGCGGTAGAGCGTCTGCTTGATCGCCAGCACGTTGGGGTCCGCCGCCGCCTGGTTGAGAAAGCGGATCACCATGTCGAAGGTCTCGTAGGGGTGATGGAGCAGCATGTCCTTCTGGCGGATCGCCGCGAACATGTCGCCGTCGTGGTCCTGCACCCGCTCGGGCACGCGCGGGCTGAACGAGGGCCATTGCAGGTCGCGCCGGCTGTCGAGCACCAGTTCCTTAAGGTCGGCCATGCCGACCATGCCCTTGACCTCCACCACCTCGTCGGCGGTCACGCCAAGCTCGTCCATGATCAGCGCGCGAATGCCCTCGGGTGCGCCGGCGGTGATCTTCATCCGGATCACCTGGCCCCGCCGGCGCCGCTTCAGCGCCGTCTCGAACTCGCGCACCAGGTCTTCGGCCTCGTCCTCGACCTCGATGTCGCTGTCGCGCAGCACCCGGAAGGTGCAGTGCCCGGTGTCGCGGTAGCCGGGGAAGAGCGAATGGAGATGGAGAAGCAGCAGTTCCTCCATCGGCAGGAAGCGCCGGCCACCCGGCATCGCCACGAAGCGGTTGATTTGCTGGGGGATCGGCAGGAGCGCCTGGAGCCGCCGCTTGTCCGCCGCGCGTTCCAGTTCCAGCGCAAGGCAGAAGCCGGTGTTGGGGATGAAGGGGAAGGGATGCGCCGGGTCGATCGCGAGCGGCGAGAGAACCGGGAAGACCTTGTTGAGGAAGTAGTCGGCCAGAAACCCTTCGTCGCGCTTGGTCAGCTTCGAGCGGGTCAGAAGGACGATGTCGTTCGCCTCAAGCCCGCGCTTGAGCTTGTTCCACACCGCCTGCTGCACCTGCATCAGCCGCCGCGCGTCTGCGTTGATGAGGGCGAGCTGCTCGGCGGGGCTCAACCCGTCGTCGGAGAAGAGCGCATTGCCCTCGCGCACAAGCTCGCGCAGGCCCGCCACCCGCACAGTGTAGAATTCGTCGAGGTTGGTGGCCGAGATCGACAGGAACCGCACCCGTTCCAGCAGCGGCACGCGCGGGTTGCGCGCCTCGTCGAGGACGCGCCAGTTGAACGCAAGCCAGGAAAGTTCGCGGTTGAAGAAGCGCCTCGGGCCGGCGGTATCGGCGGCATCGAGCGCGACCGGGGCCGGGAACGGGGCCTTGAGGAAATCTGCCTGTGTCATGGGCGGCTTGTGGGCTTTCGACAGGAACGGTTTGATGGCGCGCGCATCGCCATCATGGCGTCTGCCGAGCGGCGGAGTCCAGCACCTCGCGCGCGATCTCGCGGGTGACCGGGCCGCCGCGGGCCAGCGCGCCGGCGTCAAGCTCGGCCACCAGCCTGCGCGCCGCCGCGAAGGAGCGGTCCATCCGGGTCACCAGCCACGGGATCAGGCTTGGCGCGACCGCGATCTGGCGGTCGGCGAAAAGCTTCACCAGCACCGCCGAGAGAAGCGCGTCGTCGGGCGGCAGAAGCGCGGCCTGGGCGGTGGCCTCCATCCGGCTGGCGAGGTCGGGCAGGACCAGCCCCCAGGTCCGCGGCGGCGCCGAGGCGGTGATCAGCAATCGGCCGCCGCGCGCAAGGACATGGTTGTGAAGGTGAAAGAGCCGGGTTTCGGCCACCGGATCGCCGGCGATCCGGTCGACATCCTCGACCACCACCGCCAGCGCCTCGGCCGGCCCCTCGGGCAGGTCGGCGGCCGCCAGCACCTCGGCCCCCGTCTCGGTGGCCCAGACCTGCGCGAGATGGCTCTTGCCCGCGCCCTCGGGCCCGATCAGCAGGAGCTTGCCTGCCGGCCAGCCCCCGGCGTCGATCTGCGCCACGGCCAGCGCGTTCGCCGGCGAGACGAAGAAGTCCCCGCGCCCCAGTGCGGGGCGCACCGGCAGGTCGAAGGCCAGTTGCCGGGGCATGTCAGGCCTCGTCGCTCTTCGACAGGCCCTGGTAGAGCCGGCTGCCGAGGTATTGCGCGATGGCGAAGCGGATCAGCACACCGATCGCGGCGGCGACCGGGACGGCCACGAGCATCCCGGTGAAGCCGAACAGCGTGCCGAAGGCCGAGAGCGCGAAGAGAAGCCAGACCGGGTGGAGCCCGACCGAGCCGCCGACGAGCTTCGGCGTGATGATGTTGCCTTCGAGGAACTGGCCCACCGCGAAGATGCCGGCGATGGCGGCGATCTGCAGCCAGTCGCCCCAGAACTGGAAGAGCGCGAGCCCGATCGCCAGCGCCCCGCCGATCAGCGCGCCGACATAGGGAACGAAGGTGATGAGCCCGGCGATCGCCCCGACGATCAGCCCGAAGTCGAGCCCGGCAAGCATCAGCGCGACCGAATAGAAGGTGCCGAGGATCAGGCAGACCGATACCTGTCCGCGCACGAAGCCCGCCAGCACACCGTCGATGTCGCGGGCAAGCAGGCGCATCGTCTCGCGGTGATCGAGCGGCAGAAGCGCGTCGATCCTCGCCACCATGTGGTCCCAGTCCAGCAGCAGGTAGAATGCCACGACCGGCACGACCACGATGAACACGACCGCGTTGATGACCGACAGGGCCGAGGACAGCAGTCCGGTCGCAAGCTCTCCGCCCTTCGCCTGGATGGTCCTGCCGATCGAGGCGAGCGTCTCGCGCAGCACGCTCTCCTGATCCATGAGCGAGGGGAAACTGGTGGTGAGGAACCCCAGCAGCTTGCCGAAGATCGCGGGCGCCGCATTCACCAGTTGCCCGAGCTGGCGCACCAGCATCGGCACGATCAAAAGCGCGAGCAGGATGAAGAGCACCAGCGCGATGATCGAGATCGTGGCGGTCGCGACCGCGCGGCTCAGGCCCATCCGCTCCAGCCGGTCGGCGACGGGGTCGAGAAAATAGGCGACGGCGCCGCCCACCAGGAAGGGCAGGATGACATCGCCGAGCCCCCAGAGCACGGCCAGGAACACCGCCGCGGCGATGCCCCAGTATTTCACCTGTTGCCGGACCGGCAGCGACATTCGGTGCTTCCTTCACTCGCGACCTTCATGGCGCAAGGGCGGCGGTCGCGCAAGCGGGGGCGCCGCGCTTTTCCTTGCAGCGAATCAGCAAGAGCGTATGCTGCCGCCGTCCGAGGGATTGCCGCAGTGCAGAAACACAGCGATTTCGCAGAGTTCACCGAGATCACGCCGGTGGCGGAGATCGACGCCGCCCGTCACGGCTGGCGGGCGAAATGCCTCCAGCGGCTGGTCCGGCTCGACCTGCCGGTGCCGCGGACGGTGGCGCTGCCCTGCGACACGGTGCGCGCCATCGCCGCCGGAGTCATGCCCGACACCGAGCGGATCGCGGCGGCCTTCGGCGGCGCCCTCGTCTCGATCCGGCCGTCACCGGCGAACCCCGACTGGGGCGGGCCGACGACGGTGCTGAACGTCGGCATGAACGGCGGGAAGCACGCCGAGATCGCGGCGGTGCACGGCGACGCGCTGGCCAATGCGCTCTATCTCGGCTTCGTGCAGTCCTACGCGATCCACGTCGCCCGGCTCGATCCCGACATGTTCACCGCCGAACCCTCCTCCGAGGCGCTGGCTGCAGCACTTGCGGCCTACGATGCCGAGATGGACGAGGAGTTTCCGCAATCCCCCGCGCGGCAGCTCGGCGAGGTGCTGCGCTCGATGGCCCGCGCCTGGGAGGGGACGACCGCCCGGCTTCTGCGCGAGGCCAAGGGGGCGCCGGCGGACGCCGCGCTGGGCCTTGTCGTGCAGGAGATGGCGCAGGCGGTCGGGCCGGGGTTGTCGGGTTCGGGCACGATCCAGCTCATCGAACCCGTCACCGGCGCGCCGCAGGTCACCGGACGCTTCCGCGGCCTCAACCCCGCCAACCGCAAGGCCGAGGAAACCCTCTACCTCGTCAGGGACAGGCGCGGCCATTCGCTCGAGGAGGCCGCGCCCGAGGTCTTCGCCGCACTCCAGGCCCAGTGCCGGACCTGCCGCGAAAGGCTGCGCGAGGAGATGCAGATCGAATTCGCGCTGGAGAACGGCGCGCTCAAGGTCATCGACGCCGTCAAGGTGCAGCGGTCCTCGCGCGCCTCGGTCCGCGTCGCGGTGACGCTGGCAAAGGAACGCATCATCACCCGCGAGGAGGCGATCCTGAGGGTGGAGCCGCGGGCGCTGTCGGAACTTCTGCACTATCAGGTCGATCCGCGGGCGCCGCGCGACCGGGTGGCGCGTGGCATCGCCGCAAGCCCCGGCGCCGCCTCGGGCCGGATCGTCTTTTCCGCCGCCGATGCGCAGGCTTCCGCCGCGCGCGACGAACGCTGCATCCTCGTCCGCCGTGAAACCGCGCCCGAGGACATCCGCGGGATGCACGCCGCCGTCGCCGTGCTGACCGAACGCGGCGGCATCACCAGCCACGCGGCGGTCATCGCCCGCGGCCTTGGCCTGCCCTGCATCGTCGGCGCCTCCGAACTTTCGCTCAACCCGCGCGACCGGGTGCTGGTGACGCGCTCGGGCCGGACCTTCCGCGAGGGCGACCTGATCACCGTCGACGGTACCAACGGCGAGGTGCTCGCCGGCTCGGCCGAGATGCTGGAACCCGCGCTCGACGAATGGTTCACGACGCTTCTGCACTGGGCCGACAATGTCCGCGACATCGGCGTGCGCGCGAACGCCGACACGCCCGACGACGCCCGCACCGCGCGGATGTTCGAGGCCGAGGGCATCGGCCTTTGCCGCACCGAACACATGTTCTTCGACGAAGATCGCCTGACGGTGATGCGCGAGATGATCTTCGCCGACACGGCGAAGGACCGGAAGGTGGCGCTCGACCGGCTGCTGCCGATGCAGCGGGCCGACTTCATCGCGCTTTTCGACATCATGGCGGGGCTTCCGGTCTGCATCCGGCTGTTCGATCCGCCGTTGCACGAGTTCCTGCCCCATGACCGGGAAGGCATGCGCGAACTGGCCGAGGCGCTCGACCGGCCGCTGTCGGAGGTCACGCGGCGGGTGGAGGCGCTTTCGGAATTCAACCCGATGCTCGGGATGCGCGGCGTGCGGCTCGGGGTCACGGTGCCGGAAATCTACGAGATGCAGGCCCGCGCGATCTTCGAGGCCACGATCGAGGCCTCGCGCCGTGGCGCGCCGGTGGTGCCCGAGGTGATGGTCCCGCTGGTCTCGGCCAAGCGCGAGGTCGAGCTTGTCAAGACCCGCATCGATGCCGTGGCGGCGGCGGTGCGCACCGCCAGCGGGGCGGACTTCACCTATCGCTTCGGCGTGATGGTCGAGACCCCGCGCGCCGCCCTCAGGGCGGGCGAGATCGCGCTGCACGCGGCCTTCCTGTCGTTCGGGACCAACGACCTCACACAGATGACCTACGGCCTCTCGCGCGACGATGCCGGTCGCTTCATGGGCGATTACGTCCAGCAGGGCGTCTACCCAGAGGACCCGTTCCACGTTCTGGACGAGGACGGCGTCGGCGAATTGTTGCTCATGGGAAGCACGCGCGGACGCCAAATGCGACACGATGTGACGATTTCCGTCTGCGGAGAGCACGGCGGAAACCCGGAATCCATTGCATTCTGCCGGAAAGCGGGCTTCGATTACGTCTCTTGCTCGCCATTCCGGGTTCCGGTCGCGCGCCTTGCGGCGGCGCATTTTGCGCTGGCCGATCGCCGCCGGGATCAATAATAATCCATAAGGATCAATAGCATGGCGCCGCTCGGCGGGGCGGATGCCCCGTCCCGCACGCAACCCTGGCCGCAGCCCACGCCGGGCCGGCCATCGGGGGGGAATCGGCGGCTTTCCGACCGTGCCGGGGGGCGCGGGTGGACGGAAGTCCCTGTTTCGGCTATGCCGCCCCGGTCATTGCCTTGGGGGGCTGTGGCTCGACGAAGCAATTCGGGAACGGAAAATGTCAGTGCTGAAGTGCTGGACCGGGAGCCTGGTCATGCTCCTTGGCCTCGCCGGAGGCTTGCATGCCGAGATGACGGTAAGCCAGTCGAACGATCCCACAGCCGCGATCGGGATGAACCTGACCGCGCTCCTGGGACAGGACCGCGAGGGCCTCGGGGCCGTGGAAGGCGATCGCCTGTCGGCGATCGTCACGCCGCCGGTGGCGGAAAAGAAAGCGAAACGGAAGGCCGGCGCGCCCGTCGTCATGGACGAGGCATGGCTTGCCACGCAACCGGCTGCCGAGGGCGGGGCGGAATTCCAGTGCCTCGCCTCGGCGATCTATTTCGAGGCGCGCGGCGAGAACCTCGCCGGCCAGGCGGCGGTGGCCGAGGTGATCCTCAACCGGGTGGCAAGCCCGAGTTTCCCGCGCACCATCTGCGGCGTGGTGAACCAGTCGAACGGACAGGGCTGCCAGTTCTCCTACACCTGCGATGGGCGGGCCGACCGCATCAGCGACCGCGCCGCCTGGGCGACGGCCGGAAAGATTGCCAAGGCCATGATGGACGGCGCGCCACGGGGGCTGACCGAGGGGGCGACCTACTTCCACACGCCCGCCGTCCGGCCGTCCTGGTCGCGCCGTTTCCAGCTGACGACAAGGATCGGGCGGCACATCTTCTACCGCACGCCGATCGTCACGGCGATGAACTGAGGCCGCAGGCGGCGCCCGATGCGCCGCCTTCGCGCTTTTGCGGCCGGCCGCCGGCGCTATGATGCGCCATCCCGGCCGGAGCCACGCCATGACCGACGACACGTCCCCCGCCTTCGGCCCGCTCGACGCGCGGGCCGGCGCCGCGACCGGCCCCGGCGCTGCCGACCGGCTCAGCCTGCGCGACCACATCGTCACCGCCGAGATCGGCGCCTTCCAGCACGAGCGCGGCCGCGAACAGCGGCTCAGGTTCAACGTGGTGGTGGAACTGGCGCCGCAGGACCGGCCGGGCGACGACGACGTCGACCGCATTCTCTCCTACGACCGGCTGACCGAGGCCATCGCCGCCGAACTGCGGGCCGAGCGGCTCAATCTCCTCGAAACGCTCGCCGAACGCATCGCCGCGCGCATTCTCGCCGAGCCGCAGGCGGCGCGGGTGTTCCTCAGGATCGAGAAGCTCGACCTCGCCCCCGGCGCACTGGGGGTGGAGATCGTGCGTGACCGCGCCGGTGGCACGGTCGAGGCCGGAGGGCAGGGCGCGCGACCGATGGTGCATCTTCTGACCGCGCCCGCCCTGCCGGCGCTGGCCGAGGGGCCGGCCGTCCTCGTGCCGGCCGCGCCGCTCCTGCCGCTGCCGCCGGCCTGGACGCCCGCCGCGGGGCGGCGGATCGCGCTCCTTGCGCTGGAACAGGCGGCCTGGTCGCTGGCCGCGCGCGACAGCGGCCTGCGCGTCGTCGCCACGCGGACCGAGCTTGACTGGGCGCTGGCGCGCGGCGAGCGGGTGGTCTGGGCGCCGGCAAAGATGGCGCTCGACACGCCCGGCGCGCCCGAGACGGCCGCCCCGGCGGCGCTGGCCGCCTGGCTTGCGGGGCTTCTCGATGCCGAATGTCTTGTCGTTCACGGGCCTGTTGCAATTCCGGCGGGTTGCCGCGTGCCGGTCGTCCCTGCCTGAACGCCCGGCTTGCCAAGCGCCACGGCGCGCGCCAATAGGCCCGGCATGGATTACTTCCGCCCCATCGCCATGACCGATGCCGCCCGGACGCCCGGCGCCTTGCCGCTTGCCGGCGGCTGGTGCTGGTTCGACCGCGCCGAGCACCTGACCCGCGCCGGATCGAGGGGCCTCGTGGCCGCGGCCGACCTGCCCGCGGACGTGCGCGCCCGCCTGACCGCGCCGCGCACGCCCATCGCGGGCCTTTCCCTTGGCACCCCCAGGCTGATGGGCATCCTCAACGTGACGCCCGACAGCTTTTCCGACGGCGGCCGTTTCGCCGGCCTTGACACCGCACTCGCCCATGCCGCCGCAATGGCCGAGGCCGGCGCCGACATCCTCGACATCGGCGGCGAAAGCACCCGGCCCGGCGCCGCCGACGTGACCGAAGCGGAAGAGATCGCCCGCACCGCGCCGGTGATCGCGGCGCTCGTGTCGGGGGGCATCACCGCCCCGATCTCCATCGACACCCGCAAGGCAACGGTCGCGCGCGCGGCGCTCGACGCCGGCGCGGCGATGGTGAACGACGTGGCGGCGCTGACCTACGGCCCGGCGTTGGGCGTGTTGGTGGCCGGGCGCGACGTGCCGGTCTGCCTGATGCACGCGCGAGGCACGCCCGCGACGATGCAGGACGATCCGCGCTACGATGACGTCCTGCTCGACGTCTACGACTGGCTGGGCCAGCGCATCGCCGCGGCCGAGGCGCTCGGCATCGCCCGCGACCGCATCGTCGTCGACCCCGGCATCGGCTTCGGCAAGACCGCGGCGCACAATCTCGCGCTGATCCGCGGCCTTTCGCTCTTTCACGGGCTGGGGGTGCCGGTGCTTCTCGGCGCCTCGCGCAAGCGGTTCATCGGCAGCTACGGCGGCGGCGCGGCGGCAACCCGGGCCGACCTGCGCGGCCCCGGCACCGTCGCGGTCACGCTCGCCGGTGCGGCCCAGGGGGTGCAGATCCACCGTGTCCATGATATTGTCGAAACCAAACAGGCGCTCCGTCTCTGGCAGGCGGTGACGTTCGGAGAAAAGACATGAGCAGGAAGCTTTTCGGCACCGATGGCGTGCGCGGCACCGCCAACCATCATCCGATGACAGCGGAAATCGCGCTCAGGCTCGGCGCCGCCGCGGGGCGCTACTTCCGCACCGACCGGCGCAACGGCCACCGCGTCGTCATCGGCAAGGACACGAGGCTTTCGGGCTACATGCTGGAAAACGCGCTGACCGCGGGGCTGACCTCGACGGGGATGAACGTGCTTCTCCTCGGCCCGGTGCCCACCCCCGCCGTCGGCTACCTCACCCGCTCGATGCGTGCCGACCTCGGCATCATGATCTCGGCCAGCCACAACCATGCCCACGACAACGGCATCAAGTTCTTCGGCCCCGACGGCTTCAAGCTCTCCGACGAGGCCGAGGCCGAGATCGAGCGCATTCTCGCAGGCGAGATCGCGCTGGCGCAGCCGCAGAACATCGGCCGCGCCAAGCGGATCGACGACGGCCGCGGCCGCTATGTCGAATACGCCAAGACCACCTTTCCGGCCCGCGGCAAGCTGTCCGGCCTCAAGGTGGTGATCGACTGCGCCAACGGCGCCGCCTACCGCGCCGCGCCCGAGGTGCTGTGGGAACTGGGCGCCGAGGTGATCCCGGTGGGCGTTTCCCCCGACGGCCACAACATCAACGAACTATGCGGCTCCACCCATCTGCGCACCGCGGCCGAGGCGGTGGTGGCGCATGGCGCCGACCTTGGCATCGCGCTCGACGGCGATGCCGACCGGGTGATGATCCTCGACGAAACCGGTGCGGCCGCCGACGGTGACCAGATCATGGCGCTTTTCGCCGCCCGCTGGGCCGAGGAGGGGCGGCTCACCGGCGGCGCGCTCGTCGCCACGGTGATGTCGAACCTCGGGCTGGAACGCTTCCTTCACGGTCGCGGGCTCAGGCTCGAGCGGACGGCGGTGGGCGACCGCTATGTCGTCGAACGGATGCGCGAGGGCGGCTTCAACCTTGGCGGCGAGCAGTCGGGCCACATCGTCATGACTGACTACGCCACCACCGGCGACGGGCTGATCGCGGGCTTGCAGTTCCTGGCGGCGATGGCCGAGACCGGCCAGCGTGCCTCCGAGCTGGTGCGCCAGTTCGAGACCGTGCCGCAGATGTTGAAGAATGTGCGCTACGCGGTGGGACAGGAACCACTTTCCGCCGAGAATGTCCGAAAAGTGATCGCCGATGCCGAGGCGCGGCTGAACGGCGCGGGCCGCCTGCTGATCCGCAAGTCGGGCACCGAGCCGCTGATCCGGGTGATGGCGGAATGCGAGGACGAGGGGCTTCTGGCCGAAGTCGTGGACGGGATCGTCGCGGCGGTGGAACAGGCGGCGTGAGGGGCCGAAAGGGCCGGGACGAGCCCGGCCCTCGGCGGTGTCGCGATCTCAGTTGCGGCTCTTGTCCACCATCTTGCCCTTGGAGATCCAGGGCATCATCGCCCGCAGCTTCTCGCCCACCTTCTCGATCTGGTGCTCGTCGTTGATCCGGCGGGTCGCCTTGAAGAAGGGCTGGCCGACGGCGTTTTCCTGCATGAAGTCGCGCACGAACTTGCCGGTCTGGATGTCGCGCAGGACCGCCTTCATCCGCGCCTTGGTTTCGTCGTACGGCAGGATGCGCGGGCCCGAGACATATTCGCCATATTCGGCGGTGTTCGAGATCGAGTAGTTCATGTTGGCGATGCCGCCTTCGTAGATCAGGTCCACGATCAGCTTCACTTCGTGCAGGCATTCGAAATAGGCCATTTCGGGCTCATATCCGGCTTCCACGAGGGTCTCAAATCCCATGCGGATCAGCTCGACCAGGCCGCCGCACAGCACCGCCTGTTCGCCGAAGAGGTCGGTCTCGCATTCCTGGCGGAAGTTGGTCTCGATGATGCCCGACCGCCCGCCGCCGATCGCCGAGCAGTAGGAGAGGCCGATTTCCATCGCCTTGCCGGTCGCGTCCTGATGCACGGCGACGAGGCAGGGCACGCCGCCGCCCTTGACGTATTCGCCGCGCACGGTGTGGCCGGGGCCCTTCGGCGCCATCATGATCACATCGACGCCCTTCTTCGGCTCGATCAGCCCGAAATGGACGTTGAGCCCGTGGGCGAAGGCGATGGCGGCACCTTCGCGCAGGTTGTCGTGGACGAATTTCTTGTAGGTCGCCGCCTGCAGCTCGTCCGGCATGGTGAACATGATCAGGTCGCACCATTTGGCGGCCTCGGCGATGCCCATGACCTTCAGGCCTTCCTTCTCGCACTTGGCGGCCGAGGGCGAGCCCTCGCGCAGCGCGATGACGACGTTCTTGGCGCCGCTGTCGCGCAGGTTCAACGCATGGGCGTGGCCCTGCGACCCGTAGCCGAGAATGGCCACCTTCTTGTCCTTGATCAGGTTGATGTCGCAGTCGCGATCGTAATAGACGCGCATCGGGCGCTCCTTTCCTTGTTGCTGGCAGGCAGCATAGGCGCACACCGATGATTTCCCGTGCAAAGTTTGACGTTTTCCGCCAGATGGGCAAATAGTCATTCTGGAAAACGCAGAAGCACGAAAAAGTCATGCAGATCGACGATACCGACCGCCGCATCCTCCGCCAGCTTCTCGCCGATCCCGGGCTTGCCACCGCCGATCTCGCCCTTCGCGCCGGCGTCACCGCGGCGACCGCGTGGCGGCGGCTCGAACGGCTCTCGGCGGCAGGGATACTCAGGGGCCGGCACGCGGTGATCGACTGGCGCGCGCTCGGCTGGGCGGTGGAGGTCAGCTTGCGCTTCACGCTCGACAAGACCCATCCGCGCGCCTTCGACGAGTTCCTCGACGCCGCCCGCAGGGTGCCCGAGGTGATCGAGATCCAGACCTTCCTCGGCCGGGTCGACGTGCGGCTCAACGTCATCGCCCGCGACATGGGCCACTACCAGGAGATCTACCGCGACCGCATCCTGACGCTGCCGCACATCGCCGACATCGAAAGCCTGATGCTCGTCTCCACGATCAGGCGCACAGGGAGTCTTCCGCTGTGAGTCTTCCGCTGTGATCGACCTCGACGACATCGACCGCGCCATCCTGCGCCTGCTCGTCGCCGACGCCGGCCAGAGCGCCGGGGCCGTCGGCCGCGCGCTCGGCCTCAGCCAGCCCGCCGCCTGGCGCCGCATCCGCCGGCTCGAGGAGGCCGGAGTGCTGGCCGGACAGCGGATCGAGCTTGACGCCGCCGCGCTCGGCTTCACCGTCACCGTCTTCCTTGGCGTCAAGCTCGCCACCAAGGGCCGCGTCAGCCTCGAGGATTTCGAGCGTGCCGCGACCGCGATCCCCGAGGTGCAGACCGTCCAGCACGTGCTCGGCCTTTACGACTATCGCCTCCGCGTCACCGCCCGCGACCTCGCCGATTTCGAGCGGGTGCTCAGGCGCCGGATCATGACGCTGCCGGGCCTGGGCAACGTCGAGGCGAACGTGCTCCTGTCGGAGGAGCGCCGCCCCGGACCGCTCGGCTGAGGCACTGCACTTGTCACCGCGCGGACCGATGGGCGCGAAGACCTTGGCCGCGAGCGCGGCATTCTCCCGCCGGCGTCAGATCCCGTCGCCGACGAAGGCCTTTTCGACGACGTATTCGCGGGGGTCGGAATTGGCGCCCTCGCGGAGCCCGAAGCCTTCGAGCACCGCCTTGACGTCGATGTTGAAGGCGAGCGAGCCGCAGACCA
>JAUQYA010000058.1 GCA_030837785.1 Albidovulum sp.
CGGGAACAACTACGACACGATCCGCGGCGGCGACGGCAATGACCGGGCCTGGGGCGGCAACGGCCGCGACCTCGTGTTCCTCGGCAACGGCAACGACATCTTCTGGGACAACGGCCAGAACGACGCCAACGGCCACGACACGATCTGGGCGGGCGCGGGCAACGATACGGTGAACGGCGGCGGCGGCAACGAGGTGATCTGGGGCGAGGCGGGCAACGACTTGCTCACCGGCGGGATCGGCGCGGACCGGTTCGTGTTCGCGGCTGCCTGCGGGGCCGATCTCGTGACCGACTTCACCGACAATGTCGACACGCTCGCATTCGACGACGCGCTCTGGGGCGGGGGCCTGACCGTCGCGCAGGTGATCGCCACCTATGCCTCCGCCGTCGCCTCCGGCACCGTCCTCGACTTCGGTGGCGGCAACATGGTCACGCTCGCGGGCCTCGCCAGTCCCGGTGTCCTCGTGGACGATATCCTGATCGTGTGAGCGGGCGGCGTGCCCGTTCGCCGGCGCTCCGGTCCGGCCTCGGGAGCAGAAAGGTTTGACCGTCAAGACCCCGGGTGCTAGGCTGAAATGGTCTGTTGTGGTACATCCTGCGCGTAGGGAGCAGTTCGGATGCGGGGCCATTCGCATGGCGCGCTACGCGCGCGAGCCTCGCGTCTGGCGGCAGTCGTCCTTTCTGCAACAGGGATGATTGCGAACGGCGCAGGTGCCCTTCCGCCAAATCCGCAACGTCCATTCACTGCGCGGACCTGCGAGGAGGCGCTGCTGCGCTACCGGGAGGCCCAGGCCGGGAGCCCACTCATTTCGCCGATCGAGAATGCCGAGGTTCTGGCCGGCGCGCGGGCGCAGGTTCGGCGCCTGTGCAAGCCGAACAATAAAGACAACCCGATTTATGGATCTGACGACTGCCCGTAGCGGCATGGGATAACTGCACTTCCCGGGGGGGGGGGAATAGCACATGTCCAGAATTTTCGAAACGATCGACGCGCCCTATTCGATAGCGACGCCCTATTCGATGGCGCCGGGCGACTATTTCTACGGGAGCCTGACATACGGTGATAGTGACGTTGTCAGCGTCACGCTTCAGGCGGGCCAGACCTATACGATCAGCATGGTCGGAACGGGTGCCCTGAGCACGGGAGTGCACGACACCTATCTGAAAATCTGGGATCCAACCGGCACCTATGTCAGCTACCAGGACGACGATGGTGGCCCCGGTTATAACAGCAGCATCACATTTACCGTCTATGCCTCCGGAACCTATTACATCGATCCGACTTCGACGTCATACTATCTTTCCGACACCGGAACATACGGCATATCTGTAACGCTCGGCGACAAGGCCAGCTATGATGTCGCTATGGGCGCTGCCGCGCTCCTCCAAGGGGATCTCTCTTGGAACGCGAGCGCCGCCACCCCTGTGACCGTGACCTGGGGCATTCGAAGTGGCGGGTTCGCATATGATAGCCAAGGATATCCGGTCGCCTTTGAGGCACTTACGTCCAGCCAGGTGGCGACGGTTTCAGCGATCATGGCGATGATCGACGGCATCTGCGGTGTCGACCTCGTTCAGGTCAATGCCGGCGGCACCACCCAAAGCGCAACGATTCTCGTTGGCGGCTATACCTCTACGACCGACGGCGCTGGCGCTTATGCCCATTATCCCGGCAGCACGCTGGGCTATGATGTTGCCGGAGATCTCTGGCTGAACAACAATTCGTTCAATTATTCGGGCGGGCAGTTCGGGTCATGGGCATATTTCGCGATCATGCATGAGATGGGCCACGCTTTGGGCCTCAGTCATCCCGGTGACTACAATGCATCTCCAGGAATCCCTATTACATATGACCTGAACGCTCAATTCATAGAGGATTCGTATCAATATTCGGTGATGAGCTATTTTGACGAAACCTATACAAATGGCTCCACTGGGTTCCCTTATTTGGCGTATCCGGACACATTCATGCTTTTTGATTTCTATGCGCTTCACCAACTCTATGGTGTCGACAGGAGCTATCATTCCGGTAATTCAACCTATGGCTTTCATTCGAATCTGGGTGGGCCTTTCGATTTCAATGTGAATGCCGATCCTTTCCTCTGTATCTGGGACGGGGGCGGGGCGGATACACTCGATCTCTCCGGTTATGCAATGAACCAGATGATCGACCTCCGGAGTGGCATGTTCTCTGATATCGGGGGATACCTGAAGAACCTCTCGATCGCCATCGGTGCGGTCATCGAAAACGCGATTGGCGGGTCGGGCGCCGATTCAATCACGGGCAATGGCGTGGCGAACACCATCCGGGGCGGTGCCGGCAACGACTCGCTCCTCGGCGGCATCGGCAACGACACGCTTTATGGCGGCGACAACTACGACACGATCCGCGGCGGCGACGGCAATGACCGGGCCTGGGGCGGCAACGGCCGCGACCTGATCTACCTCGGCAACGGCAACGACATCTTCTGGGACAACGGCCAGAACGACGCCAACGGTCACGACACGATCTACGGCGGCACGGGGAACGACACGGTCAACGGCGGCGGCGGCAACGAGGTGATCTGGGGCGAGGCGGGCAACGACTCGCTCCTCGGCGGCATCGGCAACGACACGATCTATGCCGGCGACAACTACGACACCATCCGCGGTGGCGACGGCGACGACCGGGCCTGGGGCGGCAACGGCCGCGACCTCGTGTTCCTCGGCAACGGCAACGACATCTTCTGGGACAACGGCCAGAACGACGCCAACGGCCACGACACGATCTGGGGCGGGGCCGGCAACGACACGGTGAACGGCGGCGGCGGCAACGAGGTGATCTACGGCGAGGCGGGCGACGATTCGCTTCTGGGCGGGATCGGCAACGACACGCTCTGGGGCGGCACGGGCAATGACACGCTCGCCGGCGGCAACGGGGCCGACTGGTTCGTCTTCGCCACCGGCCACGGCAGCGATGTCATCACCGATTTCGAGAACGACATCGATGTGATCCGCCTTGCGACCGGCGCGGCCGACTTCTCGGCCGTCACGGTGACGGCACAGGGCAGCGACACGCTCGTG
>JAUQYA010000059.1 GCA_030837785.1 Albidovulum sp.
CTTGTAGGTGCCGCCGGTCTCGGCCTTCCACTTCTCGGCGCCGTTGAAGGCCGCTTCGTTGAAGGATTTGTCGAACTTGCCGCCGAGGTCGTAGATGATCGCCGGATCGGCCAGCGCCGCGCCCGAGGTCAGCGCCAGCACGGCGGCCGCGCCGAGGAATTTTCTCTGAAGGGTCATGGAAGAACTCCCGGTTTGTGTCCCTGTCGATCCGCGATCGGGGCCGTCCTTGCGGACAGCCGTTTCCCCGCGCGGATTGCCGTCGATTAGCGCCGAAGGGCCGTGGCCGGTCAATACACATTCGCTCTGACCGGGTGGCAATTTGACCGTCTGGTCAACAACCCTGACGTGTTTTCAGGCGAGGCTTCGCGCGAGGATCAGCGCGTCAACCGCGCTCCCGTCCGGGTGCCGGTAGTAACGGGGGCGCCGGCCGCTTTCGGCAAAGCCCGCGGCGGCGTAGAGCGCGCGGGCGGGGGCGTTGTCGGCGGCGACCTCGAGGTAGGCGCGGCTGGCGCCAGCCCGCGCCGCCCGGTCGAGAAAGGCGGCGAGGAGCCGGGCCGCGACCCCCCTGCGCCGCGCCTCCGGCGCGACCGCAAGCGTGAGAAGCTCCGCCTCGTCGGCGAGAACCCGGCCGATGAGAAACCCGTCGGGCCCGCTCAGCAGAAAGGCCCCCGGGGTGGCGAGGATGGCCACGATCTCGGCCGCGGCCCAGGGGCGGGGGGCGGCGAAGCACTGGCGGTGGATCGCGGCCAGCGGTTCGGCATCGATGGTCATGGCAAGAGGACGGGCGGCGTCTCGCGCATCGGCGCGGCGTCGGCGGGGCGCAGGTAGAGCGGCGCGGGACGGGGCAGGGGCAGGTGGCGCCGGTCGTGGGCGATGCGGGCGATCCGGGCGGCGACCTCGCCGGCCGGCAGGTCGGACAGCCACAGGAGCGGTGCGTCGAGCGCCGCGGTCTCGGCGGCGGGGCAAAGCCCCGGGCTGTCGCCGGTGCCGCCGTCGCGGCGCTGAAGCCAGACCATGCCGCGCGGCGCCTCGATCGCCACCCAGCAGGGGCCTGCCTGGCCGTGGGCGCGCGCCTCGAACCCGCTGACGCCGACGGCGGGGATCTTCAGGCCGAGCGCCAGCCCCCGGGCGGCGGCCACCGCGATGCGGATGCCGGTGAAGTTGCCGGGGCCGGTGCCGACACCGATTGCCCCGAGGTCGGCCCAGCCATGCCCCTGCGCCGAAAGCATCTCTTCCAGCATCGGGACCAGCCGCTCGGCCTGGCCGCGCCCCATCTCCTCGGACCGCGCCTCCAGCAGCCGGTCGCCTGAGACGAGAGCGGCCGCGCAATGCGCGGCCGACGTGTCGAAGCCGAGGACCAGCGGTTCGGCCATCGTCAGGCGGCGACCGGCCGCACCTCGGTCACTTCGGGGATGTAGTGCCGGAGCAGGTTCTCGATCCCCATCTTGAGCGTGAGGGTCGAGGACGGGCAGCCGGCACAGGCGCCCTGCATGTGCAGGTAGACCACGCCGCGGTCGAAGCCGTGGAAGGTGATGTCGCCGCCGTCCTGCGCCACCGCCGGGCGCACCCGCGTGTCGAGCAGTTCCTTGATCTGCTTGACGATGTCGGCATCCGGCCCGTCCTGTTCGGCATGCGCGCTCTCGGCGCGCTCGCCCTCGATCGCGGGCTGGCCGGAGTGGAAGTGTTCCATGATGGCGCCGAGGATGGCGGGCCTGATGTGATCCCAGAGCACCGTCTCGGCCTTGGTCACGGTCACGAAGTCCGATCCGAGGAAGACGCCGGTCACGCCGTCGACGGCGAAGATGCGCCGTGCCAGCGGCGATTTCGCCGCGGTGTCGGGCGCCGGAAAATCGGCGGTTCCGGCATCGAGGACCGTGAGGCCCGGCAGGAACTTGAGCGTTGCGGGGTTCGGCGTGGACTCGGTCTGGATAAACATGGCGGCGCCTCCGTTTCGTCAGCCGATATGCGCCCGGGGGGAAGGCGAGTCAAGATTTGGAATGGTTCTAAGGGGTGCGGCGGGGGACGGACGGGATGCGACCTAGCGGCGCGTCTTGCCCTTTCCCGCCTGGCTGCCTAGGGCTTGGCGCGGAGGGCCGCGCCGATGTCGTTCACCGTCTTTCTCGCTGTCCTCGCCGCGGCCCTGCTTCACGCCGGCTGGAATGCGCTGATCCGCGTCGGCACGAACCGGATCGGCACGATGATGGTGCTGTCGGCGGTGCAGGGGATCATCGGCCTTGCCGTCGCCGCCACCGGGCCCCTGCCGGCGGGGCCGGTCTGGCCGTGGATCCTCGCTTCGGGCGCGATCCATTCGGCCTACAAGACATTCCTGACCTTCGCCTACGAGCGCGGCGATCTCAGCCGGGTCTATCCGCTGGCCCGCGGGACCGCGCCGATGATCACGCTGGCGGTCGGCGCGCTCTGGCTCGGCGAGGCGGTGCGGGCGACCGAGACGGCGGGCATCCTTCTTCTCGGCGCGGGCATCCTGATCCTCGCCTGCGGCGCCTGGGCGGGCGGGGAGTCGCGGCGGATGCTGCCCTACGCGTTCGGCTCGGCCATCGCCACCGCCGGCTACACGCTGGTTGACGGGCTTGGCGCGCGGGTCGCGGGCAATGCCGCGCAGTATGTGGGCTGGCTCTTTCTCGTCGACGGCGTGATCTTCGCCGCCGCGATGCTGGCATTCCGGGGGCGGGCGTCGCTGCCCGGCGGCGGGCGGGTCTGGGTCATGGGCGGGCTCGCCGCCGTGGCGTCCTACGCGTCCTATGCGGTGGCCGTCTGGGCGATGACGCTGGCGCCGATCGCGCTGGTCGCGGCGCTGCGGGAGACCTCGATCCTGTTCGCGGTGCTGATCGGCTGGCTGGGCTTCCGCGAGCGGATGACCCCGGCGAAGGCGCTGTCGATCGGGCTGATCGCGTCGGGCGTGGTGCTGACGCGGCTGTGACGGAGGGCGCGTAGGGGCAGGGCGCGGCCGGAGAGCCCCGCCGCTGCCCGCCTCAGGCCGGGACGCCGCGCGCCGGGAAGAGCTGTTGCGCGACGCCGGCGAGCAGGAGGTAGAGCGAGGTCAGCGCGAGGCCCCAGTGGGCAATCTCGCCTTCCGCGAAATCGACCCAGGCGGCGCGGCCCGCGAAGGCCACCCAGGCGAGCGCGACCGGCAGCGTGACCCGGCGCCAGCGTTCGGTGCGCACCGGATGGACGAACTTGAGATTGGTGAACATCGTCGCCGCGAGAACGACGATGAGCCCGGTCATCAGGTAGAAGTTCGGCGCGAGCGCGAAGAGCACCAGGACCACCATGTTCCAGCAGGCCGGAAAGCCCGCGAAGGACTTGTCGGTCGTCTTCATCCGCGTGTCGGCGAAGTAGATCACGCTCGCATAGGTGATGACGATGATCGCGCACCACCCGGTCCAGCCGGGCAGGAGGCCGGACTGGAAGAGCGCGAAGGCCGGAATGAAGACATAGGTGAGATAGTCGATGATGAGGTCGAGCAGCACCCCGTCGTAGGTGGGCCACATGGTCTTGACGTGGAAATGCCGCGCAAGCGGCCCGTCGACCCCGTCGACGATCAGCGCCACCACGAGCCAGAGGAACATCAGGCTCCACTTCGCGTCGACCGCGGCGAGCATGGCGAGCATCGACAGGACCGCGCCGGTCGCGGTGAAGAGATGCACGGAGAGCGCCTTCATCTGCGGGGACATCGGTTTCTTCCTTCCGTCAGGCTCAGGCGCGGGGGTGCGCCTTCTCGTAGACTTCCATGAGCCGGGCGGTGTCAACCGCCGTATAGGCCTGGGTGGTGGAAAGCGAGGCGTGGCCGAGAAGCTCCTGGATCGCGCGGAGGTCGCCCCCGGCCGCCAGGAGGTGCGTGGCGAAGCTGTGGCGCATCGCGTGGGGCGTGGCCGAGGCGGGCAGGCCGAGGGCAAGGCGGGCCTGTTCCATCGCTCCGGCGATGAGGCGCGGATTCAGCGGGCCGCCGCGGGCGCCGCGGAAAAGCGCGGCAGCCGGTTCGCCCTCCACCGGGAAGGGGCAGAGTCGGACATAGGCCGCGACCGCGGCACGGGCCGCGGGCAGGACCGGCACCACCCGTTCCTTGCCCCCTTTGCCGCGGATGCGCAGCGCGTCCGGCAGCGGGCTTTCGGCGCCGGTCAGCGCCAGCGCCTCGGAAATCCTGAGCCCCGAGCCGTAAAGCAGCACCACCACCGCGGCGTCGCGCGCGGCCACCCAGCCTTCGCGGGGCTGCGTGCCCATCACGCCGATCACCTCGCGCGCGGCGTCCTCGCTGAGCGGGCGCGGCAGCTTGCGGCGGAACTTGGGGCTGCGCGCCGCCAGGATCGCCGTCGGGTCGAAGCCCTCGCGTTCGGCGAGCCAGCGGGTGAAGCCCTTCACCGCCGACAGCGCCCGCGCCAGCGATCGCGCGGACACGCCGCGGTCGCGTTCGTGGGCCATCCATGCCCGCATGTCCGACTGGCCGGTGCGGGCGAGCCGCGCCGGCCCGAGGCTTTCGCCGTGATGCCGCGCGACGAAGGCGAGAAAGGCGGTGACGTCGGTGCGGTAGGCCTTGACCGTGTTCGCCGCCGCGCCGTCCAGCGCCGAGAGGTGGTCGAGCCAGCCTTCAAGCGCCGACCTGAGCGCGGGAGAGAGCGCGAGGCTCATCGCCGGCTCAGGCGAGCCAGCGCCGCATCGCGCGCTCGAACACGCCGCCGAAGAAGGTCAGAAGGTCACTGCCCTGGTTGGCGCGGAACTGGTGCGGGTCTTCGGCGCCGAGCGCGAGCATCCCCGGCAGCCGTCCGTCGCCGAGATCGAGCCGCAGCGCGGCTTCCGAACGGATCCAGTCGCCGGTCCGGCCATAGATGGTCTCGGCGCCGGGCAGGGTCTGGCGCAGCACGACGGCGCGCTGCGGCACCGGGCGGCCGCCCGACATGTAGGTCTCGACAAAGCCCGGCTCGGCCACGCAGAGCACATCGCCCAGCCGTTCCAGCGTCGGGTCGTGGTCGTTCTGGCGGGTTTCGAGCACCAGCCGCACCGCATCCACCCGCAGGATCTGCGCCACCTCGCCGCCGAGATCCTTCAGGAAATCCTCGAACCCGGTGGGGTCGAGCATCCTGAGAATCGCGCGGTGCACCTGGTTGGTGCCGGCGAGGTTCTCGTAGGCCGCGGCGATGACCGAGCGGTGGGTGTCCTCCAGCCGGTCGAGACGCGCCTCGAGCCGTTCCATCGCGATGCCGCGCAGGTCGACGATGTTGGCCCCCATCGCGCGTTCGTTCGCGGCGATCAGCGCGCGCATCAGGTCGCGGTCCTCGAGAATCACCTCCGGTTCGGCGATGATCTTCGCCCTCAGCTCCTGCGCAATGTTCGCCCTGTCCGCCATCTCTGCCCTCATGCCGTTTTGGGTCGGACCTTAGCAGCCCCCCGCGCCCGGCGCCGCTGTTTTTTTCATCACGGCACCCGCGCGGGGGCAAACCGTTGCAGCGAGGACTCCCGCCCAGGGTGCCGCGCGGTCAGAGAATCTTCTGCCCGGTCTTGGCCCAGTCCTTCAGGAACTGCTCCAGCCCCTTGTCGGTCAGCACATGGTGGGCCATCGCCTTGATCACCGAGGGGGGCGCGGTCACCACATCGGCGCCGATCTTCGCGCAGTCGACGATGTGGTTCACCGAGCGGATCGAGGCGGCGAGAATCTCGGTCCCGAAGTCGTAGTTGTCGTAGATCGTGCGGATGTCGTGGATCAGCTCCACCCCGTCGAGGTGGATGTCGTCGAGTCGGCCGATGAAGGGGGAGACGAAGGCGGCGCCCGCCTTCGCCGCGAGAATCGCCTGCGCCGGCGAGAAGCAGAGCGTGACGTTGACCTTCAGCCCCTCGGATGCGAAAGCCTTGCAGGCGGTGAGCCCGTCCCAGGTGAGCGGCACCTTGATCGCGATGTTGGGCGCGATCCTGGAGAGCTTCATCCCCTCGGCGATCATCTCCCTGGCCTCGGTGGCCACGACTTCGGCGGAAACGGGGCCCGGGACCATGTCGCAGATCTCTTTGGTGACCTCGAGGATGTCGCGGCCGGCTTTCAGGATCAGCGAGGGGTTGGTGGTCACGCCGTCGACCATGCCGAGGTCGGCAAGTTCGCGGATTGCGGCGGTGTCGGCGGTATCGACGAAGAATTTCATGGCGCGGGTCCTGTCGCTTGCGGTGGGGGCGGAAGCCGTCGGGGGCGCTTCTAGCGCAAAGGCGGCGGCGCCGGAACCCCGGCGAGGGGGCGACCGGTGAGCGATCTTTCGTTTTTCGACGAAGGCGCGCTCGTCTCGGTGCTGACGACCGAGCCTCTCGGGCGCGCTCTCGACTACCGCGCGCCCGAGGGCGGCTGCTTCGCCGGCGCCTTCGTCGAGGTGCCGCTCGGCCCCTGCCGGGTGCTCGGCGTCGTCTGGGGGGCGGGCGAGGGGGGCTATGACCTGGCCAGGGTGCGCCCCGTCACCCGCGTCCTTGACGCCGCACCGATGGGCGAGGCGATGCGGGCCTTCCTGATCCGCGCCGCCGACTACACGCTGACGCCGCTGCCGGCGATGCTGCGGCTGGCCACCCGCGCGCCGGGGCTGGCCGACCCGCCGGGGCCGCGCCGGGTCTACCGCCGGGGCGGGGCCGCGCCCGACCGGATGACCGGGCCGCGGGCGCGGGTGATGGAGGTGCTCGACGACTACGGCGGTGCCGCCTTCACGCTTTCGGAACTCGCGGGCCTTGCCGGCGTGTCCGGCGGCGTGGTGAAGGGGCTGGTGAAGCAGGGCGCCGTGACCGAGGAGGAGGCCGCCCGCGACCTGCCCTACCCGCGGCTCGATCCCGACCGGCCCGGCAAGGCGCTGGCGGAAGACCAGGCGGCGGCGGCCGCGACGCTGCGCGCAGGCGTCCGCGCGGGGCGCTACGGCACCACGCTGCTGAAGGGCGTGACCGGATCGGGCAAGACCGAGGTTTATCTTGAGGCGGTGGCTGAATGCCTGCGGGCCGGCCGGCAGGCGCTGGTGCTGCTGCCCGAGATCGCGCTGACCTCGGAATTCCTCACCCGGGTGGAGGACCGCTTCGGCGCGAGCCCCGGCGAGTGGCATTCCGGCGTGACCCAGACCGAGCGGCGGCGGCTCTGGCGGATGGCGGGGGAGGGCGGCGTCGGCCTCGTCGTCGGCGCGCGATCGGCGCTGTTCCTGCCGTTCCGCGACCTCGGCCTCATCGTCGTCGACGAGGAACACGACACCTCCTACAAGCAGGAGGACGGCGTGCTTTACAACGCCCGAGACATGGCGGTGCTGCGCGCCTCGCTCACCGAGGCGCAGGTGATCCTCGCCTCGGCCACGCCCTGCCTGGAGACCTGGGCCAATGCCGAGGCGGGCAAGTATGCGCGCCTCGACCTGACGTCGCGTTTCGGCGCGGCGGACCTGCCGGAGATGCGGGCGATCGACATGCGGGCCGAGCGGATCGAGCCGAACCGCTGGATCGGCCCGACGCTGGCGGGCGCGGTCCGGGACCGCATCGGGAAGGGAGAGCAGGCGCTTCTGTTCCTCAACCGCCGCGGCTATGCGCCGGTCACCGTCTGCCGCGCCTGCGGCCACCAGATCGGCTGCGAGCACTGCGACGCGCGGATGGTGGAGCACCGCTTCCTGAAGCGCCTCGTCTGCCACCAGTGCGGCGAGACCAGGCCGATGCCCGCGGCCTGCCCGTCCTGCCACGCCGAGGGCCGGCTCGCCCCGGTCGGCCCGGGGGTGGAGCGGCTGGCCGAGGAGGTCGCCGAACGCTTTCCGGGCGCGCGGGTGGCGGTGCTGTCCTCGGACCTCTTCGCCAGCGCCCGCGCGCTCAAGGACAAGATCGCCGAGATCGCGGCCGGGGGGGCCGACATCATCATCGGCACCCAGCTTGTCGCCAAGGGCCACAACTTCCCGCTTCTGACGCTGGTGGGCGTGATCGACGCCGACCTCGGGCTCCAGGGCTCGGACCTGCGTGCGGCGGAACGGACTTTCCAGCTGATGCGCCAGGTCTCGGGCCGCGCCGGGCGGGCGGAGCGGCCGGGGGTGGCGCTTCTCCAGACCTTCCAGCCGGAGCACGCGGTGATCCGCGCCATCCTCTCGGGCGAGGAGGAGGCGTTCTGGCGCGCCGAGGCAGCCGAGCGGCAGGCGGCCGGAATGCCGCCCTACGGAAGGCTCGCCGGGATCATCCTGTCCTCGCCTGACGTGCAGGCGGTGTTCGACTTCGGCGCCGAGCTTGCCCGCCGCGATGCGCCGCTCCGGCGGGTGGGGGCGCAGGTCTTCGGCCCCGCGCCGGCGCCGGTGGCGCGGGTCCGGGGGCGGCACCGGGTGCGCCTTCTGGTCAAGGCCGCCAAGGGCGTGGCGCTGCAACCCGCGCTCGCCGAATGGGTGGGCCAGTTGAAGCCGCCCGCCAACCTGCGGCTGTCCATCGACGTCGACCCGCAGAGCTTTTACTGAGCAGCAACCGACGGGGCGCCGGGGCACACCCTCGCCAACCCCCGGAAAGCCCGCTATCACGGGGGGCATGACGCCCTGTCGCATCACCTCCGGGAAGGCAGCGTTCGCGCCGGCGGCCGCCCCGGTGGCGGCCTGATGAGCGCGGCGGATCGTCCCGCCGCCGGGCAAGGCCGGTTCGTTACCGGCAGCCTGATGCGTCATGTCGTGACCATGTCGCTGTCCGGAACGCTCGGCCTGTCGTTCACCTTCCTGATCGACTTCCTCGCGCTCTGGTGGATATCGCAGCTTCGCGACGAGGCGATGATCGCCGCCGTCGGCATCGCCGCGACGATCCAGTTCGCGGCGATGTCGATCGCCATCGGCATGATGATCGGCGCGGTGGCGCTGGTCTCGCGTGCGATCGGCATGGGCGAGCGCGCCCGCGCGCGGCGGATCGCGACGGTGGGGATCGTGCTGATGGTCGCGGTTCAGGCGGTCGTGGCGGCGCTCCTCTGGACCTTCCGGCGCGAGGTGCTGATCGCCACCGGGGCGGAGGGCGAGGTGCTCGACCTCGGCGCGCTATTCCTGACGATAACGCTGCCGTCGATGCCGGTCATCGCCACCGGCATTGCCTGTTCGGCAATCCTGCGCGCGGTGGGCGACGCCTGGCGGTCGATGGCGGTAACGATGGTCGCGGGCGGGATCGCGGTCGTGCTCGACCCGGTGCTGATCTACCTTCTCGGCTGGGGCGTCACCGGAGCCGCGGTCTCCATCGCGCTGGCGCGGTTCGCGATGATGGTCGCGGGCCTCTGGTTCGCCATCCGCAATCACGACATCCTCGCGCGACCTGCCCGCGAGGATGTCGTCACCTTCTTCCGGCCCTACATGGCCATTGCCGTGCCGGCCATCGCCACGCAACTGTCCACCCCCTTCGGCAACTGGATCCTGACGCGCGAGATCGCGGCGCATGGCGAAAGCGCGGTTGCCGGCTGGGGCGTGGTGATGCGGCTCACGATCCTCGCCTTCGGCGGCATCTTCGCGCTTTCGGGCACGATCGGCGGCATCATCGGCCAGAATTTCGGCGCCCGCCGGCCCGACCGCGTGGCCGAGGCCTACTGGGCGGCGCTGAAGTTCTGCGCCGCCTATACCGCGGTGACCTGGGCGCTGATGGCTGCGCTCAGCGGGCCGATCGTCGCCTCCTTCGGACTGTCGGCCGAGGGCGCGGCGGTGGTGCGCAGCTTCACCCGCGTCGCCGCCGGCGCCTTCGTGTTCACCGGGGCGCTGTTCGTCGCCAACGCCAGCTTCAACAACCTCGGCCGGCCGCTCTGGTCGACGGCGGCGAACTGGTTCCGCGACGGCGTCCTGATGTTCCCCTTGGGGTTTTCGCTGGCTGCGGCACTCGGTGCCGAGGGCGTGGTCTGGGCCAATGCGCTCGCCAACGTGATCGCCGGCACCGTGGCGGCCTGGCTCGCCTGGCGCTATATCCTGAAACTGACCCGCGCGACCGAGTAGGAGGACAGGATGTTTTCGGGACTGTTCGGAAGGCCCCCCGCCGCGACCGAGGCGCTGCCTGGCCGCCCCGCACCGATCGCCACGGCCGAGGAGCATTTCGTCTTCCACCGGCCGCTGAAGGCGCCGGTCCCCGAGGGAATGGAGGAGGCGGTGTTCGGCATGGGCTGCTTCTGGGGGGTGGAGCGGAAGTTCTGGCAGCGCCCCGGCGTCTGGCTGACGATGGCGGGCTATGCCGGCGGGCTCACGCCCAATCCGACCTACCGGGAAACCTGCACCGGGCTGACCGGCCATGCCGAGGTCGTCCGCGTGATCTTCGATCCGAAGATGGTGCGCTACGAGGACCTGCTGAAACTCTTCTGGGAGAACCACGATCCGACCCAGGGCGACCGGCAGGGCAACGATGTCGGCAGCCAGTATCGCTCCGCCCTCTACACCTTCACGCCGGAACAGGCCGGGGCGGCGGCGCGCACCGCCCTGGCCTATGGTGAGCGCCTGCGGGCCGCGGGCTACGGGCCGGTCACCACCGAGATCGCGCCCGCCGGCCCGTTCTACTTCGCCGAGGACCATCACCAGCAGTATCTGGCGAAGACCCCCGGCGGTTACTGCGGCATCGGCGGCACCGGCGTGACCTGCCCGGCCGGGACCGGCGCCTGAGCTTCTTCGTTGACCAAGTATCCTCGGGGGTCCGGGGGGTGAACCCCCCGGGGCACGCCCGCCGTTGACGCGCCGGGCGGCGGCGACTAAGCCCGGCCGGTGATCGCCTCACCGGAGCCCGCCATGCCGACCTGGTCCGCCCTCACCACGCTTGCCGACAAGGACCAGGCCGAGGCGCTCGCCGCCGCGATGGAGGCGATCGATCCCGAGCCCACCGGCGTCGGCTGCTTCGAGATCGAGGACGGCTCGGGCCGCTACGAGGTCGGCGTCTACTTCGACGAGAGCCCCGACGAGATCGCGCTTGCGCTCATGGCCGCAGCCCACGGGGCCGAGCCCTTCACCGTCTCGGAAGTGCCGGAGACCGACTGGGTGGCGCATGTGAAGCGCAACCTGCAACCGGTGGCGGCCGGCCGGTTCTTCGTCTACGGCAGCCACGATGCCGGCCGCGTTCCTGCGGGCGCGGTGCCGCTGCTGATCGAGGCGGCGATGGCCTTCGGCACCGGCCATCACGCCACCACGCTCGGCTGCCTTCTCGCGCTCGACCGGCTCGACCGCGAGGGCTTCCGCGCCCGCAACGTCGCCGACATCGGCTGCGGCACCGCGGTGCTCGGCATGGCGGCGGCCGCGATCTGGCCGGACCCGGTGATCGCCTCCGACATCGACCCGGTGGCCGTCGAGGTCGCGCGGGCCAATGTCGCGGCCAACCGGCTTGGCGGCCGGGTCACCTGCGTCGAGGCCGCGGGCTTCGGCCACCCCGCACTCGCCGCCCGCGCGCCCTATGACCTCGTCTTCGCCAACATCCTGAAGGGGCCGCTGATCGCGCTCGCGCCGGAGATGGCGCGCGCCGTGGCGCCGGGCGGGATCGCGATTCTGTCGGGCATCCTCAACACCCAGGGCGACGAGGTTGTCGCGACCTATGCGGAGGCGGGGTTTTCGGTCCGCTCGCGCGACGAACACGGCGACTGGACGACATTGGTTCTGACCCGTGACCAATCGCACTGATACGGCGTAACGCCTTAATCTTGCCACATTTTTTCCTCACCTTCGCCTTTGATGGGGGCTTGCGCGCAAGGAGATCGGCATGGTCGATCGCAACATGCAGGATTTCTATGGCCGGCTTGGCCGCATCAACCGGGTCCACGACTCCGGCGGCGGTTTCGAGGCCGAAGGTGCCCTCGGCATGTCCTATTACAACGCCCGGCGCAAACCCGCCCGGCGCCCCGGAATTCTCGGCGCCGTGGTTCTGGTGATGATGACCGTGATCGCCATCAAGGCGGCGGTGCTCGCCTCGATCGGGCCCGAGCGCTACGAGGAGCGGATCGCCGCGCTCCGCGCCGGGTCGTCGGCCGAACGGGCCGGTGCCTGGGTGCTTCAGGCCGATCCGCTGACGGCGGTGATGGCTGCGAAGCTGAGCGCCGTGCTCCACTGACCGGCGACTGATCGGCGCCCAACGACGCGACTGATCCGCGCCTGACGATTCATGCAAATGGAAAGGCCGTGTCGGGGGATACCCGGCACGGCCTTTGGCGACCCCGGGGGCCGCGGCCTTCCGATCGGATCAGAGGCGCGCTGCGATCGAGTCGATGTCGCCGCGGCTCAGGCCGATATCGTCAAGCTCGCGGTCCGACAGGCGCGACAGCGCATTGCGGGTCACGCGGGCGTCGTTCCAGGCGGCGAAGGTCGCGACGAACGACCCGAAGAGGCCGCTGAACGGGCTGGTGGTGCGGTGGGTTTCATAGACGGACATGGTCATTTCCTCGGATATGCAGGGCGCGTTATGGATGTGCGTCGCTGCTTCGAGGGATGAGATAGACCTGCACCCCGAAGACGGCAAGGCAGCCAGGCGCAGCCCCGCCATGCAGGGAATGCATGGGTCTTCCTTCCGCTAAGTAACTGTAAAGAAAACATTTCTGCGAGTGCAAAATAAGTCGCTTTTCGCACTTGCAGCGACGCTTTCAGGCCAGGGTGGCGCGGTTCCGGAAACACTGGTCCCGGGTCCTTTCACCCTTTGCGATGTTCGCCTTTCGTGCTAGTCGTGGGAAAAAAGCAACAGATGAGGGAGCAGATGCGCGTTCTCGGGATCGACCCCGGCCTCCGGAACCTCGGCTGGGGGGTGATCGACGTGGCCGGTTCGCGACTCAGCCATGTCGCCAACGGCATCATCCGCTCCGAAGGCGAGGAGATTGGCGAGCGGCTGCTGACGCTCTTCACGGCGCTGACCCGTGTCGTCGCGGAATTCGCGCCGACCGCGGCGGCGGTGGAACAGACCTTCGTCAACAAGGACGGCGCGGGGACGCTGAAGCTCGGCCAGGCCCGCGGCATCGCCATGCTGGTGCCGGCGCAGGCGGGGCTTGCGGTCGGCGAATACGCCCCGAACGCAGTCAAGAAGGCGGTCGTGGGCGTCGGCCACGCCGACAAGGCGCAGGTCGCCCACATGGTGCGGTTCCAGCTTCCGGGGGTGGAGCTTGCCGGGCCGGACGCGGCCGACGCGCTTGCCGTGGCGATCTGCCATGCCCACCATCTGCAAAGCGCCGGCCGGATCGCGGCGGCGCTGAAGGGGGCGGCATGATCGGCCGCATCGCCGGGGTGATCCTCCACCGGGCGATGGACCAGGTGTTGATCGACGTGCGTGGCGTCGGCTACATCGTCCATGTCTCGGCCCGCACCGCCGCCGCGCTGCCACCGGTGGGCGAGGCCTGCGCGCTTTATACCGACCTCCTGGTGCGCGAGGATCTCTTGCAGCTCTTCGGTTTCCCGACGCTTCTGGAACGGGAATGGCACCGGCTGCTGACGACGGTGCAGGGGGTAGGCGCCAAGGCCTCGATGGCGATCCTCGGCACGCTCGGGGCGGAAGGCGTCGGCCGCGCCATCGCGCTCGGCGACTGGTCGGCGGTCCGCGCCGCGCCGGGGGTGGGGCCGAAGCTCGCGCAGCGGGTGGTGATGGAACTGAAGGACAAGGCGCCGACGGTGATGGCGCTCGGCGGCGCGCTGAGCGTCGACATGGCGCCGGCGGACGGGGTGGTCGAGACGCCCGCCGCTCGGCCTGCCGGCAGGGCCGCTGCCGCCCCGGGGACCGGCGGGTCGGCCGGCGCCACCGCCGACGCGCTCTCTGCGCTGGTCAATCTCGGCTACGGCCAGGGCGAGGCCGCGGCCGCGGTCGCGCAGGCCGCCGGCGAGGGCGAGGGGGCGGCCACCCCGGCGCTGATCCGCGCGGCGCTGAAGCTTCTGGCGCCGAAGGGGTAGGGATGGAACCCGACGCCACGCTCCGCCCCGCGCCGCAGCCGGAGGATGCCGACCGCAGCCTGCGCCCGCAGGCGCTGACCGAGTTCGTCGGCCAGGAGGAGGCCCGCGCGAACCTCAGGGTCTTCATCGAAAGCGCCCGGCGGCGGGGCGAGGCGATGGACCACACGCTGTTCCACGGCCCCCCCGGGCTTGGCAAGACGACGCTGGCGCAGATCATGGCGCGCGAGCTTGGCGTCAACTTCCGCATGACCTCCGGCCCGGTGCTGGCGCGCGCCGGCGACCTTGCAGCGATCCTCACCAACCTCGAGGCGCGCGACGTCCTCTTCATCGACGAGATCCATCGCATGAGCCCGGCGGTGGAGGAGGTGCTCTATCCGGCGATGGAGGATTTCGAGCTTGACCTGGTGATCGGCGAGGGGCCGGCGGCGCGCACCGTGCGGATCGAGTTGCAGCCCTTCACGCTGGTCGGCGCCACCACCCGGCTCGGGCTTCTCACCACGCCCTTGCGCGACCGTTTCGGTATCCCGACGCGGCTGCAGTTCTACACGGTGGAGGAGCTGGACCGGATCGTCGCGCGCGGTGCCCGGCTGATGGGGATCGAGGCCGAACCCGAGGGCACGCGCGAGATCGCGCGGCGCGCGCGCGGCACGCCGCGGATCGCCGGGCGGCTTCTGCGCCGGGTGGTGGATTTCGCGCTGGTGGAGGGTGACGGGCGGCTGACGCGGGCGCTCGCCGACGGCGCGCTGACCCGGCTCGGCGTCGATCACCTCGGGCTCGACGGCGCCGACCGGCGCTATCTGGCGCTGATCGCGGAAAGCTACGCCGGCGGGCCGGTGGGAGTCGAGACGCTGTCGGCCGCGCTTTCCGAGGCCCGCGACGCGATCGAGGAGGTGATCGAGCCCTACCTTCTCCAACAGGGGCTGATCCAGCGCACCCCGCGCGGGCGGATGCTGGCGGCGAAGGCCTGGGCGCATCTCGGCCTTCCGGCGCCGCGCGCGCCCGGGCAGACGGACCTGTTCGGGAAATGACGGACGGCAAGATGACGGCCGGAGAAGTGGCAGCGCTCTTCACCCGCTCGGCGGGCGACTATGTCTTCGCGCGCTGGCGCCGGCCGATCGTGCCGGTGGTCTTCGGCACGGACGATGCCACGCTTGCCACCGTCAAGGGCGCGATCGAGGCGGTGGTGGCGCTCGCCGGCCACCGGATGGCGGAGACCGATCCCGAGCAGGGCGCGAACCTGATGGTCTTCTTCTTCCGTGACTGGGACGAACTTCCCGAGGTGCCGGACCTCGACCGCCTGGTGCCCGGCCTCGGCCCCCTCGTCGGCCGGCTCGAGGCTGCGGGCGCCAACCAGTACCGGCACTTCCGCTTCGAGGAGGGCGGCGCGATCCGCGCCTGCATCGCCTTCCTGCGGATGGATGCGGCCCTTGCGGCGCTTCCGGCCGAGACCATCGCGCTGAGCCTCGCGGCGCAGTCGATCCTGGCGTGGTCCGACACCGCGTTCCGCAACCGTTCGGTCCTGGCCCGCGCGGGCGGGCCGGGCGGGGAGGTGGTTCTCAGCCCCGCGGTCGCGGCGGTGATCCGCGCGGCCTACGATCCGGTGCTGCCCGATGCGGCCCGCGACCCCAGCCACGCGCTGCGGCTCACCGCCCGGATCGGCTGACCGCTCCGCCTGACCGCTCCGCCTGACTGCTCCGCCTGACTGGCCCGGTCAGCGGCGAACGGCGGCGAAGAAGTTCACGACAGCCGGAACCTCCACCCCGCCCAGCGTCTCGAACCGCCGGAAACGGCCGGCGAGATCCTCGGCGATCAGACGGCGGTCGGCTTCCGTGCCTCCCTTCTCGCGCATCAGCCGCGACACCGGCCCGATCTCTGCCGCGAGCGCGGCCGCCTGTTCGGCGCGGCCGGAAACGCGAAGCAGCGTCTCGCATTCTTCGGCCGCAATGGCGCCGAAGCCCGCCCCGGCGAGCAGGTCCGTCACATAGTCGATCTCGGCGAAGGCGAACTGGCCGGGTTCGTGCGGCGCATCCGCTGGAACCGTGCCGAGCCGTGCGACCCCCGCGGCCTTCGCCTCGCGGTTCCAGGGATTGCGGGCGACGTCGGCCCAGGTGACGAAGACGATGCGCCCGCCGGACTTCAGGGCGCGGCGAAGGTTGCCGAGCGCCATCGCCGGATCGGAAAAGAACATCATCCCGAACCGCGACAGGATCAGATCGGCGCCATCGGCACCGAATGGATGGGTCTGGGCGTCGGCCAGCGTGAAGGTGACGTCCGGCCGCTTTCCGGCGCGCCGCCGGGCGACCGCCAGAAGCGTGGCGGAGATGTCGAGGCCCTCGACATGCCCGCCCGTATGTCCCCCCGTGCCGATCCTGTCGGCCGCGGCGAGCGTGCTGTCACCGGCACCGCAACCGATGTCGAGCGCGACCTCACCGGGGCGGGGCTGCGCGCGGGCGAGGAGTTCGGCCGTGACCTGCGCGAAGAGCCCGTCCAGCGCCTCGTGCAGCGCGGCCCATTTCACCCCCGGGCCCGATGTCCAGAAATCGGCCTGTCCGGCATTGCCGGGGGCGTGGTCGGGATCGGGCATGGGCGCGCCTCCTGAGGGCGATCAGACCACGCGGGCGCGGCGCCGTCCAGTCACATCGGCGCCACCTCAGCCGGTGATCTGCACCTTGCCGACGAGGCGCGCGCCCTTTTCCGACGACAGCGTCTGCGCCTTCACATCCGCCGTCACCTCGGCGTTCTTTTCAAGCGCAAGCTCGGTGCAGGCGATCTGGCCGGAATGCTTGCCGCGGATCGTCACCGCCTCGGCGGTGATCACGCCCTGCACCTGGCCGGCGACGCTCACGTCGACCGATTTCGACGTGATGTCGCCGTTGACCTTGCCCTTCACCTCGATGTCGCCGTCCTTGGAGACGACGTTGCCGTCGATGGTCAGGTCTTCCTCGATAACCGATTTGGTCATTTTCACTCCTCGATGGCGCGCCTGGCCGCCCGTGGCGCGGCGGGGATGGCCATTTCGCTACAGGAGAAGCGGCCCGCCGCCAAGGGCCCATCGGCGAGGCTGGGCGGGAAACGGCGCGAGGGCGGCTTGTGCCTGGGCTTGGAACGCTGCCCGCGCGCTTAGCTTGCCGACTTCTGTTCATACTGAGATATTGAGAACAGTTTGCATTGCCGATAGCGTCGGCCAAGCTCGCGGTTGACTGCGCAGACTCAGGCTCCAGCAGGAAATACATGAAGAGCGGACATCTGGGGCCGATGAATGATTGGGACCGACGATTGATCGGTCGTCATCTAAAATTTTACCACGATCTTGGATCGGGTCGGCGACGGGCGAAGACAAAGGCTCAAGAACACTTTGTGGCGGTCGTAGAAGGCCGCATGAGGCCCGTTACACAACATGAAGTAGCCTACATGAGGTTTCTCTCCGTCGAACACGATCGAGTTGCGTCAGGCGAAGCGGCAGCTGAAGCAAGTGCCACTTGGAGCACCAAGCCCGACGAAAAAGCTGAGATGCTCGATGAACTCGAGGCGCTGCTTGATGAGGTGGAAGCGAGGTCGTTTCTGGAGTCGGCAGGCGAAAAGGCCGGCGTTTTCATCTCACGTCAGAACAAATGGCTGCGCCAGAATGGCTCACGGGCTCGTCAAGGCGTTCGAGACGCCGCATTCTGGCTTACCGCGGCGCTCGCGGATCGCGACTGGGCAAACGGCGTCGGAGGCTGGTTCGGAGATCAATTCAACACCCTTTCGAATGTCTATACCAAGGCGATGGACGGTGCGCATGCCGAGCCTTTGCGCGCGGGGAGCGAGTATCTCTTGCCTAATCTCGCCCGAATTTTCGAAGGCCACGGCCTCGCTGACTCATGGGCGAAGGTGCGGGAGGCGCTCGACCACGATACGTTCTTTCAGGAACTCACCAACTGGTCCGCCGCTTATGCATCAGATCTTTCATCCAGTGCCGGGATGCCAGTAGCGACGCTCTCGCAGGAGAGTTTCGCTGTTATCAGCGGCATGTTCGGTAAGGTCGGCATTTCGACAGAGTGGGTGGGCGACGCCATAACGTTCAACCTTGAGGAAATTCTTGCGAGCGCGGTTCCGGGGCTGGCGGTCGTGCTTCGTTGGAACGCCTCAACGACAGAAGAATTCCGAAGGATGGTCGGGGCGATGTTTCCCGCCACGCTTGTGTCGGCAAATCCGATCATGCTGCTTCTTCTTGTCGTGGCGCTGGCCAAGGGATTCGCCGTGTCGGGGAAGCTTGACAGTACCGGTGCGGCTTCCGTTGCGGAGGGGGGGCTGCTGAGCGGACTTGTCATGGCCACAAGTGCAATCATTGCTGGGCCAGTTTGGGTCGGCATGGTCGGGGGTATACTCTTGGCGATGTTTGCGCGCAAACTGGGGCGCGAGGTCGAAACGGCCGAGGTTCTTGGGTGGATATTCGATGCAGTAGGTCGAAAGTCTTCGACCTTTGCGATGTTCACCGCGCGGCCGTGAGAGCACAACAATGCCGCACAGCTTCTCCTTGCGCGTCTACTACGAGGATACCGACCTCGCCGGCATCGTTTATTATGCCAACTACCTGAAGTTCATCGAGCGCGCGCGCACCGAATGGGTGCGCACGCTCGGCGTCGATCAGGGGCGTCTTCGGGCCGAGGAGGGGATCGTCTTTGCGGTGCGGCGGGTGGTGGCGGAGTACCTGCGCCCCGCGCGTTTCGACGACGAACTCAGCGTCACCACCGAGGTCGCCGGCCTGACCGGGGCGCGGATCGTGCTCGACCAGACAGTCGCCCGTGCCGGCGAGCGGCTCTTTCAGGCGCAGGTGACGCTGGTCTGCCTGACCGAGGCGGGCGCGGCGGTGCGGCTTCCGGCGGAACTTCGCCTGAGGCTCGCGCCCAGCCTGCACTGAGCCCGCCTGTCCCGTCCGCGGAATTCCGCAGATGTGATGGCTTTCCCCCTTAAAGCCCGGTATAAGCCGTTGTAAGAGAGCCGCGAAAAACACGGCCCAACCGGCGAGCAGTCAATCATGGATACCCAAACCCTCGCAGTGGCGCAGGAGATCGACTTTTCCCTGCTTGCGCTCTTTCTGCGCGCGTCCTTCGTCGTCAAGCTGGTGATGATCCTTCTCACCGCGGCCAGTTTCTGGTCGTGGGCGATTATCGTCCAGAAGTTCATCTCCTACCGCCAGGCGCGGCAGGAAGCGTCGGTGTTCGACCGCGCCTTCTGGTCAGGGGAACCGCTCGACGAGCTTTTCGAGAAGATCGGCAGCCAGCCCGACGGGCCGAGCGAGCGGATCTTCGCCTCCGGCATGGTCGAATGGCGCAGGAGCCATCGCAAGGACGGCGAGCTGATCGCCGGCGCGCAGGCGCGGATCGACCGGTCGATGGACGTGGCGATCGCCAAGGCGACCGAAAGCCTGACGCGGGGACTGCCGTTCCTGGCCACCGTCGGCTCCACCGCGCCCTTCGTGGGGCTTTTCGGCACCGTCTGGGGCATCAAGGTCGCCTTCGAGCAGATCGCGATCTCGCAGAACACTTCGCTCGCGGTGGTGGCGCCGGGCATTGCCGAGGCGCTGGTGGCGACCGCGCTCGGCCTTCTCGCGGCGATCCCGGCGGTGATCTTCTACAACAAGCTGTCGACCGACAGCGACCGGATCATCGCCGGCTACGAGGCCTTCGCCGACGAATTCGCCACCATCCTTTCGCGCCAGCTGGACGCGTGACGCGATGGGCGCGGGGGTGATGAAATCGGGCCGGGGCGGCGGGCACCGGCGCCGCGGGTCGCGGGGCAAGGCCGCGGTGATGTCGGAAATCAACGTCACGCCCTTCGTGGACGTGATGCTGGTGCTCCTGATCATCTTCATGGTGGCGGCCCCGCTGCTGACCGTGGGCGTGCCGCTCGAACTGCCGAAGACGGCGGCGCAGGCGGTGGCGACCGAACAGGAGGAGCCACTGACGATCTCGATCCAGGGCGACGGCGGCGTCTCGATCCAGAACAGCGCCGTCGCAGACGGCGAGCTGATCGACAAGCTCCGCGCCGTCGCCGCCGAACGGACGAGCGACAAGCTGTTCCTCAGGGCCGACGGCAGCATCCCCTACGAGCGGGTGGTGCAGGTCATGGGCGCGCTCAATTCGGGCGGGTTCTCGAACATCGTGCTGGTCACCGACGCGGGCGGGCCGGACTTCGGCGGCGCCGGTTCTGCCGCCGCCCCCGCCGATCCGGGGAACTGAGGCCAGGGTCATGGAACGGTCCCAGCGCATCGGGCTCATCGTCTCGGGGGGGGCGCATCTCGGCGCGATCCTGTGGCTGCTCGTGGGCGGGATCTTCTTTTCCCACGAGCTGCCGCCGCCGGTGGCGACGGCGGAAGTGACGCTGATGTCGGAGGCCGAATTCAGCGCGCTTCAGGCCGCGGCGCCGAAGGCCGCGACGGAGTCGCCGCCGCAGCCCTCGGTGCCGGAACCGCCCGCCGCCGAGGAGGTGCCGCCCGCGCCCGAGGCGGAATCCCCGCCCGAGACCGCCGTGCCGGACGCGCCGGCGCCCGAGCCGGAACCCGACGCCGCCCCCGACGTGACCGAGATCACGCCGCCCGCGACGGTGGTCGAGGACACGCCGCCGACGCCGCCCGCGCCGCCGGTGGAGGAACCTTCCGCCGAGCCCGAGCCGGTGGTGGCGCCGAAGCCGCAGCCGAAGCCCGCAGACATCGTCGCCCCCGACCCGGTCGAGGCGCCCGAGCCGCTGCCCGACACCGCCCCCGAGGCGGTGGCCGAGACCACGCCCGATCCGGCGGCTGAGCCCCTGCCGGTGGAGCCGGAGACGGCGGCCGCGCCGCAGGAAACCGGCGACGTGCTGAAGACCGAGGAGAACAAGGACCAGGAGAAGGTCGCCTCGGCGGCGCCATCGGCCTCGCCGCGGCCGGCGTCGCGGCCCGCCAAGCCGAAGCCCGCACCCGCCGAGCCCGAAGCCGCCCCGGCGACAGAGCCCGCGCAGGCCGCTTCCGAGACCGAACCCGAGGCACCCGCCGAGGACGCCGTGGCCGACGCGCTGGCCGAGGCGCTGTCGGGCGAGGCGTCCGACGAGCCCGCGCCCGGCACCGGCACCGCGCCCTCCGGCCCGCCGCTGACCGGCGGCGAGAAGGACGCGCTGGTGATCGCGGTGAAGGCCTGCTGGAACGTCGGCGCGCTGTCCACGGATGCGCTCAAGACCATCGTCACGGTGGGGGTGAGCATGGACCAGGGGGGCATGCCGATCCAGAACTCGATCCGCATGATCGGCTACGAGGGCGGCGACGAGGCGGCGGCGCGGCAGGCCTACGAGGCCGGGCGCCGGGCGATCATCCGCTGCGCCAGGAACGGCTACCCGCTGCCGCCGGAGAAATATTCCCAGTGGCAGGAGGTGGAGATCGTCTTCAACCCCGAGAAGATGAGGATGAAGTGATGGCCGCCCGCGTCCCGCCGCCCCCCGCCTGGACCGGACCCGCCCGCGGGGCGGAAACCGGCGCCACCCCGCAGAAAGGCAACCGGCATGAGCCGCACGACGTTGACCCCCGGCCAGATCGGTCGTAACCGCACCAGTCAGAATCGAACCCGAAGGGAAGGGGAGTCCATGACGCCTGTCCGCACGCTCTGCCTCGCGCTCTGCCTCGCCGGCCTTGGCCTGTCCGCGGCCGCGCCTGCGGCGCTCGCCCAGCAGGGCCCGCTGCGCATCGAGATCACCGAGGGCGTGATCGAGCCCTTGCCCTTCGCGGTGCCGACCTTCGTGGCCGAAAACCCCTCGGCCGGGCAGATCGCCGATCAGGTCAGCCGCGTGGTGGCGGCCGACCTCGCCGGAACCGGGCTCTTCCGCGAAATCCCGTCCTCGGCCTTCATCTCGCCGGTCACCAGTTTCGACGCCCCGGTGGCCTATGCCGACTGGAAGGCGATCAACGCGCAGGCGCTGATCACCGGGGCGGTGTCGCAGGGATCGGACGGAAGGATCAACGTCAAGTTCCGTCTCTACGACGTGTTCTCGGGGGCGCCGCTCGGCGAGGGGCTCCAGTTCGGCGGCGGCCAGGGCGACTGGCGGCGGATCGCCCACAAGGTGGCCGACCAGGTCTATGCCCGGATCACCGGCG
>JAUQYA010000060.1 GCA_030837785.1 Albidovulum sp.
CAGCGGCGCGGGGCTGGTGAAGGCGGTCTGCACCGCGAAGGGCGAGCTGAAGTCGCTCGACATCGACCCGTCGATCTTCCAGCCCTCGGAGAAGGAGGTGGTCGAGGACCTGATCCTCGCCGCGATCAAGGACGCGCAGAAGCGCGCCCAGGACCGTCTCCAGGAGGAACAGAAGCGGATGATGCAGGACCTTGGCCTGCCCGCCGACGTGAAGCTGCCGTTCTGATCCCCGCCTGTGCGGGGATGAGCTTTCCGCCACCTGTCGCCCCTGCGAACCCGGGGGGGCCGCTTCGAGACCCGACAATGACCGACGCCACCCGCGACATCGAGGCGCTGATCGACCTGATGGCCCGCCTGCCGGGGCTCGGGCCCCGCTCGGCGCGCCGCGCCGTGCTGCACCTGATCAAGAAGCGCGGGCAGGTGATGGCGCCGCTCGCGCAGGCGATGGCCGATGTTGCCGCGACGGCGCGGGAATGCGCGGTCTGCGGCAACATCGGCACCAGTGACCTCTGCGACATCTGCCGCGACGAGCGCCGCGCGACGGGCGAGATCTGCGTGGTGGAGGATGTGGCGGACCTCTGGGCGATGGAACGCGGCCACGCCTTCAAGGGTCGCTACCATGTGCTCGGCGGCACGCTTTCCGCGCTCGATGCCGTCGGGCCGGAGGACCTGCGCATCCCGCGGCTCCTCGACCGGGTGCGGGACGAGGGCATCGGCGAGGTGATCCTCGCACTCAATGCCACCGTCGACGGCCAGACCACGGCACATTACATCGCCGAGACGCTGGAGGGCACCGGCGTCGCCGTCACCTCGCTCGCCCGGGGCGTGCCGATCGGGGGCGAGCTTGACTACCTCGACGACGGCACGATCCAGGCCGCGCTCCGCGCCCGGAAGACGATCTGACGCCGGATTTCAGCATGGTTTCAGCCGCGTTTCAGGACTCGCAGCCGATCATGCGCCATCCTTTCCAGCGGATCTCCGGATCCGTATGGAAAGGCGGGCATCATGGACCGGCTGCGAGAATTTGGGTGCCGCGAAGCGGACCGGCCGGAGGCCGGAGACCCCGGAACCTGCGACCCGCTCGACCGCCTGGCCTCGGCCGACGATCTCAATGCCCTCTGGTCGATGGCCCAGTCCAGCGCCTTCGGCGCCAATCCGGGCGATGCATTGGCCATGCTGTCATCGCGCAACGCCCGCGCGCTCGACGGCGGGTTCGGCTTCCACCCCCTGGCAGCCGTCGCCCGGCTCATCCGCCGCCTGTGGTCCGCCTTGACAGGCCGGCCCGGATGGTGCGACTCTCGGATCGGAACCGGCACGGGGGCAGGGCGTGGAGCGCGACCTTCGTTTCGCCATCGGATCGAGCCTACTTGACCGCGACCGCGGGCTCCTGACCCGCGACGGCACGCCGGTTCCGGTGCGCGCCAAGACTTTCGCGCTCATCCGCCACCTGGCCGAGAATCGCGGACGGCTGCTGAGCAAGGATGAACTATTCGACCAGCTCTGGCCGGGCCTGAGTGTGAGCGAGAACACCCTGACCCAGACGGTGCGTGACGCGCGCAAGGCGCTGGCCGGCGATGCGGGCATCTTGCAGACCGTGCCACGCCGCGGCTACTTGCTGGCGGGAAGCGCCGACTCCGCGGCCGAGCCGGCCGCACCGCCCCGTGTCGTGGTTTTCCCGTTCCTGTGCCATTCGGCGCAACCGGACGATGCCGCGCTGATCGACGGCATCGTCGAGGAAATCACCCACGGACTCGGCCGCTACGGCCTGATCCGCGTCGTTGCCCGCCATTCGGCCTTCCGCTTCCGTCCCGAATCCGCCAACCTGGCCAAAGCGGCGCGCGAACTCGGCGCCGACTATTTCGTCGAGGGGACCGCGCGGCGCGGCGCTGACGGTCTGAATGCCTCGGTCGCGCTTTGCGGTACCGAGTCGGGCCGTCAGACCTGGTTCGAATGTTTCGCCATCACCGGCGATCCCCTGCATTTCGCCCAGGCGGTACTGCCGCACCGCATCATCACGCGCCTGATGCTTGACGTCGAACGGCGGATCGCCATACCGCCCGCCGCGTCCGGCACCCGCGACCTTGACGCCTACCAGTCCTTCGTCGTCGGCGTTGCCTGCCTGCGCCGGTACGGCGAGGGCGTCAACGAGGCCGGGCTCGCGCATCTCGAGCGCGCCCTCGCGCTTGACCCTGATTTCGCGCTGGCCCATGCCTATGTCGGTCTGGCGCTGCTGATGCTCGGGGACTATGTCGATCTGCCGCCGTCCATGCAGGCCCGCGCCCATGACAGCACCGCGCGCGCCATCCACCTCGCCCCGGAGGAGGGGCGTTGCCATTGGATCGCGGGCATCCTCGCCTTCTTCCAGCACGAGTACGCGGCCGCCGAGCTGCATATGGGGCGCGCCCTGTCGCTCAACCCCCACGATCCCGACTTCATGGCGCTGATGGGGCGCCTGGCGGCAGCGCGCGGCCGCCCCGGGGAAGGGCTGGCGTGGCTCGACCAGGCCTTCGCGCTCAATCCGCTGCACCCGCCCTGGTACCACTGCGACATGTCCGGGGCGCTCCATGCCGCCGGCCGCTGGCGCGAGGCGATCGCGCATCTGAACTGCGTGCCGCGGTCATCCTGGTTTCAGGAGATGCGCCTGGCCGCCTGCCACGCCATGCTGGATGAGCCGGACCAGGCAGCGGCGCACCTGCGCTGCGCCCGCGACCTCGTACCGGGCCGCGACCTTCTGGCCGATGCGGCCGGGATCGAGGCCGAGCACGAGGCCGACCGCCAGCGTTTCGTGGCGGAGGTGGCGCGGGCGCAGGCGGCGCTGGCTGCAAGGGAACGGTTCTGAATACGCCGAAAGGGGTTGCCCTTGCCTGTCGGGAAGCCATGCGCGGCAACGATTTGGCCGCCGCGTCGCCCTGGCGGGCCGAAGATGTGATCATCGACCGGCCGCAATCGCGCGAGTTCATCCGCGGGCGCCTCCGCGGGCGCCTCCGCGAGCGCCTCCGCGGGCGCCTCCGCGGGCGCGAGAACTTCGCCGCACTGAATCGCGCCTACCCGGCCGCAGGTCGCTGGACCTTCGCGATGAACCGCACCCTCGCCGAGCGGGCCGAGATCGTGACCGACATGACCATCAGCGATGGCGCCGTCGTGGTCGGTGCCCTGACCTTCCGCAGCGTCCGGGACGGCCTGATCGCCCGCCAGACGGAGCTATGGCCCGACGACAGCCCGGCGCCGGACTGGCGCGCGAGATGGGTCGAACACTGCTGGGCGCGGCGAAGCGACCATCGCGCCGCGGGCATCCGCACGCCGCGCATCAAGAGCGAAAAAAGGGCGCGTGCTTCCACGCGCCCCTCACGTCACTCAACCGCCAAGCCTCAGGCCGAAACCGTCTCCACCGCCCTCGCCTCGACCGTGTCGCCCCGGGCGATCTCGATCCGGCGCGGCTTCAGCGCCTCGGGCACCTCGCGGACGAGGTCGATGTGCAGCATCCCGTCGGCATGCGTAGCGCCGCTGACCCTGACATGATCAGCCAGCGCGAAGCGGCGTTCAAACGCGCGCGTCGCGATGCCGCGGTGCAGGTAGGTCTTCGCGGGGTCTTCGCCGGCCTTGCGGGCCGCGACGATCAGCGCGCCCTCCTTCACCTCGACGTTCAACTCGTCGCCCGAAAAGCCGGCGACGGCGATCGAGATGCGGTAGGCGTTCTCGTCGGTCTTCTCGATGTTGTAGGGCGGATAGGTGGGCTGGGCCACATCGGCCGAAAGCACCCTGTCCATCAGGTCGGCAACGCGGTCGAAGCCGACGGTCGCGCGATAAAGCGGCGAAAGGTCGAACGTGCGCATGAGTCATCCTCCGTTGAGCGATGAAGCCCAAGCCCCGCGCAGGGCCCGGGCCGGTCCAGTTCCGGGGCCCTGATACGGCACCCCGGCAGGGGTCAGATGTGAACGGCAGGCGCGGAAATCAAGGGCCCGGTCAGGGCCGGACGAACTTCGCCGCGGTCTTCGCCGACGAGAACCCGCTGCCCGGCGCAGCCCGGACGAAGGGCGTCTCGCCTGCGGCAAGGGCTGCGCGCAACTCGCCGAGCGGCCCCTCCATCTGGGTGCCGAGCGCGACCGGCCGGCGGTCCATCTCGGCCTTCGCAGAGACCACCGAGACGATCCTGGGCTCGCCGTCCTCCATCGCGAAGATCGGCGCGCCGGAGGATCCGAAATCGACCGAGCAGGTCAGCACGAGGATGCCCGGCTCGCGCCCCAGCACCTCGCAGGCCGGCTGGAGCGCGGGCGCCTCGGCCCGGTCGAGCGCATAGGAGACGACACCCACGGTGTCGCCCTGCACCGGGTCGTGGCCGATGCCGAAGGGATGGACCGAGGGCAGCCGGATCGGCTGGTCAAGCTCGAGGATCGCAAGGTCGTAGGCCACGCGGTCGATCCGGTCGCGCCCTTCGTAGACATAGTCGGGATGCGGCACGGCCCGCCGAACGCCCCGATAGGCGACGGCACGGCCACCCCGCCAGCCGGCGAGGAACTCGAATTCGGCCGCGTCGTAGGCCTGCCCGGTCTTCTGGTCGTAAAGACAATGCGCCGCGGTCAGGACCAGCGCCGGCGCGATCAGCGTGCCGGTGCAGAAGGCCGACCGCCCGATGTCGATGCGGCCCACCGCCTCCCAGCCGCGGGTCGCGTCCGCCGTGGTCAGTTCGGTCAGCGCGGCATCCTGTCGGGCCTCCTGCGCCACGGCCGGGCCAGCGGTCATGCTGCCGCCCGCGCTGCCGATCATCAGGGCGGTCACCGCCGCCAGAACCGTCCGCATCCCTGCCTCCGCCTGTCCGGACGGTTCCTACCCGCCGCTTGGGGCAAGAATATGGCCGCTAGCCGCCGCAGGCAACGGCCCCGGTCAGCCGCCCGCACCGAGCGCGCGCGGTCGCGGCCCTCCCGTGGCCCAGTCGAGCAGTTCCACCGCATGGACGACCGGGACGGCGCTGCCCGATCCGATCTGGATCATGCAGCCGATGTTGCCGGCGGCGATCACGTCAGGCCGCCGCGCCTCCAGCGTCGCCACCTTGCGCCGCTTCAGCTCCGCCGAAATCTCCGGCTGGAGGAGGTTGTAGGTGCCGGCCGAGCCGCAGCAGAGATGCGCGTCCGCCGGCTCCACAACCTCGAACCCCGCTGCCTTGAGGAGCGCCTTCGGCGCCTCCGTCACCCTCTGCCCGTGCTGCAACGAACAGGCCGCGTGATAGGCCACGCGCAGCGCCTCCGGCGCCTTCGCCTGCGGCTTCAGCCGGGCCAGAAGCTCGGTCACGTCGCAGGCGAGGCCCGCCACCTCCGCCGCCTCGGCCGCCATGCCCGTGGTGCGGAACATGTGGCCATAGTCCTTCACCGTCGTGCCGCAGCCGGAGGTGTTGATCACGATCGCATCGAGCCCGCCCCGGCGCTTCTCCCCGATCCAGGCGCGGATGTTCGCCCCGGCCGAGCGATGCGCCTCGGCCTCGCGGCCCATGTGATGGGTCAGCGCCCCGCAGCAGCCCGCGCCCTCCGCCACCACGACCTCGCAGCCGAGCCGCCTGAGAAGCCGGATCGTCGCGTCGTTGATGTCGGTGTTGAGCGCCTTCTGCGCGCAGCCCGTCATCAGCGCCACCCGCATCCGCCGTTCGCCCGTCGCCGCAAACACCTGCGGATCGTCGTTGCGGCTGACCGGGGGGAGCCTTTTCGGCGCCATCGCCACCATCGCCCTGAGCCGGGGGTCGGGCAGCGCCCGGGCGAAGGGCCGCACCAGCCGCGCGCCCAGCAGCGCCATCCGGAAGCGCCGGGGATGCGGGATCACCCGCGCCAGGAGCCACCTGAGCGCCCGGTCCCGGAACGGCCGGCGATATGTCTTCTCGATATGGGCGCGGGCATGGTCCACCAGATGCATGTAATGCACGCCCGAGGGGCAGGTCGTCATGCAGGCCAGGCACGAAAGACAGCGGTCGATGTGCTTCACGGTCTTCTCGTCCGCCGGCCGCCCGCTCTCCAGCATCTCCTTGATCAGGTAGATGCGGCCCCTTGGGCCGTCGAGTTCGTCGCCCAGCACCTGGTAGGTCGGGCAGGTGGCGGTGCAGAAGCCGCAGTGGACGCAGGCGCGCAGGATTTCGTTGGCCCGCGCGATGCCGGGGTCGCGAAGCTGGTCTTCGGTGAAATGCGTCTGCATCAGCCCATCAGCCCCGGATTGAGAATGCCGCGCGGATCGAACCGCGCCCTGAGCCCGGCCGAAAGCGCCGCCACCGGCGCGGGCTCCGGCGGGAAGGGCGCGATCCGCGCCCGGGTCGCAGGTGCGGCGCGGATCAGCGTCGCATGGCCTTCGAAGGCGCCGAGCCGGGCGCGCAGATCCTCGCCCTCCGGCATCAGCAGCCAGATCCGCCCGCCGCCCCAGTCGTAGAGCGCCCCCCGCGCGCCCGTCCCTTCCCGTGCCCGCGCAACCAGCCCCGCCGCCTCCGAGGGCCGCGCCGCAAGCCGCCAGACATCACCCGGAACGCCGTGGAAGGGCGCCACGTCACGCACCCCGCGCCAGAGCGCCGCCGCGGCCCCGGGGTCGCGCTCCACCCGCACCGGCCCGAACGGGGCGAGCAGCGCGGCCAGCCGCTCCGCCCGGTAGGCGACCGACTGCGCGAAACCCTCGATCCGCACCAGCGTCCCCATCGCCCCATGCGCCGCCCCGGTCACGTCGTAGGGCGAGCCGAGCGCCGCGGTCATCGCCGCCACCGCCCGGGGGTCGTCGAGCCCGTCGAGGATCAGCACCGCCACCGCCCCGGGTGCCGGCAGCACCTTGAGGCTCACCTCGGTCATGACCCCGAGCGTGCCCCAGGACCCCGCCATCAGCTTCACCAGATCGTAGCCGGTGACGTTCTTCATCACCCGCCCGCCGTTCTTCACCACCCTGCCGGTGCCGTCGACGAAGCGCACGCCGAGAAGCGCGTCGCGCGCCGCCCCCGCCTGCACCCGCCGCGGCCCCGAGACATTGGCCGCGACCATGCCGCCCAGCGTCGGCTCGCCCCCGGTCCCGAGAAGCCCGCGCCAGTCGGCGGGCTCGAAGGCGAGCCGCTGGCCCTCCGCCGCGAGCGCCGCCTTGACCTCGGCAAGCGCCGTCCCCGCACCCGCCACCAGCGTCAGCGCGCCGGGCTCGTGGAGCGTGATCCCGGAAAGGCCCGAGACCTCCAGCACCTCGCCCGCGACGGGACGGCCGACATCGCGTGTGCCGCCGCCGCGGATGCGGAACGGCGCCCCCGCCCCCCGGATCGCCTCCGCCAGTTCCTCTTCGCCCGTGACCTTCACCGATCCGCCTTCTTCGTTGCCGAAATACCCCGCGGGGGTCCGGGGGCGCGAAGCCCCCGGCGCCGCCCCCTCAGCCCGCGCGCCGCGCCGCCGAGGCCGCGAGCGGGAACACCTTTGCCGGGTTGAGCAGCCAGGCCGGATCGAAGACATCCTTCACCCGCATCTGCGCCTCCAGGTCCGCCTCGGCATACTGCACGCCCATCAGGTCGCGCTTCTCGACGCCGACGCCATGCTCGCCGGTCAGGCAGCCCCCCACCTCGACGCAGAGCCGAAGGATCGCCGCGCCCATCGCCTCGCAGCGTTCCAGGTCGCCCGGGCGGTTGGCGTCGTAGAGGATCAGCGGGTGCATGTTGCCGTCGCCGGCGTGGAAGACGTTGGCCACCTCGAGCCCGACCTCGCGGCTCATCTCGCCGATGCGCCTCAGCACCCAGGGCAGCGCCGAGACCGGAATCGTGCCGTCGAGGCACATATAGTCGTTGATCTGCCCCATCGCCCCGAAGGCCGACTTGCGGCCGAGCCAGATCTTCCGCGCCTCCTCCTCCGACCGGCTTTCGCGGAACTCCAGCGGATCGTGGCCGAGGGCGATCTGGCGGATCAGGCCGAGCTGTTCGTCGATCTCCGCCTCGGCGCCTTCGACCTCGACGATCAGCAGCGCCTCGCAATCGGGATAGCCCGCATGGGCGAAGTCCTCGCAGGCGCGGATGCAGGGCCGGTCCATGAACTCGATGGCGACGGGCAGCACGCCCGCCCGGATGATGTCGGCGACGCAGGCGCCGGCGACCTCGTTCGAGGCAAAGGCGATGAGGACGGGCCGCGCGCCCTCGGGCTTCGGCAGGATCCGCAGCACCGCCTCGGTGACCACGCCAAGCTGCCCCTCGGAGCCGCAGACGACGCCAAGCAGGTCGAGCCCGCCCGCGTCCATGTGGGCGCCGCCCAGGTCCACGACCGTCCCGTCCATCAGCACCATCGTCACGCCGAGGAGGTTGTTCGTCGTCACCCCGTATTTCAGGCAATGCGCGCCCCCCGAGTTCATCGCGATGTTGCCGGCAATGGCGCAGGCGAGCTGCGAGGACGGGTCGGGCGCGTAGAAGAACCCCTCGCCCTCCACCGCGCCGGTGACCGAGAGGTTGGTGCGGCCCGCCTCGACCCGGATGAAGCGGTCGCCGTAGTCCACCTCCAGCACCTTGGTCATCCGCGCGATCCCGAGGATGACGCTGTCGGCCGTCGGCAGCGCGCCGCCGGCAAGCGAGGTGCCCGCGCCGCGCGGCACGACCGGCACCCGCGCCGCATGGCAGACCTTCAGCGCCGCGACCACCTCCGCCGTCGACCGCGGCAGCACCACCGCAAGCGGCGGGCAGCGGTAGGCCGCGAGCGCGTCGCATTCATAGGCGCGCGTCTCGGCCGGGTCGTCGATCACCGCGTCGGCGGGCAGGACGGCGCGCAGACGCGCCACGATCTCGGCACGGCGGCCCAGGACGGACGCGTCGGGAAGGGGCATGTCCATGCGGGATACCTCCGAATTGGTAAAATCTTATAACCAATCCAGGGCCGGAACAAGCCGCCATCTGCAAAACGAAACGCCCCCGCAGTGTTGCGGGGGCGTTTGCTGATGCGTTTCGCGCCGTCAGGAGGCGGCGACCGCGCGGCCGGTCATCACCTTCACGAGGTTCGCCCGGTAGGCCGGCGTGCCGTGCAGGTCGCCGACCAGCCCGTCGGCCGACACCGTCAGGCCCGAGAGCGCCGAGGCCGCATAGCTGGCCGACAGCGCCTTCTCCGCCTCAGCCCAGCGGAACACGCCGTTCTCGCCCGCGCCGGTGATCGCCACCCGCACCCCCGAAGGGTATTTCGCCACTAAGGCCCCGGTCAGCGCGAAGCGCGAGGCCGGCTGCTCGAACTTGGCATAGGCCGCGCGCGCGGGGATCGGAAAGCGGACCGAGGTGATGATCTCGCCCTCGTCCAGCGCCGTGGCGAAGAGGCCACGGAAGTAGTCGTCCGCCGCGATCTGGCGCTTGTTGGTGACGATCGTCGCGCCCGAGCCGAGGGCGGCGGCCGGGTAGTCCGCCGCCGGATCGTTGTTGGCAAGGCTGCCGCCGATCGTGCCGCGATTCCTGACCGCCGGATCGCCGATCCCGCCGGCAAGCTTCGCCAGCGCCGGATAGTCCTTCGCCGCCGCCTTCGCCACCTCGGCATGCGTCGTCGTCGCGCCGATCGCCAGCGTGTCGCCCTCGCGGCGGACGCCCTTGAGGTCGGGGATGCCGGTGAGGCTGACCAGCACCGCCGGCGCCGCCAGCCGCTGCTTCATCGTCGGCATCAGCGTGTGGCCGCCGGCAAGCGCCTGCGCGTCCTCCCGCCCGAGCGCCTTGACGGCCTCGGCGACGGTGGAGGGTTTCACGAACTCGAAGTTGTGCATGGCCGTTCCTCCCTCAGCCGTTGATCGCCTGCCAGACCCGCGCAGGCGAGACCGGCATGTCGATGTGATCCACCCTGTGGCCGCCGCGGTTGAGCGCGTCGAGCACCGCGTTGACCACCGCCGGCGGCGAGCCGATCGCGCCCGCCTCGCCGCAGCCCTTCACCCCCAGGGGATTGTGGGTGCAGGGCGTCTGGCAGGAATGGTCCACCCTGTAGAACGGCACGTCCGTCGCCCGCGGCATGGCATAGTCCATGTAGCTGCCGGACAGAAGCTGGCCGTTGCCGTCATAGGCGGCCCCCTCCAGCATCGCCTGGCCGATGCCCTGGCCGATCCCGCCGTGCACCTGGCCCTCGACGATCATCGGGTTGACGATGTTGCCGAAGTCGTCGGCCGCGGCGAAAGAGCAGACCGTCACCTTGCCGGTCTCCGGGTCCACCTCGACCTCGCAGGCATAGGCGCCGGCGGGATAGGTGAAGTTCGACGGGTCGTAGAACGCCGTCTCCTCCAGCCCCGGCTCCAGCTCCGCCAGCGGGTAGTTGTGGGGCACATAGGCGGCGAGGCAGACCGAGCCCCAGTCCACCGACTTGTCGGTGCCGGCGACGGTGAACTTGCCGCCCTTCAGCTCGATGTCCTGGTCGGAGGCCTCCATCAGGTGGGCGGCGATCTTCTTCGCCTTGGCGATGATCTTGTTGGTGGCCTTCACCATCGCCGAGCCGCCGACGGCAAGCGAGCGCGAGCCGTAGGTGCCCATCCCCATCGGCGTGTTCGAGGTGTCGCCGTGGACGACCTCGACCATGCTTTCGGGAATCCCGATCAACTCCGAGATGACCTGCGGGAAGGCCGTCTCGTGCCCCTGGCCGTGGCTGTGGCTGCCGGTCATGACGACGATGCCGCCGGTGGCGTTCACCCGCACCGTGGCACTTTCGTAAAGCCCTGCCCGCGCGCCGAGCTGGCCGACGAGGTTCGATGGCGCGATGCCGCAGGCCTCGATGTAGCAGTTGACGCCGAGCCCGCGCAAAAGCCCCTTGCGCGCGCTTTCCGCCCGGCGCGCCTCGAACCCGGCGATGTCGGCGATCTGGACCAGCCGGTCCATCGTCGCCTGGTAGTTGCCGGTGTCGTACTGCACCGCCACCGGGGTCTGGTAGGGGAATTCGTCCGCGCCGACGAAGTTCCTGCGCCGGATCTCGATCGGGTCGATCCCCATCTCGCGCGCGGCCTTGTCGATCACGCGTTCAAGCTGGAAGGTCGCCTCGGGCCGGCCGGCGCCGCGGTAGGCGTCCACCGGCACGGTGTTGGTGAAGACCGCCTTCACGTTCACGTAGATCAGTGGCGTCTTGTAGGTCCCCGCCATCAGCGTGCCGTGCAGGTAGGTCGGGATCGAGGGCGCGAAGGTGGAAAGATAGGCCCCCATGTTCGCGTAGGTCTCGGTCCTGAGCGCGAGGAAATGGCCCGCCTTGTCGAGCGCCAGCTCGATCTTCGTCACATGGTCGCGGCCGTGCGCGTCGGTCATGAAGCTTTCCGACCGCGTGCAGGTCCATTTCACCGGGCGGCCGACCACCCTGGACGCGTGGGTGACGAAGGCCTCCTCGATGTAGTGGAAGATTTTCGAACCGAAGCCGCCGCCGACGTCGGGCGCCACCACGCGCAGCTTGTGTTCCGGGATCGAGAGCACGAAGGCCCCCATCAGGAGCCGGATCACATGCGGGTTCTGGCTGGTGGTGTAGAGCGTGTAGTCGTCGCGCGCGAAGTCGTAGTCGCCGATCGCAACGCGCGGCTCCATCGCGTTCGGAATCAGCCGGTTGTTGACCAGTTCCAGCGTGGTGACGTGATCGGCCTTGGCGAAGGCGGCATCGGTCGGGGCCTTGTTGTCCTCGATGAAGCCCCAGTCGTAGCAGAGGTTGGAACCAAGCTCGTCATGGACAAGCGCGCCGCCCCTGACCGCGGCCTTCATGTCGATGACGGCGGGCAGTTCCTCGATGTCGACCTCGACCGCCTCGGCCGCGTCGCGGGCCTGTTCCAGCGTCTCGGCCACGACGCAGGCGATGGCGTCGCCGACGTAGCGCACCTTGCCCTCGGCGAGGATCGGGTGCTTGGGCTCCAGCATCGGCTTGCCCTGGCGGTCGTGGATCTGCCAGCCGCAGGGGACGCCGCCCTTGCCCTCGAAGTCCTTCGCGGTGAAGACCTTGAGCACGCCGGGCATCGCCTCGGCCGCGCCGGTGTCGATCGACCTGATCCGCCCGTGGGCGACCTGGCTGCGCACGAAGACCGCATGGGTCTGGCCGCGCAGGTTGATGTCGTCGGTGTAGCGCCCCCTCCCGGTCAGGAAGCGGACATCCTCGCGGCGCTTGGAGCTTGCGCCGATCCCGTGATCCTTAGGCATGATTCCCCTCCCTCATTCGGCGGCGACGGCCGACACGTCCTGCCCGGACGCGGCAAGCACCGCCTTGACGATGTTGTGATAGCCGGTGCAACGGCAGATGTTGCCCTCGAGGTAGTGGCGCACCTCGGCCTCGGTCGGCTTCGGGTTCTCGGCCAGAAGGGCGGCCGAGGACATCACCATGCCCGGCGTGCAGAAGCCGCACTGAAGCCCGTGGTGATCCTGGAACGCCTGCTGGACCGGGCCGAGCGAGCCGTCGGCATTGGCCATCCCCTCGATCGTGCGCACCTCGGCGCCGGCCACGTCGAGCGCGAAGACGGTGCAGCTTTTCACCGCCTTGCCGCCGACATGCACCACGCAGGAGCCACATTGCGAGGTGTCGCAGCCGACATGGGTGCCGGTCAGCCCGAGCCCCTCGCGCAGGAACTGCACCAGTAGCGTGCGCCCCTCCACCTCGCCGGAAACGGCACGGCCGTTCACGGTCATCGTGACTTTGGTCATTCTTACCTCCCTTTCGATCCCTTGGGCTCAGTTGCCGAAGACGCGCTTGAGCCAACCCTTCTTTGCGGTCGTTCCGGCCTCCGCGCCAGACTCGGGCCCGCCCCCGTCCTTGTCCGGGCCGGGGCCGCCGGCATCCGGCCCCTCCACCGTGGTCTTGAACCGTTCGAAGAACTCGTCGGCGAGCTTCTTGGCGAAGCCGTCGATCAGCCGGCTGCCAAGCTGGGCGAGCTTGCCGCCCACGCTCGCCTCCACCTCGTAGGACAGAAGCGTGCCCTCCGGTGCGGGCTCCAGCGTCACCCTGGCGCCGCCCTTGGCAAATCCCGCAGGCCCGCCCTTGCCTTCGCCGCTGATCGTCACCGCCCGGCCCGGCACGATGTCGGAAAGCGCGACGATGCCGGTGAACCTGGCCTTCACCGGCCCGACCTTCTGCACCACGACGGCCTCGTATCCGGCTTCGGGCGACCCGGTCAGGCTTTCGCAGCCGGGGATGCAGGCGCTCAGCACCTTGGGGTCGAGGATCGCCGCCCAGACCGTTTCGGGGCTGGCCTTGATGTCGCGATGGTCGGTGAGTTGCATCTGTCCTCTCTCCTCCGCGCCGGCGCCACGGGATTCGCCCGGCCTCAGGCTATGTGAGGAAGGTCGTGCTTGTCATCTCTCCGCTTGCAGGAATCGCCGGCCCCCGGGACGCAGCGGCCGGGACCGGCCCTCATTCCCCGCGCCTCAGCACCCGGGTGACCTCGGCGATGATCGACACCGCGATCTCGCCCGGCGACCGGGCGCCGATGTCAAGCCCGACGGGGGCGTGGATCCGGGCGATCTCGGCCTCGGAATATCCGGCCTCGGTCAGGCGGGCGACGCGCTTGCCATGCGTCCGCCCGGACCCGAGGCAGCCGAGGTAGAAGACCTCGGACGCCAGCGTCGCGCGGATTGCCGGGTCGTCGATCTTGGGATCGTGGGTCAGGGTGACGACTGCCGTGCGCGCGTCGAGCCCGATCGCCGCCAGTGCCTCGTCGGGCCAGTCGTGGCGGATGTCCTCGCCGGGGAAACGCGCGGCGGAGCCGAAGGCCTCGCGCGGATCGACGAGGACGGGATCGTAGCCGCAGGCCCGTGCCATGCCGACCAGCGACTGGGCGACATGGACGGCGCCGACGATGACCATCCTAAGCGGCGGGTTGTGGATGCCGACGAATTCCTCGTCCTCCACGCCCGAGCGGTCGGCGCGGAAGCGCGCGTCGATGTCCGCATCAGTGCCGGGAGCTGCCAGCCGCCGCGACCAGTCCGACAGGTTCACGACATAGGCGAGCGGCCGGCGTGCCGCCCGCGCCGCGACCAGATCGGCCAGCATCGGCTCCGGCAGGCCCGGGCCCACCGGCTCCACCAGCACCCGGATCGTGCCGCCGCAGGCAAGACCCACGGCAAAGGCTTCCTCGTCGCTCACCCCGAAGGTCAGAACGCGCGGGCGCCCGTCCTCAAGCGCGGCCAGCGCCTCCTCGACCACGGCGCCCTCGACGCATCCGCCCGAGACCGAGCCCGCCATCTCGCCCGCACCCGAGACGGCAAGCTGGCTGCCGGCCTGCCGGGGTGCGGAGCCCCAGGTCTCGATCACGGTGGCGATCGCCGCGCCCTTTCCGGCGCGGTGCCAGTCGAGGGCGGTTTCGGGAATGCGGTCGTGTTCGGCTAGGTCCATGATCCAATCCTCCCGCACGGACTATGGATCGGGGCGGGAGGGGGTTCCAGCGAAACCTTGCGGGCGGCGCGCCCCTACCCGGCGGAAAAGGCTGGGGGCAGCTTCCGCAAGGCAGACGCACGGGATCGGGCCGCGCGGCCCGGCGGGTCGGTCAGTTCGCCGCCTGGCGCAAGAGGTCGGTGATGCGCCGCACGCTGGCGCGGCGGTTCTGGCGTTCGGGTCCGGCGGTCTCGACCTTCAGGAACTCCTCGCCGTAGCCCTGCACGACCATGTTCTCGGGCGGGACGTCGAAGTATTCCGTGAGCGCCAGCGCCACCGATTCCGCGCGCCGGTCCGACAGCGCGAGGTTGGCCGCGGCCGAGCCCACGGCATCGGTATGGCCCTCGATCAGGAACATCTCGCGCGGGTTGGCGTCGATGTAGTCCTTCATCAGCCCGCCGATCCGCGACAGCGCCTCGGCCTGGTCGGGCCGGATCGCGGCGGAGCCGGTCTCGAAGGTGATTGCGGTCAGGTCGATCACCGGCACCAGCGCACGCACCCGTTCGATGTCGCGCACCTGGGCGAGCGAGAAGGCCCGGTCGATCCGCGCCTCGCGCCCGAGCGCGGCACGCAGCGCGGCCTCGTCGGCCCAGGGATCGACCTCGATCACCGGCGCGGGCGGCGGCAGGCGCGCCACGTCGACCGGCCGGTATTCGACCGTATCGTCGAGAAGCAGCGTCTGCGTGCCGTCGGGGGCGACATGGACCTGGCGCAGAACGCGGTATCCGGCATCGCGGATCGTCACCACCTGCGAGCCGTCGGCACGGCTGACCGTGGTGCGGGTGGAGCCGTCGTCGAAGGTTTCGGTCCGGACGGTGGAGCCGGGCCGGCGCAGCAGCACGTTGTCGTCCTTGATGATCCGGTAGGAGCCGTCGGGCTGCTGGACCACCACCCGGTCGCCGGAGTTGAGTTCGACCCGGCGGTTGTTCGACAGGATCGCGCCGACCGCGAGAGCGCCGAGGCCAAGGAGGACCACCTTCTCGGCGTCCGAAAGCCCGTCGTCGTCGTCCGATGCGGCCTTCGGGGCCGCCAGCGGTGCCGCGGCCTGGCCGACCGGGTTGGCGAAGTCCTCGGCCGAGGATCGCGCGGTCTCCTCGGTCACCACCTCCTCGGTCACCTCGGCGCCGGCGGGCGGTTCGGCGCCCGGCTCGGCCTGCGCGGCAGCGGCGGCGACGGGGGGCTCGCCGGAGGCCGCATCGGGCTGGACCGGAAGCGCGGCGCCCGTGTCGGTGGTCCCCGTGTCGGTGGTCCCTGTGTCGGTGGCCTCTGTGCCGGTCGCCGCGGGGGCGGCAGGTTCGGTGCCTTCGGGCGCCGGAGCGGGTTCCGACTCGACCGGCTGGTCGGACGTCGCCTCGGGCGCGGCTTCGGGCGCCGCCTCGGCATCGGGAGCGACCGCCTCGGGCGCGGCTTCAGGCGCTGCTTCAGGCGCGGCTTCGGGCGCAGGCGCGGCTTCCGGCACCGTCTCGGGCGCCGGCTCGGGCGCTGCTTCCGGCGCGGCTTCGGGCGCAGGCGCGACAGGCGCAGCCTCGGGCGCTGCCTCAGACGCGGGCGCTTCGGGTGCGACCTCTTCGGGAACAACGGCCTCCGGAGCGGGTTCCGGCGCGCCCTCAGCCTCGGGGGCAGCTTCCGGGGCGGGGTCCGGCGCGGCTTCCGGTGCAGGTTCCGCCTCCGGTACCGTTTCTGGCACCGCCTCAGGCGCAGCTTCCGGTGCAGCCTCTGGCTCGGGCGCGGCCTCGGGTGCAGCCTCCGGCGCTGGCTCGGGCGCGGCCTCTGGCTCGGACGCGACCTCAGGCCCGGGCGCTGCCTCGGCCTCCGGCGCCGCACCTTCCGGCGCGGGGACCAGCGGCACCCCCTCGGGGCAGGGAAGGTCGCTGCCGTCGGCGCAGACCATCGGCCTGTCGGCCGCCGGCGCGGCCTCCTGCGGGAAGGCGGGTCCGCCGGCGAGGAGCGACAGGCTCGCGATGACCGCGGTCGAGGTGTTCAGGCGTTTGCGCATGGCGTTCTCCTTCCCGGGACGCGGTGGCGACCGATTCGACACCCAACTTCCGGGACCCGGTTCCGGTTCCGATCCTGACCCGGAGGGCGGCGGTGAGGCGATAGCAGCCCGCCGCTATCCGCCTGCAAGAAGCCGGATCATCCGCGCCTTCTCACCCATGTCGTCGGGCCGCGCCAGCGCCGCGGCGAGGTCTTCGAGCGAGGCGATCGAATGGCCGGCGCGGAAGCTGTCGACATGGGGCAGCATCGCGGCGATGCCACGGGCTTTCGGCGCGAACCCGTTCCAGCGCAAGAGCGGATTGATCCAGATCAGCCGGCGCGCGGAGAGATGCAGCCGCTCCATCTCGCGGGCGAGCCCCGCGGCGGGATCGCGGTCGAGCCCGTCGGAGATCAGGAGCACCACCGCCCCCTGCCCGGTGACGCGCCGCGACCAGTCGCGGTTGAAGGCGTGCAGGCAGGCGCCGATCCGCGTGCCGCCCTGCCAGTCCTGCGCCTCGGCCCCGGCGGCGGCGAGTGCTGCATCGACGTCGCGCTGGCGCAGGTGATGGGTGATGTTGGTCAGCCGGGTGCCGAAGGTGAAGGCATGGACCCTGGCCCAGCCGGCGCCGCGGTGGTTGGCGACGGCATGGACGAAATGCAGCACCATCCGGCTGTAGTGCGACATCGAGCCGGAAATGTCGCAGAGCACGACGAGGTTGGGCCAGCGGGTGCGGCGGCGGCGGCGCGCCAGCAGCTCGACCTCGCCGCCGCGCCGCATCGCCCGGCGCATCGTCGCCCGCCAGTCGGCCAGCCGCCCGCGCGCATCGGCCGCCGTCCGGCGCGAGACGAGCGGGCGGACGGGAAGCGAAAGCCGCGCCAGCATCCGCTTCGCCAGAGCGATCTCGGCCACCGACATCTGCTCGAAGTCGAGCGTGCGAAGCCGTTCCTCGGCCGAGGCGGTGGCGCTGGCGTCGGCGACGATCTCGACCTCGTCCTCGCCCGCCGCGGCATCCGGCTCCGGCAGGTCGGGCGCGGCGCCGTCGAGCAGCGCTTCGGCGGCGCGCTTCTCGGCCGCCTCGGCGCGGCGGTCCTCCTGCACGCCGCGCACCGCCGGCAGCATCAGGCTCATCATGTGTTCGAGATAGCGCGGGTCGCGCCAGTAGAGGCGGAACACCTGCGCGAAGACCGCGCGCTCCTCCGGGCGGGAGACGAAGGAGGCGTGGAGCACCCAGTAGAAGTCGGCGCGTTCGGTGAAGCCCGCCGCCTCCACCGCGCGGATCGCCCCGATCACCCGGCCGGGGCCGACCCTGAGGCCGGCCTTGCGCAGCGCCCGGGCGAAATGGGCGATGTTGGCGGCGAGCTTGCCGTCCTCGGGGATGTCGAGGGGGATCTGCTCAGCCACGGGTCACGCCGCGGGGGCGCTGCCCCCGCACCCCCGGGATATTTGCGCAACGAAGATGCCGGGGACGCATCCCTGGGCCCCTCAGGCCGGCGCCAGGTCGGCGCGGATCTCGTCGAGGATCTTCTTCGCCGGATCGCCCGCGATCTTCTGGATGTCGTCCTGGTATTTCAGGATCGCCCCCAGCGTGTCGGCGATCACCTCGGGGCTGAGCGCGATGACGTCGAGGGCGAGGAGGCATTTCGCCCAGTCGATCGTCTCGGCGACGCCGGGCTTCTTGAACAGGTCCTCGGTGCGGAGTTTCTGGACGAAGGCGACGACCTCGCGGCTGAGGGTCGCGGTCGCCTCCGGCGCGCGGGCGTGGAGGATGTCCATCTCGCGGGCGAAGGTCGGGTAATCCACCCAGTGGTAGAGGCAGCGCCGCTTCAGCGCGTCATGGACCTCGCGGGTGCGGTTCGAGGTGAGGATGACGACGGGCGGCTCCGGCGCGCGGATCGTGCCAAGCTCGGGGATCGTCACCTGGAAGTCGGAGAGCGCCTCGAGCAGGAACGCCTCGAAGGGCTCGTCGGTGCGGTCGATCTCGTCGATCAGGAGGACCGGCGCGCCGCCCGGCTGGGGCCGCATGGCGGCCAGGAGCGGGCGCTCGATCAGGTAGTCCTCGGTGAAAAGCTCGGCGCGGAGCGCGTCGCGGTCGGCGCCGCCGCCGGCTTCCGCCGTGCGGATCGCCAGCATCTGCGCGGCGAAGTTCCAGTCGCAGACGGCCGAGGCGGCATCGAGCCCCTCGTAGCACTGGAGCCGGATCAGGCGCCGGCCGAGGGCGCCGGCGATCGCCTTGGCAATCTCGGTCTTGCCGACGCCGGCATCGCCTTCGAGAAAGAGCGGCCGGCCGAGCCTCAGCGCAAGGAAGACCACGGTGGAAAGCGCCCGGTCCGCGACGTAACCCTGGCCGGCGAGCAGCCGGGTGACGTCGGAGATGGCCGCGGGTATGCCGGTCACGATGTCCAGTCCTCCTCTTGCGCGCCCCGCGGGCCAGCTAAGACGCTGCGGCCGCGTCTGTCCAGACCGGGCGGCGGGGCGGGCGAAAGAGGCGGAGATTCCTGTGGCGGTGTGGTGGCTAGGGGCGGACTTGAACCGCCGACCCCATGATTATGAGTCATGTGCTCTAACCAGCTGAGCTACCTAGCCGCACCGGCGGCGTAGGTATGCGAGCCGGTCCGGCCCGTCAAGGGAGAATCGGCCCCGGCGCCATGACGGGCCTCAGACGCGGTAGTGGTCGCGATACCAGGCGACGAAGGCTGCCATGCCGGTGACGATGTCGGTTTCCGGCCGGTAGCCGGTGAGCCGGGTCAGCAGCCGGTTGTCGGCCCAGGTCGCGACGACGTCGCCCTTCTGCATCTCCATCAGGTTGCGGATCGCCGCGCGCCCCGCGGCCCGCTCGATCGCGGCGATGAAATCGCCAAGCGCCACCTTCTCGCCGTTGCCGATGTTGACCACCCGCCAGGGCGCAACCGGCGACAGGCTGTCGCCCTCGGCGATGTCCCCGGCCGAGGCGGGGCGTTCGGGCGGGCAGTCGATGAGGAGCCGGATCGCCCGGACCAGGTCGGTCACATAGGTGAAGTCGCGGAACATCTCGCCGTGGCCGTAGACGTCGATCGGCTCGCCCTGAAGGATCGCCTTGGTGAACTTGAACGGCGCCATGTCGGGCCGGCCCCAGGGACCGTAGACGGTGAAGAAGCGAAAACAGGTCGTGGGCAGGGCCCACAGATGCGCCCAGGAATGGCTGAGGGCCTCGGTCGCCTTCTTGGTGGCGGCATAGAGCGAGACCTGGGTGTCGGCCTTGTCGGTCTCGCGGTAGGGCATCGCCGTGTTGGCGCCATAGACCGAGGAGGTGGAGGCGAGGAGAAGGTGTTTCACCCCGAGATCGCGCGCCGCCTCCATCACGTTGAACGTGCCCTCGATGTTGGAGGAAAGGTAGCTCCGCGGCGCCTCGAGCGAATAGCGCACGCCGGCCTGCGCAGCGAGGTGGACGACGACATCGGGGCGGAAGCGGCCCATGTCGGCGGCGAGCCCCGCGTGGTCCTCGAGCATCGCCTCGGTGAAGCCGAAGCCCTCGCGCCCCTGCAGGATCGAAAGCCGCGCGCGCTTCAGCGCGGGGTCGTAGTAGGCGGTCATCCCGTCATGGCCGTGGACGCGGAAGCCCTCGGCAAGGAGAGCCTCGCAGAGGTGGAAGCCGATGAAGCCGGCGGCTCCGGTGACATAGACGCGCTGCATGGCCTCTCCCCCTCGTCCGTCCCCGTTCCTTAGCGTCTTGGCGCGCGCCATCCAAGCCCGGGGCCCGCGCTACCCGAACGCGCTACGCGAAGATGTCGCGGATGGCGCCGGCGAGCCGGTCGGCCAGCGGGCCGAGCGCCTCCGGCGCGAGGCTTTCGGTCGTGACCGTATGGTCCTGCGCGCCACCGATGCGGGCGCGGTGCCTTTCGTAGCGGGGATCGTAGTGCCGCGCCATCAGCCCCAGGGCAAGCGTCTCGAACGCGCCGTCGCCGGCCAGCCGCAACCACTCCCCGATCACCTCGGCGGGATGGAGCGGGCGCAGGAGCGCGATGACCCGCGCGAGGCGGGCCCGGTCCGCGGCCACGTCGGCATAGGCCCGGGCAAGGTAGGCCGCGCGCGCATCCGCCGGGGCGGCGACACGGAGGCGGGGGGCGCCCCTCATCGCCGCCCAGAGCTGCTTCGGCAGCGCGATGTCGCCGACCTTGGAGCTTTCGGCCTCCACCACCACCGGCCGGGCGGGATCGAGCGCGGCGAGCGCCATCGCAAGGCGCCCCTCGAACAGCTTCTGCGACGGCTGGCCGCCGGGCATCGCGCCGAAGAGCGAGCCGCGGTGGTTGGCGAGCCCCTCGAGGTCGATCACCTGCGCCCCGCGCGCGGCGAGGAGCCCGAGCAACTCGGTCTTGGCCGAGCCGGTGTTGCCATCCAGCACGACGACGGGGCTGGGCACCGGACGGTCGTGCAGCGCCTCGACCACCAGCCTGCGCCAGGACTTGTAGCCGCCGGCGACAAGCTCCACCCGCCAGCCGACCTGCGCGAGGATCGTGGCGAAGGCGCCCGAGCGCTGGCCGCCGCGCCAGCAGTAGACGAGCGGCCGCCAGCTTCCCGGCAGGTCGGCGAGCGGCCCGTCGAGGTGGCGGGCGACATTGCGGGCGACCAGCGCCGCGCCGACCTTGCGGGCGAGGAAGGGCGATTGCTGCTTGTAGATCGTGCCGACGCGGGCGCGTTCGGCATCGTCGAGCACCGGCAGGTTGATCGCGCCGGGCAGGTGGTCCTCGGCATATTCCGACGGCGAGCGCACGTCGATCACCGTGTCATGACCGAGGGGGGCGATCTGGCCGAGCGAGGAGAGGGTGAGGAGCCTGGGACCGGGCGACATGGGCCCCTTCTATCGCCGCGCGCAGGGCACAGGAAGGCCCCTCGGGCGGAACCGGGCCGGTGGCGCGCGGGTCGGCTCAGTAGACCATCACCGGGGCGCCAAGCTCGACCCGGTTGTAGAGGTCGATGACGTGGTCGTTGACCATCCTGAGGCAGCCGTTCGACACCGACTTGCCGATGGAATTGGGCTCGATCGTGCCGTGGATGCGGATCGCGGTGTCATGGCCGTCCTGGAACAGGTAGATCGCCCGCGCGCCCAGGGGGTTCTTCGGCCCGCCCGGCATCCCGTCGGCATATTTCGCATAAGCCCCGGGGTTGCGCGCGACCATCTCCGGCGTGGGCTTCCAGCTTGGCCATTCGACCTTCTTGCCGACATCCGCCGCGCCGCGGAACACCAGTTCCGCCTTGCCCACCGCCACGCCGTAGCGGATCGCCACGCCCTTGCGGACGATGTAGTAGAGGTAGTGCTTCGACGACAGCACATGGATCGAGCCGGGGACGAGGTCGCGCCGGACCGTGACAATGGTGGGATACAGTTCCGGCGCAAGGGTCAGGCCCGGGATCGGCGCGGAGGGTGGCGGCGGCTCGACGGCGGGAACGGCCGCGGCGGGCCGGGCAAGGCCCAGCACGGCAGCGGCGGCTGCGCCTGTCATCAGGAAACGCCGGTCGATCATGGCGGCACACTTTCGATCCGAATCAGCTACAAATACAGGGAAACCCTGCGACTGGTTCCATTGTCCCCAGGAATATGGCTCTGGCTAGGCGTAAATGTGCCGGTTCCCCGGTGCGCCGGCGGGCTTGAGCCGGATCAAGGACAGCGGGCACGCTCTTTGCCGAAATGCGCCGCGAAGGATGCGCCCATGCCCGTTCCCGTCTTCCGCATCGCCGGACTGACCAAGGTCTACGACACCGGCCAGATCAAGGTCCGCGCGCTCGCGGGCGTCGATCTGGAGCTTTACGAGGGCGAGTTCACCGTGCTTCTCGGCCCCTCCGGCTCGGGCAAGTCGACGCTTCTGAACATCCTCGGCGGGCTCGACGCCGCCACCGACGGACATGTCTGGTTCCGCGACCGCGAGCTGACCGGGCTCTCCGACCGGGCGCTGACGGCCTACCGGCGCGACCATGTGGGCTTCGTCTTCCAGTTCTACAACCTGGTGGCCTCGCTGACCGCGCGCGAGAATGTCCAGCTTGTCACCGACGTATCGAGAAACCCGATGAGCCCGGCCGAGGCGCTGGAGATGGTCGGGCTCGCCCCCCGGCTCGACCATTTCCCGGCCGAGCTTTCGGGCGGCGAGCAGCAACGCGTCGCCATTGCCCGCGCCATCGCCAAGCGGCCCGACGTGCTTCTGTGCGACGAGCCCACCGGCGCACTCGACAGCCAGACCGGAGTGCAGGTCCTGCAGGCGCTGAAGCGGGTGAACGACGATCTCGGCACCGCCACCGTCGTCATCACCCACAACGTGGCGATCCGGAAGATGGCTCATCGCGTGATCCGCTTCCAGGACGGCCGGCTCCTCGGCATGGAGGTGAACGAGACCCGCGTCGATCCGTCGGAGATCGAATGGTGATGCACGCGCTCGACCGCAAGCTCCTGCGCGATTTCGCCCGGCTCTGGGCGCAGGCGCTGGCGATCGCGCTCGTCCTCGGCTGCGGGGTGGCGGCGCTCCTGACCTCCTTCGTGATGTATCAGGCGCTGGGCGACAGCCGCGACGCCTATTACGAAAGGAACCGCTTCGCCGACCTCTGGGCGCCCGCCCGCCGGGCGCCGCTCGGGCTTTTGTCCGACATCGCCGCCCTGCCCGGCGTGCGCACCGCCGAGGCGCGGATCGAGGGGATGGTAACGCTCGACATCCCCGGGCGGGAGGAAGCCGCCGTCGGCCGCATCATCTCGCTGCCTGCCGCTGGCGAGCCGCTTCTCGACGTCCCGCTGCTGAGGTCCGGCCGCCTGCCGGACCCCGACGCGACCAACGAGGTCGCGGTCAATGAACCCTTCGCCCGGGCGAACCGCTTCGCGCTCGGCGACAGGTTCTTTGCCAACCTCAACGGCACCCGGCGGGAACTGACGGTCACCGGGACGGTGCTCTCGCCCGAATTCATCTACACGCTCGGCCCCGGCGCGATGATGCCCGACAACGAGGGTTTCGGCGTGATCTTCCTGCCCGAACGCGCCGCCGCCGCCGCCTTCGACATGTCGGGCGCGTTCAACAGCCTCACCGTCGCGCTCTACAAGGGGGCGTCCGAACCGGAGGTGATCGACCGGATCGACGCGGCTCTCGAACCTTACGGCGGCACCGGCGCGCATGGCCGTGACCGGCAGGTGTCGCACAGCTTCGTCTCCTCCGAGCTTGACCAGCTCTGGACCATGACCATCGTCATGCCGCCGATCTTCTTCGGCGTCGCGGCCTTCCTGGTGAACATGGTGCTGGGCCGGATCGTCGCGCTTGAACGGGCCGAGATCGGGCTTCTGAAGGCGCTCGGCTACTCCAACCGGATGATCGCGCAACACTACCTGATGCTCGCCGCGCTGACCGCCGTCGTCGGCATCCTGATCGGCTGGGGCGCGGGTGCCTGGCTCGCGCAGGGCATGGCGCGGCTCTACGCCCGGTTCTTCGACTTTCCCTACCTGATCTTCCGCGGCTCGTGGGCGGTCTACGCCGTCGCGGCGCTGATCGGCCTCGCCTCGGCGGCCTTCGGCGCGCTCCGGGTGGCGCTCGCGGCCGCCCGCCTGCCCCCGGCGGTGGCGATGCAGCCCCCCGCGCCGCCGCGGTTCCGCCGCGGCGCCGCGGACCGGCTGATGGCGCGGCTGCGGCTTTCCCAGCCCGCGATGATGATCCTGCGGTCGATCACCCGCTGGCCGGTCCGCGCCGCGACGAGCGCGCTGGGCCTGTCGATGGCGGTCGCGGTCCTGTCGGCGGCGAGCTTCTTCGACGATGCGATGGACAAGATGCTCGACACCACCTTTGGCCTCGCCAACCGGCAGGACGCGGTGCTGATGTTCGCCGAGAACCGGCCCGAGATCGTCCTCGACGCGCTGCGCGGCCTGCCCGGGGCCTTGCAGATCGAGGGGCAACTGGTCGAGCCGGTGGTACTGAGAAACGGCCATCTCGAGAAGCACACCACGCTGGAGGCGCGCCGCCCGGGGGCGGACCTGTCGCGCATCGTCGGCGGGTCGGGCCGGGTGATCGCCGCGCCGCCCGGCGGCGTTGTCCTTGCCGAGCGGCTCGCCCGCCAGCTCGGACTTTCCCCCGGCGACACGGTCGAGGTCGATTTCCTCTCCGGCCGGCGCGAAACGGCGATCCTGCCGGTCACCGCGACGATCGAGCAGTATATCGGCCTCGCCGCCTACATGGACTTCGAGACGCTGAACGCGCTCCGCCGCCAGGCGCCCCAGGTCTCGGTGGCGAACCTCACGCTCGACCCCGCGCAGAAGTCCGACTTCCACCGGGCGCTGAACGGGATGCCCGCGCTCGCCGGCACCGCCATGATCACCGACATGCGCCGGTCCTTCGACGAAACGCTGCGCCAGAACATCCGCATCACCGCGACCGTCTACATCACCATCGCGGTGCTGATCACCGTCGGCGTCACCTACAACGGCGCCCGCATCCAGTTGTCCGAACGGGCCCGCGAACTGGCCAGCCTGCGCATCCTCGGCTTCTCGCGCGGCGAGGTCTCTTTCATCCTCGTCGGCGAGGTCATGGTGCTGGCGCTGCTGGCGCAGCCGCCGGGCTGGCTCGCCGGCCTCGGCATCGCCTGGGCCTTCACCCAAGGCATCGAGAGCGACCTTTACGAGGTGCCCTTCGTCATCGTCCCCGCCACCTTCGCGCGCGCGAGCCTCATCGTCCTTCTCACCGCGCTCGGCTCGGCTATGGTCGTGCGGCGGCGCATCGACCGGCTCGACCTCGTCGCGGTGATGAAAACCCGGGAGTGACCGATGGCCCTGCAACCCCGCCACTACATCATCGGCCTGATCGGCGCAGGCGTCGCGGGCGGGCTCGCGTGGCTGGCCTTCCGCACCGATCCCGTGCCCGTCGATCTGGCCACCATTGCCCGGGGGCCGATGCTCGTCACCGTCAACGCCGAGGGCGAGACGCGGGTGAAGGACGTCTTCGAGGTCGCCGCGCCGATCGCCGGCACCACCCGCCGCGCGCCGGTGGAGGTGGGCGACACGGTCGTGGCGGGCGAAACCGTGGTCGCCGTGGTGGAACCCGCCGCCCCCGCGCTTCTCGACACCCGCTCGCGCGAACAGGCCGAGGCCGCAGTGCGCGAGGCCCGGGCCGCGCTGACGCTGGCCGAGGCGCAGCTTCGCCAGGCCGAGGAGGAACTGCACTACGCCCGCACCCAGCACGACCGCGCCCGCACGCTCGCCGACCGCGGCGTCACCTCGCAGACCGCGCTCGAGGACGCGAGCCAGCTTCTCGCCATCCGCCTCGCCGCGCGCGAGGCCGCGCGCTCCAACGTCGAGATGGCGACCAGCGCGCTCGCCCGGGCAGAGGCTGTGCTGATCCCGCCCACCACCGGCGGTACCGCGCGCGACAGTTGCTGCGTCACGCTCAGGGCACCGATCACCGGCACTGTCCTGTCCGTCGACATCGTCAGCGAAACCCCGGTGGCCGCCGGCACGCGGCTTCTTTCGCTCGGCCGCACCGACGATCTGGAAATCGTCGCCGACCTTCTCTCGGCCGATGCCGTGGGCCTCAGCCCCGGCACCCGCGCCATCGTCGACCGCTGGGGCGGGCCGGACCCGCTGGAAGCGAGGCTCAGGAGCCTCGATCCCTCGGCCCACACCAAGGTCTCCGCGCTCGGCATCGAGGAACAGCGCGTCGACGCCGTCTTCGACATCACCAGCCCGCCCGAGGCGAGGTCCGGGCTCGGCGACGGCTATGCCGTCTACCTCCGCATCGTGACATGGCAAGGCGCTGAGGTGATGCAGGTGCCGCTGTCGGCGCTCTTCCGGCAGGGGGATGGCTGGGCGGTGTTCCGTGCGGTGGACGGCCGGGCCCGGCTGTCCCCCGTCGCGCTCGGCCACCGCAACGGCACCGCCGCCGAGGTGACCGAAGGCCTTTCGCCCGGCGACCGGGTGATCCTCCACCCCTCCGACGCCGTTACCGACGGGATGCCGGTCGAGGAGCGCATGGCCGGGTAGCCCCGGGTGATTTGACATTTCCCGCCACCCGCCCCAAGTCATCGGCGAAAGGATTCCCCAATGACACAGCATGTCACCTTCACCGTCGAGGGCATGTCCTGCGCCTCCTGCGTCGGCCGCGTGGAGCGCGCGCTGAAATCCGTCCAGGGCGTCAAGGGCGCCGAGGTCAACCTTGTCGCCGGCACCGCGCGGGTGGATTTCTCCGACGCGACCGACACTCTTGCGCTGGCCGGCGCGCTCAGGGCCGCGGGCTATCCCGCCGCCGAGGCCGAGGTCCGGCTAGAGGTCGAGGGGATGACCTGCGCCTCCTGCGTCGGCCGGGTGGAACGCGCGCTGAAGGCGGTTCCCGGCGTCGCCGCCGCCGAGGTCAACCTCGCCACCGGCTCGGCCCGGGTCCGCTACACCTCCGGCACCGCCACGCCAGCCGCACTGGCCGCAGCCGTCGCCGCGGCGGGCTACGCCGCCCGCCCCGCTGCGAATGCCGGGCCGGCGCCGGACCGTCAGGCGGAGGAGGCCGCCCGCCTTCACCGCGCCTTCGTCCTCGCCGCCCTGCTCACCCTCCCGGTGGTGGTGCTGGCGATGGGCACCCACATGGTGCCCGCCTTCCATCACTGGGTCATGGTCACGCTGGGCGAACGCACCTCCTGGCTCATCCAGTTCGTTCTCACCGCGCTGGTCCTCGCCGGTCCCGGCGCCGTCTTCTTCCGCCACGGCATCCCCGCGCTTCTCAGGGGCGCGCCCGAGATGAACTCGCTGGTGGCGCTCGGCAGCCTCGCCGCCTTCGCCTATTCGACCGTCGCCACCTTCGCCCCCGGCCTGCTGCCCGAGGCCGCCCGCGGCGTCTATTTCGAGGCGGCGGCGACAATCGTCACCCTGATCCTCCTCGGCCGGATGCTCGAGGCCCGCGCCAAGGGCCGGGCGGGCGAGGCGATCCGTCGGCTGATCGGGCTCCGCCCCGACACCGCGCGGGTCGAACGCGACGGCAGCGTCACCGAGGTTGCGGTCGACAGCCTGATGGCGGGCGACATCGTCCGTCTCGCCCCCGGCGAACGGGTGGCGGTGGACGGCACCGTCACCGAAGGCCACGGCTGGATCGACGAATCGATGCTGACGGGTGAGCCCGCGCCGGTGGAGAAATCCCCCGGCGCCACGGTCACCGGCGGCACCGTGAACGGGCCCGCCGCGCTGTCCTTCCGCGTCACCGCCACCGGCGAGGGCACGGTGCTGGCCCGCATCATCGCCCTTGTCGCCGACGCCCAGGGCGCGAAACTTCCCGTCCAGGCGCTGGTCGACCGGATCACGCTCTGGTTCGTGCCCGCGGTCATGGCGCTCGCCGCCGCCACCTTCCTCGTCTGGCTTTTCCTCGGCCCGGACCCCGCGCTGACCCATGCGCTCGTCGCCGGCATCTCGGTCCTGATCATCGCCTGCCCCTGCGCGATGGGGCTCGCCACGCCGGTCTCGATCCTCGTCGGCACCGGGCGCGGCGCCGAGCTTGGCCTGCTCTTCCGCCGCGGCGACGCGCTGCAACGGCTGGCCGAGGCAAGGGTCATAGCCTTCGACAAGACCGGCACGCTGACCGAGGGCAAGCCCCGGCTCACCGACCTGATCGCCGCTCCGGGCTTCGCGGCCGACGATGTCCTGGCGCTTGCTGCCGCCGCCGAGGCGCGGTCGGAACACCCGCTCGCCCGGGCCATCCTGGCCGAGGCCGAGGCCCGCGGCCTGACCCTTGCCGCAGCCGAATCCGTGAAGGCCCTGCCCGGCCGCGGCCTCTCCGCCCGGGTCGCGGGCCGCGATGTCCTGATCGGCAACGCCCGCGCGCTTTCCGAGGCCGGGATCGACCCCGCGCCGCTCCTCCCCGAGGCCGAACGCCTCGCCGCCCTCGCCCGCACACCGATCCTCGTCGCGGTCGACGGAAGTGCCGCCGCGCTTCTCGCTGTCGCCGATCCGGTGAAGCCCACGGCCCGGGCCGCCATCGCCGCGCTCCACGACATGGAGGTGCGGACGGCGATGATCTCGGGCGACACACGCGCCACGGCAGAGGCCATCGCCGCAACGCTCGGCATCGACCATGTCGAGGCGGAGATCCTGCCGGAAGGCAAGGTGGCCGCGCTCCAGGCGCTTCAGGCCACCGGCACCGCCGCCTTCGTCGGCGACGGCATCAACGACGCCCCCGCGCTCGCCGCCGCCGACATCGGCATCGCGATGGGCACCGGCACCGACGTGGCGATGGAGGCGGCGGAGGTCGTGCTGATGACCGGCGACCCGGCGGCGGTGGCCGATGCGGTGCGGCTCTCGCGCGCGACGATGCGCAACATCCGCCAGAACCTGTTCTGGGCCTTCGGCTACAACGTGCTGCTGATCCCGGTCGCCGCCGGCGCGCTCTATCCGGTGAACGGGATGCTGCTTTCGCCGATGCTCGCGGCGGGCGCGATGGCGCTCTCCTCGGTCTTCGTGGTGACGAACGCGCTCCGTCTCCGCCGCGCCGGCCCCTGGCGGCGGGCCTGAGGCCCGCATTTCTTCGTTGCCGAAATATCCTCCGGGGGTCCGGGGGTGGAAAACCCCCGGGGGCACCGTCAGCCCCGCGCCCTGAGAACCTGCGCCGGCCGCGCCGCAAGCGGTCTCAGCGCGAAGAGAAGCCCCGCCACAAGCGTGACCAGCGCGCCGCCGGTGACGATCGTCACCGCCGAAACCGGCTCGAAGCGGAAGCTGCCCTCCATCACGAACCGCATCACCGCCCAGCCCGCCGCCGCGCCGAAGGCGACCGCCACCAGGCCCGCCGCCGCTCCCATCAGCGCCGAGCGGAGCGCGAAGCTTGCCAGCACCGTGGCGCGGGTGGCCCCGAGCGTCTTCAGGACCGCCGCCTCCTGGACCCGTGCCCGCTCTCCGGCGGCGGCCGCGCCGACCAGCACCACAAGGCCGGTCAGAAGTGTGACCCCGGCGGCGATGGCGGTGGCGCGCGCGATGGCGGCGAGCGCCTCGCTGACCCGGTCGATCGCATCCTTCACCCGGATCGCGGTGATGTTCGGCCAGGCGTCGGCCAGATCACCGAGGATCGCCGCCTCCGCCTGCGGCTCGGCATAGACCGTGGCGATCCAGCTGTGCGGCGCACCGCGAAGGGCCGCGGGGTCCATCGCCATGACGAAGCCGATGCCCCCGGTGCCGAAATCCACCTCGCGGAGCGAGGTTATCTCGGCCTCGATGTCGCGGCCGAGCACGTTGACCGTCACCCGGTCACCGAGCGTCAAGCCCATCTCCTCGGCCTCGGCGCGCGCGAAGGACATCAGCGGCGGGCCGGCGTAATCGTCGGGCCACCATGCGCCCGCGGTGATCTCGGTCCCCTCCGGCGGGACGGCGGCATAGGTCAGGCCGCGGTCGCCGCGCAGCACCCAATGATCGCCCGCCACCTCGCGCGCGTCGCGGCCGTTGATCCGCGTCAGCACCCCCCTGAGCATCGGCGCGGTGTCGACGCGCGACACCGCCCGATCGCCCTTGATGCGGGCAAGGAAGCCTTCGATCTGGTCGGGCTGGATGTCGACGAAGAAATACGAAGGCGCCACCTCGGGCAGGTCGCGGTCGATCGCGGCGCGCAGGTTGGTGTCGATCTGCCCCACCGCCGCCAGCACCGAAAGCCCGAGGCCGAGCGCGAGGACCACCGCCGAGGCGTCGCCGCCGGGCGAGCCGATCGCCGACAGCGCGAGCCTGAGCGCCGGCCGCCCTCGCGCGCGGTGGCCGACCCGCCGGGCGAACCGGCTGAGGCCCATCGCGGCGAGGCCGAGAAGGAGAAGCGCCGCGACGATGCCGCCAAGCGTGCCGAGCGCCAGTTCCGGCACGCCCGAGAACCCCACCGCAACCGCGACCAGCGCGCCCGCGATCACCGCGAGCAGCGCCGCAAGCCGCCAGCCCGGCCAGGCGCGCCGCCCCGGCCCGAGGTCGCGGAACAGCGCTGCCGCCGTCACCTCCCGCGTGCGGGCCAGGGGCCAGAGCGCGAAGAGCGCGGCGGTCAGCAGGCCATAGGTCGCGGCCTCGGCCAGCGGCCGCGCGGAAACCCCGATCGTCACCGGAATCGGCAACGCCGCCGCGATCATGGTCCCGGCAAGGATCGGCGCGCCCGCGCCGAGGAAGAGCCCGGCCGCGACGCCCGACACCGCCAGCGCGGCCACCTGGGCGAGGTAGGCTGCGAAGATCGTCCCCGAGGTCGCCCCCATCGCCTTCAGGGCCGCCATCGTCGCCACCTTGCCGTCGAGGTAGGACCGGACCGCCGCGCCGATCCCGACGCCGCCCACCGCGAGCCCGGCGAGCCCGACGAGGATCAGGAACGACCCCATCCGGTCCACGAACCGCCGCATCCCCGGCGCGCCGTCGCGGGCGTCCTGCCAGCGCATCCCGCTGTCGCGGAACGCCGCCACCGCCTCGCGGCCGAGGTCCTCGGCCGCCACGCCCGCGGGCAGAAGCAGCCGGTATTTCGTGTCGAACAGGCTCCCCGGCTCCAGAAGCCCCGAGCCTTCCAGATCGGCGGTCCGCACCAGCGTGCGCGGCCCGAGCGTGAACCCGGCCGCCGCCGCGTCGGGCTCGCGCAGGATGCGCGCGGCCAACCGGAACTCCCGCGTACCGAGCCGAAACCGGTCGCCGATGGCCAGCCCCAGCCGGTCGGCCAGGACCGGATCCATCGCCGCTCCGGGAACTCCGTCCACCGCCGCGAAGACCTCGGCGGGGGTGACCGCGGGATCGAACGCCATCGCCCCGGTCAGCGGCCAGGCGGTATCGACCGCCTTCACCTGGGTCAGTGCCCGCCCGGCCGCCACGCCCTCGCCCGCCACCGCCATCGAGCGGAACTCGACGATCTCGGACAGCTTCGCGGCACGATCCGCCATGAAGGCGCGTTCCTCCGGCGTGGCGAAGCGGTAGGTGAACGTCATCTCGGCGTCACCGCCCAGAAGCACCGCCCCCTGATCGCGGATCGCCGCCTCGATCGAAGCCCGCACCGTGCCAACGGCGGCGATCGCCGCCACGCCGAGCATGAGGCAGAGAAGAAACACCGCGAACCCGCCGAACCCGCCGCGCAACTCGCGCCGCGCGATCCGCAGCGCGACGGGCGGGGTCATTCCGCCACCCGCGCCGGCAGCGCCCTGTCCTCGCCCGCGATCCGTCCGTCGGCGAGCCGCACCACCCGGTCGCAGCGCGCCGCAAGCTCCGGCGCATGGGTGACGAGGATCAGCGTCGCCCCGTGGCGGTCACGCAGGCCGAAAAGCAGGTCCATGATCGCCGCGCCGGTTGCGGCGTCGAGGTTGCCGGTGGGCTCGTCGGCGAGGAGGATCGCGGGCCGGGGGGCGGCCGCCCGTGCCAGCGCCACGCGCTGCTGCTCGCCGCCCGAGAGCTGCGCCGGATAATGGTCCATCCTCGGGCCGAGCCCCATCGCCTCCAGTTCCGCCGCCGCCCGGGCGAAGGCGTCTCGCGCGCCCGCCAGTTCCAGCGGGATCGCCACGTTCTCGAGCGCGGTCATCGTCGGAATCAGGTGGAACGACTGGAAGACGATGCCCATATTGCCCCTGCGGAACCGCGCGAGCGCATCCTCGTCGAGTGCCGTCAGGTCGTGGCCCAGCGCCGTGATCCGGCCCGAGGTCGCGCGTTCGAGCCCGCCCATGAGCATGAGGAGCGACGACTTGCCAGACCCCGAAGGACCGACGAGCCCGAGGCTTTCACCGCGGGCCACATCCAACGTGATGCCCTTGAGGATTTCCAGCGGCCCGGCATTGCCGTCCAGCACCAGCCCCACCTCCTCGAGGCTCAGGATCGTCAGGGTCATCTTCACCGCCCGGTTGTTCTGCCTCATGCCATATGGGATCGCCCGCGCGCTCCGCAACCTCGCGCTTGCCGTCCTGCTGCTCGTGCCGCTCGCCGCCGGGGCCGCGCCGAAGGATCTCGTGGCCTTCGGCGACAGCCTCACCGCGGGCTATGGGCTGGTCCCCGACGAAGGCTTCGTGCCGCAGCTCCAGCACTGGCTTGCGGACCACGGCGCCGAGGTGACGGTGCAAAACGCCGGCGTGTCCGGCGACACGACGGCCGGAGGGCTCGCCCGCATCGACTGGACGCTCTCCGCCCCGGTCGACGCGATGATCCTCACCCTCGGCGGCAACGACCTCCTGCGCGGCATCCCGCCCGAGGAAGCGCGCGCCAACCTTGACGCGATCCTCGCGAAGGCCGACGGCAGGGGCATTCCCGTCCTTCTCGTGCCGATGCAGGCGCCGGGCAACTACGGACAGGACTACAGGGACAGCTTCGACGCGATCTATCCCGACCTCGCCGCGAAGCATGGCGCGATCCTCGCCGAACCGTTGCTCGCACCGATCCTCGCGCTGCCCGACCGGCAGAAGGCGCTCGCCGACTATGTCCAGCCCGATGGCCTGCATCCCAACGCGAAGGGCGTGGCGCTGGTGGTCGAGGCGCTTGGGCCGAAGGTGCTGGAGCTTCTCGCCCGAGCGGAGTGAGCGGGGCGCGAAGTGAGCGGGATCAGCGGAGCGTGAGCCGCGGCGACGGCTCGGGCCCGCCGACCTCGCCGATGACGGTCGCATGGGCGAAGCCATGCGCGGCGAAGAGGCCCAGCACCTCCGCCACCGCCGAGGGCGCGCAGGCCGCCAGCAACCCGCCGCTTGTCTGCGGGTCGGTCAGGAGCGCGCGCTCCGTCTCCGCGAACCCCTCCGGCAGGACGACGCTGGCGCCGTAGCTCGCCCAGTTCCGCCCCGAGGCGCCGGTGGCGCAGCCCTGCGCCAGAAGGTCGCGCACCCCGTCCATCACCGGCACCCGCCGCCAGTCGATCGTGATCCCGCAGCCGGCGCCGCGCGCGAGTTCCAGCGCGTGGCCGGCGAGCCCGAAACCGGTCACGTCGGTCAGCGCGTGCACCGAATCCATCCCGGCCAGCTCCGGCCCCGGCGTGTTGAGCCGCGTGGTGGTGTCGAGCATCAGCCGGTAGGCCGCCTCGCCCAGCATCCCCTTCTTCAGCGCCCCCGACATCACCCCGGTACCCAGGGGCTTGCCGAGGATCAGCGCATCACCCGGCCGCGCGCCAGTGTTGCGGCCCACGCGGTCGGGATGGACGAGGCCGAGCGCCACCAGCCCGTAGATCGGCTCGGCCGCGTCGATGCTGTGGCCGCCCGCCACCGGAATCCCCGCCGCGGCGCAGACCGAGGCGCCGCCTTCGAGAATCCGCGCGATGGTGGCGAGCGAGAGCTTGCCGACCGGCATCCCGACGATCGCCAGCGCGAGGATCGGCCGGCCGCCCATCGCATAGACGTCGCTCAGGGCATTGGTTGCGGCGATGCGGCCGAAGTCGAAGGGGTCGTCCACCACCGGCAGGAAGAAATCCGTCGTCGCCACCAGCGCCTGGGTTTCGTTCAGCCGCCAGACGGCGGCATCGTCGGAATGCGCCGTGCCGACCAGAAGCTCGGGCGGCAGCGGAAAGCCCGGCATCTTCGCCAACAGTTCCGACAGCACCGCAGGCGCGATCTTGCAGCCGCAGCCGCCGCCGTGGCCGAGCGACATCAGCCGCGGCTCCGCCATCGCTTCGGTCGCCGTCGCATCTTCCGGTGTCATGGCCATTCCTTCAAATCCCCGCGGGACGGGCCATCGGCCCGCGCCCCTTACGCCCGCCAGTCGAAGAAGCCCGCCGGCGCCTGCGCCAGCAGTTCCCGCGCCAGGTCGGCGCCGGCCGCCGCGGCGTCGACGACCCCGCAGCGCCGTTCCCCGGCGATCACCTCCGACCCGTCGGGCCTGAGAATTTCGCCCCGGAGCCACAGCCCGCCGCCCTCGTGGAGCGCGAGCCCCGCGATCGGCGTCTCGCAGGAACCGTCGAGCGCGGCGAGGAAGGCGCGTTCTGCCGCCAGCCGCTCGCCGGTCTCCCGGTCGTGGATCGCGGCCAGAAGCCTCTCCGCCCTTCCGTCCGCCGCGCGCCGTTCGATCCCGATCGCGCCCTGCGCCACCGCCGGTAGCATCTCCTCGGGCTCGATCGCGCTTCTGGCCACCGCCGCCATGCCCAGCCGGTTCAGCCCCGCCATCGCCAGGAAGGTCGCCACCGCCACGCCCTCGTCGAGCTTCCTGAGCCGGGTCTGCACGTTGCCGCGGAACTGGACCAGCCGCAGGTCCGGCCGCCGGTGCGCAAGTTGCGCCCGCCGCCTGAGCGAAGACGAGCCGACGACCGCGCCTTCGGCCAGGTCGGCGAGCCGCGCCACCTCGCGCGAGACGAAGGCGTCGCGCACGTCCTCTCGCGGCAGGTGGCAGTCGAGCAGGAGGCCCGCGGGCTGGGCGACCGGCATGTCCTTCATCGAATGGACGGCGATGTCGATCCCGCCGGAAAGCAGCGCCTCCTCGATCTCGCGGGTAAAGAGACCCTTGCCACCGACCTCCTTCAGCGGCCGGTCGGCCGCGATCATTGCACGGTCATCGCCGGTGGTCTTGATCACCACGATCTCGAAGGCGTCCTCGGGCAGGCCGTGCGCTTCCATCAGGCGGGCGCGCGTCTCGTGGGCCTGCGCCAGCGCCAGCGGCGAACCGCGGGTGCCGATCTTCAGCGGGGTCTTGGCGTCGGGCATCTGCATGGGCCTAGGGCATAGCCGCGACAGATTGCCCGCGCAATGGCCGCAAACGGTGCGCGCCTTGACATCCCGTCGCAGCCGGGGATCAAAGGGCGGACGGAGGCCCCATGACCAAGACCATCCTCAGCGCCCTCGCCGGCCAGACCCTGCCCGTGCCGCCGATCTGGATGATGCGGCAGGCCGGCCGCTATCTGCCGGAATACCGCGCGACGCGGGAGAAGGCGGGGGATTTCCTCACGCTCTGCTACACGCCAGAGCTTGCCGCCGAGGTGACGCTGCAACCGATCCGCCGCTACGGCTTCGACGCGGCGATCCTCTTTGCCGACATCCTCCTTCTGCCGCAGGCCCTGGGTGCCGACCTCTGGTTCGTGACCGGCGAGGGGCCGCGGCTCTCGACCATCACCACGCCCGCGGGCCTTGCCGCGCTGAAGCCCGCGGAGGCGATCCACGTGACGCTCGCCCCGGTCTACGAGACCGTCCGCATCCTCGCCGGCGACCTGCCGAAGGAGGTCACGCTGATCGGCTTCGCCGGCGCGCCCTGGACGGTCGCCACCTACATGGTCGCCGGCCGCGGCACCCCCGACCAGGGACCGGCGCATGCGCTGAAGGCGGCCGACCGCGCCACCTTCCAGGGCCTGATCGACCTCTTGACCGAAGCCACCATCGACTATCTCTCTGCGCAGGTGGAGGCCGGGGTCGAGGTGGTGAAGCTTTTCGACAGCTGGGCGGGCTCGCTCCGGGGGCAGGATTTCGACGACTTCGCGATGGCGCCGGCGAAGCGGATCATCGCCGCGCTCAAGGCCCGCCACCCCGGCCTGCCGGTCATCGCCTTCCCGCGCGAGGCGGGCGCGCGCTACACCGGCTTCGCCCGCGCCACCGGGGCGGACTGCGTCGCGCTCGACAATTCGGTCTCGGCCGAATGGGCGGCGGCGAACGTGCAGAAGGACGGCTGCGTCCAGGGCAACCTCGACCCCGCGCTTCTGGTGACCGGGGGCGAGCGGCTGGTCAGCGAGACCCGGCGCGTGGTCCGCGCCTTCTCCGGAGGCCCGCACATCTTCAACCTCGGCCACGGCATCACCCCCGAGGCCGACCCCGACAACGTCCAGCGGATGATCGACGCGGTCCGGGGCTGATCGGGCCGGGGCCGATCGCCGGAGTCACCCCACCCGCCCGGCGTGGCGGCGCAGGAAGGCCGCAAGCTCTGCCTCCGTCACCTCGCGGCCGGTGAATATCGCCACATAGGTCGGGGCGCGCCGAAGCCGCGCCTCGAGCGTCTCGGCGGTCTCGAGGTCGATGTAGCCGACCTGGGTGAGATAGACCGCGCTCGCGCGCACGTCCGCCTCCTCCTCGCCGTAGCCGTGCCGCAGGAACATCGCCCTTATCGCGGCGATGCGCGCCGCATCGGCTTCGGCGAAGACGACGCGCAGCGCGGCGTCGGTCCGCGCCCAGTTGCGCATCGCCCGGTCGAAGGGCGAGTCGAAGAGGTCCGGCGTGATCCAGCAGTCGATCAGGTTCAGCAGCGCCGCGTTGATCGTCGCCTCCGGCAGTTCGGTCTGGCGCACCAGGTTGCCGGTGTTCTTCTGCTGCCAGCGCCGCACCAGCGCGTCCAGAAGCGCCTCGCGGTCAGGGAAATGCCAGTAGAAACTGGTCCGCGACAGGCCGAGGCGGCGGGCGAGCGGCAGGATCTTCACCGCCTCCACGCCGCCCGCAACGAGCATGTCGTAGGCGGCGTCGATCCAGCCCTCCTCGGTGCCGCGCCAGCCCTGCCCGGTGGGCCTGTCCTCCGCCATCTCCACCCCCTTCCGGCTGCATGTCGGTAAAACTCGACACAGGTGTCGATTTTCTTCTATACGATTCGCCGAAGTCGGGATAGACCCCGAATCGATCCGCCACCGGACCACCAGAGCCATTCCAAACGGGAGACCGCCATGTCGTCGAACGACCCGCTCCTCCAGCCCTACCAGCTGAAGCACCTGACCCTGAAGAACCGGATCATGACCACGAGCCACGAGCCGGCCTACCCCGAGGACGGGATGCCCAAGGACCGCTACCGGCTCTATCACCTGGAACGCGCGAAGGCCGGGGTGGCGCTGACCATGACGGCGGGCTCGGCGGCGGTGTCGAAGGACAGCCCGCCGGTCTTCAACAACATCCTCGCCTACAAGGACGAGGTCGTCGGCTGGATGAAGCGGCTGACCGACGATTGCCATGAACATGGCTGCGCGGTGATGATCCAGCTCACCCATCTCGGCCGCCGCACCCGCTGGGACAAGGGCGACTGGCTGCCGGTGGTGGCGGCCGGCCCCTCGCGCGAGCCCTCGCATCGCGCCTTTCCGAAGGTGGTGGAGGACTGGGACATCGCCCGCATCATCGAGGACTATGCCGACGCCGCCGAGCGGATGAAGGCCGCCGGGCTCGATGGCGTCGAGTTCGAATGCTACGGCCACCTGATGGACCAGTTCATGTCGCCGCTGACCAACGCGCTTGAAGCGCCCTGGGGCGGCAACCTGGAAAACCGCGCCCGTTTCGCGATGGAGGTGCTCGCCGCCTGCCGCAAGCGCGTCGGCACCGACTTCCTTCTGGGCATGCGCTACACCGCCGACGAGGCGCATCTTGGCGGCATCACCGAGGAGGAGGGCATCGAGATCGCGCGGAAGTTCCGCGATTCGGGCCTTGTCGACTTCGTGAACATCATCCGCGGCCGCATCCACACCGATCCGGCGATGACCGACGTGATCCCGATCCACGGCATGAAGTCGGCGCCGCATCTCGACTTCGCCGGCCGCATCCGCGCCGAGGTCGGGCTGCCGACCTTCCATGCCGCGCGCATCCCGGACGTCGCCACCGCCCGCCACGCCGTCGCCTCCGGCAAGCTCGACATGGTCGGCATGACCCGGGCCCACATGGCCGACCCGCATATCGTGCGCAAGATCGAGGAGGGTCGCGAGGAGGACATCCGCCCCTGCGTCGGCGCGACCTACTGCCTCGACCGCATCTACCAGGGCGGCATGGCGCTCTGCATCCACAACCCCGCGACCGGGCGGGAGGAGACGATGCCGCACACGATCACGCCGGCGGCGGAGCGCAGGAAGGTGGTGGTCATCGGCACCGGCCCGGCCGGGCTGGAAGCGGCCCGCGTCGCCGCCGAGCGCGGCCATGAGGTCGTCGTCTTCGAGGCCGCCGACGAACCCGGCGGTCAGGTGCGGCTCACCGCCCGCACCAAGCGCCGGTCCGAGCTGATCGGCATCATCGACTGGCGGATGGCGCAATGCGCCGCCCGCGACGTCGACTTCCGCTTCAACACCTTCGCCGAGGCCGGTGACGTGCTGGCCGAGAAGCCCGACGTGGTGATCGTCGCCACCGGCGGAATGCCCACGGCGGACGTGATCGAGGCCGGCAACGACCTGACGGTGACCGCCTGGGACATCCTCTCGGGCGACGTGAAGCCCGGCGCCAACGTGCTCGTCTATGACGACGCGGGCGACCATACCGCGCTCCAGGCGGCGCAGCTCATCGCCGAGGCGGGCGCGGCGGTGGAGATCATGACGCCCGACCGCACCTTCTCGCCCGAGGTCATGGCGATGAACCTGGTGCCCTACATGCGCGCCCTTCAGGACAGGAAGGCGACCTTCACCGTCACCTACCGGCTCACCAGGGTGGAGCGCGACGGCAACCGGCTGAAGGCCACGGTGGGATCGGACTACATGGCGCTGGCGAAGGAGGCGTATTACGACCAGGTGGTGGTCAACCACGGCACCCAGCCGCTCGCCGATCTCTACTTCGACCTCCGGCCCCGGTCGGTGAACCTCGGCGCCGTCGACTACGACGCGCTGATCGAGGGCCGGCCGCAGACGATGGGCGGCGGGCCGGAGGGGGCCTTCCGGCTCTACCGCATCGGCGACGCGGTCTCGGCCCGCAACGTCCACGCGGCGGTCTATGACGCGCTCAGGCTGGTGAAGGACATCTGATCCGCCGCCGGTCTTTTCCTTTCCGGCCGGATGCGCAATGCTGTCGTGCAAACGGAAGCCCGCGACCAAGGCGCCGCGGGCCCTGGCGATGCCGGCATGTCCGGTCCGGAGGAAAGACGATGCGATACGTGGCTGCAACAACCGCCCGCGAGGCGGCCGAGGCGCTGGCCGCCGCGGCGGGCGTGACGCGGGTTCTGGCAGGGGGCACCGATGTTCTCGTCCAGATGAAGGCCGGGCTCGTCGAGCCCGATCTCGTCGTGGACATCAAGAAGATCCCGGGGATCGGCGCGATCACCGCCGAAGCCGGCGGTTTCCGCATCGGCGCGGCGGTGCCGAATGCGGCCCTCGGCGAACACGCGGGCGTGCGCGCGCTCTGGCCCGGCGTGGTCGAGGGCGCGAACCTCATCGGTTCCACCCAGGTGCAGGGCCGCTGCACGATGGCGGGCAACCTCTGCAACGCCTCTCCCGCGGCGGACAGCGTGCCCGGCCTCGTCGCCGCGAACGCCGTGGCGCGCATCGCCGGGCCGGAGGGCGAGCGCGACTGCCCGGTGGTCGAAATTCCCGCCGGCCCCGGCAAGACCACGCTGCGAAAGGGCGAGGTGATCACGTCGATCTTCCTGCCCGCCCGGCCCGAGCGCGCGTCGGACGCCTATCTGCGCTTCATCCCGCGGACAGAGATGGACATCGCCGTCGCCTCGGCCGCTGTCTCGCTGGAACTTGGCGCGGACGGCAGCGTCAAGGCCGCGCGCGTCGCCCTCGGCGCCATCGCGCCAACGGTCGTCGTGGCCGAGGAGGCGGGGCGCATCCTTGTCGGCACGACGCTCGACGACGACACACTCGCCCGCATGGCGATGGCCTGCGAGGCGGTCTGCAAGCCGATCGACGACAAGCGCGGCACGGTGGAGTTCCGCACCCGCACCGCCGGCACGCTGGCCAGGCGCACCGCCCTGATCGCCTATGCCCGCGCCGGAGGTCTGAAATGAAGTCCGTTCCCGTTTCCACCACCGTCAACGGTGATCCCTGCGAATTCCTCTGCGCGCCGGACGAGACGCTGCTTGACGCTCTCCGGAACCGCCTTGGTCTGACCGGGTCCAAGGAAGGCTGCGGCACCGGCGATTGCGGTGCCTGTTCGGTCACCCTCAACGGACGGCTGGTCTGCTCCTGCCTCGTCCTCGGGGTGGAGGCCGAAGGGGCCGAGATCGCCACCATCGAGGGCATGGCGAAGGGCGATGAGCTTCATCCGCTCCAGCGCCATTTCATCGACCACGCGGCACTTCAGTGCGGCATCTGCACGCCCGGCATCCTCGTCGCCGCCAGATCGCTCCTGGAGAAGAACCCGGACCCCTCGGACGAGGAGGTGCGCTACTGGCTTGCCGGCAACCTCTGCCGCTGCACCGGCTACGACAAGATCATCCGCGCCGTGCAGGCGGCCGCGGCCGAGATGAGGGGGGCCTGAGCATGTCCTTGGACGAATACCGCAAGCGCGAGTTCAAGCAGGTAGGCCAGAGGGTCCGCCGCCCCGACGGCGTCGACAAGGTGACGGGCCGGGCGCTTTACGGCGCCGACATGACCGCGCCGGGGATGCTGGTCGGCCGCATCCTGCGCTCGCCCCATGCCCATGCGCGGATCAGGAACATCGACACCTCGGCGGCCGAGGCGCTGAAGGGCGTGAAGGCGGTGGTGACGGGCGCCGACTTCGGCGTGCCGGCAAGCGACTTCGCCCGCGATGTGCAGGACAACTGCATGGCGCGCGGCAAGGCGCTTTACGACGGCCACGCCATCGCCGCCGTCGCCGCCGTCGATGCGGCAACCGCGAAGGCGGCGCTGAAACTCATCAAGGTGGACTACGAAATCCTCCCCCACGTCACCGACGTGGAGGCGGCGATCCGGCCGGGCGCTCCGGTTGTGCAGGAGGGTCGCACGCTGGAAAACGTGCCCGCCGGCATGTCGGAGAACGTCACCAGCCATTGCGAATTCGGCCACGGCGACCCGAACGAGGGCTTCGCGGCCGCCGACCACGTGATCGAACGCAGCTTCCGCACCGCGGCCACCCATCAGGGCTATATCGAGCCGCACGCCTGTCTCGCCTCGGTCACCTCCGACGGCAAGGCCGAGCTTTGGTGCTGCACCCAGGGCCAGTTCCACGTCCGCACCCTCTGCGCGGCGATGCTCGGGATGGAGTCGAGCCAGCTCCGCGTCACCGCGTCGGAGATCGGCGGCGGCTTCGGCGGCAAGACCACGGTGTTCATCGAGCCGGTGGCACTGGCGCTTTCCCGCAAGGCGGGTCGGCCGGTGAAGATCGTGATGACCCGCGACGAGGTCTTCCGGGCGACCGGGCCCACCGTCCACACCTCGATGACCGTGAAGATCGGGATGGCAAGGGACGGCCGGATCACCGGGGCCGAGGCGCACCTGCGCTATTCCGGCGGCGCCTTCCCCTGCGGCACGGTGGAGATGGGCGCACAGGCGGCCTTCGCGGCCTATGACCTGAAGCATGTGCGCACCTACGGCTGGAACGCGCTGACGAACCGCCCGAAGGAGGCCTCCTACCGCGCGCCGGGCGCGCCGCAGGCGATCTATGCGGTGGAAAGCGTGGTGGACGAACTTTGCCAGCACTTCGGGCTCGACCCGATCGACGTGCGGCTGAAGAATGCCGCGCGGAAGGGCACGCGGTCGTCCTACGGACCGACCTTCCCCGACATCGGGCTGGTGGCGACGCTGGAAGCCGCGAGGAAGCATCCCCACTATGCGGCACCGCTGGAGCCCGGCCAGGGCCGCGGCATTTCCTGCGGCTTCTGGTTCAACTTCGGCGGCAACTCCTGCGTCAGCCTCAACGTCAATACCGACGGAACCGTGGGCGTGACCGAAGGCAACCCCGACATCGGCGGCAGCCGCGCCTCGATCAGCCTGATGGCGGCCGAGGAACTGGGCATCCCCTACGACCGGGTCCGCACCATCGTCGCCGACACGTCCTCGCTCGGCTACAACGACGTGACCGACGGCAGCCGGGTGACCTTCGCGGTCGGCCTCGCCACGATCCGGGCGGCGCGCGCCGCGATCCGCGTGATGTGCGAACGCGCCGCGCGGATCTGGGGCATCGACGCCGAGGCGGTCGAGTGGAAGGACGGCGCGGCGGTGCCGGCAGGGCCGAATGCCGGGAAGTTCCCGCCGATGACGCTGGCCGAGATCGCCGCGGTGTCGTTCGAGACCGGCGGCCCGATCGCCGGCCACCACGAGGTCAACGTCGATGGCGCGGGCGTCAGCTTCGGCGTCCACATCGTCGATGTCGCGGTGGACCGGGAGACCGGCCAGACCGGCGTGCTGCGCTACACGGTGTTCCAGGACGCGGGCAAGGCGGTGCACCCGTCCTATGTCGAGGGCCAGATGCAGGGCGGCGCCGCGCAGGGCATCGGCTGGGCGCTGAACGAGGAATACATCTACGGCGCCGACGGCCGCCTCCAGAACCCCGGCTTCCTCGACTACCGCGTGCCGGTCGCCTCGGACCTGCCGATGATCGACACGGTGATCTTGGAGATTCCGAACCCCGGCCATCCCTATGGCGTGCGCGGCGTGGGCGAGACCGGAATCGTGCCCCCGCTCGCGGCGATCGCCAACGCCGTCTCGCGGTCGGCCGGCATCCGGCTGAGCGAACTGCCGATGTCGCCGCCGCGGGTCCTGAAGGCGCTGGGGGACTGATGGTCAGGGTCCGGCTCTGGGGTTCGCTCCGGCAGGCGGCCGATGGCCAGACCGAGGTCGAGGTCGAGGCGAGGACGTTCAAGGAGCTTCTCGACCGCCTCGCCGCGACCTATCCCGGCCTCGAGCCGCAGATCCGGCGCGGTGTCTCGCTGTCGCTCGACGGCGTCATCTACCGCGAGGCCTGGTTCACCGAGATCCGGCCCGGCGCCGAAGTCGTGCTGATGCCCTACATGACCGGCGGATAAGGGGGCACGCCCCGGCCGATCACACTTGGAGCGCCGTCGCAATGGCGCTTGTTTGCGTCGCTATCGAACCAGTGCGAAGGCCGGTCGGGGCGCAAATGCAAATCCTCGATACCAGCATGCGGAAAAACCTAACGGTCACCGGCATGACGAGCCTGATCTGGCGGGTCAGATGTGCTAGGCGTTGGAAAAACGACGCTCGGAAACGACAGGGGGGGGCACGACTGATGAATGCAAGCGCCGGCGGAAACGCCGCATTCGTCGAGTTTGAACACGTCCAGAAAAGCTATGACGGGGAGAATCTGGTCGTCAAAGACCTGAACCTGTCGATCGCCAAGGGTGAATTCCTGACGATGCTCGGGCCCTCGGGGTCGGGCAAGACCACCTGCCTGATGATGCTTGCCGGGTTCGAGACCGCCACCCACGGCGAGATCAAGCTGAGCGGGCGGCCGATCAACCGCATTCCGCCGCACAAGCGCGGCATTGGCATGGTGTTCCAGAACTACGCGCTCTTCCCGCACATGACGGTGGCCGAAAACCTCGCCTTCCCGCTTGAGGTGCGCGGCATGGGCAAGTCGGAGCGCGACGCCAAGATCAAGCGCGCGCTCGACATGGTGCAGATGGGCGCCTTTGGCGGCCGCCGCCCGGCACAGCTTTCCGGCGGCCAGCAGCAGCGCATCGCGCTTGCCCGCGCCCTGGTGTTCGAGCCCGAGCTGGTGCTGATGGACGAACCGCTCGGCGCGCTCGACAAGCAGTTGCGCGAACACATGCAGTTCGAGATCACACGGCTTGCCCACGATCTCGGCATCACCACGGTCTACGTCACCCACGACCAGACCGAGGCGCTGACGATGTCCGACAACATCGCCGTCTTCAACGACGGCCGCATCCAGCAGCTTGCCCCGCCCGCGGTGCTCTACGAAGAGCCGGCGAACAGCTTCGTCGCCCAGTTCATCGGCGAGAACAACACGCTCCTGGGCGTGGTGCAGGAGATTCGCGGCGACGTGGCCGTGGTGAAGCTCGACGGCGGCGAGCTGATCGACGCCAAGCCGGTGAACGTCTCGAAGCCCGGCGAACGGACCCGGGTCTCGATCCGGCCCGAGCGGGTGGAGTTCAACAAGGCCCGCCTGCAACCCGGCGCCCACACGCTCAAGGCCGAGGTGCTGGAGTTCATCTACATGGGCGACATTTTCCGCACCCGGCTCCTGGTGGCGGGCAACGACGAATTCATCGTCAAGACGCGCAACGCGCCCGACCAGAAGCGCCTCCAGCCCGGCCAGCAGATCGAGGTCGGCTGGCTGCCCTCGGATTGCCGGGCGCTCGACGCCTGAGCGG
>JAUQYA010000061.1 GCA_030837785.1 Albidovulum sp.
GCCCCTAGAAGGCCGATATGCAGCGTTTGTCCATCGAAAGGACCAAACCGCCCACATATCTCTTCAGTAACCAGCGATTTCAAAGAGCGTGAGAGACAAAATCAACCGGTAGCGCCATACTTGCTTGGCGCGACCGCCCGATCGTTTCTCGTTTTTGTTCGACTTCCTGGCGTCACCGCCGCTTCCGTCTGCCGCTGCAGCGTCACCGCCGCTTCGGTGAAGGGGTATTTACGGATCGGCGCCGGGGTCCGCAAGAGCTTTTTTCGAGAATGATCACATTTTTTTCGACGCCGCGGATTCCGGCCCAAAATCTTGGGGTTAGTGCAATTATGGCCACAATGGGGCGGTGTTGCGGGCAAGAAGATTACGCGCCCGGCGACCGATTTCGGCGGTGGCGGCCGGTTATCCACAGACTCGCCGCGGGAATCGACGTGCGGCGGGCCACCACCGACCGCGCAAAGGCCCCGAGTGACTTTGCGTCACCCTGCGATTCCCCGGAATCGCCCCTGGAATCGCCCCTGGAATCGCCCCCGCCACGCCGCCCGTGAGGGGCCGCTCCGCGCCCGCGCGGAATCAGCCTGAAACCCAGAAGCGCCGCGACCGCGGCGAGATAGGCGATCGGGGCGGCCTGCCAGGTCTTCACCAGCCAGAGATAGTGAACCGCCCCGAGAACGGCGGCCGGATAGGTCAGCCGATGCAGCTTGCGCCACCGCGCGGCACCGAGCCGCCGCACCGACCAGTCGTTTGAGGTCAGGACAAGCGGGGTCATCAGAACCAGTGCCGCCATTCCGAGGGTCACATAGGGGCGCTTCACGACATCGCCCAGCGCCTGCGCCCAGAGGAGCCCCATGTCCAGCACGAGCCATGCGAGGAAATGCAGCGCCACGTAAAGGAACGCCAGGACACCGATGGCGCGGCGATACCGTATGAGGTTGATCCCCGCGAACCGGCGAAGCGGCGTAACTGCAAGCGCGACCACGATCAGCTTCAGCCCCCAGAGGCCAAGCCTGTGTTCGATGGTCCTGACCGGATCGACACCCAGCCCGCCGTGGATCGCCTGCCACACCAGCCAGAGCGGCAGGACCGCACCGGCGACATAGACAGGCCATGCAGGAACCGGCCGGAGGAAGCGGTTGATCACGCCGGCGAAGCCCATCAGTAGTCCTGCGCCAGATCCTGCCCGGCATAGAGCCCGGCCACCTGGTCGCCGTAGCCGTTGAACTTCTCCGTCGGGTGCCGCCCTGCAAAGAGCCCCTCGCCGATCCGCCGCTCCGTGGCCTGGCTCCAGCGCGGATGGTCGACCTCGGGGTTCACGTTGGCAAAGAAGCCGTATTCATTCGGCTGCATCATGTTCCATGTCGTCGGCGGCTGCCTGTCCGTCAGGCTGATCCGCACGATCGACTTGATCGACTTGAAACCGTATTTCCAAGGCACCACCAGCCGGATCGGCGCGCCGTTCTGCTTCGGCATCTCCTCGTCGTAAAGGCCGGTCGCAAGGATCGTCAGCGGGTGCATCGCCTCGTCGAGCCGAAGCCCCTCGCGGTAGGGCCAGTCGAGCAGCCCGCCCCGCTGGCCGCGCATCTCCTCGGGGCGCAGCAGCGTCTCGAAGGCCACGTATTTCGCCGAAGGCCGCACCTCCACGCGCGCGAGAAGATCGGACAGCGGAAAGCCGATCCAGGGCACCACCATCGACCAGGCCTCGACGCAGCGCAGCCGGTAGATCCGTTCCTCCAGCGTGACGCCGGAGAGGATGTCGGCAAGGCCGTAACTTCCGGGCCGGCCCACCATCCCGTCGATCTTCACCGACCAGGGGGCGACGGTAAGCACACCGGCATGGGCCGCCGGGTCGCCCTTGTCGGTGCCGAATTCGTAGAAATTGTTGTAGGTCGTGATCTCTTCCAGCGTGTTCGGCTTCTCGTCGGTCGAGAATGCCGACGGCACATGGGCCAGCTTCGCCGCTGCCGGCCCCGCAAGGCCCAGCGCCGCGGCCCCGCCGATGATCTGCCGGCGGTTCAGGAAATCGGCCTTCGGCGTGACGTCGGACCATCCGAGATCGGACATGAAGCGGCGGGCCATCGGTTCCTCCCTGCGTCTGTGCCCGCACCCTACACCGCGGCACATCCGCGGAGAAATAAAGCCGACTCACGTCTGCGTTGACCGCTGTAACGAAGCGGCCCGCCGTGCACGCCGCATGAGCAGGCAAAAAGGGGGCGGCCCCGCCGCCCCCTCGCCGCCCCCTTCGGGCCTCAATGCAGCGGCGCGCCTTCCGGACGCGGCCGGTTGGAGGCGACGACCTTCCCGCCGAGGATCAGCCCCTCCGGCCCCGCGCCCACATGGATCGAGTCGCCATCGCGCACCTCGCCTGCCAGCAGCATCTCGGCCAGCGGATCCTGCAGGTCACGCTGGATCACCCGCTTCAGCGGCCGCGCGCCGTAGACCGGATCGTAGCCCTCGTCGGCGAGCCATTTCTTGGCCTCCGCATCGAGATCGAGCGCGATCTTGCGCTGCGCCAGCCGCCGTTCCAGCCGCCGAAGCTGGATATCGACGATCCCGGACATGTCGTCCCGCGTCAGCCGGTCGAAGATGATCATGTCGTCGAGCCGGTTCAGGAACTCGGGCCGGAAATGCGCCCTGACCGCCTCCATCACGTCGCGTCGCGCCTCGGCGGCATCCGCCCCCTCGGGCAACTGGCTCAGGGCCTGCGAACCGAGGTTCGACGTGAGCACGATCAGCGTCTGCTTGAAGTCGACGTGATGGCCCTGCCCGTCGGTCAGGACACCGTCGTCGAGCACTTGGAGGAGCACGTTGAACACGTCCGGATGCGCCTTCTCGACCTCGTCGAACAGCACCACCTGATAGGGCCGGCGCCGCACGGCCTCGGTCAGCACGCCGCCCTCGTCGTAGCCGACATAGCCCGGAGGCGCGCCGATCAGCCGGGCGACCGAATGCTTCTCCATGAACTCGGACATGTCGATGCGGACCATCGCATGTTCGTCGTCGAAGAGGTATTCGGCCAGCGCCTTGGTCAACTCAGTCTTGCCGACGCCGGTGGGCCCGAGGAACAGGAAGCTGCCCAGGGGCCGGTTCTCGTCGTTGAGCCCGGCGCGGGCGCGGCGGACCGCCTTCGAGACTGCGGTCACCGCCGCCATCTGGCCGACGACCCGCCGCCCCAGCTCCTCTTCCATCTTCAGAAGCTTCTCGCGCTCCCCCTCCAGCATCTTGGAGGTGGGGATGCCGGTCCAGCGCTCGACCACCTCGGCGATCTGCTCGGGGCGCACCGCTTCCTCGACCATCAGGCCGTCGTCGGCAGCCTCGGCCTCGGACAACTGGCGTTCAAGCTGCGGGATGATGCCGTAGCTCAGCTCGCCCGCGCGGGCGAGGTTGCCGGCCCGCTTGGCCGCGTCGAGGTCGTTGCGGGCTTCTTCCAGCTTTTCCTTGAGCCCGCGCGCCGATTCCAGCCTGTCGCGTTCGGCCTGCCATTTCGCCGTCATCTCGGCGGAACGCTGCTGCAGGTCGGCCAGTTCCTTCTCGAGCTTCTCGAGCCGGTCCTTCGACGCCGCGTCGTCTTCCTTCTTCAGCGCCTCGGCCTCGATCTGCAATTGCAGGATCTGGCGGTCGAGCGCGTCAAGCTCCTCGGGCTTGCTGTCCACCTCCATGCGCAGCCGGCTTGCGGCCTCGTCCATCAAGTCGATCGCCTTGTCGGGCAGGAAACGATCGGTGATGTAGCGGTGGCTGAGCGTCGCCGCCGCCACAAGGGCACTGTCCGAAATCTTCACCCCGTGGTGAAGCTCGTATTTCTCCTTGATCCCGCGGAGGATCGAGATCGTGTCCTCCACCGTCGGCTCGTCCACCATGATCGGCTGGAACCGGCGGGCAAGGGCCGCGTCCTTCTCCACATACTTGCGGTATTCGTCGAGCGTGGTCGCGCCGACACAGTGCAACTCGCCTCGCGCCAGCGCCGGCTTGATCAGGTTCGCCGCGTCCATCGCGCCGTCGGACTTGCCCGCGCCCACGAGCGTGTGCATTTCGTCGATGAAGAGGATGATCTCGCCCGCCGCCGCCTCGATCTCCTTCAGCACGGCCTTCAGCCGCTCCTCGAACTCGCCGCGGTATTTCGCGCCGGCAATCAGCGCCCCCATGTCGAGCGCCATGAGCTTCTTGTTGCGCAGGCTCTCCGGCACGTCGCCGTTGACGATGCGGATGGCGAGGCCCTCGGCGATCGCGGTCTTGCCGACGCCGGGGTCGCCGATCAGCACCGGGTTGTTCTTGGTCCGGCGCGACAGCACCTGCATGGCGCGGCGGATCTCTTCGTCGCGGCCGATGATCGGGTCGATCTTGCCCTCTTCGGCGGCCTCGGTCAGGTTGCGCGCGTATTTCTTCAGCGCGTCATAGCCCTCCTCGGCAGAAGCGGAATCCGCCGTCCGGCCCTTGCGCACGTCGTTGATCGCGGCGTTGAGGTTTTGCGCCGTCACCGCGCCGGCGTCGAGCGCATCCTTGGCCTTGGTGTTGACCATCGCCATCGCGGTCAGGATGCGTTCGACCGGCACGAAGCTGTCGCCCGCCTTCTTCGCCACCTTCTCGGCCTCGTCGAGCACACGGACAAGGCTGGTGTCGACATAGACCTGTCCGTCGCCGCCGGAAACCTTCGGCATCCGCGCGATCATCTGGTCGACCGCTTCCTGAACGCGCTTCGGCTCGCCGCCCGCACGCTTGATCAGGTTGGCGCTCAGCCCCTGGTCGTCATCCATGAGAGCCTTCAGAAGGTGCTCGGGCAGCACACGCTGGTGTTCCTCGCGCATCGCGATGGTCTGGGCGGCCTGAAGGAAGCCGCGCGACCGTTCCGTGAACTTCTCCATGTTCATCGGCAATCTCCTTTTCCAGCCCCCGGGCTCCGGTCGCCCGCATCCGCGGCACGACACCTCCCGGGTCTCGGGGATGACTTGGGCGCCGGACCGCGGGTTTTCAAGAACGCCAGGAGGGGCGAAGTCGCGGAAACCGAATGGAAAGGAGAATCGGCGCTACTGGCGCTTAACCTTAACGGAGGATCCGACGATGCCCTGGAACGACCATCCGCTACCCGACGCGCTCGCCCGCGCGGCCGAGCGCTGGCAGCGCGCCTTCGTCGTCGCAACCGAAGCACCGATCTCCCAGCTTGCCGAGCTTGCCGCCCGCCGCACGGCCGAAGCGATGCCGCCGCGGGCCATACCGAACCCGTTCCGGCCCCGGCGGGCCTGACGGCATGCGTATCCTCTCGGCCCGCATCCACAGTGCCCGCCGCGACCGCGCGTCCGGCACGGTCTCGGCCGTCGTCGCCCTGACCGCCCTTCGCGGCGGCACTCCCGTCCGCGCCTTTGTCGCAGTTTCCGTTCCTGCCCGTTCTGCCGGTGCGGCGGCGCTCCGCACCCGGCTTCTCGGGGCGGCGAAGCTCGGCTTCGCGGCCCGATCGACACCGGCGGACGAGGCATGGGCCGCCTGAAACGCGCCGGTCCGGCGATGCCACGTCGATCCTCGAACGAAGGCTTGGACCCCCGGGGGTGCCCGACCTCTGACCCAGGGATCGGCCGCCCTTCGCAACGGGCGGCGGCTCGCCCACCCGTCCCTTGACACGGCCATGTCCCCGGCACAAACCCGGCCGACCTTTCTGGAAAGGATGTGCCGATGACCGCTGCCGACGACCGTCTGATCGTGGCGCTCGACCTGCCGGACGCGCTTTCCGGCCTTGACCTCGCCTCGCGCCTCGGCGATCGCGTGAGTTTCTACAAGATCGGCCTCGGGATGCTGACGGGCGGCGGCCTTGCGCTGGCGCGCGAGCTGAAGGACGACCACGGCAAGCGGATCTTTCTCGACCTGAAGCTTTTCGACATCGGCGCGACCATCGAGGCAGCCGCGCGCGGGCTCGCGCGCTTCGATCTCGACTTCCTGACCGTGCACGGCGACCCCCATGTGGTGCGCGCGGCCAGAGAGGGGGTGGGCGGCCGCGCGACGAAGATCCTCGCGGTGACTGTCCTGACATCGCTCGACCGCGCCGACCTCGATGCGGCGCTGATCCAGCCGGGCGAGATTGCCAACATCGTCGTCGAACGCGCCCGGCGGGCGTTCGAGGCCGGGGCCGACGGCGTGATCGCCAGCCCGCAGGAAGCCCGACGCATCCGCTCTTTGTCGGAATCCGTGGACCGGCTGATCGTCACACCGGGGGTGCGGCCGCAGGGTGCAGCGCACGGTGACCAGAAGCGGGTGGCGACGCCGGCGCAGGCCATCGCCGCTGGGGCCGACCATGTGGTTGTCGGCCGTCCCGTCTGGGCCGCCGGCGATCCGGTCGCGGCGGTCGATGCGATCCTGTCGGAACTGTCCTCGCCGCAGGCCCGCCGGCCGAACGCCCGGCCGAACCCCTGACGGCGGCATCGGACGGCGGCCGCCGTCACCGCCGAGGTTGCAGCACAGCGCCGTCCGACGCCGCCAGCGTGACCGCCGCCGCGGGTGGCTGGGCCGTGCCTGGCGCGGTCGGCGCCGCCGCCTTGTCCGCGCCTGTCGCCGCGAGGATACCCACCACGATGCCAAGCGTCACGACGACGCCGACTGCGAGGCTGCCGACCCTGCCGTGACGAGACGCCTGCGGTCCGCGGTGCGACCCATCACGGGCGGATCGCCCGTATAGATACTGCTCGTAATCCATCCGCGTTTCCGTGCCTTTCCGGTGTTGCCCGGAACATCGTCGATTCCACGGCAGGGTTCCATAAGCGGAAATCCACTCGGCCGTCCCCGGCCGAATCACGCGCGGGCGATTCGCGCCTTTCCGCCGATTCGCCATGCACCTGCGGAAATCGCGTCTGTGTTGCCCAAACGCTCAGTCAGATGCGCTGCCAGATGCTTAGCCAGGTGCTTAGAATGTCGGCGGCGTGCAGGCGGAAACGATCACACAGTCCTTGGGCCCCGGATTGCGGAACCGGTGCGGTGTGCGGCTGTTGAAAAGATAGCCGTCGCCCGCGTTCAGCAACTGCGTCTCCTCCCCCACGGTAACGAGGATCTGGCCGGCGATCACCACGCCGGCCTCCTCGGCGTCGTGACTGTAAAGCTCGGACCCGGTATCGGCACCGGGGGTGTAGGTCTCGTGCAGCATCTGGATGGCACTTGCCCCCGGCCGGCCGATCTGGCGAAAGACGACGCCGCCCCCCGCCTCGCCGAGCTTGGCCTTCGGCGTGATCTCGCGGAACTCCGAATGGCGGAAATGCCATTTCGTCCCGGTGTCGGCCGTGCCCGCGAAGAAGTCGCCAAGCGACATGTCAAGCCCCGCGAGGATCTTCTTCAGCGTCGCGACCGAGGGGCTCGTGCGGTTCTGCTCGATCATCGAGATCATGCCGCTCGTGACCCCCGTCAGCGTTGCAAGCTGGCGCTGCGACAGGCGGCGCTTTTCCCGCTCTTCCTTCAGCCGCGCGCCGGTATCGAAATCCATGACCGCCTCTGCCGGGAAGTTACCCTTCCTGCATAGTGATAAATATATCGTGCATCAACTCGCAATATTGATCGGAACTGCCGGAAGGGGTAATCATGCCCCCGCAACATCCGAGGAGAGACCCATGCGCAACGCCGAGATTGAAACCCGCCGTCAGGCCGCGATGTCGCGCGGCGTAGGCGTGATGACCCAGATCTATGTCGATCGCGCCGAAAACGCCGAGATCTGGGACAAGGAAGGCAACCGCTATATCGACTTCGCCGCCGGCATTGCCGTCGTTAACACCGGCCACCGGCACCCGAAGGTGATCGCGGCGGTCAAGGACCAGCTCGACCACTTCACCCATACCTGCCATCAGGTCGTGCCCTATGAAAACTACGTGAGGCTGGCCGAGCGCCTTGCCGCCATCGCGCCGATCAGGGGCGAGAAGAAGGCGATCTTCGTGACCACCGGCGCCGAGGCGGTGGAGAACGCGGTCAAGATCGCCCGCGCCGCCACCGGCCGCCAGGCGGTCATCGCCTTCTCCGGCGCTTTCCACGGCCGCACCTTCATGGGCATGGCGCTGACCGGCAAGGTCGTACCCTACAAGGTGGGCTTCGGCGCGATGCCGAACGATGTCTTCCACGTGCCCTTCCCGGTGCCGCTGCACGGCGTCAGCGTCGAACAGTCGCTCGAGACGCTGAACTATCTCTTCAAGGCCGATGTCGATCCCAAGCGGGTCGCCGCGATCATCCTCGAGCCGGTGCAGGGCGAAGGCGGCTTCTACGAGGTGCCGCGCGAGTTCTTCAAGGCGCTGCGCGCGATCTGCGACGAGCACGGCATCCTCCTGATCGCCGACGAGGTGCAGACCGGTTTCGCCCGCACCGGCAAGATGTTCGCGATGGAACATCACGACGTGCAGCCCGACCTGATGACGATGGCCAAGGCGCTGGCCGGGGGCTTCCCGCTGGCGGCCGTCGTCGGCCGGGCGGAAGTGATGGACGCGCCCGCGCCGGGCGGGCTCGGCGGCACCTATGGCGGCTCGCCGATGGGGATCGCGGCCGCCCACGCGGTTCTGGACGTGATCGAGGAGGAAGGGCTCTGCGACCGCGCCAACAAGCTCGGCTCTCGGCTCAAGCAGCATCTCGAAAGTCTGCGTGCCGATGTGCCGGAGATCGTCGACATCCGCGGCCCCGGCTTCATGAACGCGGTGGAGTTCAACGACGCGAAGACCGGCAAGCCCTCGGCCGAGTTCACCAACCGGGTGCGCACCGAGGCGCTGAAGCGCGGGCTGATCCTGCTCACCTGCGGCGTCCACGGCAACGTGATCCGCTTCCTCTCGCCGATCACCATTCAGGATGAAGTCTTCACCGAGGCGCTGGCCAAGCTCGAGGACTCGATCCGCGCCGCCCGCAAGGCCTGAGGAAAGACCTGCCGACGCGACCGGCCGCCCCCGGGGGCGGCCGTTTGCATTCAGGCCGGTGGCGGCACCCTGTCGGTGCGCCACCCGGCGCTCATCTGAGCCGCCGCAGGATGTCGAGGCTCGCATAGCCGTCCGGCGCCATGCCGACCGAACGCTGGAAGGCGCGGACGGCAGCGATCGTGTTGGGGCCGATCTTGCCGTCGACGCCGCCGGTATCGAAACCTGCCTTGGTCAACCGCTCCTGCAACTCGCGGCGCTCCGCAAACACGAGCACCCGGTCACCGCGTGGCCAGCCGGCCCGGATCGGCCCGCCGCCCGCGATCCGGTCGGCGAGATGGCCCACCGCGATCACGTAGGAATCGGCCGTGTTGTAGCGCTCGATCGCATGGAAGTTCGGGAAGATCATGAAGGCCACGCCACGCGCCCCTGCCGGCATCAGGATCGAGGCCGACCCGTGGTCGCCCACCGTGCCACCCCCGGTGTCGCGGACCCCCAGTGCCGCCCATTCGGTTGCGGACTTCTTTACCCGCTCGCCGGTCAGGCCGAAATCGAAGCCCCGGGGCAGCGCGACCTCCACCCCCCAGGGCGCGCCCTTCTGCCAGCCGGACCGCGCAAGGTAGGCCGCGGTCGAGGCGAGCGCGTCGGACGGGTCGTCCGACCAGATGTCGCGCCGCCCGTCGCCGGTGAAATCGACGGCGAAGGACTGGTAGGAGGTCGGGATGAACTGGGTATGCCCCATCGCGCCGGCCCAGCTGCCGGTCATGTGGTCCGGGTCGACATCGCCCGACTGGAGGATCCTCAGCGCCGCGACGAGCTGGTCCTCGAAAAAGCTGCCCCGCCGCCCGTCGTAGGCCAGCGTCGCCAACGCCTCGACCAGCGGCGTGTCGCCCCGGTGCGTGCCATAGGAACTTTCCAGCCCCCAGACCGCCACAACCACTTCCTTGTCCACGCCGAACTCTGCCTCGATCCGGTCAAGAAGCGCGCGGTGCCGTTCCAGCGCGGCGCGGCCGTTGGCCACGCGGAGGTCGGAGACGGCGCTGTCGAGATAGTCCCAGATCGCCTTGGTGAACTCGCTCTGGTTGCGGTCCTTCTCGATCACCGAGGTGTTGTATTCGACGCCGCGGAAGGCGCGGTCGAAGGTCGCCGCGGGGATTCCGGCCGCAAGCGCGCGGGTGCGGAAGCCTTCGATCCACCGGCCGAAGCCAACGTTCGCCGCCGCCGGGATCAACTCTTCGGGTCCGCTCATCGCCCTGTCCTGCCCGTCGACCGGGGTGCCCGGGGTTCCCGCATCGGCAATCGCGGGCAAAAGCGCCCAGAGTGCGACCGCAAGACCTGCCCGCTTCATGCGCCACCTGCCCTGTCGTTTCTCGTTTGCCGGGAGTCTAGCCTGCAAGCCCGGTCCGGAAAAGCCGTCTCGGCGGACAGCGATGGTTCAGCGGCGGCGGCGCGTGACGTTACGGCCGGTTTTCGCCGCACGCGCCTTCTCCTGCCCGGGCCGGCGCGCCACAGGCTTGCCGCGCCTGGCCGAGGCACCGGCCGGAACCGCCCTGCCCTCGATCTCCAGAAGCTCCAGCATCAGCCCGCCGGTGACCGGCACCGCCTCGGCCAGCCGCACCGTGACGCGCTGCCCCATGCCGATCAATATCCCCGAATCCGCCCCCATCAGCGTTTCGGTCCGGGAATCGTAGTGAAAGAACTCGCGCCCGACCGAACGGATCGGGATCAACCCGTCGGCCCCGGTCTCGGTCAGCTTGATGAAAAGGCCAAAGCGCGTGACCCCGCTCACCCGGCCTTCGAACTCGGCGCCGACGCGATCGGCAAGATAGGCGGCCAGATAGCGGTCGGTGGTGTCGCGCTCCGCCGCCATCGACCGGCGCTCGGTTTCCGAGATGTGCTCGGCCGTTTCTTCCAGCCGCTCGATATCCTCAGCCGAAAGCCCGTCCTTCCCCCAGCCGTGGCCCGAGATCAGCGCGCGGTGCACGATCAGGTCGGAATAGCGCCGGATCGGCGAGGTGAAATGGGCATAGGACTTCAATGCGAGGCCGAAATGGCCGAAATTCTCCGGATGGTAGAAGGCCTGCTGCATCGACCGGAGCGTGGTGATGTTGAGAAGCTCGTCGAAATCGGTGCCTTCCGCCTGCGCCAGCAGCCGGTTCAGGTGTTCGGTCTTCAGCACCTGCCCCTTGGCCAGCGTGAAGCCCGAGGCCTCCGCCACCTCGCGCAGTGCCTCGAGCTTCAAAGGCGACGGCTCCTCGTGCACGCGGTAGAGCAGCGGCCGGCGGAGCCGGATCAGTTCCTCGGCAGCGGCCACGTTGGCGAGGATCATGAATTCCTCGATCAGCCGGTGCGCATCGAACCTCTCGCGGAACGCGACCGACTTCACCCGTCCGTCCTCGGTCAGCTCGATCTTGCGCTCGGGCAGATCGAGGTCGAGCGGCTGGCGCATCGCGCGGGCGACCTTCGTCGCCTCGTAGGCGGCATAGAGGGGGGCGATGACCTCCTCCATCAACCCGGCGCAGCGGTCGTTGGGGCGGCCGTCCTTCGCCTCCTGCACCTCGGTGTAGTTCAGGCTCGCCACCGATCGGATCATGGCCCGGGTGAAGCGGTGGGAAATCCTGCGGCCCTTGGAATCGAGCTTCATCCAGACCGCAAGGACCGCCCGCGCCACACCCTCGTGCAGCGAGCAGAGATCGCCCGAGAGCCGGTCGGGGAGCATCGGCACGACGCGGTCCGGAAAATAGGTGGAATTGCCGCGGTTCCGCGCCTCGCGATCGAGCGCGGAGCCGGGTGTCACATAGTGGGCCACGTCGGCGATGGCGACCCAGACGATGTGCCCGCCGTCGTTCCTCGGGTCTTCGTCGGCATGGGCATGGCAGGCGTCGTCACGGTCGCGCGCATCTGACGGGTCGATTGTCACGAAGCGCAGGTGGCGCAGGTCCTCCCGGTCGCCGAGGGGCGCGGGCTTCATGGCATCGCCCTCGTCGATCACCGCGTCGGGGAAATCGTCGGGAATGCCATGCTGGTGAATCGCAATCAGCGACACCGCCTTCGGCGCCGACGGATCGCCCAGCCGTTCGATGATCCGCGCCCGGGGCAGGCCCATGCGCCCCTTCGGTCCGGCCTGCTCGGCCTCGACCAGTTCGCCGTCCTTCGCGCCATGCGTCGCGTCGGCGCCGACGATCCATTCCTTGTCCGAGCCCTTGTCGATCGACACGATCCGCCCGCCCTCGGCCGCCTTGCGAAAAAGGCCGAGAACCTTCAGCGGATTGGTTCCGATCTTGCGGATCAGCCGTGCCTCGTACTGGTGATCCTCCCCACGCACCTCGGTCAGCCGCGCCAGCACCCGGTCGCCCTCGGCCACCGGCGCGTCCGACTTGCGCTGCACGAACAGCACGCGCGGCTCCGGCCCCTCCCCCTGCCATTCGATTGCGCGCGCAAACTGGTCGCCGTTGCGGTCGGGGGCGAGGATCATCAGGATCGTCACCGGCGGCATCTTCTCGGCATCCCGGTAGGTCTTGCGCCGCCGCTCCAGCGTGCCCTCGGCCTCCAGCTCCTTCAGGAGCCGCTTCAGCTCGATCCGCTCCGCCCCCTTGATACCGAAGGCCTTGGCGATGTCGCGCTTGGCGGACAGCCCGGGGTTCTCGGCGATCCAGTCGAGGATTTCGGTCTTGGAGGGAATGCGCGCCATGCGCTTCAGCTACCATGCCCGAAGGGGCGCGTCATGCGCTTTCATCGCGTTCCAGGGGGTCCCGCTGAAGGCGCCCGGGCCGCGGCCCGGTGCGTCGTCAGGCGAAATAGTCCCTCAGGATCCGCCCGTAGACCGCCTTCAACTGGGTGATCTGCGCCAGCTCCACCCGCTCGTCCACCTGATGCATGGTCTTGCCGACAAGGCCGAATTCCACCACCGCGCAATGGTCCTTGACGAACCGCGCGTCCGACGTGCCGCCGGAGGTGGACAGGACCGGCTCCACCCCCGTCTCGGCCCGGACCGAACCGGCGACCAGGCGCACGAAGTCGCCCGGCGGGGTGAGGAAGCTTTCGCCCGAAACCTCGACGGAAAGCGCGAAGCGCACGCCCGTCTCGGCCGCAACCTTCGCCGCTTCCGCCTTCAGCCAGTCCGCGAGGCTCGCCGACGTATGGGCGTCGTTGAAGCGGATGTTCACCGTGGCCCGCGCCCTGGCCGGAATCACGTTCGAGGCGGGGTTGCCGGTGTCGATCGTGGTGACAGCCAGTGTCGAGGCATCGAAATGATCCGTTCCGCGGTCGAGCGGATGCGAGGCCACGCGGTCCATCAGCTGGACAAGCGCATGGAGCGGGTTTTTCGCCCGGTGCGGATAGGCCGAATGGCCCTGCACCCCATGCGCCTCGAAATGCACGGTCATCGAGCCGCGGCGGCCGATCTTCATCATCTCGCCCATCCGCTCCGGGCAGGTCGGCTCGCCCACGAGGCAGACCGACATCTGCTCGCCCTCGGTCCGCATCCAGTCGAGAAGGGCCACCGTCCCATCCGTGCCCGGCCCTTCCTCGTCGCCGGTAATCGCCACCACGATGGCCCCGTCGGGCGGCGTTTCCCGCACGAAATCCACCGCCGCCGCAACAAACGCCGCCACGCCCGACTTCATGTCGGTGGCCCCCCGGCCCCAAAGCCAGTCACCCTCGATCTCGCCGCCGAACGGGTCGTGCGTCCAGGCAGCCGCATCGCCCACGGGCACGACATCTGTATGGCCGTTGAAGCCGAAGGTCCGGTTGGAGCCCTTCCGCCCCCAGCGGGCAAAGAGGTTGGGGGTGCCGTTCCGGTCGACCCGATGGCACTCGAAACCCGCGCCCTCCAGCACGCCCTGAAGCAGCACCAGCGCGCCCCCTTCCTCGGGTGTGACGGAGGGGCAGCGGATCAGGTCGGCGGACAGGCGGACGGGGTCGACGGAGAGGGTCACGTTCTTTCTCCTCAGGGCATCCGATCAGCGTTACCGCCATCGGACGCCGGCCGCAATCCAAAGCGGCTGTTGCAGCGGCGACACCGTCCGTCGCGACGACGGGACCGCCTTTGCAGGGGGGATTCACAGGGGCCACGGTTGCGGGCATTGTCCGGAAACAAGAAAAGACCCGAGGCAGGCAAGGGCAGATGCTGCGCGCCGGATCGGCAGGCCTTCATGGCCGCGCCGCCGGTCCGAACGGCCACCCCCGCGCCGCCTCGCAAGGGTGAGGCAGGGATGAGATCGAAAGCGAAGACGGCGCGCGTTACCGGACCGGGCGGGGCGGAGCCGACATGACCTGGCTCCGCCTCTGGCGGCGCGAGGCGCCGATCCTGCCGCTGTCACCGGCGCCGCTTCCGCCCCGGCTCGACTGGGGCACGCTCGTGCTCGAGATCGATCTCGCCGCCCTCGCCCGCGCGCGCGGCCCGATCCTCCGGCTGCCGCCCGATCCGGCGGCGCGGCGGATCTTCACGCTCGAACCTTCAGCCGACGGGCGGCTTCACCTGATCCGCCGCCAGGGCAGCGGCATCGACCGGGTTTCGGTCGGACTCGGGCGCGACCCCGGTTCGGGCATCCTGCGCCTGTCCTATCACTGGGACAGCCACCGCCGGCGGAGCCTCCTGACCGCCGAAAACCTCACCCGTGGCACGATCCGCCAGCAGGAGGCGGCAACCGCCCTTCCCCTGCGGGCCGAGGATTTCTCCGCGCTCCTGGCACCCGCCCCGGGTGCGCCATCGCCCCATCCCGGCACCGACTGGGTCGGGCTCGCCGATCACTGGCAGGCCGTGGGCCCGCTTCCCGGCCTTGCCCCCGACACGCCGGTCGCCACGCCGCTTGGTCCGCGGCCGGTCTCGGCGCTGCGGCCGGGTGATCGCGTGCGCACCGCCGACGACGGCGACGGCACTGTCCTTTGGCAGGGCCGGATCAACGCACCCGACATCGGCGGTTTCCGCTCCGTCCGCTTCCGCGCCGCCTGCTTCGGGCTGGCGCAGGACATCGTTCTCAGGGCCGCGCAGCCCGTCGCGGTCGGCGGGGCCGATGTGCTTTATCTTTTCGGCGAGGACGAAGCGCTGGTCGAAGCCCGCCATCTCGTGAATGGCCGCGGCGTGACCTGGGAACCGGGCACTCAGATCACCGCCAGCCACGGGATCGTGCTCGACCGGCCGTCGCTGATCCGGGCGGGCTCGATCTGGGTCGAAAGCCTCTATCTCGGCGGGCTGGCCCGGAACCCGGGGCTGGCGCAGACCACGGCCGCCGGCACCCTGGCTGAAGCCGGCCGGATGCCTCACCATCCCCTCCGCTCCCGCAGGCAGCTCAGGCCGTTCGAGGCGGTGGCCCTCGCCCGTGCGCGGGACGCCGTCCGGTCGACCTTCGCCGCCTGACCCGCGCGGTCAGAGATCGAAGCTTGCGAACACCGGGGCGTGGTCTGACGGCTGGTCCCAGCCGCGTGCGGCGCGCAGGATGCGGCTGCCGTGACCTGCGTTCGCAATGTCGGGCGTGGCCCAGACATGGTCGAGCCGCCGCCCCTTGTCGGCCGCATCCCAGTCGGGCGACCGGTAGGACCACCAGCTGTAGAGCAGGCCTTGGGGAATATCCTGCCGAGTGATGTCCACCCAGCGACCGGCCTCCTGCGCCTCGGCCATGAGGTCGGTTTCCACCGGCGTGTGGCTGACGATCTTCAGAAGGCCCTTGTGATTCCAGACGTCATCCTCGCGCGGGGCGATGTTCAGGTCGCCCACGAGGATCGCTTTCTGCGGCCGCTCCGCCCGCGCCCAGTCGCGCATCGCCGCGACATAGTCGAGCTTCTGGCCGAACTTCACGTTCGCTTCGCGGTCGGGAATGTCGCCGCCGGCGGGCACGTAGAAATTGTGGATCGTTACCCCGTTCTCCAGCATGGCGGCGACATGACGGGCATGGCCGAGGTCAACGAAATCGTGCGCGCCAACCTCGCGGAGCGGCAGCTTCGACAGGATCGCCACGCCGTTGTAGCCCTTCTGGCCGCGCGCGACGATGTGGCCATAGCCGAGCGCCCGGAACGCCTCGACGGGGATCATCTCCACCGGCGACTTGCATTCCTGCAGGCAGAGGATGTCGGGCGCTTCCTCCTGCATCAGCCGCGCCACCAGCCCTTCGCGCAGGCGGACCGAATTGATGTTCCAGGTGGCGATGGTGAAGGGCATGGGCGGTTCCTTTCCTGTGGGGTGGAACCATACGGGCGCGGGCGGGAATGTCCAAGTCCGGAAGGCCGCGCAGGCCGCCGCTTGCGGCGAAGCCCGCGCCGTGCAAGATGCGGACCCGCAGCCGAACGGAGCCCCCGATGCGCCTCACCCGCCTTGTCGCACCCCTCCTCGCCCTCGCCCTCGCGCTCCCCGCCGCCGCGCGCCCGCTCGACAAGGCCGAGGCAAGGTCGCTCGACAAGGCCGTCTCCGCCTATCTCGCCGCGATCGCTGCGGGCGATGCCGGGGGGATCGTCGCGGCGATGCCGCCCAGGGTCGTGTCGGTCTTCGCCGCGGCGACCGGCATGGAGAAGGCAAAGCTCAAGGCCACGCTCATCCAGCAGACCGGCGAGATCATGAAGGGCACAGAGGTGCGCGACCTTTCGGCCGACCAGTCGGCGCTGGATGCGGGGGATGAGACGCTTGCCGACGGAACCAGGGTGACATGGGTGCTGGTCCCCACGGCCTTCGTCAGCGAGGCGGGCGGCAAGGCCACGCGCAACACGCAACCGCTTCTGGCGCTGAGGGAGGGCAGGGCATGGTCCTTCCTCCGCATCGACGGCAAGGACCGGCAGGACCTCGCCGCGCTGGCCTATCCCTTCCTCGCCGGCGAGACCTTCCCCGAGGCCACCAGCGCCCCGGCCGAGTGAGCGACCCCGGACAAAAAACGGCCGGGCACGAAGCCCGGCCAGTCCAACAGGGAGGATGCCGCATCATGACCCCGGTGCGGCGAGGGGATGGGGGCCTATGCGACCAGACGATACCCGCCGGATTCGGTGACAAGAAGGCGGGCATTTGACGGATCGGGTTCGATTTTCTGGCGCAAACGGTAGATGTGGGTCTCAAGCGTATGGGTGGTGACGCCCGCATTGTATCCCCAGACCTCGTGCAGGAGCACATCGCGCGGCACCACGCCCTCGGTCGCGCGATAGAGGAACTTGAGGATGTTGGTCTCCTTCTCGGTCAGGCGGATCTTGCGGTCGCGCTCGTCGATCAGCATCTTCATCGCCGGCTTGAACGTATAGGGCCCAAGCTGGAAGATCGCGTCCTCGGACTGCTCGTGGGTGCGCAACTGCGCCCGCAGGCGGGCAAGCAGGACCGGGAACTTGAACGGCTTCGTCACATAGTCGTTCGCACCCGCGTCGAGCCCGAGGATCGTATCGGCATCGCCGTCATGGCCGGTCAGCATCAGGATCGGGGATTTCACGCCCTGCTTGCGCATCTTCTTGCAAAGCTCGCGGCCGTCGGTATCGGGCAGACCGACATCGAGGATGATCAGGTCGTAGACGCCCGCCTTCACCTTCTCGATGCCCTCGGCGCCGTTTGCTGCCTCGAACACGTCGAAATCCTCGGTCGAGACCAGCTGCTCGGCCAGGGCCTCGCGCAGGTCATCGTCATCGTCGACCAGCAGAATCTTCTTCACATTGGCCATGCTCTGTCCTCCGTCCGTCATCAAACCAGATGCGCGCCGATCCGCACTGAGGCAAGTCAACGCTTCAGAAACTCACGGCCTCGTGTCGCGGAGATTGCATTTATTTCAATTCGTGTCGCGGCACACTATCCTGGGGGCAGTAGCCCGGATGGATTGTGACATGCCCCTCGGTCCCGACATCGTCGAACGCCTGAACCGCGCCCGCGCTGATCTGCGCATGGGCGTGCCGGTGGCGCTCGTCGCGGGGGGCGCCGGCGTGCTCGCGCTTGCGGCCGAGGCACTCGATCCCGCCCGTTTCGCCGCGCTTGCAGCCCTCGGTCCCCTGACGCTCGCCATCACCGACAGGCGGGCCGCCACGCTGAAGGCGCGCGCCTATGACGGCGACGTGGCGCGGCTCGTGGTGCCCGGCGATGCGACGCCCGCCTGGGTTGCTGCCGTGGCCGATCCCTCGGGCGATCTCGCCTCGCCGATGAAGGGCCCGCTGCAAAGCCGCCGCGAGGGCGACGCGACGCTCGCCCGCGCGGCGATCCGGCTGGCAAAGTCCGCCCGGCTCCTGCCTGCGGCTCTGCTTGTGCCAGTCGCCGACGCGGCGGAGCTTGCCCGCGCCGAGGCGCTCACGCTCGTCGACTGGGACCGCGCCGCACCCGTGGTTTCCGAATCCGCACCGCTCCATCCCGTCGTTTCCGCCCGCGTGCCGATGGAAGCGGCCGAGGCCGGGCGGCTTCACGTCTTCCGGCCCGAGGACGGCGGCGAGGAACATTACGCCATCGAGATCGGCCACCCGCCGCGCCACCGGCCAGTGCTCGCCCGGCTCCACTCCGCCTGCTTCACCGGCGACCTCCTCGGCAGCCTGAAATGCGACTGCGGTCCGCAACTGCGCGCCGCGCTGGCGCAGATGGGGGCGGAAGGCGCGGGCGTCCTTCTCTACCTCAATCAGGAAGGCCGTGGCATCGGGCTGGCCAACAAGATGCGCGCCTATTCGCTCCAGGACCAGGGCTTCGACACGGTCGAGGCCAACCACCGGCTCGGCTTCGAGGACGACGAGCGCGACTTCCGGCTCGGCGCCGCGATCCTGAAGAAGCTCGGCTTTTCCGCCGTGCGGCTCCTGACCAACAACCCTGCCAAGGTGCGGATGATGGAGACGATGGGTATCGCCGTAACCGAACGGGTGCCGCTCAAGGTCGGCGAGACCCGCCACAATGCCGCCTACCTCGCCACCAAGGCGCGGAAGTCGGGGCACCTGCTGTGAACCCGGCCGACCTCGTCGTCACCCCGACCGGCGTCCGCTTCGCCGGGCGCCGGCTGCCGGCGAGCCTCGGCCGCGCCGGCATCGCCCCCGACAAGCACGAGGGCGACGGGGCGACCCCTGCGGGCGTCCACCGGATCATCGGCCTGCTCTACCGGCCGGATCGGATCGCGCGGCACCTGTTGCCGCGCTGGGCCCGGCCGATCCACCCGCAGGACCGCTGGTGCGATCTTTCCGGCCATCCCGACTACAACCATCTCACCCGCAAGCCCTTCGGCAAAAGCGCCGAGCGCCTGCGCCGCGCCGACCCGCTCTACGACCTGATCCTTCCCCTGGACTGGAACTGGCCCGATGCGGTTCCGGGCCGGGGATCGGCAATCTTCATCCACCAGTGGCGCCGCCCCGGATATGCCACGGCCGGGTGCCTCGCCTTCTCGAGGGCGGACCTCGTCTTCATCGCCGCCCGCGCCGCCCCCGGCACCCGGGTTGTCATTCCCCCTCAGCGCGCCCCGTAGTCCCGCGCGCCGAAGATGGCCGAGCCGACGCGGATGTGCGTGGCGCCCAGCGCGATGGCGGTCTCGAAATCCGCGCTCATCCCCATCGACAGGCCGGCGAGGCCGTTCCGTTCCGCCATCCCCGCCAGCTCGGCGAAGTGGGGCGCGGGGTCCTCGGCTTCCGGCGGAATGCACATCAGCCCCGCCAGCGGCAGGCCCAGCGCCCGGCACCCGGCGATGAACCCGTCCGTCTCGCCGGGCAGGACGCCGCCCTTCTGCGGCTCCTCGCCGGTGTTGACCTGCACGAACACTTCCGGGCAGCGCCCCCGCGCCTCGGCCAGTCGGGCGAGCTTCTCGGCCAGCGACGACCGGTCCAGCGTGTGGATCGCGTCGAAAAGCTCCACCGCCGGCTTGGCCTTGTTGGTCTGCAACGGCCCGATCATGTGCAGCTCGACCGGCCCGAACCTTTCGCGCAGCGCCGGCCATTTCGCCTGCGCCTCCTGCACGTAGTTCTCGCCGAAGACCCGGTAGCCCTCCGCCAGCACCGCCTCGACCCGGTCGAGGGGCTGCACCTTCGACACGGCGATGACCGTGACCGATCCCTCCGGCCGGCCCGCCAGCCGTTCGGCCGCGCGCACCCGGGAGAGGATGTCAGCCAGCGACATGGCCGTCCGCCCTGAGCTGGTCAAGCATCGGCTTCAGATCCTTCTCGTAGCGCTGCCAGAGTTCGACGGAAGCCTTCGAGATCGGCTGGCGCACCTGATAGACCGAGAGCGTCGCCACCTTGCGCTTGTTCTCGTGGAACGACAGGCAGGCGTCCTCCCACTCCAGCCCGCAGGCGGCGATCAGCTTGCGCGTCTCCTCCTCGGGGTTGGCCACCAGCTCCTCGTACTGCACCTCGTAGAACCAGTCGGGCACCCGCTCGCGCCAGAACTCGATCATGTCGACGAAGGTGTCATAGTACTTCGCCAGATCGCGCTGGTCGTAGGCGTAAAGATGGGCGTCGTCGGGGAACTTGTTCTTGTAGATCGAAAAGAGATTGTCGCGCGGATCGCGCTGCACCACCACGAAGCGCGACTTCGGCAGCGCCAGCTTCATCAGCCCCATGTACATGTAGCTCTGGATCGACTTGTCGGTGATCCGCGGCGCGTCGGGGAACCTGGCGCGGATATACGCCTCGAAACTGTGGCCGAGGCCGGCGATCTCAGCCGGCGCGAGGCGCGACATGTGCCGGGCATTCTTGCCTTCCGCCAGAAGCAGTTGCGCCGACCGTGCGCATTCGCCGACTTCGCCCGCGCCGTGGACGGTCGAATGGCTGGCGATGATCTGCTCGATCAGCGTCGTCCCGGAGCGCGGCATCCCGGTCACGAAGATCGGGGCGAAATCGGTCGTGCCTTCGATTTCCGTGCCGTGCCAGTCGAACCCGTCGAAGGCCGCCTTGGTCAGTTCGACATGCTCGATGCGAAGGTTGATGTCGTAGGGCGCCGCCTTGCGCATCAGGGCGTTGGCCTCGTCGAGATAGCGGAACACCCGGTCGTATTCCTTGACGTCTTCCAGCGCCTTGGCAATCGCGAAGCCGAGGTTCATGCGGTCGGTGACGGGCAGTCGCGGGTCCTCGTGGCGCTGCAGCATCAGGTCGATCACCGGATCGCCCGGCCTGGTCTTGTGCGAGGTGATGAACGCGCGATAGTTCTCGCCGTTCGTCGGGTCGAGTTCGAAGCCCCGGCGGAACAGCGCCTCGGCCTCCTCGAACTCGCCGAAGGTCTGCAGAAGCGTCGCCTTGCCGCCGGTGGCGACCGCCGAATCCGGGTCGAGTTCCAGCGCGCGGTTGTAGCCGGCCATCGCGATATCGTCCTTGCCAAGACGCGCCTGGGCCTGGGCGAGCAGGGCGATCGCTTGCGAGGATTTGCCTTTCGACGCGCGAACGGCACGTTCGTGTGCCGCTTCCGCCCTGGCGTGGTTCTTCAGCCGCGTATGGGCGTTGCCGATCGCCATGTGCAGTGGCGCGGCGTCCACGCCGGCCACGATCGCGCGTTCGAGGAGCAGCAGCGCCACTTCCGGGCGGCCGGCTTTTGTGAACGCGGTCCCGAGGTTCACCAGCGCCGACGGCAGGCCGGGCGCGAGGGTGACGGCCATCCGGAAGGCCTGCGTCGCCTCGTCGTCACGCCGCTGGTCGACCAGGAAGCGGCCGAGATTGTCATACGCCTCTGCGTAGCCGGGGTCGGCCTTGATCGCCCTGCGGAAGTTCGCCTCGGCATGGGCGGCCTTGCCGAGCGCGGTCTGGGCCGTCGCAAGGATGTTCAGCACCAGCGCGGAAGCCGGATGCGCGGTCAGCACCGCCGTCGCGGCGCGCTCGGCTTCGGCATGGCGCCCGGCGCCGATCATCGCCAGCAGACGCTGGATGTCGGCCGGTTTGACGCCGCCGGTTTGCGGCCGGGTACTCGCCCGCCGCGCGCCGAACCGGTCCTGAAGCTTCAGCTTCGTTTCCACGCTGACCGGCGCGCCTTTCAGCATCCGGAGGAACCGCGCCTCGGTATCGGCATCGCCCGCCAGCGCCACCGCTTCGGCCCAAGCATGCCAGGCGGCACTTTCGGCCGGCCGCAGCTGGACCGCGGCCAGAAGATGCTGAAGGGCACGGTCGAAACGATTGCTGGAAGTGAAGATCCGGCCCACCTGGAAATGCGCCTCGGCGATCTTCGGGTTCGCCTCGATGATGCTACCATAAAGGCGCAACGCCTCTTCAAGCTGGCCGGCATTGTGATGCGCGAGCGCCCTGGCATAGGTCGTCTGGATATCGGTGGCAGTCATCACGGTCATCGGCGCGGTCCCACGGCAAGGCGAAGTCGGCGGACAATATCCCCGGCCTCCGGCGAAGTCGAGTTGACTGGCCGCCGGCGCAAAAGAAAAGAGCGGGCGCAAGGCCCGCTCTTTCCGCAGTCTTCGATCGTTCGATCAGAACGACAGGCCGAGGCCAACCGACCAGGTTTCGGTGCCGTTGCCGTTGCCCGAGCCGTACTCGGCGCCGCCAGCGGTGGAACCGCTGCTCGAGCCGTAGCCGGCCATCGCGACAGCGCCGCCGCCGAGGTCGTAGTTGGCGACGATGCCCCAGCCCGACGGATTGTCGTCGAGCGAGTTGGTCGCTTCGTACTCGCCGTAGTTCACACCGACGGTCAGGGCGCTCATCGTGGCGGGCGTGTAGGCCACGCCGATGCCCCACCAGCTGTCGACCAGCGGGTTGACGCCGTCGCCGGTGACCGGGTCGCCGGTCCCGTCGAGGTCGGCATAGCCAAGCGCGACCGAGATGCCGTTCGAGAAGGCGGCCGAACCCGAAAGACCCCAGACGCTGTTGGTGCCGTTGTCCTGGTAGCCGAGGCCGACGCCGACATCGACGCCCGAAAGCTGGCCGTTCCACTTGCCGCCGATCGCGAAGCTGGTGTCGCCGGTGATGCCGTCGAAGGCGACGCCGGTGTTGTTGTCGTCGTCCATCTCGGCCGAGATCGCCGCGGCGAAGTCGCCGAACGAATACTCGTAGCGCATGACCTGGTTGTCATAGAGGCCGTCGAGGCCGGTGAACCAGTAGGCGCCGGCATGGGTCGAGTGGTCGTCCTGGAGGCTGGTGCCGGCGTAGATTTCCGAGAGCGCCCAGTCGAAGGCGCCGTCGGTCTCACCCAGCGTCACCTTGCCGAACGTGCCCGAGACCCAGAAGTATTCGTCGTCGATCTTCAGGCCGCCGTTGATGGCGCTCGGGGAGTTGGTCTCTTCGATCTGGACGTTGCCGCCGAACTCGACGCCCGAGTCCATCGTGCTCGAGAAGTTGAAGTTCACCTGCCAGTCGTTGTGGAACTGGGTTTCGGTTGCCACGGTGGCGCTGTTGGCGTTGGGGCCGCTGCCGCCGAAGATGCCGATTTCGGCATAGCCCGACAGCTTGATCTCCGCAGCCGCGGCGCCGGCCATGCCGACGAGCGCGGTGGAAGCAAGAAGAAGCTTTTTCATTTCGTATTCCCTCGTTGATCTCAAGGTAGGCCCAACTCAGGGGAATCCGAATTGGGTATGGCTCTATTTCCGCCGTCCGCCCCGGCAATGCAACGGAAAGGGCCGCTGGGGCGGGAAGGTTCGGGGGCGATGGTGCCTTCTTGCCACAGTCCCAGGCGGCGGGACGCTCCGGGGCGGGAAATGCCTGCGGGGAAAAGCCTTGTTCGGGCACGGAGGCTCGGCTAGACAGCGGAAACGAGGAGCCAGGGGTGGGCAGATGGTCCGGATCATGATGCGCGGCGCGATTCTTGCGGGGCTGGTGGCGACGCTGGCCTCCTGCAGCGGAATCGGCTCGGGCGACAGCGGTCTGTTCCGTCCGCGCCAGCCGATGACCGCCGAACAGCAGGCCGCCCGCGACGCCGAGATGGCCGAACAGAAGGGCGTGACCGAAGGTCTTGCCACCAAGTCGAAGTCGCGCACGGAAAGCGCCGCGCGCAACAAGAGCCGCGGCCGGCTGTTTGACCTTTTCAGCAACTCCACCGACCCCAACAACACCGTCGAGGTGAACAAGTATCTCTGGCAGGCAAGCCTGGAGATTCTCGACTTCCTGCCGATCCAGTCGGTCGATCCGTTCTCGGGCGTCATCGTCACCGGCTACGGCACCCCGCCGGGCGGCGGCCGGGCCTATCGCGCGACGATCTACGTGCAGGACCCCGCGCTCGACGCCCGCTCGCTCAAGGTCGCGCTGGCGACGCAGGGCGGTCCGGTCGATCCGGCGACGCAGCGCGCCGTCGAGGACGCGATCCTGACCCGGGCGCGCGAGTTGCGCATCCGCGACGGCAAGCTCTGACACCGCACGATCCGGGGCCACGAACCGCGCCAGCACGCGCGGCAGAGGGAAGCTCTGGACCTTCATCGCCGCGACTGTATAACCGGCCGGGCACAAGCCCGAGGATACGAGATGTCGCGTTACGACCCCGCCGAGATCGAACCGAAGTGGCAGAAGGCCTGGGACGCGGCGGGCTGCTTCACCGCCCGGCATGATCCGGCGCGGCCGAAGTACTACGTGCTGGAGATGTTCCCCTACCCGTCGGGGCGCATCCACATCGGCCATGTGCGCAACTACACGATGGGCGATGTCGTGGCGCGCTACAAGTCCTCCTGCGGATTCAGCGTGCTGCACCCGATGGGCTGGGACGCCTTCGGGATGCCGGCCGAGAACGCCGCGATGGAACGCGGCGGCCACCCAAAGGACTGGACCTACGGCAACATCGCGCAGATGCGCGACCAGATGAAGCCCCTGGGCCTTTCCATCGACTGGAGCCGCGAGTTCGCCACCTGCGACCCGGAATACTACGGCCAGCAGCAGTCGATGTTCCTCGACTTCATGGAAAAGGGCCTGGTCTACCGCAAGGCTGCGGTGGTGAACTGGGACCCGGTCGACATGACCGTGCTCGCCAACGAACAGGTGATCGACGGCAAGGGCTGGCGCTCCGGTGCGGCCGTGGAGCGGCGCGAGCTGACCCAGTGGTTCTTCCGCATCTCCGATTTCGCGGGCGAACTTCTGGAGGCGCTGGGCGGGCTGGACGACTGGCCAGAGAAGGTGCGGCTGATGCAGGCCAACTGGATCGGCAAGAGCCGCGGGCTGCAATTCGCCTTCGAGACGGTGGAGGCGCCGGAAGGGTTCGACCGACTGGAGGTCTACACCACCCGGCCCGACACCCTGATGGGGGCGAGCTTCGCCGCGATCAGCCCCGACCATCCGCTGGCCCGGGCGCTGGAGGCCGAGGACGCGGCGGTGGCCGGCTTCGTCGCCGACTGCCGCCGCGTCGGCACCTCGGAAGAGGCGCTGGAAACCGCCGAGAAGAAAGGGCTCGACACCGGCATCCGTGTCCGCCATCCCTTTGATCCGTCTTGGGAATTGCCGGTCTACATCGCCAACTTCATCCTCATGGACTACGGCACCGGCGCGATCTTCGGCTGCCCGGCGCACGACCAGCGGGACTTCGACTTCGCCACGAAATACGGCCTGCCAATCCCGCCTGTCTTCGTCGCCGAGGGCGCTGCGGAGGCGCCGCTGGAAGAGGCTTTCGTGCCGATGAAATCCGAGCGCGTCCGCTATGTCCGCGGCTTCGCCGGGCCCGAGGTCCAGACCGGCGAGGAGGCCGTCGACGCCGCCATCGCCGCCTGCGAGGCGAAGGGTGTCGGCCGCGGCGTGACCAACTTCCGTCTGCGCGACTGGGGCATCTCGCGCCAGCGTTACTGGGGCTGCCCGATCCCGGTCGTCCATTGCGGGGCCTGCGGCGTGGTGCCGGAGCGGAAGGAAAACCTGCCCGTCCGCCTGCCCGATGATGTCACCTTCGACCAGCCGGGTAACCCGCTCGACCGCCACCCGACCTGGCGCGACTGCGCCTGCCCGGCCTGCGGCGCGCCGGCGCGGCGGGAGACCGACACGATGGACACCTTCGTCGATTCGTCCTGGTACTACGCCCGCTTCACCGCGCCCCGCGCGCAGAAGCCGACGGCGGCCGAAGAGGTCGACTACTGGAGGAACGTCGACCAGTACATCGGCGGGATCGAGCACGCGATCCTGCATCTTCTCTATTCCCGCTTCTTCGCCCGGGCAATGCATCTGACCGGCCATCTGCCGGCGAAGGCGATCGAACCCTTCAGCGCGCTCTTCACCCAGGGGATGGTGACGCACGAGACCTATTCGACGAAAGGCGCCGACGGCCGCCCGGTCTGGCACACGCCCGATGAGGTGACACGCACGGCCGAAGGCGCGACGCTGGCGGATGGCACGCCGGTCGAGATCGGGCCGGTGATCAAGATGTCGAAGTCGAAGAAGAACGTCGTCGACCCGATGGACATCATCGCCCGCTATGGCGCGGACACGGCGCGCTGGTTCGTCATGTCCGACAGCCCGCCCGAGCGCGACGTGGAATGGACCGCCGCCGGGGCGGATGCGACGCAGAAACACCTCGCCCGGGTCTGGCGGCTGGCGGCCGAGATCGACCAGCGCGGCGGCACCGACACGACTGAGGACGAGGCGCTTCTGAAGGCGATGCACCACGCCATCGCCGACGTGACCGCGGGGATCGAGGGCTTCGCCTTCAACAAGGCGGTGGCGAAGCTCTACGAGTTCACCAACACCTTCGCGAAATCCGATGCCTCGGCGGCGGCGAAGCGCGTGGCGATGCGGACGCTGGCGCAGCTCATGTCGCCGATGGTGCCGCATCTGGCCGAGGAGGTCTGGGCGATGACCGGTGGCGCGGGGCTCGCGGCCCGGGCGCCCTGGCCCAAGGCCGACCCGGCGATGCTGGTGGAAGACACCGTCACGCTGCCGATCCAGATCAACGGCAAGCGCCGGGCGGAAATCGTGGTGGCGAAGGATCTGCCCGCGGCCGAGGTTGAAAAGATCGTGCTGGCGGACGAAGCTGTGGTGCGGGCGCTGGGTGGCGTCCCGCCCAGGAAGCTCATCGTCGTGCCGGGCCGCATCGTCAATGTCGTCCTCTGACCGTCGCACCGTCCTGACCCTTCTCGCCGCAGCCCCGCTCGCGGCCTGCGGATTCGAGCCGGCCTATGCGCCGGGCGGACCGGCGGCGGGCCTTCTGGGGCAGGTCACCGTGGACGCGCCCGAGGACAGGGATTCGTTCGACCTTGTCGCCCGGCTCGAGGATCGGCTGGGACGGACGCGGACGCCGGTGTTCCGGCTTTCCTACCGGATCACGACCAAGGCCGAGGCCCAGGCGATCGCGCCCGACAACACGATCAACCGCTACCAGCTCCTGGGCTCGGTCGACTACGCGCTGCATGATCCGGCCACCGACGCCGTGCTGACCTCGGGCACGGTGTCGTCGTTCACCGCCTATTCCGCCTTCGGCACCTCGGTCGCCACTGCGGCCTCGGAGGCAGATGCGCACCGGCGGCTGATGCGCATTCTCGCCGACCAGATCGTGACACGCCTCGTGGCCAGTTCCGCCACCTGGAACGGGCAATGAAGCTTGCCGGGGCTGCGGCCACGAAGTTCTTCGCAAGACCCGAGCCGGATCGTGCCGGCGTCCTGATCTTCGGGGCGGACGCGATGCGGGTGGCGCTCAGGCGGCAGGAGCTGATCGCGGCGCTGATCGGGCCCGAGGGCGAGGCCGAGATGCGGCTGACGCGGCTTTCCGGCGCCGACTTGCGGAAGGACGCAGCGCTTCTGGACGACGCGATGCGGGCGCAGGGGTTCTTCCCCGGCCTTCGCGTGGCCTTCGTCGAGGAGGCGGCGGACAGTGCGGCCGAGGCGATGAAGGCCGCCCTTGCCGGTTGGCGCAAGGGCGACGCGGTGCTGGTGGTGACCGCAGGAAACCTGGGCAAGTCCTCGCCGCTGCGCAAGCTGTTCGAGGATCACCCGAACGCCTACGCCATCGGCATCTACGACGACCCGCCCGGCCGCGAGGAAATCGAGGCCGTGCTGGCGAAGGCCGGGCTGAGGGAGATCGGGCGCGAGGCGATGACCGATCTTCTGGCGCTTGCGCGCGACCTCGATCCGGGTGACTTCCGCCAGACTGTCGAGAAGATCGCGCTCTACAAGTTCCGCGATGCCACGCCGCTGTCGCCCGCCGATGTCGCCGCCTGCGCGCCGGCCACGATCGAGGCCGAAGTCGATGATGTGTTGAACGCGGTCGCCGAATCCCGCGCCGGCGACGTTGGCCCGCTGATGCGGCGGCTCGAAGGGCAGGGCGTGACGCCGGTCGGGCTGTCGATCGCCGCGATGCGCCATTTCCGCACGCTTCACGCCGCAGCCTCGGCGCCGGGCGGAGCGGCCGAGGGTATTGCCCGGATGCGCCCGCCGGTCTTCGGGCCGCGGCGCGACCGGATGCTGCGGCAGGCGCAGGGCTGGGGGATGTACAACCTCGAAAAGGCGATCGGAATCCTCACCGACACCGACCTGACCTTGCGATCGACCTCGCGCGCGCCGGCGATGTCGGTGATGGAACGCGCGCTCATCCGGCTCGCGATGCTGAACCGGCGCTGAACCGCCCCCTTGCGCCGGCGGCCCGGGCGTGGCTCCATGATCATCTCAATGGGGGCTGACCATGTATACCGTCATCGGCACCGTCCGCAGCCGCGCCGCACGGGTTCTGTGGATGTTCGAAGAGCTTGGCGAGCCCTACGAACACATCCCCGCCCCGCCCCGGTCGGAAGGCGTGACCGCCTTCAACCCGGCCGGCAAGGTTCCCGTGCTGGTGGAGGACGGCACGCCGATCACCGATTCGACTGCGATCATCCAGTATCTCGCCGACAAGCACGGCCGGCTCACCCATCGGGCGGGCACGCTCGACCGGGCACGGCAGGACAGTCTGACGCAGTTCCTGCTCGACGAGTTCGACGCGGCCCTCTGGATGGCGGCACGGCACAGCTTCATCCTGCCCGAGGAGCTGCGCCACGCGGCGATCAAGAACACGCTCAGGTGGGAGTTCGAGCGGTCGCAGAAGACGCTCGTTCACCGGATGGGCGAAGGGCCGTTCCTGATGGGCGAGATGATGACGGTGCCCGACATCATCCTGACCCATTGCGGCACCTGGGCACTGTCGGCGAAATTCCCGATCGTCGAGCACCGGCTGACCGAATACCTCGAGCGGATGCGGCAGCGTCCGGCCTACAGACGGGCGATGGCGCGCTGACGGGCGTGACGCCGGGTCCCGGGCGAACGCAATAAGCCATGCGGACGGCGGCCCCCGCCCCGCCCGCGACAGGAGGACGACATGCCCGACAGCCCGCCCCTTCACGCCGCCGAATGGCTGAACGCCGACGGCCCCCTCGCGCTTGCGGACTTTGGTGGGCGCGTCCTCGCGGTCGAGGTGTTCCAGATGCTCTGCCCCGGCTGCGTCAGCCACGGCCTGCCGCAGGCGGCCCGCATCGCCGCCACGTTCGATCCCGCCAAGGTGGCGGTGATCGGCTTGCATTCGGTCTTTGAACACCACGCCGCGATGACCACGGTTTCGCTGCGCGCCTTCCTCCACGAATACCGCATCCGCTTGCCGGTGGCCGTCGATACCCCCGGCGACGGTCCCCTGCCGCGCACGATGGAGGCCTGGGGCCTTCAGGGCACGCCGACGCTGGTGCTGTTCGATGGCCGGGGTCGGATGCGCGCCCGCCATTTCGGCACCGTCTCTGACCTGGCGCTCGGCGCCGAGATCATGGCGCTGGTGCTCGAGACGGCGGCGTGACGGATTTCGTCATGCCGGGGCGGATGCTGCGGCCCGGCCGGCCCAGCGGCCGGTGGCAAGGCAGGCGGTCAAGAGGTAGCCGCCCGTCGGCGCTTCCCAGTCGAGCATCTCGCCCGCGGCGAAGATGCCCGGCAGGGCTCGCAATTCCAGATCCCCGGTCAGGCTTTCGCGCGCGATTCCCCCGGCCGAGGAAATCGCCTCGGCGATCGGGCGAGGGCCCTGGTGCCTGAACGGCAGCGCCTTGACCAGCCGCGCGAGCCTGTCGTCCCGCGGCAGCGGCCGGCCCCATTCCTGCAAGAGCGCTATCTTTACCGGATCGAGCCGCAGCGCCTTGCGCAGCCAGTTCGCCAGCGTCTCGCTGCCCGGCCCCTTCGCCAGCCGCCCCGTCACCTCGGCAAGGCTCCGGTCCGGCGCAAGGTCGAGTGTCAGTGCAGCGCCCTCCCGCACCGCGCGGGAGACGGCGTAAATCCCGCCGCCCTCGATCCCGCGGGCAGAGATCACGAACTCGCCCCGCTCGCGCTCATCGCCCGCGACCAGCGCCGCGCCCTTCACCGGCGTCCCGAAATGTCGCGCCATCCGGTCTGACCAGGTCACCGTCAGCCCCATGTTCGCGGGCCGGAACGGCGCGATCGCCACGCCTCTGGCGGCAAGCCACGGCACCCAGGCCCCGTCCGATCCCAGACGCGGCCAGCTTGCGCCGCCAAGGGCGAGGACGGTGACGGCGGGATGCAGGACCTGCCGCCCATCCGGCGTGTCGAAGGCGAAGCCCGCGCCCTCGAACCCCGCCCAGCGCCAGCGCGTCCTGATCTCCACGCCGGCAGTGGCAAGCCGCGAAAGCCAGGCGCGCAGAAGTGGCGAGGCCTTCATGGCGACCGGGAAGACCCGGCCCGAGGAGCCGGTGAAGACCTCCTGCCCCAGCCCGCGCGCCCAGCCCATGACCTCCCCGGGGCCGAACGCCGCAATGATCGGGCCAAGCCAGTCCGCGTCATACCGCGAAAGGAAGGCCGCGCCCGGCTCGTCCTTGGTCAGGTTCAGGCCCGACTTGCCGGCCATCAGGAGCTTGCGCGCCGGGCTCGGCTTCGCCTCGCAGACCACCACCCGCCGCCCGGCCGCCACCAGCACCTCGGCCGCCATCAGCCCCGCCGGCCCGGCGCCGATCACCAACGCACCGGTCACGCCGGCAGCCCACCCCGCAGTTCCACCACCCGATGCGGATAGGGAATGTCGATGCCTTCGGCCTTCAGCACGTTCCAGATGGTGAAGAGCACCTCGCTGGCATATTTGTTGCGGCCGTCGTCGATGCCGCTCACCCAGTATTCCACTGCGAAGTCGATGCCCGATTCCCCGAAGCCCTTCAGCTCGACATCCGGCCCGTCGGGCGCCTTCAGGATGAAGGGCAGCGCCTCAACCGCCGCGGTGATGATCCCGGGCACCTTGTTGATGTCGGTGTCGTAGCTGACCGAGAACGGCACCTCGTAGCGGTTGGCGCTGCCCTGGTCGGAATAGTTCACCACGCGGGTGGTGATGAAATGTTCGTTCGGCACCGCGATCCACTTGCCGTCGAAGGTCTCGAGCACGCAGGCGCGGGCGGTCATCCTGACGATCGTGCCCTTCTCGCCGCCGTCCAGTTCGACATAGTCGCCAACCGTCGTCTGGCCCTCGACCAAGAGGATGATGCCGGAGATGAAGTTGGCGGCGATCTGCTGGAGCCCGAGACCGATGCCGACGCCGAGTGCGCCGCCGAGGACGGCGACCGTGGTCAGGTCGATCCCCATGATGTTGAGAAGAAGCAGGAACGCCGCGCCGAAGATCACGACCTCGGCCGCCTTCACAGCAAGTTCGCGCGTGGCGGGGCGCAGTTCCTCCTGCGCCTTGATGTAGTCCGCGCTCTGCCGGTTCGACCAGGAGCCGAGCCAGAAGAGCAGCCGGCCCGCGATCAGCCCCCGGATCAGCGCGGCGAGCGAGAAGCGGATGTTGCCAAGTTCCACCGTCTGCGCCTCGAGCCAGGCCATGACCGGGGCGAGAAGCCCGAGCGCATAGAGCGCCGCCACCGGGATCAGCACGTAGCGGCCGAGAAGCCTGAGGAACGGATCGCGCAGGATGTCGCGGGCGAAGCTGCGCGCCGCGAGGAGCAGGAACACCCGCTTGCCGAAGGCGATGACGGCGCCCGAGCCGACCAGCGACCGGGTGATCGCCTCGCCCACCGCGGTAAGGCCGTAAGCCAGGAGCGGCAGCAAGAGCGGCAGGAACCTGAGCGCGAAGCGGCGGGCAGCGGCGATGGATCCGCGGGCGCCGTCCTTGGGACCGATCAGCCGGGAAAGCCGCGGGCCGAAACGGCGGGCGATCACCAGCGACAGCAGCCACGCCACCGCAAGAAGCGCGAACTGCGACCAGGCGGCGGGGCTCGTCGCCCAGGAAAGCCCGATCGCTCGCGCCTGCCCGGCATAGTCGAGCGCCTTGACGACGATGTCGGGCGGATTGTCCATCGGCTCGCAAGCCCCCTCTGCGGCGCCCCTGTGCGGGCGCCCCTCCCTGTGACAAGATTTCCGGCATGAGACAAGAGCCTGGCTTCCCGCCCCCCTGCCCGCTTTGCGGCCGGCCGATCCCGCCGGAGGTGCCGCAGAGCCGGCATCGCCTGGTACCGCGGCTGCGCGACGGCAAGGACGGCAGACGGTGCTCCTGCACGCGATCTGCCACGCGATCTGCCGCGCGATCTGCCACGCGGAAATCCACGCGGTCCTGACCGAGACGGGCCTTGCCCGCGACTACCGGACGATCGAGGCCCTCAGGGCGCATCCGCGCATCGCCCGGTTCATCGCCTGGGCGGCCGGCCGCCCGCCGGGCTTCCGCTCCCGCGTGCCGGGCCCGCACCGGGGGCGTTGAAGTTGGCAGACGGGCAGGCTAGCGTCGCCCCGCACGCGCGGAGGGATGGCATGTCGTGGCTCTACCTGTTCATCGCGGGACTCTTCGAGATCGGCTGGGCGGTGGGGCTCAAATACACCCAGGGCTTCACCCGGCTCTGGCCGACGGCGTTCACCACCGTGGCGATGATCGCCAGCATGATCTTTCTCGCACTTGCGCTCAGGACGCTGCCGATGGGCACGGCCTATGCGGTCTGGACCGGCATCGGCACGGTGGGCACCGCGGCTCTCGGCATCATCCTGTTCAATGAGCCCTCCGACCTGCTTCGGCTGGCCTGCATCGGGCTGATCGTGGCGGGAATCGTCGGGCTGAAGCTCGTCTCGGCGGATTGACCCGGTCAGCCGACCAGCCACTTGATGCCGGCCACATGGCCGGCACTCGCTCCCAGCGCATCGGCGCACACGGCCGCGACCGCCCCCTCCAGCGCCTCCGGTGCCACCACCCGGTCGACCAGCCCCCAGGCCAGCGCCTCGGCCGCGCCGATCTTCTGACCAGCCATCAGGATCATCTTCGCCCGCGCCGGCCCGATCAGCGCGGCCATGCGGCGGGGGTCGGAGGGCTGCGGCAGGAAGCCGAGCTTCATCACCGGATAGAAGAACTTGGCACCTTCGGCAGCGATGCGCAGGTCGCAGGCCAGCACCATGCCGAAGGCGCCCCCAGCGAGCGTGCCGTTCAGCGCCGCGACCGTCAGGCAGGGAAGCGCCGCGATCGCGCCCGAAAGCCGCTCCCACACCGGATCGGTCGCCAGCCCCGCCCGCACCTCGTCGAGGTCGGCGCCGGCCGAGAACACCCGGCCCTCGCCGGTCAGGACGAAGGCATGCGCACCCTCGCGGCCCGCGGCCTCGGCGATGTCGGCAAGCTCGGCCAGCATCGCGCGGGTCAGCGAATTCGCCTTGGCCTCGCGCGCGATGATCGCCCGCCACAGCCCCTCGTTCCTCTCCATCCGGATCATGCGGCACCGTCATGAAAACGCCAGAATGGTTCCCTCTAACAGCAGCCGATGGTGGAATTCCATCCCCTCGCAGCCCTTGACCGCGTTTCGGCGGCAGCGGATGCTGTTGGCGCATTTGGTAACAAGGCAGGCTTGATTATGAAACAGTGGACTGGTCTCGGCTCGGGCGCGCTCTGCGCCTTCCTGCTTGGCACGACTGCCCTTCATGCCGATGTGACGGCAGACGAGGTGTGGAAGGGCATGACCGACTATTACACCGCCCTCGGCCAGAAGGTCACGACCGGGTCGACGGAGATGCAGGGCGACACGCTCGTCGTCAGCAACGCGGTCTTCGCCTCGGAAGTGCCGGAGGGATCGTTCTCGGCCACCTTCGGGGAAATCCGCCTCAGGGAACTTGGCGACGGCCGGGTCGAGATCACCATGTCGGAAGAGATTCCCGTGAAGATGCTCAGCAAACCCACGGGCACGGGCGGCGAGAGCGTGGACACCGGCATGAAGATTACCCAGTCGGGCCTCTCGATGATCGTCTCGGGCACGCCCGAGGATGCCGTCTACGACCTCACCGCGCCGGAAATCGCTGTCGCCGTCGACGGCATGACGGTGGACGGCAAGCCGGTGCCGCTGACGCTCAATGCCAAGGCGACCGGCAACACCGGCACCTACCGGATGAGCAGCGCGGCGGGGCGCACGCTGGCGTCGGAAATGAAGATCGACAAGGTCGACTTCGATGTCGCGGCGCAGGACCCCGAGGGCAAGGGCGACTTCTCGGCATCGGGCTCGCTGACCGGGCTCAGCGGCACGTCGGACGCGATGATCCCCGACGGCGTCGACATGGCCGACATGAACGCAGCCCTTCAGGCCGGCCTGAACATGAACGGCAGCTTCGCCTACTCCGGCGGCGGCTATGTCATGGACTTCAAGGATGAGGCCGACACGATGCACGCCCAGTCTACCGGCGGCGGCGGGACGCTTTCCTTCAAGATGTCGAAGGACGGTCTGGCCTATGGCGGCTCAAGCAAGGACACCACGGTGTCGATGCAGATGTCGTCGCTTCCGGTGCCCATCGACGCATCCTTCGCCGAGACGGCCTTCGACATCGCCCTGCCGGTCACCAAGGGCGAGGCGGCGCAGCCGTTTTCGGCCCTCGTCAAGCTCGTCGATCTGAAGGTGTCCGACGGACTCTGGGCGATGTTCGACCCGACAAGCCAGTTGCCGCGCGACCCGGCAACGCTGATCGTGGATCTTTCGGGTACCGCCAAGATGGCGATCAACATCTTCGACCCGAAGGAGGCCGAGACCATCGGCGGCGCGCCTCCGGGCAAACTGGAATCCCTTGACGTGCACGATCTGAAAGTTTCTGCCGTGGGCGCGGAACTGACAGGCAAGGGCGCGATGACCTTCGACAACTCCGGCCCGATGCCCAAGCCGCTCGGTGCGGTCGACATGCAGCTTGTGGGCGGAAACGGCCTTATCGACAAGCTGGTGGCGATGGGGCTGGTGCCCGAGGATCAGGCGATGGGCGCGCGCATGATGATGGGCCTCTTCGCGGTGCCCACCGGCGAGGACACGCTGACCTCGAAGATCGAGTTCAAGGAGGACGGCGGCGTCTACGCCAACGGCCAGCGCATCCAGTAGGCCCGGCACCACCCGGCACCGTCCGGCTGCGCCGCCCACCGTCTGGCGGGCGGCGTTTCGTTTCGCACTGCGGGCGGCTCGGCACCCTTGCACCGGGGCGCATGCCCGACTAGGTGCTAGGCAACCCGGACCATTCAGGATCACCCCATGCCCGACCGTCTCGCCCCCCTGACCGAGGCGCTTCTGGCCGCCGCGCGCAAAGCCGGCGCCGAGGCGGCCGATGCCCTGGCAACCGATGGACGCGCCGTTTCGGTCGACGTGAGGGGCGGCGGGCTGGAACAGGCGGAGCGCGCCGAAGGCACGGAAATCGGGCTGCGCGTGCTGATCGGCCGGCGCCAGGCCTGTGTCTCGGCCTCGGACACCTCGGCGCGGACCATTGCCGAGATGGCCGAGCGCGCCGTCGCGATGGCGCGCGAGGCGCCCGAGGATCCCACGGTCGGCCTCGCCGATCCCGAAGACCTTGCCCGCGCCTGGGATCTCGCCGCGCTCGACCTCGCCGATCCGGCGACCGAACCCGGCGCGGCGGCGCTCGAGGACGACGCCCGCCGGGCAGAGGCGGCGGCGCTCGCCGTCAAGGGCATCAGCCAGTGCCAGGCGGCCTCGGCCAGCTATTCCCGCCGGCGCATTCACCTCGCCGCCAGCAACGGCTTCGCCGGCGGCTATACCCGCACCTCGCGGTCCACCTCGGCGGTCGCCATCGCCGGCGAGGGTCTGGGGATGGAACGCGACTGGGCCGCCGAAGCCCGCACCTACCAGTCGGACCTTCCCTCGCCCGAGGAGATCGGCGCGCTTGCCGGCTCCCGCGCCGCCGAACGGCTGGGCGCCCGCAAGCCGAGAACCGGCACCTGGCCGGTGATCTTCGACGAGCGCATCGCCGCGGGCCTGATCGGCCACCTGCTGGCCGCGATCAACGGCGCCTCGGTGGTCCGCGGCTCGTCCTGGCTGCGCGATGCGATGGGGGCGCAGGTGCTGCCCAAAGGCCTCTCGATCTTCGAGAACCCGCACCGCCCGCGCATCTCCTCCTCCCGCCCCTTCGATGCCGAGGGGCTGGCGACCGCGCCGCGCGACATCGTCCGCGACGGCGTGCTGAAAAGCTGGACGCTCGATCTCGGCACGGCTCGCAAG
>JAUQYA010000062.1 GCA_030837785.1 Albidovulum sp.
CACGAGCGTGTCGCTGCCCTGTGCCGTCACCGTGACGGCCGAGAAGTCGGCCGCGCCGGTCGCAAGGCGGATCACATCGATGTCGTTCTCGAAATCGGTGATGACATCGCTGCCGTGGCCGGTGGCGAAGACGAACCAGTCTGCCCCGGTGCCGCCCGAGAGCGTGTCGTCGGAGGTCTCGCCGACAAGCGAATCGTTCCCGGTGCCGCCAAGGAGCGTGTCGTTGCCGACCTCGCCGTAGATGAGATCGTCGCCGATGCCGCCCGCGAGCGAGTCGTTGCCGGCCTCGCCGTACACCAGTTCGTTGCCGCCGCCGCCATTGACGGTATCGCCGCCCGTGCCGCCCCAGATCGTGTCGTGGCCGTTGATGTCGTTCTGGGCGTTGTCCCAGAACACGTTGTTGCCGTTGCCGAGGTAGATCAGGTCGCGCCCGTTGCCGCCGTAGGCGACGTCGTTCCCGTCGCCGCCGCGGATCGTGTCGAAGTTGTCGCCGCCCGAGAGCGTGTCGTTGCCGATGCCGCCCACGAGCGAGTCGTTGCCCGCCTCGCCCTGGATAGCGTCGTTGCCGCCGCCGCCGTTCACCGTGTCGTTGCCCGCGCCGCCCCAGATCGTGTCCTGGCCGTTGACGTCGTTCTGCCCGTTGTCCCAGAACGTGTCGTTACCGTTGCCGAGAAAGATCACGTCGCGGCCGTTGCCGCCGTAGGCGATGTCGTTCCCGTCGCCGCCGCGGATCGTGTCGAAGTTGTCGCCGCCATAGAGCGTGTCATCGCCGATCCCGCCGTCGAGCGAGTCATCGCCAATGCCGCCATCGAGCCGGTCGTTGTCCTGATTGCCGAAGAGCGCGTCGCTGCCCGCCCCACCGAAGAGGGTGTCATTCGCGAGGCCGCCATACACTGTGTCGTTGCCGGCGAAGCCGTTCATGTTGTCCGCTTGCGACGAGAGCTTCAGCAGGTCATTGCCGGAAAGCGCGGCCGCAACAAGCGAGAGATCGTCGGCATTGCTTGCCGTCTGGGCAGCCTGGGTCAGCGTCACGGCGGAAACCGTCACGCCCTGGAGAAGCCAGAGTGGCGAGCCGCTTGAAAAGCCCTCGCCCATGGCCTGAACGGTGCCACCGGTGAGTTGGCCAGACGCATCGACAGTCAGTCCGGTACCATAGACATCGAAGCTGCTGGTCGTGAATCCGTCCGAGCCGATGACCACATAGTGGTCCTGGTAGAGGGTTCCGTTGACGGTCACGCCCACGTTGTCCGAAAGCTGGGAACCGACGAAGTTGCGGACGTACCAGTTGAAGTCAATGGAATTCAGGTCGACGCTTTCGGTCGCGAAAGGAATTGTCGCCATGTGTCAATCCTCCGATGATCTGAAATGAACGCGGCTCGGACAGGGTGGATAACCCCGGCCCAGCCCGGGAACAGCCGCTTGGGTCCGAACGCGCCTCGATCCGGCAACCGCCGTAACCCCATGCTCGATGACGCAACGGGCGTCAATCCGGCACCGGCGCATCCGCCTCGGTGCGGGTTCGTTTGCGGGAAGACCCATCTCCACGGGCATGTATCCGACCCGACCTACCCGAAGATGAAATCGCTGGCGTCGATCAGCGAGGAACCGACACCGGCGAGCAGGATCGAGACATCAGAGAACTGCACGAGCGTGTCGCTGCCCTGTGCCGTCACCGTGACGGCCGAGAAGTCGGCCGCGCCGGTCGCAAGGCGGATCACATCGATGTCGTTCTCGAAATCGGTGATGA
>JAUQYA010000063.1 GCA_030837785.1 Albidovulum sp.
AAGGCTGAGGCTGTCACCCATGTCTCGGGTACAGTCTGTTACCTATGTCTCCGGGCCGTACAAGCGTTCGATGGTGGGCGATGACGGACTCGAACCGCCGACATCTTCGGTGTAAACGAAGCGCTCTACCAACTGAGCTAACGACCCCCTGGCCACCGGCCCCGCATTTAGCCCCCCGACGGGCCCGGGGCAAGCGCCCCGTTCCGGCCCCGTGCCCCGGTCAGGGCCTGACTGCCGCCCGCAGCCCGATGCCCGCGAGCCCGGCGTTGATCAGGAGATAGGGCGAGGCGTCGCCGAAGGTCCGGCTCACCGCCTTCACCCAGTCGGCGAGGTGATGGACCGGCTCGAACGCAATGAAGAGGCCCGCGAGAATCGGCAGGGCCGAGGCGAGCCAGGTGAGCGAGGTGGGTTTGACGTATTTGCGGATCGTCGGCACGGCAGGGGCCCTTCGGCTGGATCGGGACGCGCCGATCTGAACCGAGCGCGGTTAAGACCGCCAGAGCGCAGCGCGCGCAGGCCCCCTGCCCCGCCTCCGTGCGGCCGCGCCGGGCGCGCGCGTCAGCCCGCAAGTCAGCCCGCAAGTCAGGCCGCAAGTCAGGCCGCCGGTCAGCCCGCGGGGCCGGTCGCCGCGACCAGCCGCAGGAAATCGGCCACCTGGGCGGCGTTGTCGGCGGCGATTTCCCCGTCCGGACGGAAGAGGTTGTTCTCGAACCCGATCCGCACCTTGCCGCCCGCGCGCCGCGCCGCCAGAAGGCAGGCGCTTTCGGCCAGGCCGAAGGCGCAGGCGGCCCAATCGGGCGCGACCGGCAGGCGCGCCTGCGCGGCAAGCGGCGCGGCGAGGTCTTCGGGCGTGGCGCGCTGGCCGGTGACATAGCGGCCGAGTACATGCAGGACTTGCGGGCGCCCCCCCGGAATGACGCCTTCGGCCATGAGCGCGCCAAGGCGGGCGACGTCCCCGGCATCGTAGAGGATGTGCTGGACGGCGATCCCGGCCTCGGCGCAGAAGGCGAGGAAGCGGCGGGTGATGGCCATGTCGGGCTCGGCCGTGATCTCCCTCAGCGCGATCGAGACGGAGGCCGGGCGCAGCGCCTCGACCAGCGCGCGCTGGTCGGCCGGGCGGTAGCGGCCCGCCGCCTCGGTCGTGACCTGCACCTGCATCTGCGGCACGCGGTCCGAAAGCTCCGCCAGAAGCTCGGCGTAAAGGCCCGCGTCCAGCACATGGCGCCCCTCGCCATCGCGCACATGGGCGTGGATGCCGTCGGCCCCCGCCCGCGCGCAGGCCTCGGCGCAGGCGACGATTTCGGGAACCGTCACCGGCAGCGCCGGGTGGTCGGCCTTTGTCTTCGTCGCGCCGTTCGGGGCCACCATCAGCGCCGGAAGCGGCCTCATGCCGCGACCGCCTGCCGGATCGCCGCGGCAAGCTTGGACACAAGTTCGTCGATCTGGGCGTCCTCGATGATGTAGGGGGGCGCGAGCAGCACGTGGTCGCCACGCTGCCCGTCGATCGTGCCGCCCATCGGATAGCAGATCAGCCCGGCCTCGAAGGCCAGCGCCTTGACCCTTGCGTGAAGTTTTCGCGCCGGATCGAAGGGCGCCTTGGTCGCGCGGTCCTCGACCAGTTCGACGCCGCGAAGCAGGCCGCGGCCGCGGATGTCGCCGACATGGGGATGCTGGCCCAGCTCGGCCTCAAGCGCGGCCTGAAGCTTCGCCCCCCGCTCGCGCACCCGCGCCAGCAGCCCGCGGCCGAGGATCGCCTCCAGCACCGCGCCGGCCGCCGCCGCCGCCATCGGATGGCCCATGTAGGTGTGGCCGTGCTGGAAGAAGCCCGAGCCCCCGGCAATGGCGTCGTAGATGCGAGCCGAGGTCAAGAGCGCCCCGATCGGCTGGTAGCCCGCGCCGAGCCCCTTGGCGATGGTGATCATGTCGGGGGCCACGCCGTCCTCCTCGCAGGCGAAGAGATGCCCGGTGCGGCCCATGCCGCACATCACCTCGTCGAGGATCAGGAGCACACCGTGGCGGTCGCAGATCTCGCGGATGCGCTTCAGGTAGCCCGGCACCGCCGGCACCGCCCCGGCGGTGGCGCCCACCACCGGCTCGGCGAGGAAGGCCATCACGGTCTCGGGGCCGAGACGGAGGATTTCCGCCTCGAGCTCGTCGGCGACGCGACGGCCGTAGGCTTCCTGCGTTTCGCCCGGCTGGCGGTCGCGGTATTCGTAGCAAGGCGCGATATGCGAGGTCTCGACCAGCAGCGGCGCAAACTGCGCCCGGCGCCAGGCGTTGCCCCCCGCCGCCAGCGCGCCCAGCGTGTTGCCGTGATAGCTCTGCCGCCGCGCGATCACCCGGTGGCGCCGGGGCTGGCCGATCTCCATGAAATACTGCCGCGCGAGCTTGATCGCCGCCTCCACCGCCTCGGACCCGCCCGAGACGATATAGACCCGTTCGATCCCCTCGGGCGCATGGGCGACGAGCGCGTCGGCAAGCGATTCGGCGGCGTCGGAGGTGAAGAAGCCGGTATGCGCGAAGGCCAGCCGGTCAAGCTGCGCGTGCAGCGCCGCCCGCACGCCCGGGTCGGAATGGCCAAGGCAGGACACCGCCGCGCCGCCCGATCCGTCGAGATAGCGCTTTCCCGTGGAATCAATGATGTAGCAGCCTTCGCCAAGTGCCGCCACCGGAAGGCTTCCCCTGGTCGAGCGTCCGAAAACATGTCCGGGCATGGCGCTCCGTCCTCTCTCGCTGATATGTCAGTGCAAATTTTATTGCATTTATCAAGATTATGCGCAAATGTTTTTGCGTGATCCGGGCGGATTGCAACCTCCGCCCCCGCAACCAGGGAGTCCCACATGAAGAAGCTTCTCGCGCTTGCCACCGCCGCCGGCCTTGCTCTCGGCATCGGCGCCGCCCAGGCCGAAGACCTGATCGTCGCCACCGATACCGCCTTCGTGCCCTTCGAGTTCAAGGAGGGCGACAAGTACGTGGGCTTCGACATCGACATGTGGGACGCGATCGCGACCGAGCTTGGCGTGACCTACGAGCTGCGGCCGATGGACTTCGCCGGCATCATCCCGGCGCTTCAGACCGGCCAGGTGGACGTTGCGCTCGCCGGCATCACCATCAAGCCGGAACGCCAGGAGGTGATCGACTTCTCGGACGGCTACTATGACAGCGGCTTCCTTCTGATGGTGCCCGCCGACAGCACGATCACCGGCGAGGCCGATCTTGCGGGCAAGTCGCTTGCCGTCAAGACCGGCACCTCGGCCTCGGACTATGCCGAGGCGAATTTCAAGGAGACCGAGCTGCGCAAGTTCCCCAACATCGACAACGCCTATCTGGAACTGCGCGCCGGCGGGGTCGACGCCGCCATGCACGACACGCCGAACGTGCTTTACTACATCGCCACGGCAGGCGAGGGCCAGGTCAAGGCGGTGGGGGCGCAGATGATGGCGCACCAGTATGGCATCGGCTTCCCGAAGGGCAGCGAGCTTACCGCCAAGGTCAACGGCGCGCTGGCCAGCATGAAGGCCGACGGGCGCTATGACGCCATCTATGAGAAATGGTTCGGCGCCAAGCCCGCCAACTGATCCTGCGCGCGGCGGGCCGGGCTTCCCGGCCCCCCGCATCCGTCCTTCCCGCCACCCGGAGCGATCCATGCAGACCGACTGGTCCGTCGTCCTGAGCTTCCTGCCCCAGTTGATCGCCGGGGCCAGGATCACCGTCCAGATCACCGTCATCGGCCTGCTGGGGGGCACGATCCTCGGCACCGTCGCCGGGCTGATGCGCGCCTATGGCGGCCGGGTCCTGAACGCCATCGCGTTCGCCTATGTCGAGCTGATCCGCGGCACGCCGATCGTGGTGCAGGTGATGTTCCTCTACTTCGCCATGCCGGTGCTGACCGGGCTCAGGGTCGACCCGATGTCGGCCGCGGTGCTGGCGATCATCGTCAACGCCGGCGCCTACATCGCCGAGATCGTGCGTGGCGCCTTCCTGTCGATCTCCAAGGGCCTGAGCGAGGCGGGCCTCGCGCTTGGCCTGCCGCAGTGGAAGGTACTGGTCTACATCCTCGGGCCGCTGGCCTTCCGCCGCCTCATCCCGCCGCTCGGCAACCAGTTCATCGTCAGCCTCAAGGACACGTCTCTGTTCATCGTCATCGGCGTGGGCGAGCTGACGCGGACCGGGCAGGAGATCATGGCCGCGAACTTCCGCGCGGTAGAGATCTGGACCGCCGTCGCGGTCATCTACCTGATCCTCACCGGCACCATGACCGTCGCCCTGCGCATCATCGAGAAACGCATGAGGATCCTGTGAGCATCATCGAATTCCGCAAGACCTCGAAGCATTTCGGCGACCTCAAGGTGCTGGACGAGGTGGACCTGTCGATCGACGTGGGCGAGGTCGTGGTGCTGATCGGCCCCTCCGGCTCGGGCAAGTCGACGCTCCTGCGCTGCATCAACGGGCTCGAGCAGATTTCCGGCGGCGACCTGATCATGGACGGGATCAGCGTGCGCGCCGGCAAGAAGCAGTTGCGCCTGATCCGGCAGGAAGCCGGGATGGTGTTCCAGCAGTTCAACCTCTTTCCGCAGATGACGGCGCTGGGAAACGTCGCCTTCGGGCCGCGCAAGGTGCGCGGCGCCACGGCCGCCGAGGCGCGCGACCAGGCGCTGAAGCTGCTCGACAAGGTGGGCCTGCGCGAGAAGGCCGGCAACTACCCGTCCGAACTGTCGGGCGGCCAGCAGCAGCGCGTGGCGATCGCCCGCGCGCTTGCCGTGCGCCCCAAGGTGATGCTCTTCGACGAGCCGACATCGGCGCTCGACCCCGAGTTGAAGCAGGAAGTGCTGACGGTGATGCGCCAGCTTGCGCAGGAAGGGATGACGATGGTGGTCGTCACCCACGAGATGGCCTTCGCCAAGCAGGTGGGCACGCGGCTGATCTTCATGGAACACGGCAAGATCTCGGTCGACGGCGATCCCCGCGCGGTGATCGGGAACCCGCCCAGCGAACGCCTGAGGGATTTCCTGCAACATGTCGAATGAACCGGGAACCCTTGGCTGGGTCGCCGCCGGCGGCACGCCGCGCGACATCGGCCGGGCGCTGGGGCGGACCGGGCGGGCGGCGGTGCACCGCCATCTTCTCGGCGCGCCGATCTGGCAGCGCGCGAACGATCCCGCGCACGGGGCCCGGCTGGCGCGCATGACGGCGACGGTCATGGCCCGCTTCCCCGCGATCTGGGCCGAGATCGAGGGGCTGGCCGAGGGGCTCGGCCTGCCCGTCGCGCACGTGATGGCCTGGAACTGCCGCGGCGATCTTCTGGCTTCGGCGCCCGACGGCTGCACCACGGTGATGCTGCCGGGCGAGACGCCGGTCCTTGCCCACAACGAGGACGGCCTGCCATTCTTCCGCGGCGCCGCCTTCATTGCCGACGTGACGCCCGACGGCGCGCCCGGGTTCCGCGCCTTCTGCTATCCGGGCTCGATTCCCGGCCACACCTTCGCCTTCACCGCCGCCGGGCTGGTGCAGACGGTGAACAACATCCGCCTGACCGGGGTCGAGCCCGACATTCCCCGCATGGTGCTTGGCCGCGCGGTCCTGGCCGCGCGGGACATCGGCGCGGCGCTTGCGGTGCTCGGCGCGCATCCGAACTCGGGCGGGTTTCACTTCGCGCTCAGCCATGTGGCCGACCGGCGCATCGTCTCGGTCGAATTCGGCGGCGGCGAGGTTTCGGTGGCCGAGGTCACGGCGCCCTCGGTCCATGCCAACCACGCGCTGCACCAGGGCTGGGGAGTGGCGCACCAGATCGTCACCGCCTCGTCGCGCGACCGTCAGGCCCGCGGCACGGCGCTTCTGGCGGCGGGGGAGCGCGATCCCCTGGCGATCCTGCGCGACGCCGGCGGGCCCGGCCTGCCGATCCGGCGCGACGCATCCGACGACCCGGACGACGAGAATACCCTTGCAACGGCGCTTTTCCGTGTCACAGAAGACGGGATCGAGTGGAGCATCCATGACCGCAGAGCCGGCGCCCCTTCCTACGAAGGCAAGACCGCCTGAAACGCTGAGCGAGCTGCGCGCGCTGATGGTGGCGATCGCGCGCGGCGAAGCGCCGATCACGCTCGGCGCCAAGACCCGCGAGGCGCTGGGGCGCATCCTCGATCTCACCGGCAGCCCCGCGCTTCTGTCGATCACCGCGCTGGCGGAGGTGCTGGAGGTCAATCCCTCCACCCTCACGCGCCTCGCCCGCAGCCTCGGCTATCCCGGGTTTCCGGCCTTCCAGCAGGTGCTTCTGACCGCCTCGATGACCGCGCCGGGAGAGTTCTATTCCCGCCAGGCCCGCGCGGCGCTGGCCGAAGGCACCAGCACCCAGTCGCGGGCCGTCCAGCTCTGCCGCGAGAACCAGGCCAACATCGACCGCTTCGTCGAGCATTTCGACACCGAGGCGTTCGAGGCCGCCGTCGGCCTCTTGATGTCGGCGCCCCGCGTCGCCGTCTACGGCATCCGCCAGTTCCACGCCATCGCCGCGTTCCTTGTCTACGGGCTGCGAATGATCCGCTCCGACGTCGCGCTTCTGGATGCCAACAGCCTCGGGACCGCCGAGGGGCTGGCGATGCTGGAGAAGGGCGATGTCCTCCTCGCCGCCAGTTGCGCGCCCTACTCGGCCCCGGTGGTCGAGGTGGCGCGGGTCGCACGCGAGATCGGCCTGTCGATCGTCGCGCTCACCGATCGCGCCAGTTCGCCGCTGGTGGAGAGTTCGCGCGCGGCGATCCTCGTCGGCCACCAGTCGAGCTTCATTTCAAACAGCATCGGCGCCTTCACGGTGGCGGCGGAGTGCCTGATCAACGCCTGCGCCGCCGCCCGGCCCGACCAGGCGCGCAAGGCGCTGATCGACCGCGACCGGATGATCGAGCGGCTCGGCATCGAGATGTGAACCGCGAGGTGAACGGTCGGCGCGGCAACGGGTCCGACGACGGCAGCGCCCCGGTCACACCGTCGCCGGCGCCACCACCCAGAGAACCTCGCAGGCTTCGTCGCCGACGGTCCAGAAACGCACCATCGCGGTGGACGGGAAGGCGAAGCTGTCGCCGCAGTTGACGACGAATTCGACGCCGTTCAGTTCCAACCCCAGGGTTCCCGCCAGCACGATCCCGCATTTGCCACCCTCGGCGTTGCTGTAGGGTTCCCCCGACGAGGCGCCGGGCTTCAGGACGAAGCGCAGCATCTGGATCGTCGGCTGGGTATCGGGCGTGAGCAGTTCCTTGACAAGCGCGCCGTCGTGATAGGTCAGGGACCGGCGCGCACCTGCGGGCACGATGTATTCGGCCGCCTGGCTTTCCTGCTCGCCATCGCGATGGAAGAGCCAGTTCACCGGCATGTCCATCGCGGCGCAGATCGCGCGGAGGGTCTTGATCGAAGGCGCGGCAAGCCCGCGCTCGACCTGGCTCAGCATCCCCACCGAGATGCCGGCGGGTTCGGCAACCTGCTTGAGCGAGAGCCCGCGCATCTGCCGGCGCAGCCGCAATGTCTCGCCGACCTGGCGCGTGTCGCTATGTGCTTCCAGATGGTTCAGATCGGCTGGCACGACTGGCACTCCCCGGTTGTCGTTCCTGATTTATATAACAACACCAATATAAATTCATCTAAATTAAAATTTATTGACAGAAATTTAAAAGAGATCATAGTCGTTCCCGGAGATGTCGAGTCCCTGCCGGAAGACGGAATGCCATCTCGGGCAGGACCATCTCCTGACGAGCCAGATTCATGATTTCGGGAGGAAATATCATGAAAGCGATCGGTGTTGCGCTGTTGTGCACGGTCATGACTGCTATCCCCGTCACAGTGATGGCACGAGATGTTACCATCGCGGGGTGGGGCGGCAACTACCAGGATGCCCAGCGCCAGGCCTATTTCGAACCCTTTGCCGCGAAGGCCGGCGTGAAGATCGAGGAGACGACCTATCTCGGCGGGCTGGCCGAAATCAAGGCGATGGTGGACACCGGCAACGTCACCTGGGACTTCCTCATCATGGGCGGGTCCGAATTGCAGCTCGCCTGCGACGAAGGGCTCCTGGAGCCGCTCGACTGGGATGCGATCGGCGGCAAGGACGACCTGCTGCCCGGCGCGGCGATGCCCTGCGGCGTCGGCAACGTCGTGATCGGCAACGGCTTCGCCTACAACACCCAGGCCTTCCCGACACCGCCGCAGGACTGGAAGGACTTCTTCGACCGCGACAAGTTCCCCGGCCGCCGCGGCGTGAACAACTCGCCGCAGTTCAACCTCGAATACGCGCTGATGGCCGACGGCGTGCCGCCCGACCAGATCTACGAGGTGCTGGCGACCCCCGAGGGCGTCGACCGCGCCTTCGCCCAGTGGGACAAGATCAAGGATCTGTTGCAATACTGGGAATCCGGCGCGCAGCCGGTGGAATGGCTCGCCTCGAACAACGTGGCGCTGTCGACCGCCTACAATGGCCGGATCATCATGGCCAAGCGCGAGGGCAAGCCGCTGGAGTTCGTCTGGAAGAACCATGTCGTGAACATGGACGGCTGGGCGATGGTCAAGGGCTCTCCCCACAAGGACAGGCTGACCGAGTTCATGCAGACGGTGAACGATCCGGCGAACCAGGCCAAATTCTCCTCGCTGATGCCCTACGGCCCGTCGAACACGCTCGCCGCCGGACATCTGACGCCCGAGATCGTCGCGGGCCTGCCCGCGGGCGACAACATCAAGGAAGCCGCATTCATGTCGGATGAATTCTGGATCGACCATCTGGACGACCTGCGCGAACGCTGGAACCGCTGGTCGACCCAGTAACCGCCCTGCCCCTCACCTCCGGCGGGGCTTCCGCCGGAGGTTCCGCCCTGAGGATGACATCATGAGCGCGTCGCCCCGCAAGCCGGGCGGAGCACGACTGGCGGCCGTTGTCCTGCTGGTTCTTCCGCTCGCGATCTACATTCTTCTCTACCTGATGCCGATCAGCTCGATGATCTCGCTCAGCGTCGACAACGGCGAACTGGGACGCAGCCTGGTGCGGTTCCGCGGCGCCGATCAGGGCGATCCCGATGCGCGCACCGCCGCCCTTCTTGCCGACATGCAGGCGATGGACGCCGGGCAGCAGGCGGCGACGGCGCGCGAGCTGAACCAGAACCTGTCGGGGTTCCGCTCGCTCTTTCTGAAGACCGCGCGGCAGGCGGCCGGGATCGCGCCCACGGCCGCCGGGCTTGCCGCCTTCGACGACCGCTGGACCGACGAGACCTACTGGGACGTGATGGCAGAGAACAGCTTGCCCTTCACCTGGCGCCACTTCGGGCAGGCGACGGGCCTGAAGATGGACGAACACGGCCGGCTGACGGCGGGCGGCGACGACATCTATGTGCAGATCATGTGGCGCACGCTGGTGATCTCGGTTCAGGTCACGCTGGTGACGCTCTTGATCGGCTATCCGCTGGCCTATGCGGTGTCCAACGCGGCGCCGCGGTTCGCGGCCTTCGTGCTCGTCGCGGTGCTGATGAGCTTCTGGACCTCGATCCTCGTCCGCACCACCGCCTGGGTGATCCTGCTCCAGACCTCGGGCCTCGTGAACTCCTTCCTGCTCTGGACCGGGTTCGTCACCGAACCGCTGCAACTGATCTTCAACCGCTTCGGGGCGATCGTCTCGATGACGCATGTGCTTCTGCCCTTCGCCATCATCCCGATCATGAACGTGATGCGGACGATTCCGAAATCGCAAAAGGATGCGTCGCTGAGCCTCGGCGCCGGCCCGATCGAGACCTTCCTGAGGGTCTATTTCCCGCAGACGCTGCGCGGCGTCGCGGTCGGCGGGGCCACGGTCTTCATCCTTGCGCTCGGCTTCTACATCACGCCGTCGCTGACCGGCGGCCCGCGCGACCAGATGGTGTCGTTCTACATCGCCGCCTTCGTCAAGGAATCGCTCAACTGGGGCATGGCCTCGGCGCTGTCGGTGATGCTCCTGGGCGCGGTGCTGGTGATCCTGTCGGCCTATGGCGCGACGCGCTGGGTCCTGTCGCGCAAGGGAGGGCAGGCCTGATGTCGCGTGTCATCTTCTGGGGCTCGGTCCTTTTCGCGCTGGCCTTCCTCGTCGTCCCCCTCGTCCTGGTGATGCCGCTTGCGTTCAACTCGGGGTCGTTCCTGACCTATCCGATGGACGGGTTCAGCCTGAAGTGGTTCGAGGAGATATTCACCTCGGGCCAGTGGACGCGGGCCCTGTCCAACAGCCTGAGGATCGCCACCGGCGCGATGGTGATGGGGGTGCTGATCGGCGGGCTTGCCGCGACCGGGGTGATGCTGACCGGCCGGGCGTTGCAGATCGTGCTGACGGGGCTCTTCGTCTCGCCGCTGGTGGTGCCCTCGATCGTCATCGGCGTGGCCTTCGCCTATGCCTTCGGGCGCATCGGCCTGTCGGGCAGCTATCTCGGGCTCGTGCTCGCCCATGCGATCCTCGGCGCGCCGCTCGTCTTCCTTTCGGTGATGACCTCGCTCAAGGGCCTCGACCCCGATCTCGACCTTGCCGCGGCATCGCTCGGGGCGACGCGCAGCCATCGCTTCTGGCACGTCACCCTGCCCCTGGCCGCGCCGGGGTTCCTTGCCGGTGCGCTGTTCGCCTTCATCACCTCCTTCGACGAAGTCGTCGTGGCGCTGTTCCTTGCCTCGCCGGAATCGACCACCCTGCCCGTCGCCCTCTTCGCCGGGCTGCGGGACCGGCTCCAGCCGACCATCGTCGTCGTGGCGCTTCTGCTTTCGCTGCTGAGCTTCGCGCTCCTCTGGCTGATGCGGAGGCTCCAGACCCTCGCCCAGCCGCAGAAGCAATGACCCTGGAACAGGACGGAGACCTGTGATGGCGTTTCTCGAAATCCGCAACATCGACAAGCTCTACGGGACCACGAAGGCGCTGTCGCAGGTGTCGCTGAGCATTCCGAAGGGCGGCTTCGTCACCCTGCTCGGGCCCTCCGGATCGGGGAAGACGACGCTTTTGAAGATCCTTGCCGGATTCGAGGGCGTCTCGGCCGGCGAAATCCGCCATGACGGCCGCGACATCACCGCGCTGAATCCGGAAAAGCGCAACTTCGGGCTGGTCTTCCAGGGCTATGCGCTGTTCCCGCACATGACGGTCTTCGACAATGTCGCCTACCCCCTGAAGGTGCGGCGCCTGGGCCGCGACGAGATCGCCACCCGGGTGAACGCGATGCTGGAGATGGTCCACCTCGCCGCCCTCGGCCGCCGCAAGCCGCACGAACTGTCCGGCGGCCAGCAGCAGCGCGTGGCGCTTGCCCGGGCGCTGGTCTTCCAGCCCGATCTCCTGCTTCTCGACGAGCCGATGTCGGCGCTCGACAAGAAGCTCCGCGGCGACCTCCAGGACCAGTTGCGCGACATCCACCATCGGCTCGGGACGACCTTCATCAACGTCACCCACGACCAGGAGGAGGCGATGCACATGTCGGACATGATCGCGGTCATGAACCACGGCAGGATCGAGCAGTTCGACACCGCGCACCGGCTCTACCGCAACCCGTCCTCGCGGTTCGTGGCCGATTTCGTCGGCAAGTCCAACATCTTCTCCGGCACGATGGCGGGACGCGGGGCGGTGGCGGAATTCGCCACCGAGGCGTTCCGCCTTGCCCTGCCGGACCAGACGCCGGCGCCGGCCGCGCGAGAGCCGGCGGAACTGGTCATCCGGCCCGAGGACATTCGCATCGGGCGCACGGACCGGGCAACGGGCGTCAGGGGCGATGTCACGCTGGGCGGGACCGTGGCCGCGTCGACCTATTCGGGGGACCGGGCGCTCTATTCGATCGCGCTGGCGGGCGGCCGGACCCTTCTGACCTACGGAAGCGCGCGGGATGGCGCGCTTGAGCCCGGAGTGGCGGTCACGCTCGCCTTTGACGCGAGGGACTGCATCCTGTTGACCTGAAAGGAGCATGAGCGTGAGCAACCTGAAATACGCCCGCACCGCCAGCCTCGGCGCCGGCGAGCCGGGCCGGCCCGAGCCGGACCTGCTGATCGAGGGCGCGCCGGAATTCATGTCCTGGCCGCTAATCGAGACGCAGACGATGTCCGGCGTCTGGGCCGCATCGCCCGGGCATCACCGGGTGATGCGCGGCGACGACCTGATCGAGAGCTTCTACATCCTCGAAGGCGAGATCGAGCTTTTCGAGGAGGGCCAGGCCGCGCCCAAGCGGTTCGGCCCCGGCGACCTCGTGGTGCTCGAACCCGGCTTCCGGGGGAGCTGGAAGACGATCAGCGCCATGCGCAAGGTCTATTTCACATCGAAGGTCTGACGACCGGCCGCGCGCGCCCCGAGCGGTGGGTGCGCGCATCGAGGATTGGGAGGAGCGAATGAAGACGACGCCTTTCTGGTGGGAAGCCGCCGAGCCGCAGCACGGCGAGCGGGCGATCGACACCGGCGATTGCCGGGTGCTGATCGTGGGTTCCGGCTATACGGGTCTTTCGGCCGCGATCACGCTTGCCGAAGCCGGAGAGACCGGCATCATCGTCGTCGACGCGATGCGCATCGGCGAAGGCGCCAGTTCCCGCAACGGCGGCCAGATCGGCAATGCCGCGAAATTCACCCTGGCCGAGGCGACGGCGCGGTTCGGCGAGAAGCGCGGGCGGGAGATCATGGAGGACTACGCCGCCTCGATGCCGTTCATGCTCGGCCGCGCCGCCACGCTGGCCGAGCCGATCGACCTCGACCTCTGCGGCAGCGTGGTCGGCGCACATACCCGCAAGGACATGGCCAGGCTTCACGAACTGCGCGACCGGCTGGCGCCCGAGGACCGCAAGAACTACGAGATCCTCGACGAAGGGCAGGTCCGCCGCGCCGTCAAGACCGGCATCTACCGAGGCGCGATGATCCGGCACGACCAGGGCTCGCTCCATCCGGCGAAATACGTCCGGGCGCTGGCCAACCGCGCGCAGGCGCTCGGGGTCCGCATCTTCACCGGGTGGCGGTTCGGCGGTGCCCGGCAGATCGCCGAGGGGCATGTGGCGCGGCTTTTGGACCTGCAGGGCGGCGCGCCGGTCGATCTTCGGGCCGAGAAGATCCTCCTTGGTGTCAACGGCTACGCGGGGCCCGAGGTGCCGTGGCTGCGCAGACGCACGATCCCGGTCCAGAGCTACATGATCGCCACCGAGGAAATGCCCTTCGACCTGCTCGAACGGCTGATCCCGGGCAACCGGATGGTCGGCGACACCAAGCATGTGCTCTACTATTTCCGCCGCTCGCCCGACGGAAAGCGCATCCTGTTCGGCGGGCGGGCGCGGTTCCGCACCTCGACCGAGGAACAGGGCGCGGTGGGCCTGCGCCGGTTCATGGAACAGACCTTCCCCGAGACGCGCGGCGTGGCGCTGAGCCACGCCTGGCACGGCAACGTCTGTTTCGCCCTCGACTTCTGCTCGCACGCCGGCCGGATGGACGACGGCATCTACTACGTGTCCTGCTGCAACGGCGGCGGCATCTCCAACCAGACGCATCTGGGCCATCGCATCGCGGACCACATGCTGGGCCGGCCGGGCACCGACCGGGGCGTGATCGGCAGCCATTTCCCGAAGCTGCCGTTCTACAACGGCAACCCGTGGTTCCTGCCGATCGTCGGCACCTGGTATCGGTTCCTCGACCGCAGCGCGCGCTGGTTCGACTGAAGCGCGCGCGCGCGCCCCGGAGTTTCGCAGATGGCCCCGAACGCCACCCTGGCAGGCCGCCGCGACACCAGCGGCGCCGGCATCCTGATGATGATGCTGGCGATGGCGCTGGTGCCGATGATCGACGTTCAGGCCAAGCACCTGGTCACCGGCGGCATTCCGGCGATGCAGGTGATCTTCCTTCGGATGATGTGCGGAACGCTCATCCTCCTCCCGGTCATGCTCGCCGGCCGGCGCGAGGCGATCATTCCGCCGGACGGCCGGATCAAGGCCCTGCTTCTGGGCTTCTTCAGCATCGCCACGGGGTTCTGCTTCTTCGGGGCGCTGCGCTTTCTCTCGATCGCCGACACGGTGGCGATCAGCTTCGTCCAGCCGCTGTTCGTCACGCTGCTGTCCCGGCTGTTCCTGAAGGAGACGGTCGGACCCGCGCGCTGGGTCGCCCTTCTGGTCGGGTTCGTTGCAGCCCTGCTGATCATCCGGCCAAGCCACGGCGCGCTCGAACCCGGCAGCCTGCTTGCGCTCGGCTCGGGCGCGGCAATGGCGGGCTACGTGATCCTGGTGAAGAAGAGCACCGGCGGCAGCCGCCCGCTGACGCCGCTCACGCTTACCTTCCAGACGCATTTCATGGCGGTGCTGGTGGGCGCGCCGCTGATGGCGCTCTTCTGGGTGGGCCTCAGACCCGAGCAGTGGTGGATGGTTCTGGGGATGACGCTGTTCGGCCTGGTCGGCCAGTATCTGATCATCAAGGCCTACGAGTGCGCCGATGCCTCGCTTGTCGCCCCCTTCGCCTATCTGGAGATCGTCACCTCCACGGCGGCGAGCTGGCTGTTCTTCTCGCAGGTGCCCGATCACGTCACCTTCATCGGCGTCGCCATCCTGATCGGCAGTTCCGTCTTCATCGCGTGGCGGCGGTAGACGATGCGGAAGGTTTTCCCCGGCCGGCTGGCGCCGCCGGGCGATTCACCGATCCGGGCCCACATCCGTCTCACGTCAACAGGACCATCCCACCCGCTCCAAGCGGGCGGTCAGCCCGCCGGGAAATGTCGGGGGAACGCGTGGTTCAACAACATCAGCGCCGTCTTGTGCATCGCATCCAGGGCCTTGGCGTCGGGAAAGGCATTGTCCCAGTACCAGGCGCCCTGCACCAGATAGTTCAACCCGGCGGACAGGACATCGGGATCGACCCCGGCATAGCCACCACTCTCGGCGATCTCGGCCAGCAGCGCCCGGACCTCGGCGTTATAGGCCAGATCGTTCGGCGCGCTGATCGCCTTGTCGATCTGCATGGTCTGCCGGTCGCCGCCGACCATGACCCAGACTGCGACCCAGTCGGGGTGCTGGCGGCTGAAATGGCGGGCGCAGTCGATGGCGCCCAGCACTCGCTGCACCGCCGTCAGCCCCGGCCCGTTCACCCACTTCTGCCACATCTGGTCGTACTGGTCGCTCAGGTGCTGGATCACGGCGCGCAGCAGGTTTTCCTTGCTGCCGAAGTGAAAGACCACCAGCGAGTTCGACGAGCCGATGCTTTCGGCGATCCGCTGCATCGTCACCCCACCGAGGCCCTCGTCGGCGATGAGCCGGATCGTCGCGTCGATGATCCGTTGCGCGCTGGCGGTGCCGCGCTGGCGGCGGCCGTCCGCCTTCGGTGCGGGCGCCGTCTCCGCTCCCTGTTCAACCGTCGTCGCCTTGCCCGCCATCACCTTGCCCAACCCGTCAGCCCCTTCGTGGTTATTGGCCCCGCAACCGGCCCAGTCAACGCCCCGCCCTACAGCACCGGTCGCCGCGAGGCATCGCCATACCAGCCCCCCTGCGCCGTCTCATAGGCCAGCGCGGCGCCGAACACATCGGCGTCGCAGTAGCTGCGCCCGACGATCTGGATGCCGGTCGGCACGCCGGTCTTCGCGTGGCCCGAGGGCACCGAAATGACCGGACAGCGGCTGAGCATGTTGAACGGCGTCGTCATCGCCCAGCCGAGCGAGGGGTTTACCTCCCCGCCGTTGATCTCGACCTTGCCGGTGGTGTGGTCGAAATCGGCGGGCACGGCGGGCAGGGCATTGGTCGGGCAGATGAAGACGTCATGCTTCTCCATCATCGGGCCGAAGGTCTCTTACACCTCGTTGACGACTTCCAGGCTGTGGACGAAATCAATCGCCTTCGACTCCCGCCCGTCTTCGTGGCCTGCTGCCGCTTCGGCGAGGCGGAAGTCGAACTTCCCCAGGCTGGCGTAAAGCGGCAGCACCATCAGCGGCAGGTAGACATAGACCATGCCCAGCATGACGGCGGTTTCGGTGAACATGATCTGGATCGGCTTGTCGATCAGGCCGGCCCATATCAGCACGCTGTTCAGGACGCCTTCGTTGCGGAACACCTCCTGGATCGCGAAGGTGCGGATCAGGGGGTTCGTCCAGAAGCGAATGGTGATCAGGAACAACCACAGGTCCCGCTTCGCGCGGTCCTGCGTGGCGATGAAATAGGCGGTGGGGAATCCCACGGCCAGCGACACCAGGGTGGTCAGGCACGACAGTTTCACCGACCGCCACAGGATGCTGACATGGGCGTCGGCCAGCGAGACGGAATTGTCGAACATGTCGCGTTCGAAGAAGACGCTGAACCAGCCCTCGCCGGAGAACTGCCAGTATTTCACGTCGCCGTAGTCGCCCTTGACCATCACCGAATACATCACGACGACGAGAAGCGGCAGGATGGCGGCCAGCAGGATGATGACCAGCGCCGGGGCCGACAGCCGCCAGCGGTTGCGGATATCGCGGCGGGCGGCGTCACGGGCGATTTCGGCGGCGCGGCCCATCTCAGTCCCCCAGCACTTTGGCGGCAGCCTCGTCGATCTTCACGCCGACATGGGTCCCGGCGGTCAGGCGGGTGGCGGAGGAGGGGCCGTTCTGAAGCCGCACGACGAAGGCAAGCCCGTTCGTCAGACGGACGTGGAAATGCGTGTCGGTGCCGAAGTGGACGACATTCTCCAGCGTACCCTCCAGATCGCTGGGGTCGCCGTCGCTGACGATCTCGGCATGTTCCGGCCGGATCATCGCCGTCACCCGCCCCTCGGGCGCCATGCCTTCGGGCAGCAGCGTGTCGATCTCGGCACCGCAGGGCAGCGCGATGCGCGCCTGTCCGGCTGGGCTGCGCACCACCCTCCCGTCCAGGAAGTTGGCCTCGCCGATGAAGTCGGCGACGAAGCGCACGCGCGGGCCGTGGTAGATCTCCTGCGGGCTGCCGACCTACAGCACGCGGCCCCGCGACATGACCGCGATGCGGTCCGACATGGTCAGCGCCTCTTCCTGATCATGCGTCACAAAGATGAAGGTGATGCCGGTTTCGTGCTGCAACCGCTTCAGCTCGATCTGCATCTCCTTGCGCAGCTTGCAATCGAGCGCCGAGAGCGGCTCGTCCAGAAGCAGCACCTTGGGCGCGGGAGCGAGGGCGACGCGCTGTTGCTGGCCGCCCGAATTGTCGCTGATCCGGCGGTCGCGCAGATCCTCCATGTGCACGAGGCGCAGCATCTCGTCGACCCGCGCCGCAATCTCGGCCCGGGGCCTGCCTTGCATTTCCAGGCCGAAGCCGATGTTCCGGGCGACGCTCATGTGCGGGAACAGGGCGTAGCTTTGAAAGACCGTTTTGACCGGACGGTCATAGGGCGGGAGCAGCGCGATATCCTTGCCGCTGGGCAGGATTTCCCCGTCGGTCGGATATTCGAACCCGGTGATCAGGCGCAGAAGCGTGGTCTTGCCGCAGCCCGAAGGCCCGAGCAGCGTGAAGAATTCGTTTTGACGGATCGCGTCGATACATCGTCAAGGGCGACGAACCCACCTTTCCCGGCTCCGAAGACCTTCGAGACACCGCGAATGTCAATTGCGGAAACACCGTCGCTCAAGGCAGCCCCTCGGCTCCACCGCCGAATCAACCGATCGACGGTCAGATGTGAAAACAAGCTGTATATTCAGTCAAATATTTTCTGACGAAGAAGGGCGTCGACATCCGCGGCACCACCGTTAACGCCAACCGGAGCCCGACAGGCGCGATCTGTCCGCCGCACGGCTGGCTCCACCCCAGGATTGTCGGATGTTCCTGCCTTCCCCTACGGTGCCGTCGGCGATCTGGTGCAGCCGGTCAAAGTCGTGCTTCCCTGATCGCCTCTGCGCCCGACGCGAAGTCGCTTCGAGCGGCGACCGGAGCGATTCACCGGGTGCCTGACCTTGCCGGCTATGTACAGCCCGCGGTTGGGAACCGGAACCGTCACCACAAAATGGCTCAGGCCCTTTCTTGCGAGGGTCTGACTTCACTGGGTCGGGATGGTGGGTGATGAGGGATTTGAACCCCCGACATCTTCGATGTGAACGAAGCGCTCTACCACTGAGCTAATCACCCGTCGGCGGGCTACCTAGCGTTATTCCGCGACCGCTTCAAGGGCCTCGTTCCTTCCGCCGCATCCGCAGTCCCCGGGCCGCCCCCGCCGGGGTGCCGCCGGTCCGGCCGAAGGCCGCGACAGGTGCCATCTACCCGGCGGTCACGCCCGATCGGCTCGCCGCGAGATTGAATCGCATGTGCAGAGCCGCCGCAATTGTGATGATTTTCTGCCACTGTTTCGCCTCATTCTACCGATCGCACCCAGATTTGCTGTCTGGCGACCCGCGAAGTAGCATATTTAGAACATCGGTGGGGGGTGGTTCGGCCGTTGGCCAGGCACCCTGGATTCTGTTTGAGGGGTGCGGAAATGAAGAAACGTTTTCTGGCGAGCACGGCGCTGACCTTGACGCTCAGCGCCGGCAGGGTTTTCGCGGGCGGCTTCGGCGAGCCCGTCATCGCTCCGGAACCGGTCATCCTCGGCAGCAACCAACCCTCCGGCAATTGCAGCGACGCCGAGTTCCTTCGTCTGCACCCCGACCTGTGCGATCCGGCCACCGGGTCGATCGCGACCGGGTCGATCGCATCCGGGGCGGGCGGCGGCGGGAGCGAAGGCGGCGACGGTGACGGCGGCGACGGTGACGGCGGCGACGGTGACGGCGGCGACGGTGACGGCGGCGACGGTGACGGTGACGGCGGCGACGGTGACGGCGGCGATGGCGGCGACGGTGACGGCGGCGACGGTGACGGTGACGGCGGCGGCGACGGTGACGGCGGCGACGGTGACGGCGGCGACGGTGACGGCGGCGACGGTGACGGCGGCGACGGTGACGGCGGCGACGGTGACGGCGGCGATGGCGGCGACGGTGAC
>JAUQYA010000064.1 GCA_030837785.1 Albidovulum sp.
GGTGTCGAAGCTGGCCTTCGACTGGATGAAGGAAAACCTCAGGCCGGTCTTCGACTTCATGTCGCTGGTCATGGAGGGGCTCATCACCGGCATCCTCTGGCTGCTCGAAACCCCGCATCCGCTGGTGATCGTGGCGCTGGCAGTGGCGCTGACCTGGTATCTTCAGCGCAACTGGAAGATCTGCCTTCTGGTCTTTCTGGGCTTCCTCTTCATCCTCAACCAGGGCTACTGGAAGCCGACGATGGAAAGCCTGACGCTGATCCTGGCCTCCTGCGTCGTCTGCATGGGGGCGGGCGTGCCGATCGGCATCGCCGCCGCCCACCGGCCGCGGCTCTACGCGGCGATGCAGCCGATCCTCGACCTGATGCAGACGCTGCCGACCTTCGTCTACCTGATCCCGGCGATCGTCTTCTTCGGGCTCGGCATGGTGCCCGGCCTGATCGCCACGGTGATCTTCGTGCTGCCCGCGCCGATCCGGCTGACCCATCTGGGCGTGTCCAACACCCCCCTCGCGCTGACCGAGGCGCTGACCGCCTTCGGCGCGACCAAGCGGCAGGTGCTTTACAAGGCCGAACTGCCCTATGCGCTGCCGCAGATCATGGCGGGGCTCAACCAGACGATCATGCTGTCGCTGTCGATGGTCGTCATCGCGGCGCTGGTCGGCGCCGACGGGCTCGGCGTTCCGGTGGTCAGGGCGCTCAATTCCGTCAACACCTCGCTCGGCTTCGAATCCGGCTTCGTCATCGTGATCGTGGCCATCGTGCTCGACCGGATGCTGCGCAAGGGAGACGCCAAATGACCGCCGCGCCCCAGATCGCCGCGCCCGAGATCGCCGTCGCGTTCGACAGGGTCAACATCGTCTTCGGCGACCATCCCGAACGCGCGCTGCCGCTGATGGACCGGGGGCTGAGCCGCACCGAAATCCAGAAGGCCACTGGCCAGGTCCTCGGCGTCCACGACTGTTCGCTGACCGTGGCGCGGGGCGAGATCCTCGTGCTCATGGGCCTCTCCGGGTCGGGCAAGTCGACGCTGCTGCGCGCGGTCAACGGGCTCAACAAGGTCTGCCGGGGGGCCGTCACGATCCATGACGGCGCCTGGAGCTGCGAGGTGGGCGGCGCATCGAAGGAAGACCTTCTGCGCGTCCGGCGCGAATGCGTGGCGATGGTGTTCCAGCAGTTCGGGCTCCTGCCCTGGCGGACGGTGCGCGAGAACGTCGGGCTGGGGCTGGAGCTTGCCGGCATGACCCCGGCCCAGATGCGGGAAAAGGTCGACGCGCAATTGAAGCTCGTCGGTCTTTTCGAACGCGCCGACGCCAAGGTGGGCGAGCTTTCGGGCGGCATGCAGCAGCGCGTGGGCCTTGCCCGTGCCTTCGTTACCGATGCGCCGATCCTCCTGATGGACGAACCCTTTTCGGCGCTCGATCCCTTGATCCGCACCCGGCTCCAGGACGAACTGCTGGACCTTCAGGCCAAGCTCAAGCGCACGATCATCTTCGTCAGCCACGACCTCGACGAGGCGTTCAAGATCGGCAACCGCATCGCGCTGATGGAGGGGGGGCGGATCGTCCAGTGCGGCACCGCGCGCGAGATCATCGCCAACCCGGTCTCCGACTACGTGGCCGATTTCGTCAACCACATGAACCCGCTTTCGGTCCTGACCGCGCGCGACGCGGTGGAGCCGACGCCAAGCACGATCCCGACCGCGGGGACGACCGACATCGACACGCCGATCAAGGAAGTCATGGCGCGGCTCAAGGACGAGACGCGGGCGCTGGAGGTGACGGATCACGGCACGGTCGTGGGCCAGGTGTCGCGCAAGACAGTGATCGCGCGGCTTCTGGATCCGCGGGGGTGAGGCGCGCCCGGGCGATCTTCCGATGGAAGGTCGTCAGCGCCGAACGCCCTTCGCCCTGCGAAGCGCCGGGAGGCGCGGCTCAGAGCTTCGCGGCCTCGGGCGCAGGCGTGATCTGGCGCCGCCGCGCCCGCGCTTCGCGCCAGGTCATGTAGCTGATCGCGGCGATGATCATGCCGCCGCCGAGCAGCACGAAGGGATCGACCACCTCGCCGAAGGCGAGCCAGCCGAGCAGGCTCGCCCAGACCAGTTGCAGGAAGGTCACCGGCTGGGTGACCGTCAGCGGCGCCGCGGCGAAGGCGCGCGCCATCGCGTAGTGGCCGAGCGTGGCGAAGGCGGCGACCACGCCGAGGCCGGCGAGATGGTGCCATGTCGGCGGCACCCAGACCGCCAGGGCGATGGGGGCGAGCCCGAGCGTCACCGTCAACGACAGAAGCCCCACCAGCGCGCCCGCTGGCATCAGCGCGGCGAGCCGCTTGGCGATCAGGTAGGACAGCCCGAAGCAAAGCGCGGCGCCAAGTTGTGACAGATGCCCCGGCGTCACCTCGCGCAGGCCGGGGCGGAGCACGACCAGCGCGCCGACGAGCGCGACACCGATCGCGGCGAGGCGGCGCGCGGCGAGGCGTTCGCCGAAGACCAGCGCCGCGCCCACGGTGACGACGATCGGGTTGAGGTAGCCGATCGCGGTCACCTCGGCCACCGGCAGGCGCGCCATCGCGTAGAACCAAAGCGTCACCGCCAGCACATGCAGCACGCCGCGACCGAGTACCAGCCGCCACGCGCCGCCCGGCAGGCCGCGCCGGAGGACCGGCACGAGCGCGGGCGCGAGGAACGCCAGACTGTAGAGAAAGCGGATGAACGCCGACTGCGCCGCCGGAAGGTCGGTGCCGAGGTAGCGGACGGTTCCGGTGACGACGACGAAGGCCATCCCCGTCACCAGCATCCACAGGATCCCGGCGAGCGGGCGGTCGTGATCGTCCGGTTCCATCCGGCCAGAGAACGTCATCCCGCGGCGGGCCGCAAGGGCCTATCCGAGCGCGAGGCGGAGCGCGATCGTCCACATGATCACGCCCACCGCCGCGTCGAGCACCTGCCAGGCGCGGGGCCGGGCGAACAGGGGCGCGAGAAGCCGCGCACCGTAGCCCAAGGCGAAGAAGAAGACGAAGGAGGCCAGCGCCGCCCCGGCGCCGAAGGATGCGGACTGGCCGGGATAGCGCGCCGAGACCGAGCCGATCAGCACCACCGTGTCGAGCCAGACATGGGGGTTGGCCCAGGTGATGAGCGCGAGCGCGGCGAGGACGCCGGGCAGGCGCGCGGCGCCGGCTTCCGCGGCGTGAAGCGCCTCGCCGCCCCGCCAGGCCGCCCGGAACGCGCGCGCGCCATACCAGAGAAGAAAGGCCACGCCGCCCCAGCGCAGCGCCTCACCCGCCGCGGGAAGCGCGCGCGACAGCGTTCCGAACCCCGCCACCCCGGCCGAGATCAGCACCGCATCCGAGACGGCGCAGAACAGGCAGACCGCCAGCACATGCTCGCGCCTGAGCCCCTGGCGCAGGACAAAGGCGTTCTGCGCCCCGATCGCGGCGATGAGGCCGAGGGAGAGCTGGAATCCGGCGAGGAAGGCGAAGGACATGGGCGGCTCCGGGCAGGGTCGGGGATTGACTAGCGCAGCGGTTCGGATAAAACGAATTAATCTTTTGAAGATTGATTAAGCATTGCTAATGTATGACCCCGCCCATCTGGAGGCGCTCTCCGCCGTCCTGCGCACCGGCAGCTTCGAAGCCGCCGCCGCGGCGCTGAACGTCACGCCCTCGGCCGTCTCGCAGCGCATCCGCGCGCTCGAGGAGCGCGTCGGCACCGCCGTGGTGATCCGGGCGCAACCCTGCCGGCTGACGGCGGCGGGGGCGCGGCTCGCCCGCCACGCCGAGGACGTGGCGCTCCTGGAACACGCGCTCGCGGCCGACCTCGGGCAGGAGGCGAGCCGGCCGCATGTGCGGATCGCCGTGAACGCCGACAGCCTCGCCACCTGGTTCCTGCCCGCGCTCGCCGGAGTGCCGGGGCTTCTCTACGACATCGTGCTCGACGATCAGGACCATTCGGCCGATCTTCTCCGCCGCGGCGAGGTGCAGGCGGCGGTGACCGCCCACGGCGCCGCCATCGCGGGCTGCGATGCGCACAGGCTCGGCCGGCTGCGCTACATCGCCACGGCAAGCCCCGCCTACGCCGCGCGCTGGTTTCCCGCCGGCGTCACCGCAGCGGCGCTGGACGAGGCCCCTGCCCTGACCTTCAACCAGAAGGACCGGCTTCAGGCCGACTGGGCAAGACGGGTGGCGGGGCGGCCGGTGGCGCTGCCGACGCATCTGATCGCGTCCAGCCAGGGCTTCGTCGACGCCGCGCGCCTTGGCCTCGGCTGGGGGATGAACCCCGAACCGCTGGTGGCGGGCGAGATCGCCGCGGGGGGCCTCGTCGCGCTGTCGGACGAAACGCTCGACACCGACCTTCACTGGCAGGTGGCACGTCTCGCGGGCCGCGCGCTCGCCCGGCTCACGGCCGCGGTGCGGCGGGCAGGGGCCGCCGCGCTCTCCTGAGCCTCAGAGTTCGGCCGCGACCTCTTCGGGCACGTCGAAGTTCGCCGTGACGGTCTGCACGTCGTCGTCGTCCTCCAGCGCCTCGATCAGCCGCATCAGCTTCTGCGCGGTGTCCAGATCGACGTTGGTGCGGGTCTGCGGCTTCCACACGAGCTTCGATTCCTCGCTTTCGCCGAGCACCGCCTCGAGCGCGTCGGAGACGGCGGACAACTCGCTGTCCGCACAGTAGATCCAGTGGCCTTCCTCATCGGATTCCACGTCGTCGGCGCCGGCGTCGAGCGCCGCCATCATCACCGTGTCGGCATCGCCCGCCGCGGCCGGATACATGATCTCTCCCACCCGGTCGAACATGAAGCTGACCGAGCCGGTGGTGCCGAGGTTGCCGCCGAACTTGGTGAAGTAGCTGCGCACGTTCGACGCGGTGCGGTTGAGGTTGTCGGTCATCGCCTCGACGATGATGGCGATGCCGTTCGGC
>JAUQYA010000065.1 GCA_030837785.1 Albidovulum sp.
GGCGCGGCATAGGTCATGTCGCGGCTCTGGCATTCGTCGACGTCGAACTTCGGCTTCTCGAGCTCGTATTTCACGAACTCGAGGATCGCGTTCTCGTTGAAGTCCTTGATCGGAAAGACCGACTGGAACACGCCCTGGATGCCATCGCCATCGGCCGGCCGATCGCCGTCGCCCGACTTCAGAAAGAGGTCGTAGGAGGATTTCTGAACCTCGATGAGGTTCGGCATCTCGAGGACTTCGCGGATCTTGCCATAGTACCTGCGGATACGCTTCTGGCCAACGGTCGCTTGCGCCATGCTCGTCGTCACCTTTCGTCTCTTCGCGGGGGCGGCACCGTCGGGGACACGGGGCCGCGCCGCTTGCGAATAGGGGGATCGGTTCCATTCATGCCGCCCGTCCCACCGGGTGGCTCCCGAACCGTCAACCGCGCCTTGGAAGGGGCACCCCGGCACCGGGGCCGCGCATCGGGCCACGGGTGCCCCTTCCAAGACAGGTTCGGCCGGGCCCGGGAAATCTCCCGGACCCAGCCAGTTTCAGCGCTCAGGGTGCCTTCGCACCCTGCCGGATCACTTCAGCTCGACCTTGGCGCCAGCCGCTTCGAGCTTCTTCTTGATGTCTTCGGCTTCGGCCTTGGCCGCGCCTTCCTTGACCTTGCCGCCGGCCTCGACGAGGTCCTTGGCTTCCTTCAGGCCGAGACCGGTGATCGCGCGGACTTCCTTGATCACGTTGATCTTGTTCGCGCCGGCGTCGGTCAGGACGACGTCGAACTCGGTCTTCTCTTCGGCGGCTTCGGCGGCAGCGCCGCCAGCGGCCGGGCCGGCAACCATGACGGCGCCACCGGCAGCCGGCTCGATGCCGTATTCGTCCTTGAGGATTTGCTTCAGTTCCTGCGCCTGCAGAAGCGTGAGGTTCACGATTTTCTCGGCGAGTGCTTTCAGATCAGCCATTTCTCTCATCCGTTCCTAGCTATGTGTTCCAACGTCGGGCTTAAACCCACGAAGGCACGGGGTTGCTCACGCGGCCTGCCGCTCTTCCAGAGTCGACAGGATGCCCGCGATGTTCGAAGCAGGTGCGCCAATGGCCCCGGCGATGTTCGCCGCCGGCGCGCCGATGCAGGACACGATCTGAGCGATCAGCTCTTCACGCGACGGCATCGAGGCGACGGCTTTGACGCCGGCCGGGTCCAGAGCCGAGTTGCCCATTGCGCCGCCAAGGATCACGAACTTGTCGTTCTTCTTGGCATAGGCATCCGCGATCTTCGCCGCAGCGACGGGATCTTCGGAATAGGACAGCACGGTCATGCCCGTGAGAAGCTCGCCGATGCTTGCGCAGGGCTTGCCCTCAAGGGCGATCTTGGCGAGCCTGTTCTTGGCGACGCGGACGGACCCGCCTGCGGCACGCATGTCCGCGCGCAGGTCCTGCATCTGAGCAACCGTCATGCCGTCGTAGCGGGCAACCACCACGACGCCAGAGCTTTCGAAGATCTGGCCGAGTTCCTCGACCACTTTCTCTTTCTGGGCTCTATCCACGGTTTCACTCCAAGTATGGGGGTCTCCCCCCGGCTCAGTTCTGGCCCCCGAGGGGGCCGTTCGGGTCCGTGATGGTCCCGAGGCCAGGATCGCCCGAGGTCAAACCCCGGAAATTCCAGTCTCGTTCCCCATCTCAGGAAGGATTTATGGGACGCCTCCTGCGAGGTTGGCCCCACCCTCCGTCTTGGACAGGACGGGGCGTGACCGCCCCGCCATTCACCGGGCACGAGACCCGGCAAATCCTGTTGCGCTCAATGCGCCGTGGCCGACATCAGGTCGAGGCTGACGCCCGGCCCCATCGTCGACGAGAGCGACACCTTCTTGAGGTAGGTGCCCTTGGCTCCCGAGGGCTTGGCCTTCGATACAGCCTCGACGAAGGCGCGGACGTTCTGGGCGAGCTTCGCGTCGTCGAACGAGACCTTGCCGATGCCGGCGTGGATCACGCCCGCCTTCTCGACCTTGAACTGGACCTCGCCGCCCTTGGCGGCCTTGACCGCCTCGGCCACATCCATCGTCACCGTGCCGACCTTCGGGTTCGGCATCAGGTTCCGCGGCCCGAGGATCTTGCCGAGACGGCCGACGAGCGGCATCATGTCCGGGGTCGCGATGCAGCGGTCGAACTCGATCTTGCCCGACTGGATCGTCTCCATCAGGTCTTCGGCGCCGACGATGTCGGCCCCGGCGGCCTTGGCCTCGTCGGCCTTGACCGCGCGGGCGAAGACCGCCACGCGCACCGTCTTGCCGGTGCCGTTCGGCAGCGTGACGACGCCGCGGACCATCTGGTCGGCGTGGCGCGGATCGACGCCGAGGTTCAGGGCGATCTCCAGCGTCTCGTCGAACTTCGCCGAGGCGGCGCCCTTGATCAGCTTCACGGCGTCCTCGACCGAAAGGTTCGACTTGCCGTCGAAGGCGGCGCGGGCCGCCTTGGTGCGTTTACCGAGCTTGGCCATGACTTACCCCTTCACCTCGATGCCGCAGGACTTGGCCGAGCCGAGGATGATCTGCATCGCGGCTTCGACGTCGTTGGC
>JAUQYA010000066.1 GCA_030837785.1 Albidovulum sp.
GAACTCATCGAAATCATTTCGGGCGCCGAGGCGCTCTGAGTAGAACCGGAGAAACCATATGGCAAAAGCACCGAAAGCCGCCGCCGCCACGGGCCGCGTGACCCAGGTCATCGGCGCCGTCGTCGACGTGCAGTTCGACGACCGGCTCCCGGCGATCCTGAACGCGCTCGAGACCCTGAACAACGGCAAGCGGCTGGTCCTGGAAGTGGCCCAGCACCTCGGCGAGAACACCGTCCGCACCATCGCGATGGATGCGACCGAGGGGCTCGTGCGCGGCGAGCGCGTGACCGACACCGGCGGCCCGATCACGGTTCCGGTCGGCAACGCCACGCTCGGCCGCATCCTCAACGTCATCGGCGAGCCGGTGGACGAAAAGGGCCCCGTTGCCAAGAAAGAGGCCCGCGCCATCCACCAGCCGGCCCCGACCTTCGCCGAACAGGCGACCTCGTCGGAAATCCTCGTCACCGGCATCAAGGTCATCGACCTGCTGGCGCCCTATTCCAAGGGCGGCAAGATCGGCCTCTTCGGCGGCGCCGGCGTCGGCAAGACGGTTCTGATCATGGAACTGATCAACAACATCGCCAAGGTGCACTCGGGCTTTTCCGTCTTCGCCGGCGTGGGCGAGCGGACCCGCGAGGGCAACGACCTCTATCACGAGATGATCGAATCCGGCGTCATCAAGCCGGACGACCTGGAGAAAAGCCAGGTGGCGCTGGTCTACGGCCAGATGAACGAACCGCCGGGGGCGCGTGCCCGCGTCGCGCTGACCGGCCTGACGCTGGCCGAACAGTTCCGCGACCAGTCGGGGACCGACGTCCTGTTCTTCGTCGACAACATCTTCCGCTTCACCCAGGCGGGTTCCGAGGTGTCCGCCCTTCTGGGCCGCATTCCTTCGGCGGTGGGCTACCAGCCGACGCTCGCGACCGACATGGGTGCCTTGCAGGAACGCATCACCTCGACGAAAGCCGGCTCGATCACCAGCGTCCAGGCCATCTACGTGCCGGCCGACGACCTGACCGACCCGGCGCCGGCGACCTCGTTCGCGCACCTCGACGCCACCACGGTTCTCAGCCGGGCGATCTCGGAGCTTGGCATCTACCCGGCGGTGGACCCGCTCGACTCCACGAGCCGGATCCTCGATCCCTCGGTCGTGGGCGTGGAACACTACCAGGTCGCCCGTGACGTGCAGGGCATCCTCCAGCGCTACAAGTCGCTGCAGGACATCATCGCCATCCTCGGCATGGACGAACTGAGCGAAGAGGACAAGCTGACCGTGGCCCGCGCCCGGAAGATCCAGCGCTTCCTCAGCCAGCCCTTCGACGTGGCGAAGGTCTTCACCGGCTCGGACGGCGTGCAGGTTCCGCTGGAAAAGACCATCTCGTCCTTCAAGGCGGTGGTGAACGGCGAATATGACCACCTGCCGGAAGCCGCCTTCTACATGGTGGGCGACATCGAGGAAGTGAAAGCCAAGGCGCAGCGTCTGGCCGCGGAAGCGGCGTAAGGGGGCGATATGGCCGATACGATGCAGTTCGACCTTGTCAGCCCGGAACGGCGGCTCGCCTCCTTCCAGGCGCGCGAGGTGCGCATTCCGGGCGCCGACGGCGACCTGACGGCGATGCCCGGCCATGCGCCGCTGATCACCACGCTGCGTCCCGGCATCCTCAGGATCGTCAAGGCCGACGGCGCGACGGACGACTATGCCGTCACCGGCGGCTTTGCCGAAATCTCGGCCGCAGGCACGACGCTTCTGGCCGAGGAGGCGCTGCATGTCTCCGAGGTGACGCCGGCGATCGTCAAGGGCTTCGTCGCCCGCGCCGAGGAAAGCCTGCGCGCCGCGAAGGAAGGCGGGCACCAGGATCTCGTGGACGACGCCGCGAAGCTTCTGGCCGACATGGTGGCGATGGGCGACCATATCGGAATTTCCTGAGCCGAGGCACAGGTTGCGGAAAAAGTGGCCCCCTCTCGGGGGCCGCTTTCGTCTTGGGCGCCTCGCTGCTCAGGCCTCCGGCTCCGCCTCGTCGACCGGGCAGCAGCGGTATTCCTGCGCCTTCTCCAGCAGGGCGATCTGCTTGGCGAGAAGCTGGTTCTCCAGATCCTTCCGCACGAGATCGAGCGCGATCGACTTCTGGCGGGTTTCCTCGCAGGTGTTGCACTTGTCGAGGCAGCCCTTGACGACGATGCCTTGCGTCGGCAGGCAGAAGGTCCTCTCGAAGTTCAGTTCGGCCGCGAGCTTGGCGCCGACGGCGTTGGAGCCGGCCTGCGCTAGGACGCCCTCCTTCACCAGATCGGCGTCCACCTTCTTCAACACCGCGTCCTGGGTGTCGACCGGCACCGGCTGGGCATTGATCGCAAGCCTGAACGGCGCCAGCGCCGGGGCGAAGCCGCCGGAAATGCCGCCGATGCCGCCGATGCCGCCGACCGGGCCAAGGACGTTGGCCTGCTGAGCCGCGGCCGAGGTGCGCCCCTCGGTCTGCACCGCGATCCGGCCGGCCTGGGTGGCGAGGATGCCTGCCGGGAGCACCTTGACCCCGGACCCCGGCCGCACCGGCCGCGCCACCACCGAACTGTCGCCCGCCGCGTCGATCACCCGGCGCAGCACCGCCACGATGCGGAACCTGAGCGTCTGCTTCTTCACCAGCTGGTAGGCGAAGTAGGTCACCGCGTGGCAGTCGTTCCTGTTCTCGAAGCTGCGGGTCGAGGCCTCGTAGGCGTCCTCGCTCTCGCCCTCGGTGTGGGTGCGGCTCTGCACCTCGCCCATCTGTACCGCGTTGGCAGCCCGCGTCGCCTGCACCGAACGGTCGTGCGAGGTGCGGACATGGCTCGACAGTTCCCGCATGAAGGACGAGGAACTGCGCGAGTTGAAGTCGCCCTCGACATTGACGCTGCCGCCGCCGGCGAAGCCGATCGAGGCGTAGGAAGCGTCCACATCGGTTTCGAAGTCCGAATGCGACGAGGACGATGACGACCCCCGGTCGGTCGCCGTCAGGTCGGAGGAATAGCGGTCCATCGACCGCATGTAGTAGGTCTCCTCGGACGACTGCTCGTGCCGGTAGCTCACCTTCGACTCGGAATCGTAGGTGAAGCGGGTGTTGCGGGTCGAGGTGAAGAGCCTCACCTTCTCGCCGGGCAGGAGCGTCGTCGAATAGACCACGTCGCCGAGCGATAGCGGGCCCGGGCAACGCTGGAGCTCGGCCACGATGATGATCTCCACCGGCACGTCGAACTGGCGGTTCGTCAGCCGGTACGAGAAGCGCAGGCTTTCGCAGCAGGGCTCCTTGGTGACTTCAGGGCAGCAGGGAAGATCGTTGATCGAGATCAGATCGCCGTCAGGCATGTCTCATCCTCCTGAAAAATGGTTTCGTCGAAACACCCACCCGCCCCGCAGCGGGGCCGGACGAAATGGACCGGCACACATGCTGTCGGGGTGGCGTCATCATACGCCCGTTCACCTGCCGATTGTATTCCGGAATTCCCGCCCGGCGGAATCTGGCGCACCCTGCCTGCGGTGCGCGGCCGGGGGGCCGGCCGGAGGCTGCGCCGGCCCGTGGCGGCGGGCGCAGCTATGGGCTTCAGCCTCTGGCGATGACGACCTCGGCATATTCGCCCGGCACGATCAGCGCGCTGGAGCCGCCCCGGTTCAGCCTGCCCGGCAAGGCCGGGATCTCGGCAGCAAGCGCCTCCCGGCCTGCCGCATCGAGCGCGGCGAAGGCGCGGTTGATCGGGCCATACCAGGTGCGGAAGACCTCCAGCCAGCGCTCGGGCGAGCGGTAGCGGAACTGGAACTCCTGCGGCGTCACGCTGACGCGCAGGCCGGGGACAGCTCCCTCAGCCGCGCCTTCAAACGCGCCACCGGTCTTTCGCCCGCGCGCTGGCGCGACGACGAAGCGGCGCGGGCCGCCGCCGGAGAAGCGACGGCGCAGCCTCAGCCGCGCGAATACATGCCTTCGTAGATCGGTCCCAGCGTATCGGCATCGAACAGCGACGAGACCGAGGTGCCCGACCAGATGTTCAGGATCGCCTGCGCGAACATCGGCGCGGTCGGCACGATGCGGATGTTCTTGGCCTTCTTCACCGTCTCGGAGGGCTCGATCGAATCGGTGATGACGAGGCTCTTCATCACCGAGCCGGTGATCCGCTCCACCGCCGGGCCCGAGAGGACGCCGTGCGTGATGTAGGAATGCACCTCCTTGGCGCCGCCCTCCATCAGCACCTCGGCCGCCTTGCAGAGCGTCCCTGCGGTATCGCAGATGTCGTCGACGATGATGCAGATCTGGCCCGAGACGTCGCCGATCACCGTCATCTCGGCCACCTCGCCGACCTTTACCCGGCGCTTGTCGACGATGGCAAGCCCGCAGCCGATCCGCTGTGCCAGCTCGCGCGCGCGCCCAACGCCGCCGACATCGGGCGAGACCACCGTCACGTGGTCCAGCTTGCCCTTGAAATGGTGCTCCACATCCAGCGCGAAGATCGGCGCGGCATAGAGGTTGTCGACCGGAATGTCGAAGAAGCCCTGGATCTGCGCCGCATGCAGGTCGAGCGTCAGCACCCGGTCCACCCCGGCCTCGGTGATCAGGTTGGCCACCAGCTTGGCGCTGATCGGGGTGCGTGCCTTGGCCCGGCGGTCCTGGCGGGCGTAGCCGAAATAGGGGATGACGGCGGTGATCCGGCTGGCCGACGAGCGTTTCAGCGCGTCGGTCATGATCAGCAGTTCCATCAGGTTGTCGTTGGCCGGGTTCGAGGTGGACTGGATGATATACATGTCCTCGCCGCGGACGTTCTCGAAGACCTCGACGAAAATCTCCTGGTCGTTGAAGCGTTCCACCCTGGCGTTGACGAGGCCGACGTTCATGCCCCGGTGCATCGACATCCGCCGCGCGATCGCGTTGGCGAGCGGCCGGTTGGAGTTGCCGGAAATGAGTTTCGGTTCGATCATGGAGGGCATGGGCAGGATCCTCGGGCAGCCGCGGCACGGATTCGTGACGTTGCACCCCGCTTAACACCGGGCTAGCCTCGCGGCAAACCCAAGCCGCACCAGAGGGAACCGTGGCCCGGATCGACTACTTCTTCTCGCTCCTCTCGCCCTACAGCTATCTCGCCGGCACCCGGCTCGAGGACATCGCGGCGCGGCACGGCGCGGCCGTCAGCTACCGGCCCTTCGACCTGATGACGCTGGCCGGCCGGCTCGGCGCGCCGAAGCCCGAGGACCGGCCGCAGGGGCGCAAGGACTACCGGCTCCAGGACCTGCGGCGGACCGCCGGGAAGATCGGGCTGCCGATCACCCTCCGGCCGATGTTCTGGCCGACGAATGCGGCGCCCGCCGCCTACGCGGTGATCGCGGCGCAGAAGGCCGGGGGCGGCGATCTGGGGGCGCTGGTCCACTCGCTTCTCCGGGCCACCTGGGCCGAGGAGAAGGACATCGCCGACGACGCGGTGATCAACGCCTGCCTCAAGGCCGCGGGCTTCGATCCGTCCTTGAGCTTCATCGGCATGCTTTCCGGCGCGGAAGCCTATGCCGCGAACCTCGAGGAGGCCCACGCGCGCGGCGTCTTCGGTTCGCCCTTCTATATCACCGACACTGACGAACGGTTCTGGGGGCAGGACCGGCTCGACGATCTCGATCTGCATCTCGCGGGCAGGCTCTGATGCCGCTGGAAGAGCGGGCGGGCCATCCGACCTTCTGGCAGGTCTTCGGCAGAGGCCACCGGCCGGGTCTGGCGATCCACTGTTCACTCGCCAGTTCCAACGCCTGGGCAGGCGTGGCCGACCGGCTCGGCCACCGCCTGACGATGACCGCCTTCGACCTGCCGGGCCACGGAAGGTCGGGTCAATGGCCGGGCGAGGGCGACTTCCTGCGGGAAACGGTGCGGATCGCGGCCACCTTCGTCGACCGGCCGATGGATCTTCTAGGCCATTCCTTCGGTGCCGTCGCGGCGCTGCGGCTCGCCCTGGCAGCGCCAGAGGTGGTCAGGACGCTGACGCTGGTCGAGCCCGTGCTGTTCGCCGCGGCGAAGGGGAGCGCGGCGTGGGCGGACAACGCGGCCCTCATGGACCGCTGCCGGGCGGCGTTCGAGCGGGGTGACCGCGCGGGGGCGGCCGAGGAATTCACCCGCGTCTGGGGCACGGGCGTGCCCTGGGCCGACATTGCCGAACGGGAACGGGCGGCGATCACCGAGCGGATTCACCTGATCGAGGCGGGCGCGCTCGCGCTGGCCGCGGATTCCGGCGGCATCCTCGCGCCAGATGCGCTCGAAACCCTCGACCTGCCGGTGCTGATCATCCGCGGCGACCGCTCGCCCGCGATCATTTCGGAGATCGCCGAGGCGATCGCGGCGCGGCTGCCGGATGTGGGCGTGGCCACCGTGCCCGGCGCAGGCCATATGGTGCCGATCACCCACCCGGCCGAGACGGCCGGGCTGATCGGGGTCAATCTCGACCGCGGATGAGCGCGAGAAGCCGGTCCACATCCGCCCCGGTCGTGGACCAGGAGGCAACCATGCGGCAACTCAGCGGCTCCTCGCCCGGACCGTCGAGAGGCTGGTCGAACGGCCAGAGGTAATAGGCCGCGCCGCCGTCGAAGGCGCGCCGGTGGCCCGCGCGCGGGAAGCTCGCGAAGACCGCGTTCGCCTCGGTCGGGTGGACAAGCACGGCGCCCGGGATCGACAGGATGCCCGCCGACAATCGCGCCGCGGCGGCGTTTGCGGCCCGCGCGAGCCTGAGCCAGAGTCCGTCCTCCAGATAGGCCGCCATCTGCGCCGAGAGATAGCGGTGCTTGGAGAAGAGATGCCCGCCGCGCTTGCGCCTCAGCTCGAACTCCCAGGCGCGGGCGGGATCGAAGATCACGACCGCCTCGACCCCCATGCAGCCGTTCTTGGTCCCGCCGAACGACACGACATCGACCCCCGCCCGCCAGGTCAGCTCGGCCGGGCTGGCGTTCGAGGCCACCACGGCATTGGCAAAGCGCGCGCCGTCGAGGTGGACCGGCAGGCCGAAGCCCTTCGCCACCCCGCACAGCGCTTGCGTCTCGGCGGCGGAATAGACCGTGCCGTTCTCGGTCGCGTTGGTGATCGTGACCACGCCGCGCTGGACGTTGTGTACCCCGTTTCGCCCGGTGAGGGTGATCGCCCCCAGCAGGGTCTCGGGCGTCATCTTCGCGTGCGCGCCCTCCACCAACACGAGCTTCGAGCCGCCGGTGTAGAACTCCGGCGCGCCGCATTCGTCCTCTTCCACATGGGCGTTGCGGTGGCAGAAGACCGCGCCCCAGGGATCGGTGAGGATGGCCAGCGACAGGGCGTTCGCGGCCGTGCCGGTGGCGACCAGGTGGACCTCGGCCTCGGGCGCCTCGAAAACCTCGCGCAGCGTCGCGCGCACGCGGTCCATGATCGGATCCCTGCCATAGGGCATCGCGTAGCCCTGGTTCGCGGCGGCAAGCGCGGCCATGACCTCGGGCGCGGCGCCGGAGGTGTTGTCGGAGGCGAAGTTCATCACAGATCCTCGATGATATGGTCTTCCCAGTCTTCTTCCGGAACCTCGAATTCCGGCACCGCCCAGCCGCGGACGGACTGGCCCGCGGCATGGACGCTTTCGGGGTCGCCGGTGATCAGGGGATGCCAGTCGGGCAGCGGCTTGCCCTCGTGCCTGAGCCGGTAGGCGCAGGTCGATGGCATCCAGTAGGCGACGCTGGCGAGGGTCTTCGGCGTCAGCACCACGCATTCGGGCACGAAGCGCTTGCGGTTCTGGTATTGCCCGCAACGACAGGTCTCGGTGTCGAGAAGCCGGCACGAGACATTGGTGAAGAAGACCTCGCCGGTGTCGGCATCTTCGAGCTTGTTCAGGCAGCATTTGCCGCAGCCGTCGCAGAGCGCCTCCCATTCGCGCGGGGTCAGCGTGTTCAGCGGTCGTTCCCAGAAGCGGGGGCGCAGGGGGTCGCGGGCCATGTCATCCTTCATGCGCGGCAAGGTGCGACGGCGGCGGCGAAAAGGGAAGGGCGAATTCCGCACGGCAATCGCGCCCGGAACTCGCGCGAAATCCGGCCCGGTCACAGCACCAGGCGCATCAGCGGGCGGCCTTCCTTGACGGCGGCGACTTGCTGGAACCCCGCCTTGAGGAAGACCGAGGTGGAGCCGACGAAAAGCCCCACCGATTTCGACTGGCTGGCGCGGGTCATCGGCGCGGCCTCCAGCAGGCGCGCGCCGCCCTCACGGGCGAAGGCGATGCCGGCGGCCAGCATCGGATGCGACAGACCCCGGCCGCGACGGTCGCGCCGGAAGAAGAAACAGCTGATCGCCCAGACTGCGGGGTCGTCGGCGGACCCGTCCGGCAGCGGGCTGGAGACCCGGCCGGGGTTGTTCCATTCCGGCACGTCGGCGCGGGGACCGATCTGCATCCAGCCGACCGGCCGCCCGCCGTCATAGGCCAGCAGGCCCGGCGGCGGACCGCGACGGATGCGCTCCAGCATGAGATCGCGCCGCGCGTCGCCGCTCATCGCCTGCCGCTGTTTCGGGCGCAGCCGGAAATGGGTGCACCAGCAGCCGTAGCAGGCGCCTTGCGGGCCGAAGAGCGTGACGAAATCCGGGATCAGCTCCGGCGTGAGAGGCAGGATGCGCAGGTCTTCCATCGGGCCATCCCCCTGTCGTTCACAGGATGTTCGGCTTCGGCGCGCGCGCCGATCAGGCCGAAAGGATCGCCCGCGCCCGGGCGCAATCGGCGTTCATCTGCGCGATCAGCGCGGGCAGGCCGTCGAAGGTCATCTCGGGCCGGAGGTATTCGACCAGCGCCACCGACAGGTGTTCGCCATAGATTTCGCCCCTGAAATCGAGCAGATGGGTTTCCAGCGCCGGATGGGGCACCTCGAACATCGGGCGGATGCCGAGGTTCGCCGCGCCGTCGTAGCTTCCGGCATGGGGGCCGGTCAGCACATCCACCCTGACGGCATAGATGCCGAGCTTCGGCAGGTGCAGCCCGTCGAGCGCCATGTTGGCGGTGGGAAATCCGAGGTCGCGGCCACGCTTGTCGCCGTGCAGCACCGGCCCTTCGATCCGGTGCCAGTGGCCGAGCATCCTTGCGGCATCGCGCGGGCGGCCCTCGGCCAGCGCCGCCCGGATCGCGGTGGAGGAAATCTCGGCCCCCTCCGCCCGGACCAGGTCGGCGACGGTGACGCCGAAACCGTGCCGCGCGCCTTCGCGGGCAAGCGTCTCGACCGTGCCCTTGCGGCCCTTGCCGAAGCAGAAGTCCGCGCCCACCGTCACATGCGCGACGCCGAGCCCGGCCACCAGCACCTCGGCGACGAAGGTCTCGGCCTCCATTCCCGCCAGCCGCGCGTCGAAGGGAAGCTCGTAAAGCTCCGCAACGCCAAGCTTTTCCAGCCGATGGGTGCGCGCCTCGGCGTTCATCAGGCGGAAGGCGGGGGCGGCGGCGGCGAAGAATTCGCGCGGGTGGGGTTCGAAGGTGACGATGCCGAGCGGCGCCCCCTGGCGCGCGGCCAGCGCGATCACCGCCTGGTGGCCGAGGTGGACGCCATCGAAGTTGCCCATCGCCACCGAGGCGCCGCGATGGGCAGGTCCGGTCCCGGTCCAGTGGCGGTGAATCTGCATCGGCCCCCGTCTGGCGGGAGCGCCCGCCTGGTGTCAGTCGAACTTGCGGCTTGGCGCGAGCACCAGCGCCTCGCCCTTCAGGACGACCGTATCGCCCACCGCGCAATGGGTTTCAAGGGTGACCCGGCGCCTGGCATGATCAATGGCGGTGACTTTCACCTCGGCGTGGACCGTGTCGCCGGGGCGGACGGGCGCCATGAACTTGAGCGACTGGCCAAGATAGACCGTGCCGTGGCCCGGAAGCTGTTCGCCGATCACCGCCGAAATCAGCCCCGCCGTCAGCATGCCGTGGGCAATCCGGCCCTCGAAGATGGTGTCGCGGGCATAGTCGTCGTCGAGATGGACGGGGTTCCGGTCGGTCGAGACCTCGGCAAACATCTCGATGTCGCGATCGGTGATCGTCTTCTGAAGATAGCGGGTCATCCCGATCTCCAGATCCTCGATGCAGATGGTTCCGCGCGGCTGGTTGTCGAGCATCATGCCGAATCCCGGGATGTCATGTTGCAGTGCAGCATAGACCTGCGGGCGCGCGGATGCAACCGTCCTGCGTAATTTATATGCTTCTATTCGTCATTTCCGGATAGATTGTTGCTGGACGATCATTTTGTTTCGCCTACCGCAGGCGCCCGATTGCCCAGGTGGGCGAGATCTGCCTTGCGTCAAGCCACGGCTGGAGAAGGGCGGGCTCGGGCGCTTCCACGTCGGGGCCGAAGTCCTCGGCGGCAAGCCCGCCGGTGACGAAAAGCGTGTCGGTGCCCTCGGCCAGCCCGCCCAGGATGTCGGTGAGAAAACCGTCGCCGACCGCAAGCACGCGCCCGGACTCGACCTCGACGCCGGTGGCGGCGAGCCTCCGGCGGGCAAGATCGTAGATCGGCGGATGCGGCTTGCCGAAATAGAGGCTCGTCCCGCCCATCTCCTCATAAAGCGCTGCAAGCGCCCCGGCGCAGTAGATGCGCCGGTCGCCGTAGTCGACGACGATGTCGGGATTGGTGCAGAGAAGCTTCAGCCCCTTGGCCTTGGCGTAGAGGAAGGTCGCGCGGTAGTCCTCCGGCGTCTCGGTCATTTCGTCGAAGGGGCCGGTGCAGACGATGCCCTCGGCGTCTTCGAGAGGAACCCGCTCGATCGTCGGGGCGCCGGCAAATTCGGCGGGAACCTCGGTGAAGAAGCCCAGATCCTTCTCGGGGCCGAGGTGGTAGACGCGGCGGCCCACCATCCCGGAGAACATCCCCGCCTGCGCCGCGTCACCCGAGGAGACGATCATGTCCCAGGCATCGCGCGGCACCCCCATCCGGTCGAGCTGCGCCTCGACGAAGCGGTTGGGGCGCGGCGCGTTGGTCATCAGGACGACGCGCCCGCCCGTCGCGCGGAACGCCTTCAGCGCCGCGACGGCGGCGGGCCAGGGGGCGCGGCCGTTGTGAAGGCACCCCCAGAGGTCGCAGTAGAGCGCGTCATAGGCGGCCGACACTTCGGCCAGCGACGAGATGATCCGGGTCATGGGGCCTCGCGGGACACCGGCCGGGCGCCCGAAGGCGCCCGGCCGGACGGTGAAGGGCGGCTCAGAGCTTCAGCTCCGGGATGATCTGCTTCTTCCGGCTCATGATCCCGGGCAGGACCACCGTGTCGCCGCTGACCTTCGCGCCGAACGACGCCTCGGCGATCCGCTTCACGAGGTCGTTGGGGACGAGAAGCGTCGCTTCCTCCTTGAGGATGTCGACGACGAAGAGCAGCACCTGGTCGGCGCCGTCCTCCTTCGCCACCGCCTCCATCGACGCCATCAGGCTCGCCTTCCGGTCGAGGATCATCTTCGGCGAGGTCGTCTCCAGCACCGAGACGCGCAGGTCCTTGCCGGCGACGGTGTATTCCTTGGAATCCATCCTGAGCAGTTCGGCGTCGGAGAAGGCGCCCACGTCCGACTTCGCCTCGAACATCTCGGCGGCATAGGCCGGGATGTCGATGCCGAGATCGGCCGCCAGTTCCTCGGCCAGTTTCCTGTCCTGATCGGTCGTGGTGGGCGAGCGGAATTCCAGCGTGTCGGAGAGAATGCAGGACAGTATCGCCCCCTTGATCTCGCGCGGCATCTTCGCCGCGTTCGGGCCCATCAGGTTGTGCATGACCGTGGCCGTGCAGGCCAGGGGCTTGATCGTCACGTCGATCGGGCCCGCGGTTTCCAGCCCGCCGGTCAGTTTGTGGTGGTCGATGATCTGGATGATGTCGGCCTTGTTGATGCCTTCGGGCAGTTCGGCGGGGTTGTTGGTGTCGACGATCACCACCTTCTCGCCCGCCGCGACGCCGGAAATGATCTCGGGCGTCTTCAGCCCCCATTTTCTCAGCACGAAGGCGGCCTCGGTGTTCGGCGCGCCGAGGAGCTTGGCTTCGGCGGGCTGCTTGCGGTGCTCGGTCAGATACCAGGCCCAGATGATGGGCGAGCCGGTGGAATCGGTGTCGGGGGACTTGTGGCCAAAGACCTTGATCATGTGTGTCATCCGTGAAAGCGGGAAAATCGCGCGCCTTATAGGCGTTGCGCCTCGGCTTGTCACGCCCGGGGGCAGGTGTTCAGAAGGGCTGCCGCTCGATCCTGTAGCCCTCGCGCTCCAGGAGCGCCAGGACGCCGTCCCGGCCCGACAGGTGCAGCGCCCCGAATGCGGCGAAGACCGGCCCCTCGGCCGCGGCCTTCTCGATCACCGGGATCCAGGACCGGTTGCGGCGGAACATCAGCAGTTCCTCCATTGCGGCAAGGTCGGCATCGACCGATCCCGGCGTCTCGCCGGGCAGATCCAGCGCCGCCATCCGGCCGAGTTCCCAGGTGGCGCGGACATCCTCGGCGAAATAGGCCTCGGTCAATGTCGCGGCGTAGTCCTCGGCCCGCGCGTTCATCGCCAGCGTGGTGCGGATCATGTCGAGCTGATCGGCCGGGGCCATGTCGTCGAAAAGCGTGAACACCGTGTCATAGGGTTCGAGGGCGCGCACCGGAATGTCGCGCAGCGCGGCACGCGCGATGATCCGGGTGTCGAGCCCGTTCGGATCGCCCGCCATGTCGGCCATCGCGCAGGCCGGGATGCCGAGCAGCATCGCGACATACCAGGGCTGCATCTTCGCGGCAATGAAGGCCGGCATCCCGCGCGCCTGCATCGCCGCCGACAGCGCCTTCCAGTCCGCCTCGTCCAGCCGCTCGGGAAGCGTCGGCCCATCGGTGGTGAACAGGCGGTCGGGGTGGCGCGCCATCTCGGCCTCGAGGGCCGCCTGTTCCTCGGGCCCGGCCTCCACGAGGACGGTGCTGGCCGCGTCGATCGCCGGCGCCAGCCGCCCCATCACCGCGTCATGGCGCGGGTCGTCGAGGTGATAGGTGCCAAGAAGGTGGATCACCGCCGCCCCCTTCGTCGCGCGCCAGGAGTTGCCGCGGCCATAGGCCAGCGAATCCACGGCCGCGTCGATTCCGGCGCGCTGGGCGGCATCGAGCGTCGGCAGGATATCCTGCCCGGCGCAGGCCGCGTCGGCCCCGCCCGCGGGCAGGCAAAGGAACAGGCTGACGGCAAGGTGTCGGATCATCCCGGTTTCCCGCAAGGCGGTGCGATCGCATCCTCAGGACCGTGACTATAGCCGCGCGCGATGGCAATGCCATGCCGAAGCCGTGGCAATTTTGCGCAAGCCGGCAGTTGACAGGCCGGACTTGCCAGCCTAACTAGCCCGGTGTTGGCACTCGACCAAGGTGAGTGCCAATCATGATTGAACCTGGAAACCCAAGGGAGTGTTGCCAGATGGCATTCAAACCGCTGCATGACCGTGTGCTGGTCAAGCGAGTCGAAGGCGAAGAAAAGACCAAGGGCGGGCTGATCATCCCCGACAGCGCCAAGGAAAAGCCGGCCGAGGGCGAAGTTGTCGCCTGCGGCGAGGGCGCGCGCAAGGATTCGGGCGAACTGATCCCGATGTCGGTGAAGAAGGGTGATCGCATCCTGTTCGGCAAGTGGTCGGGCACCGAAGTGACGCTCGACGGCACCGAACTGCTGATCATGAAGGAAAGCGACATCCTCGGCATCATCGCCTGAGACCGCCGCTGACCTGCAAACCCATCCAGACAACCAGGAGAAGCCAACATGGCTGCTAAGGACGTCAAATTCAACAGCGATGCCCGCGACCGGATGCTGCGCGGCGTCAACATCCTCGCCGACGCGGTGAAGGTGACGCTCGGCCCCAAGGGCCGCAACGTGGTGATCGACAAATCCTTCGGTGCTCCCCGCATCACCAAGGACGGCGTGACCGTCGCGAAGGAAATCGAGCTTGCCGACAAGTTCGAGAACATGGGCGCCCAGATGGTGAAGGAAGTTGCTTCCCGCACCAATGACGAGGCTGGCGACGGCACCACGACCGCGACCGTTCTCGCCCAGGCGATCGTCCGCGAGGGGCTCAAGGCGGTGGCCGCCGGGATGAACCCGATGGACCTCAAGCGCGGCATCGACATCGCCGTGCACAAGGCCGTCGAGCAGATCAAGGGTGCGGCCCGCAAGGTCGCCGACAGCGCCGAAGTCGCGCAGGTCGGCACCATCTCGGCCAACGGCGAAGCCGAGATCGGCCGCCAGATCGCCGACGCGATGCAGAAGGTCGGCAACGAGGGCGTGATCACCGTCGAGGAGAACAAGGGCCTGGAGACGGAGACCGAAGTCGTCGAGGGCATGCAGTTCGACCGCGGCTACCTCTCGCCCTATTTCGTCACCAACGCCGACAAGATGACGGCGGAACTGGAAGACGCGTTCATCCTGCTGCACGAGAAGAAGCTCTCCTCGCTCCAGCCGATGGTGCCGCTCCTTGAGGCCGTGATCCAGTCGCAGCGTCCGCTGCTGATCGTGGCGGAAGACGTCGAGGGCGAGGCTCTCGCCACGCTGGTCGTCAACAAGCTGCGCGGCGGCCTGAAGATCGCCGCCGTCAAGGCCCCGGGCTTCGGCGACCGTCGCAAGGCGATGCTCCAGGACATCGCGATCCTGACCGGCGGCCAGGTGATCTCGGAAGACCTCGGCATGAAGCTCGAGAACGTCGGGCTCGACATGCTGGGTCGCGCCAAGAAGGTGCTGATCAAGAAGGATGACACCACGGTCATCGACGGCGCCGGCGACAAGGCCGAGATCGAGGCCCGCGTTTCCCAGATCCGCACCCAGGTCGAGGAAACCACCTCCGACTACGACCGCGAGAAGCTGCAGGAGCGGGTTGCCAAGCTCGCCGGCGGCGTCGCCGTCATCCGCGTTGGCGGCATGACCGAGGTCGAGGTGAAGGAGCGCAAGGACCGTGTCGATGACGCGCTGAACGCGACCCGTGCGGCGGTTCAGGAAGGCATCGTCGTCGGTGGGGGCGTGGCGCTGATCCAGGCTGCGAAGATGCTCGAGGGTCTGAAGGGCGTCAACGGCGACCAGGAAGCCGGCATCGCCATCGTCCGCAAGGCGCTGGAATCGCCGCTGCGCCAGATCGCCGAGAACGCCGGCGTCGACGGCGCCGTGGTTGCCGGCAAGGTGCGGGAATCGAAGGACAAGACCTTCGGCTTCAACGCCCAGACCGAGGAATACGGCGACATGTTCAAGTTCGGCGTGATCGACCCGGCCAAGGTCGTGCGCACCGCGCTCGAGGATGCGGCCTCGGTCGCCGGCCTCTTGATCACCACCGAAGCGATGGTCGCCGACCGGCCCGAGCCGAAGGCCGCTGCCGGCGGCATGCCCGGCGGCATGGGCGGCATGGACGGCATGATGTAATCACGCCGTTCCGACGGAACGCAGGGAAGGGGCGCCGCAGGGCGCCCCTTTTTCGTTGGACCTGTCGCCCGGAATCACGTGCCGCCCCGGTTCCAGATGGCGGCACCGACCCAGCTTGCGGTATGGCCGGCCGGTTTCCGCGTGCGGGCGGCCTTGATGCCGGCCTCCGGCGGGCCGATACCCTGACGCGGCTCAGGCGGGAATACGCCGGACTCCGGCTGGAAATCGCGCTGGCGGCCCGGCTCGCTCAGGACGGACACGAGCCAGCCGACCGCACCGAACGGGGGCAGGCGGCTTGCATGATGCGGGGCGGGGAACGGGCGGGTCCGGTGCATCGCGTAACCTCCGTGAAGCTTGACCACATGGGTCGACCATGTGGCACGGCCCGACTTTCCGGCCAGTTCCGCGGCTGAATCGATCCGATACAGAATGTGAACTGGATGGCGGGCCTGTTCTTGCCTTACACTGGCAGCCGGAGACAGCGCGCATGCCAGGCAAACCCTACGGTATCATCTGCCCGATCTCGAAGGCGTGCGAGTATCTGGAGCCGCGCTGGACCATCCAGATCCTGTGCGAGATGTGGGCCGGTTCCAGCCGCTTCAACGACATCCGGCGGGGCGTCGGCCATATCTCGCCCGCGCTTCTGTCGCGGCGGCTGAGGGAGATGGAGTCAGCCGGGATGGTCGAGCGGGTCGAGGACCGCGCCACCGGCAGCGTCGACTATTTCCGCACCGCCAAGGCCGTCGCCTTGGAGCCGGCACTGTATGAACTGATGCACTGGGCGCAGCGCAACATCGAGGCGGAACTCGCGGTGGGCGAGCCCAACCTGTCGACGATGATCTGGGCGGCCCGGCGTTATCTGAAAGTCGCGGAACTGCCGCCGCGCCGTGCGGTCATGCGCTTTCATTTCGCCGATGTCGCCAAGGGCCGCGATCGCTGCTGGCTGGTGGCACGGCCCGGCGCCGAGGTCGATCTCTGCACCTCCGATCCCGGGGTGGACGTCGACCTTTACATCGAAATGACGGCCGTGTCGCTGGCCGCCATCATGCTGGGGCGGACGACGATCGCCCGCGAGATCGAGGAGGGGCGCCTGTTTCTGTCCGGCGACGCCCGTCTGATCCGCACCATAGACCATTGGTTTCCCAAGGAAGACGGGTCCGACATCGAGGGCATCCTGCCGTTGAAGCCGGCACCGAGCGCCGTTCACTGAAGGCTTTCCGGGCACAGTATCGGTTGCGGCTGGCCGGCTCGGGCGGGTTTGGGGCGGCCCCTGGCCTCGGTTAATTCTTGGTGCGCGCTCCCGGCCGGGACTAGGCTGGCGATGCCATGCGCCTCGTCCTTCTCACCGCGCTCACCATGACCGCCTTCGCCGCCAATTCGGTGCTGAACCGGGCGGCGGTCGGGCAGGGGCACATCGGCGCGGTGGAGTTCGCCGTGGTCCGGCTTGCCGCCGGGGCGGGGATGCTGGGGCTTCTGGTCGCGGTCCGGCGCATCCGGTCCGGGCAGGCGGTCTGGCCGGGCCGGCGGGGCAGGACCGCGGGCCCGATCTCGCTTCTCGTCTATCTCTTCGGCTTCTCGCTCGCCTATGGCGCGCTCGACGCCGGCACCGGCGCGCTGATCCTCTTCGGCATGGTGCAGATCACCATGTTCGCCGGCGCGCTGGTGGCAGGGGAACGGGTGCCCGCGCGGCGCTGGTCGGGGGCGGGGGTGGCATTCCTCGGCCTTCTCTACCTGCTTGCGCCCGGGTCCGGGGCCACCCCAAGCCCGCTGCACGCGGCGATGATGGTCGCGGCGGGCGTGGGCTGGGGAGTATATTCGCTTTCCGCGCGCGGCACACGCGATCCCCTGGGTGCCACCGCGTGGAACTTCATCCTCGCCGTCCCCTTGGCTGCGCTGATCACGGCCCTTCTGCCCGCCTCGCCGGCCTCTGCGCCGACAGGGTCCGCGGGTCTTGCCCTTGCGCTCGTCTCGGGCGCGATGACCTCGGGCCTTGGCTACGCGCTCTGGTACACGATCCTGCCCCAGCTCGGCGCCGCGCGGGGCGGGGTGGCGCAGCTGAGCGTTCCGCTCATCGCCGTCGCGGGCGGCATGGTCTTCCTCGGGGAATCGCTGACCCTGCGCTTCGTCATCGCCTCGGCACTGGTTCTTGGCGGCGTCGCCATCGCCGTCCGCCCGGCCCGTCAGCCGTAGGCAATGGCGGTGACCTCAAGCTCTACGGTGCCGGCCGGCCGCTTCCATTCCACCGTATCCCCGACACCTGCCCCCAGAAGCGCGCGGGCCAGCGGCGACTGCGGTGCGATCCGGCCGAGGCTCGCGTCCGCCTCATCCTCGCCGACGATCTCATAGACCGTCTCCACCCCGTCCTCATCCGCCACCGTGACCCTTGCGCCAAAGCCCACTTCACCCTCCGGCTGCGCCGCCGGATCGACCGGAATAGCCGAGGCCAGACGCGCCTCAAGATAGCGGATGTCGCGCTCCGCCGCCTTCTCCGGCAGCCGGTCGAGCCGGTCGGCGCGCGCCTTCAGGCGGGCAAGCTCGGCCCGCACCGTCTCCAGCCTCTCGCGCAGCGCGGCAAGACCGCGCGGGGTCACGTAGTTCGGATGCGGACTGATCGGCAGGTCGGGCAGGGGTTCGGTGTCGGGCCTGTCCTCCTTGACGAAGGCGCGGCTCATGGCACGATCTCCTCCAGCGGGTCATAGTGGACGGGCGCCTCGGGTGTGAAGGCCACGCGCGGCAGGCTGTCGGGCTTCAGCCGGATCGCGGCAAGGTCCGCAGGCGCGAAGAACCGGCAGGTGTGGACGATGCCGGCCGGATCGGCCCAGTCCGGGTCGAGCCGGCCGCCGGTGACCCGGCAGCGAAAGAACAGGTCGACCTGGTGGTAGCCCGATTTCGGATCGTGGAATTCGTTGACGAGCGCCAGTGGTCCGACCTCGACCGTCAGCCCGCATTCCTCGTGGACCTCACGGATCAGGTTCTCGGGCAGCGACCGGCCCGGCTCGACCCCGCCGCCGGGCGCGCCCCAGAGGTCCGACCGCCTGCCCGGATAGGCGTTGACGAGCAGGAGGCGGCGATCCTCGACGATGATCGCGCGGGTGGCGAGGCGGGGCGAGCGGGTCTTCATGGGCGGGCAGAGTGGCGGAGCGCCGGCGCAAGGGCAAGGGGCTGGCGCCGGGGCCGGGTCTGGCCTATCACCGACCGATGCGGAAATCGCTTCCCGTGCTCCTTCTTCTGGGCGCCATGATCACCGCCCTCCCCGCGGCCGCGGCGGACTGCGTCGTCCTCCTGCACGGGCTGGCGCGCAGCGAAGCGTCGCTCTGGGTCATGGAAGCTGCGCTTGCCCGGGCGGGCTTTCGGGTGGTGAACGAGGGCTATCCCTCGACCGAGGTCACGATCGAGACGCTGGTGCGCGATTACGTCGGCCCGCAGGTGGCCCGCTGCGGCGAAGGCGAAACCGTCCACTTCGTCACCCATTCGATGGGCGGCATCCTCGCCCGTGCCTGGCTTGCCGGCCACCGGCCGGCGAAGATGGGCCGCGTGGTGATGCTCGCGCCCCCCAACCACGGATCGGAGCTGGTCGATGCCTTCGGCGACCTCGGCGCGTTCCGGTGGCTGAACGGGCCGGCGGGGCTGGAGCTTGGCACCGGGCCCGCAAGCGTTCCGAACGCGCTGCCCGCGGTGCAGTTCGATCTGGGCATCATCGCCGGCGACCGCTCGCTCAACCCGGTCTACTCGGCGGTGATCGAGGGCGCCGACGACGGCAAGGTCAGCGTCGCCAGCACCCGGATCGGCGGCATGCGCGACCATGTCGTGCTGCCGGTGACGCATACGTTCATGATGAACAACCCGCTCGTCGTGGCCCAGGTTCTGGAATTCCTCGCCAACGGGCGGTTCGACCACGAACTGAGCTATCTCGACGCCGCGCGGCGGGTGCTGCGGTAGGGGCCGCTGCGGATGCCCGTTCCGGTGTGCATCCCGCGGCCGCAAGAGGGGAGGGGAGGGCGCTGCGCTTCAGAAGTCCGGGGGCGCTTTGTGGTGGCGCTGCCTCCGGCCGCGGCAACGCGCGAAGGGCGGCGGCCGATCGCGGGCGGGCGCTGTGCAGCGCTGGGTTGGGGTCCTTTATGGGGCCGCCACTCCCGACGGTTGTTCTGCTGGACACGATGCAATGCGCCCGCCCTCGGGGGCGGTCGGGCGCCGCCCGGGCTGGTCGCCCGGGCGAGACGTCGGAGGCGTGGGGTCTCTTCCTGTCATGACGGCCCGGACCCCGCCCGCCTCAGCCGCGCCGGAGGATGCGGTTGACGTGGCCCATCTTGCGGCCGGCCCGCGTCTCGGCCTTGCCGTAAAGGTGGATCGCCACGTCGCGGTCGCGTGCGATCGCGGGAACCTTCAGGATGTCGTCGCCGATCAGGTTCTCCATCACCACGTCGGCATGGCGGGCGCCGTCGCCGAGCGGCCAGCCGGCGATGGCGCGGATGTGCTGTTCGAACTGGTCGACGGCGCAGCCGTTCTGGGTCCAGTGGCCGGAATTGTGGACGCGGGGCGCGATCTCGTTCACCACAAGCCCCTTCGGCGTCACGAACAGCTCCACGCCCATCACGCCGACGTAGTCGAGCGCCGAAAGGATCTTCGCGGCCAGAAGCACGGCATCGGTGCGCTCTGCCGCGCTCAGCCGGGCAGGCACGGTCGTGGTGCGCAGGATGCCGTCGCGGTGGACGTTCTCGCCCGGGTCATAGGCCGCGACCGAGCCGTCGCGGCCGCGCGCGGCGATGACCGAGACCTCGTGGCTGAAATCGACGAAGCCCTCGAGGATCGCGGGCGCCCCCGCGATCGCCGCCAGCGCGGCCCCGGCGTCTGCGGCAGAGGCGAGCCGCACCTGGCCCTTGCCGTCATAGCCGAGCCGGCGGGTCTTGAGGATGGCCGGGCAGCCGATCTCCTCGATCGCCTCGGCCATGTCGTGGGCATCATCGACCGCAGCGAAGGGTGCCGTCATCAGCCCGAGGTCGGACAGGAATGCCTTTTCGCTCAGCCGGTCCTGACTGACGGCCAGCGCGCGGCGGTTCGGGTGGATCGGCCGGAGGGCCTCGATCTGGTCGAGCGCCGAGGTCGGGATGTTCTCGAATTCGTAGGTGACGACATCGACCGAGCCCGCAAACCGGGCGAGGGCGGCTTCGTCCTCGTAGGGGGCGGTCGTGACCCGATGGGCCAGATCGCCCGCGGGCGGGTTGGCCGCAGGCTCGAAGACATGCGTCCGGTATCCGAGCCGCCCGGCCGCGACCGACAGCATCCGGCCCAGCTGGCCGCCGCCGAGAATGCCGATGGTGGCGCCGGCGGGAAGGGGGGCGACGGTCATTTCCGTTCCAGCCGTTTCTCGATCGCGTCAAGTGCCGCGACGAGAGCCTCGTGGGCATGGCCATCCCGCAGCGCCTGCACCATCTGCAGGCTGAGCGTGCCCTCGGTGGCGAGCGCGTCGCGTTCGGCAGCCAGCCGCCCGGCCCCGTCCTTCGGCATCGCGTTCAGGAAGCCGGTCATCAACTGCGCCATGTAGAATTCGCCCGCGTCCGCGCCGTCGCGCGCGCCAAGCCAGCGCGCCGCCGTCGCCATCAGGTCGAGAAGCCCCGGCACCACCACGCAGATGCCCATGTAGGCATTCAGAGCGCCCTCGTCCCGGACCTTCACCACCGGGTTTTCCGGGGCGAAGAGCGCGGACAGAAGCGCATCGTCGCCATGAGCGGCCAGGGGACAGCCGCCCTGTTCGACAAAGCCCAGGGGGATGGTCTGGACGAAATCCCGCGCCGGCGCGCAGAGGCGGCGCAGAGCGGCCTCGGCCACGCCGGCCATGACCGAGACGATCCGGTGATCGGGCCGGAAGACCAGCGGGTCCAGCGCCGCTTCGGCATGCTGCGGCCGGACGCAGAGAAAGACGATGTCGCTTCCGTCCAGCACCGCCTGCGGCTCGGCCACCCGGGCGCCGCAGTCGCGCGCCAGCGCCGCCGACACCGCCTCGTTGCGGCGGCTCACGGTGATCTCGTGACCCTTCGCGGCAAGGTGACGTGCCATCGGGGCGGCGATATGGCCCGTGCCAATGAAACCGATGCGGCTCATTCCCGGGGGTCTTCCGGAATCGACGCGGAAAGCGCGTCGCGCCAGGCGTCGAGCCGCGTGGCAAGCGCGGGATCGGAGATCGCGAGGATGCCCGCCGCCATGAGGCCCGCGTTGGCGGCCCCGGCAGCTCCGATGGCCATCGTCGCGACGGGGTAGCCCTTCGGCATCTGGACGATCGAGTAAAGGCTGTCGACGCCCGAAAGCGCCTTGGTCTGCACCGGCACGCCGATCACCGGCACCCTTGTCTTCGACGCCATCATGCCCGGCAGGTGCGCCGCCCCCCCGGCGCCGGCGATGATCACCTGAAGCCCGCGTTCGACCGCGGTCCTGCCATAGGTCCAGAGCCGGTCGGGCGTGCGGTGGGCCGAGACGATCTTCGCCTCGTAAGCCACGCCGAGGTCGTCGAGAATCGCCGCCGCCTCCTTCATCGTGGGCCAGTCGGACTGCGACCCCATGATGATGCCGACCTTCACGCTCATCGCCCCTCCACGGCTGAATGGAGCGCGCACTATAGCCAGTGGCGGCCAAGGTGCAATGCCGCTTCCGGCGCGGTCAGGCGATGATGTCGGGCGTGAGGATGTCCTCCAGCCGGGCGATCTGGTCCTTCAGGTTCAGCTTGTGTTTCTTCAGCCGCCGGAGCGTGAGCTGATCGGACCGGCCCGCGGCTTCCATGTGGTGGATCGCCTCGTCGAGATCGCGGTGTTCCTGGCGCAGAACCTCGAGTTTCACGCGCAGGACTTCGGTCGGGTCCATTTCCAGGGGGGCGTTCATCTCGTCAGGGGCCATGAGTCGCTCGGGAGTGTCAGCGAAAGATAGCAAGTCCCCGGGATTGCGGGAAGCTTTTCGAGGTGGCGCGTCTTGTCGGCCGCGGCACGAGCCTCCATATTCAGGCCAAGGGCTGCCCGGACGGGGGCCCGTGACGCAATGTCGCTTGATGACGAGGACATGGCCGGAGATGACGAAACTGACCTTTGCCGCCCATCCCTTCCTTCTGGGCTTCGATCAGCTGGAACGGCTTGTCGAACGCACCGCGAAAAGCGGGAATGACGGCTATCCGCCCTTCAACATCGAACAATCCTCCGAAAACGGCTTCCGCATCACGCTCGCCGTGGCGGGATTCCGCGAGGACGACATCTCGATCACCGTCGAGGAGCGCCAGTTGGTGATCCGCGGCCGGCAGGCGGACGAGGCAGAGGAGGCCCGGGTCTTCCTTCACCGCGGCATCGCCGCGCGCGCGTTCCAGCGCAGCTTCGTCCTCGCCGAGGGCGTCGATGTCGCCGGCGCGCGGCTGGAGAACGGGCTTCTCCACGTCGACCTCGTCCGGGCGGTGCCGGAGAAGGTGGTGCAGACGATCCGCATCACCAGAGGCTGAGGAGGAAACGGGCATGGACACGAAATACGATTTCGGACCGGAGCGGGGAGAGCGCATCGTCTACGTGCGCGAGGTTCCCGTCGCGGAACTGCCGGAGGAAATCCGTGCGCAGGTGGCGGGGCTCGACACGCTCTATGCGCTGCACGACGCCGGCGGAGAGCGGCTGGCGCTGGTCAAGGACCGCAGGCTGGCCTTCATCCTGGCGCGGCAGAACGACATGGCGCCGGTGAGCGTCCACTGAACGTGGGCGCCCGCTGACGCGGCGGTTTCAGACTCAGGTTGGATTGACCGGCGACGGAAAACCGGCCCTTCTGCGTGACACGAACGGTGGCCAGCCAGGCCACCGGCAATCACGACCGACGAGGGACACATGTCAAAGGTTACCGGATACAGCCGCGCGCAGATCGCGCTTCACTGGAGCATCCTCCTGCTTCTGGGGGTGAGCTATGTCAGCAGCGACAAGATCAAGGCCGCGTGGCGCGCGATCCACGACGGCCGCGATGCCTTCGGCGCGACGGCCGCCGCCCATGTCTGGATCGGCGTGGCGATTCTCGTCCTGGCGCTTGCCCGGGTGGCGATCCGGCTGACCCGTGGCGCGCCGGACCTGCCCGAGGGCGGGCATCCGGTGGCCGACCTGATTGCCAAGCTCACCCATCTGGGGCTTTACGCGCTTCTGCTCCTGATCCCCGTCTCCGGCGCCATGGCGTGGTTCGGCGGCGTCGATGCGGCGGGCGAGGTGCACGAGGTTCTGTTCAACCTCGGCATCGCGCTGGTGATCCTGCATGTCGTCGGCGCGCTCTATCATCAGCTCGTCCTGAAGGACGGGTTGATGGACCGGATGAAGCGCGCGGGCTAAAACCCGGACCCGAAACAAAGAAAGCCCCGGCCAACCCGCCGGGGCTTTGTCGTTCGGGGCAGGCGAAGCCGGCTAGAGCCCCGCACCCTCGTCAAGCCCGAGCATCAGGTTGAGGTTCTGCACCGCCGCTCCCGACGCGCCCTTGCCGAGGTTGTCGAGCACCGCGATCAGCGTGGCCGCTGCGGTTTTCGCGTTGCCATGCACCGAAAGCTCCATCCGGTTGGTGCCGTTCAGGGTCTGCGGCCAGACGCGCGGCTCGTGCGCTGCCGCCGGCACGACCGCGACGAAGCGCTCGCCCGCGTAATGTGCCGCAAGCACCTCCTCGGCGCGCGCGAGGCCCCGGGCGTCGAGGTCAAGCGCCACTGCCACCGCCATGCCTTGCACATATTGTCCCACCGAGGGCACGAACACCGGCGGGCGCGACAGGCCGCCGTAACGCGTGATCTCGGGCAGGTGCTTGTGCCCCTGCGCCGCGCCGTAGAGGAAAGAGCCCTGCACCGCGCCGGATTCGAATTCCTCGATCATCGCCTTGCCGCCGCCGGAATAGCCCGACACGCCCGAAATCGCGGGCGGGCGCGCGGGGTCGATCAGCCCGGCGTCGACCAGCGGGCGGATCAGTGCGATGGCGCAGGTGGACCAGCATCCGGGGTTGGTCACCCGGGTCGCGGCACCGATCGCCGCGCGCTGGCCGGGCGTCATCTCGGCAAAGCCGAAGCACCAGTCGGGATGGGTGCGGTGCGCGGTCGAGGCGTCGATGATCCGGGTGGAAAGCCCCGCCGCGTCGCAGGCCGCGACAATTTCCGTCGCCGCCGCGTCGGGCAGGCAGAGGATCGCCACCTCGGCCTCGGCGAAGGCGGCAACGCGGGCGGGAATGTCCTTCCTCAGCGCCGGGTCGATCCGCACGAGCGTGACATCGTCGCGGCGTTCCAGCCGCTCGCGGATCTGCAGACCCGTGGTGCCGACATCCCCGTCGATGAAGACCTTGCGTGCCACCGTTCCACTCCGTTCCAAGGGCCCGGCCGATATACGCGCTTCGCGGCCGAACGCAAAGCAAAACGCCCGGGAGCGTGCCCCCGGGCGTCCGCGACCGTCCAGCGCCGGTCAGGCCTTGATCAACCCCATGCTTTCCAGCTTCAGGATCACCTGATGGGCGCAGTTGTCGACATCGACGTTCTCGGTCTCGACCCGCAGTTCGGGGTTCTCCGGCACCTCGTAGGGGTCGGAAATCCCGGTGAACTCCTTGATCTTGCCCTCGCGCGCCAGCTTGTAGAGCCCCTTGCGGTCGCGCCGCTCGCATTCCTCGATCGAGGTGGCGACGTGGACTTCAAGGAAGGCGCCATATTGCTCGACCATCTCGCGCACGGCGCGGCGGGTCGAGGCATAGGGGGCGATCGGCGCGCATAGCGCGATGCCGCCGTTCTTGGTGATCTCGCTGGCGACATAGCCGATGCGGCGGATGTTGATGTCGCGGTGTTCCTTCGAGAAGCCCAGTTCCGACGACAGGTGCTTCCTGACCACGTCGCCGTCCAGAAGCGTCACCGGACGCCCGCCCATTTCCATCAGCTTGACCATCAGCGCGTTGGCGATGGTCGACTTGCCGGAGCCCGAAAAGCCGGTGAAGAACACGGTGAAGCCCTGGCGCGCCCGCGGCGGCGAGGTGCGGCGCAACTCCTGCACCACTTCGGGGAACGAGAACCATTCGGGAATCTCCAGCCCCTCGCGCAGGCGGCGGCGCAGTTCGGTGCCGGAAATGTCCAGGACGGTGGCGCCTTCCGGCACTTCGTCGATCGGGAAATACTGCGCCTTTTCCTGCACATAGACCATCTGCTTGAAGGGCACGACCTCGATGCCGATTTCCGCCGCGTGCTTCTTCACCAGTTCCTGCGCGTCGTAGGGCCCGTAGAAGTCCTTGCCCTGGCTGTTCTTGCCCGGCCCGGCATGGTCGCGGCCGACGATGAAATGCGTCAGCCCGTGGTTCTTGCGGATGATCGCGTGCCACATCGCCTCGCGCGGGCCGCCCATGCGCATCGCCAGCCCCAGAAGCGACAGGTGCGTGGTCGCGGCCGGATACTTGTCCAGCACCGCCTCATAGCAGCGCACGCGGGTGAAATGGTCGACGTCGCCCGGCTTGGTCATGCCGACGGTCGGGTGGATCAGGAGGTTCGCCTGGGCTTCCCGCGCGGCGCGGAAGGTCAGTTCCTGGTGGGCGCGGTGCAGCGGGTTGCGGGTCTGGAAGGCAACGACGCGGGTCCAGCCGAGCTTGCGGAAATAGGCCCGAAGCTCATTCGGCGTGTCGCGCCGGCCCTTGAAGTCGTAGTGCACCGGCTGCTGGATGCCGGTGATCGGCCCGCCCAGATAGACCGGGCCGGCCTTGTGATGCAGGTAGTTGACCGCCGGATGGGCGATGTCGTCGGCGCCGAAGACACTCACGGCCTCGCGCTTCTTGTCGGGCGTCCACCGGTCGGTGACCGACAGGATGGCGAGGATCACGCCCTCCTGGTCCCTGAGCGCGATGTCCTGGCCCGGCTCGACCCTGGCGGCGAACTCCTCGCTGACATCGAGCGTGACCGGTATCGGCCAGAGTGCGCCGCTGGCAAGCCGCATGTTCTCGACCACGCCGTCATAGTCGGCCTCGGTCAGGAATCCCTTCAGCGGATGGAAGCCGCCGTTCATCAGAAGCTCCAGATCGCAGATCTGGCGCTGGGTCAGATCCCAGGAGGGCAGGCCCGCGGCCTCGTGCTTCAGTTTCTGGGCGGAGTCGGAAGAGACATACAGCTCCGGGATCGGAGCGTGGTTGGGAAGCGACATCGGCAATGGACCCTCTGAACGACCGGGCGCGGCCGGACGGCCGCCGTCGGGCGGGGGCATAGACCCGAAACGTGGCCGAATTCAAGTCGGGGTGGGGAAATTCGCACCTATTCGGGACATTGGTGCGAAAATTCCGCACCGCAGCGAAGACTGTTTCCGCCACCTGCCCCCGCTGCGGGACAATCCCTTTGCGCCCCGCCCCGCAGCGCGGTCACTCCGCCGCGGCGGCAGCCGGGGCCGCCTCGTCGGCAAGCCAGCGCTCGGCGTCCAGGGCCGCCATGCAGCCCATTCCGGCCGAGGTTACCGCCTGGCGGTAGACGTGGTCGGTCAGGTCGCCGGCCGCGAAGACGCCGGGGATCGACGTCAGGGTGGTGCCGGGCTGCACCTTCACATAGCCGCCGTGATGCAGGTCAAGCTGGTCCTTGACCAGTTCCGAGGCGGGCGCGTGGCCGATCGCCACGAAGAAGCCGTCGCAGGGCAGGGTGGTCTCCGCCCCGGTCTGCACGTTGCGCAGCCGCAAGCCGGTCACGCCGAGCGGCGCCTCGGTGCCGAGGATTTCCTCGACGGTGTGGTTCCAAATGACCGCGACCTTGGGGTTCCTGAACAGCCGGTCCTGCAGAATCTTCTCGGCGCGGAAGCTGTCGCGGCGGTGGACCACCGTGACCTTCGAAGCGAAATTGGTGAGAAACAGCGCTTCCTCCACGGCGGTGTTGCCGCCGCCGATGACCACCACTTTCTTGCCGCGGTAGAAGAAGCCGTCGCAGGTCGCGCAGGCGGAGACGCCGAAGCCCTTGAACTTCTCCTCCGACGGCAGGCCGAGCCAGCGCGCCTGCGCCCCGGTGGCGAGGATGACCGCGTCGGCCGTGTAGGTGGTGCCGCTGTCGCCTGCGGCCGTGAACGGCCGGCGCGAAAGGTCGAGCGACTGGATGTGGTCGGCGATCACCTCGGCGCCCATCGCCTTCGCATGGGCCTCCATCCGCACCATCAGGTCGGGGCCCTGCACCTCGGTGTCGCCGGGCCAGTTCTCTACCTCGGTGGTGATGGTGAGCTGGCCGCCCGGCTGGATGCCCTGGACGAGGACCGGGTTCAGCATGGCACGCGCCGAATAGACCGCGGCGGTGTAGCCAGCGGGGCCCGAGCCGATGATCAGAACCTTCGTGTGCCGCGTCTCGCCCATGACCTGCCCCCTTGCGTCCCTGTCAAGGCGATATAGTCGCCCGCGGCGCGCCTGCAAAGCCCCCGCCGCACCCGCCCGGGACCGGCGGGGAGCCCTTGGTCAGGGTTGCCCGCGCCTCAATCTTGCGCGAGCCTGAAATAATATTGCGCGGGCGCGGGCCTGCGGATAAGTTCCGCCAAGATTTTCCGGGAGAAACGACATGGCCGCCAACAAGCTCGACGAGATCGACCGCAGGATCCTGGCCGAGCTTCAGGACGACGGCCGCATGACCAATGTCGAGCTTGCCCGCCGGGTCGGCATTTCCGCGCCGCCCTGCCTGCGCCGGGTCCGCACGCTGGAGGAGGCCGGCTATATCCGCGGCTACCACGCCGACGTCAACCCGCGCGAGCTGGGTTTCGAGGTCCAGGTCTTCGCGATGGTCGGCCTGCACAGCCAAGCCGAAGCCGACCTGTCGGCCTTCGAACAGCGCTGCCGCGACTGGCCGCTGGTGCGCGAGTGCCACATGCTGAACGGCGAGATCGACTTCATCCTGAAATGCGTGGCGCCGGATCTGTCCACCTTCCAGTCGTTCCTGACCGAGGAACTGACCTCGGCCGCGAACGTGGCGAGCGTCAAGACCAGCCTCGTCATCCGCTGCGCCAAGGACCGGCCCGGCGTGCCCTTCGACGTGCTCGAGGCGCGGCTGAAGCGCAGCGCCTGAGGGCCCTGCGCCTCGGCCGCCGCGCCGGTCAGGCTTCCAGCGCCGCCTCGACCTCGGCCGCCGACATCCGCGGATGGGCGGGGGTGCCGAAATCGGCGATCGAGCGCAGGTGCGGGAACAGCGACAGGAAGATCTGCGCAACCTGCGGATCGAAGCCGTCGTCCATGCGCGCCCCGGGATGGAAGCTTTCGATCTCGAGCCCCGCGGCGCGGATCGAGCCCTGCCGCTCCAGCACGACGTGATAGACCGTGATCGGCGCGACCGGCGTCACCTCGATGATCGACACGCCGTCGGCAAAGGACCGCGCCGGTGCATAGGCGGCCTCGACCCCGGTGGCGAAACGGCAGCGCGCGTCGCGCACGAGGATGCGGGCGCGCGGGCCGAGCACGAGATCGGGCATCGGCCGGCCGATGCCGAAGGCGTCGGCGGTGATGCGGGTGAGGGTGGAACGGGGCATTCCCGGCAGCGCGTGGGGCGGGAAGAGCGTCATCGAGCCGATCCAGGTGATCCGCGCGGCGCGGCCTTCGCCGGTCAGCGCCACCATCCCGGGCACCAGATCTTCGATCGCCACCGGCCCTTCGGTCGTGGCAATGACGGTGCCCCGCGCGAAGGCGGAAAACGCCTCCTCGAACTCCGCGATCGCCGGGGCGAGCCTTGTGCAGGTCTCGAACCGTCCCTTGGCGTCGAGATAGGCGATCTCGTAGCGCCGGGTCAGCGGCGCGCTGCGGACGGGGCGCGGTTCGGCCTGGGCCGGGACGGGCTGGGGAAGGGACCGGGAATGCGGAAGGGGAGAATTGAAAACATCCGTCGAAAGACGGTTCATACCAGTATGACGCTGCAGCACACGAACACCTTTCAATCACTTACATCTGCGGAGCCCCCACCCCCCAAATGCAGACGAACTACGCGCACAATCTGCGCGCTTCGGGGCGATCTGTCAAAGAGCAAGGATGATTTGGAGCGGCGCCCGGACAATCGCGGGGCGCGCCGAGGGGTTTGTTCAGGCGCAAGCGACAAGAAGCCTGCGTTAAGCCTTCGCAAGGGATCGGCAGGGCCGGATGGCGCGCGAATCGCTACCGTCGGGAGTGCCAGAGGAAGGGCGGCGGACCGGCCCGGGGCGCGGGGCCGGTCCGCCTGTCACGCGACGCCCCGATGGGGGCGGGGGCGCCTGGGAGGAAGGAGGGAACGGTCAGCCGCGGGCGGGCAGGCCGGGCGCGCGCCGGACTTTCGGGTGGCGGAGGGCGGTTTGGCGGGCGCCGCGCTGCCAGGGGAGGGTGACCCCGGGTTTCGCGCTTTCCACCAGCACCGATTTCATCCAGCGGCGTTGCGGTTTCATCTGACTGCTCCTTGCCTCGTTCCGGCCTCTTGCGGGCCTTTCGACGGGTCCGATTCTCTGACCGGATGGGGCCATTCTAGCGGTCAATGCGGCAGGCTTGGGGCAGGTTTCGCGGTGATTTGATGGCAGGGCAGGGGTCCGGGGCGCCATCCGGTTGCGGGAATGTCCGAAGACTTCCCGCGTGTTCGCCGGCGTCTCGGGGTCGCACCCCGCCGCGCTCAGAGACGGATCGCCGAGATCAGCCGGCCGAAATCGGCCTCGTGCCGGTGGACCGAGCGGCGATAGGAAAAGAACCGCTCCGGATCGGAATAGGTGCAGTGCCGCGTCCATTCGGCCCGGCCCACGCCTGCCGCGCGCAGCCGGTGCAGGCCGAAGCCCGGCAGGTCGAAGTGCATCCGGTCGCCCTCGCCGCCCGCGAAGAAGCGCGAATAGCCGTCGTCCTCGGCAAGGAAGGCATCGAGGAACTCGGGCCCCACCTCGTAGGCGCGCTGGCTGATCGTCGGTCCGATGATCGCCACCACTTCGCCGCGGCGCGCGCCAAGCGCCTCCATCGCGTCGACCGTCGCCTCTAGCACGCCGGAAAGCGCGCCCCGCCAGCCGGCATGCGCCGCGCCGATCACGCCGGCCGCGCGGTCGGCAAAGAGCACCGGCTGGCAGTCGGCGGTCAGCACGCTGAGCGCCAGCCCCGGCGTCGCCGTCACCATCGCATCGGCCCTGACCGGCGCCGCGGGCGGGGCCGACACGGTCACGACATCGGCCGAATGCACCTGGCTCACCCCGACGAGCGCCCCAGCCGTCAGCCCCAGCGCCTCCGCCACCCGGTCGCGGTTGATCGAAACCGCCTCGCGCAGGTCCGACGAGCCCGCGCCGCAGTTCAGCCCGGCGAAGATGCCCGACGATGCGCCCCCCCGGCGCGTGAAGAACCCGTGCCTGAGCGGGCGGAGCGCGTCGTGGGTAAGGATCTCCAGCGTCATCCGGCGGGGTCCAGTCCAGGTGGCGGGGCTTTTCCTTTCGGATAGGCCGCGAGCACTTTGAACAACTGTCCCATTTCGTCGGGATGGGTCAAGCGGCGATGCGCGGCAAGATGCGCCTGAAGCGCCGGACCGGCAAGCCCGCGCGCGAGAACCCCGGCGCGCGCCGCGATCCCCAGCCGTTCGAGAAACACGCCCTGCGGGGCCAGCGCCGTCACCGCCGCGCCGGCGGCGGCGATGGCGTCTGCAAGCGGCTCGAAATCGACATGCGCGGTCAGGTCGGCCTCGCCGGGCTCGGCGAACGGGTCGGTGGGCGCATGGCCCTTCACCGCCTGGAAGGTGTCGCCCAGCGAATGCCGGCCGCCGTAGTCGACGATCAGCGCCACGCCCCCGTGCCTGGCCACGCGCCGGGCGATTTCCCGCGCGATCGGGCCCGCCGCCGGGCAGGTTTCCACCACATCGCCTTCCGCCGTGTCGGCGAGGCGGTGGGCCAGCGCCGGATAGGGCGTGACCGGGCCGAGCCCGGGCGCGAGCCACCCGTCGCGAAGGCCGACCATCCGCTCCGCCCAGCCATCCCCGTGCCGCTCGAACTGGCGGACCGGCAGCGCGTCGAAGAATTCGTTGGCGACGAGAAAGAGCGGCAGGTCGGGCAGGCTCTCCACCCGGTCGTGCCACTGCGGCGCCTCGGCCTTCAGCACCTGGCCCTGCCGGGCGCGGAGCGCGGGCGAGGCCTCGACGAGGTGCACGCGGGCGGCGTCCGTCATTCCCGGCACCGCGCGGATCGCCCGCAGCATGTCAGCCATCAGCGTGCCCCGGCCCGGCCCGATCTCGGCCAGCGCGAAGGGCGAGGGCCGCCCCTGGTCGAGCCAGGCCTGCGCGAGGCAGAGGCCGAGTAGCTCTCCGAACATCTGGCTGATCTCGGGCGCGGTGGTGAAATCGCCGCCCGCCCCGAACGGGTCGCGCGTGGCGTAGTAGCCGTGCGACGGGTTCAGCAGGCACTCGGCCATGTAGTCCGAAAGCCGCATCGGCCCGTCCGCCGCGATCCGCCGGACGAGGACGCGGCCGAGCGCGTTCATCCGCGCCGCGCCCTGGCCACGAACCAGGCGCCCGCGAGGATCATCGGCAGCGACAGGATCTGGCCCATCGACAGGCCGAAGCCGCCGGCCTGAAGGACATGGCCGAGCGGATTGTCGGGGGTGATGAATTGCGCATCCGCCTGGCGCACGAACTCGACGGCGAACCGGGCCGCGCCGTAGCCCGCGAGGAACACGCCGGTCACGACACCCGGCCGCCTCAGCGCCCCCCGCCGCACCAGAAGCCAGAGCAGGAGGCCCAGCACCAGCCCCTCGAGCCCGGCTTCGTAAAGCTGGCTCGGATGGCGGGCGCAGAGGCCCGGCGCGACGCCGGGGCAGTCCTGCGCCGCCTCGCCGGGAAAGATCACGCCCCAGGGCAGACCGGTCGGCCGGCCCCACAGCTCGGCGTTCACGAAGTTGGCCAGCCGCCCGAAAAACAGCCCGACCGGCGCCACCAGCGCCATCGCGTCGGAAAGCTGCATCGGGGGCACGCCGTTGCGGCGGGCGAACCACAGGCCCGCCACCAGAACCCCCAGAAAGCCGCCGTGGAACGACATGCCGCCTTCCCAGACCTTCACGATGTCAAGGGGATGCGACAGGTAGTGGAGAGGCTGGTAGAAGAGGACGAAACCAAGCCTGCCGCCGAGGATCACGCCGAGGATGATCGCGGTCAGCAGGTCGTCGGCCCGTTCCGGCGCCATCGGCGCCCGGTCCCCGGGCCAGAGCGCCGGACGACGCATCAGCGACCGGATCACCCAGAACCCCGCCAGCAGCCCCGCGAGATAGGCGAGCGCATACCACCTGAGCGCCAGATGGGCGCCGAAAAGCTCGATCGAGAAGACCTCGTTGGAGATGTCGGGGAAGGGGATCGCGGCCTGCATCGTCGCTCCTGTGACGCCTCTCAAGACCCTTTGCCCGCGGCGAAGTCAACCTTGAGCTTTCGACCCGCCCCGCGCATATAGGAGGGAAGGCAACGTCCCCGAGGAGGCGCGACATGAGCGGTGCGAACAAGTTCTTCGACGACATGTCGAAGCTCATGACCAGCGCGATGGGCGTGGCGCAGGGTGCCAGGACCGAAGCCGAGACGGCGATGCGGTCGTGGATGGACCGCTGGCTCGCCGACCGGGATTTCGTGACCCGCGAGGAATTCGACGCCGTCCGTGCGATGGCGCAGAAGGCGCGCGAGGAGAACGAGGCGCTCAAGGCCCGCATCGCGGCGCTCGAGGCGGCGCAGACCCCGCCGCGCGCCGGCCGGGGCGGCAAGTCGAAGGACTGATCCCGGCCGACCTCCCGGCCCCCGGCGCTTCTGCCGCCCCCTCCGCTTGAGCCGTCCGCAGGGGCCCTCAACCCGCCCGCCGGGCATCTATCCACAGCGAATGTAGTGTGACACCGATATCTGCACTAAGCCGGAAGAGGCCGGGGGCGGGTGGGCTATGACGTATTGGTCATAGAAAGCAGGATGTTATGAGGATGTCGGAGCCGCGCGTGCGGACCGGTCGAAGATTTGCACTAACGCGGAAATCCGGCCACGGAGACCCGTCCAGGTCGCGGGCGAGCCGAAATGGTCGTCGGGAGCGGGTGGCGTTTAAACATCCGTGAAACAAGCATTAATCGGAGCTGGAAGGCCGTTCTGACCGGCAAAAACGGTAATGGATGGGCTCCGGAACATGCAAATGGCGTTGCATGTTAGGTCGGTCAGTTGCATGTTCGGATTTTGCGCGCAAGATCAGCGTGTTACAAAATCTGTAGCCCGACTGGCGGCCGGCCGAACATGCAACTGATTTTCGGCTTCCAGGCACGAAAAGCCGCCGGAAACGGGGTCCAGCGGCTTCGAGAAGTGGGCACGATACCCGCTTCAGGATGTCGGCCCGTGCGGAGCTTGACGCGATCGAGCTACTTGATGAAGCCGAAGTGCTTTGCCGAACGCGACACGGCGCGGCAGTGGGCGGTGATGGCGCTGCCATCCATCTGCACCAGCTGCATCTTGGCGCCTGAGGTCATCATGGACAGGTCGCTCGCGAAGCTCATGTTTCCCGGATCGACCTTCGCGTCGATGAAGGCCTCGATCGCCACCTGGTCATAGGTCAGGCCGCATTTCTGTTCGGCGGCCAAGAGGGTGCCCAGATCGAGGGCGATCTGCATCGTGTCCAGGTCCTGGGCCGAGGCGGACGCTGCGAAAAGCGATACGGCGGAAACAAGCGCGAATTTCATCTTAAACCTACCTTTCAGTCGCGGTTCGTGTGCCCCCACCACATCACCTTGCCGATGATCGCGACGGACGGGACCGGCCGGAACTCGGGGGCGAAGGCGGGATTGTCGGAGAGAAGCGCGAGGGTGCCGCCCGGCACCAGCTCGACCCGTTTGACGCGGGCGGCACCCTCGTCGAGGATCGCGTAGATCGGCGCCGGACGCGTGTCCGAGGTGGCCCGGGGCGCCGGCGGCACTGCCGACCGGTCGCAGTCGATCAGCAGCAGGTCGCCGTGATGGATCGTCGGGGCCATGCTTTCGCCATCGGCTCGCGCGAGCACCGCGGAGGCGGCCGAGACGCCGATACACCTGAGCCATGAACGCCGGAAGGCGAGGTGGCCGATCAGATCCTCGGACCGGTTCTCGACGCCGCTGCCGGCGCCGAGCGCGGCCTGGTGGACCGGAACCGCAATGAAGTCGCCGTCAACAATCGCGTCGAGTGCGGCCTGGGTTTGCGCTTCAACGCGGCGGGCCTGATCGAGGATCGGGCCATAGGTCGCCCTGACGGCCCGCATTTGCTGGTGTAGGGGCGAGCGCTGGCCGGTCAGGACGTAGACCACGTCGACACCGTGTTTCGCCAGCGCCGACAAATAGTCCGTGTCTGGCGAACGTTCTTCCGCCTCATAACGCATTTGAGACTTCTTGCTTTGCCCGGCCATCGCAGCGAATGCCTCTTGATTCATCTCAAGACGCAGCCGCTCGTCTTTAAGGCGCACTCCTATAGTCCCCATTTGGTCCACATTCCACCTTGACTGGGGACTATTTGGTCCCCTAGTATCGCGTTGTACCCGTCCGGATAGGTGGCGGAGCGACGATTAGAGGCACCATGTCAGAAGTTATGTTTCCGTTCCAGCCCGGCGCGATGCTGCACGACGCGATCATGGGCGCCTTCCGCGCCCAGGGCGGCAGCTTCGAGAGGTGGCTGGACGAGCAGGGCATCCCCCCCGCCACCGCCCGCGGCGCGACCTACGGGCAGTCGAAAGGCCCCAAGGGCCGCGAGACGCTGGGCCGCATCCTGGGGGCGGCCGGCCCCAATGTCGTCCGCACGCTCTACATCGACCGGCTCAACCGCCATGTGGCCGAAGTCCGGGCGTGGAAAGCCTGATGCCCGCGTCGCGCACCATCGCCGAGATCATGCGGCTGGCCGAGATGATCGCGTCGCACGAGGGCGTGTCCCTCGACGTCCTGTCCGGCCGGATCCTGCGCAAGGGCGGGTTCTTCCGGCGCCTCGCCGCCGGCGGGGACTGCCAGACCAGGACGGCCGAGCATGTTCTCGGGCAGCTGGTGGCGATGTGGCCGGGCGACCTGCCCTGGCCGGACGGCCTTGCGACCCCGCGCGGCATGGTCGCTCCACGGCTGCCGGAGGTCGATCCCGACATCCTCGCCGGCGCCGCGCATCTGCCGATCTGGCCGAGCGGACGTCGGCCGGCCTGGTGGCACGATCTGGAGGTGCGCGAGTTCCTGCTCCGGTCACACCGGCAGATGTCGACGCTCAGGGCCGCAAAGGCCGGCGCCGCCCGCTTCGGCGGCCGATGCCCGAGGAAGAGCGCCATCGGCGAGTTCTGGCAGCGTCTCGATACCGTAGCGAACCGGAGGGCCGCCTGATGCCGCTTCCCGACCTTTCCGCCCTCACGCTCGCCGAGCTGCGCGCCTGGGAGGCCGCGCTCAGGGCCGCCATCGCCGCGGCCGAGGAAAGCGGGGGGGGGGGGGGCGAGCCTCATCGCCGACGCGGACGGCCTGTCGGTCGTCCTGTTCTTCCCCTTCGAGCCAGAGGAGTGATGCCGTGAGTGCCTGCCGCCTGATCCTTGGTCTTCCCGGCCTGATCGCCGCCCTCGTCGTCATCGCCTGGTGGCGGGTCACGCTGCGCCACGCGCGGGGCGAGGAGACGCTGGCCGAGGCGGCGCTGGGCGCCGGGCTGATCTTCCTCGTCACCTATTTCGCCCTTGTCTTCACGGGAGACGCCTGATGGCATCCGCACCCTTTCCCCTGGCCGACCGGCTGCGCCGCATCCATTGCCAGATCGAGAACGCCGCGCTCGCCCGCGAGGGGCTGGAGATGGCAGACGCCGTCGCGGCGGTGACCGACCGCCTGACCGACCACTATATCGATGCGATGGACCGCGTCTTCGCCGAGCTCGATGCGATGCGGCGGTCGGGCGAACTGGCCGGCATCGAGACGTTGATCCGGAGGCAGGGATGAGACAGCCCCGCATCCGCATGAAGTCCTGGGCGACGCATCCCGCGATCACCGGCGCCGCTGCGGCGGCGGAGCCGGCCCGCCCGGCGGGACCGCGCCGTGCAACAGAGCACAAGGTCGAGGGCAACGGCCACTTCTTCTGGGTCGCCGATCCGGACGGGCGGGTCGTGTCGAAGGCCTACCGGACCTTCCGCGAGGCGGCAGACCGGGCCGAGAAGCTGACAGGGGAGGCGCGGCTGGCGGAGCGGTTCGGCCGCGCCCGGCGGCGGCCGTGCCTGTGCTGCGGGCGCGAGTTTTCGAGCGAGGGCATCCACAACCGGCTCTGCGGCTACTGCACCAAGGTCGACCACGCGCCGGCGAACTGGTGACGCGATGAACGCCGCGCCGCTCAGCTCGCCGAGATTGCAAAGGCTGATCGCCGTGCTCGGCGACGGGCAGGAGCATTCCACCCGCGACCTCGTCAGGAAGGCGCGACTGATGGCGGTCACACCTGCGTCTCCGAGCTGAGGACGCACGGGGCCGAGATCGACTGCACCGTCCGCACCGTGATGGGCGCGCGGCGCTTCTACTACCGGATGACCAAGGGGCCAGAGCCGAAATGAAATCGCCGACACTGCTCAAGATCGACCGGGTCCTGGTCACCGCCATCGCGGTCGAGAACCGGCTGCGCCCGGTCACCGAGGCCGGGGTCGAGAGCCTGATGGCCTCGATCCGCGAGACCGGGGTGATGAAGGACGCGATCCACGTCCGCAAGAAGAAGAGCGGCGCACTGGTGCTGCTCGCCGGCGGGCACCGGCTGGAGGCAGCCCGGCGGCTCGGCTGGGAGCTGATCGAGGCCAAGGTCTGGACCGACGTGACCGACGACTGGGCACGGATGATCGAGGTCGACGACAACCTCGCCGGCGCGGAGATGAACGCGCTCGACACCGCCATCTTCCTCGCCGAGCGCAAGCGGGTCTACGAGAAGCTGCACCCGGAGGCGGTTCACGGCGGTGATCGGCGCAGCGTCAATTTTCAAGTGGACATTATGTCCGTTCGATCCTTCGCCGCCGCGACGGCCGAGAAGTTCGGGGTCACGGAGCGCCATGTCCGCCGCATGGTGGCGGTCGGCGGCGCGCTGACCGGCGACGAGGTCCGCTGGCTGCGCGGGGCGCCGGCGCCGGTGCGGCTGGCCGATCTTCAGGCGCTGGCGAAGCTCGGCGACGAGCACGAGCGCAAGCAGGTCTGCATCGCGCTGTCGAACGGCGCGGCAAAGGCGGCCGCCGCCGCGGTCAGCGCGCGGCGCCGGGAACTGGCGGGCGCGCCGCCGCCGAAAGACCGGGTTGAAACCGCCTTCATCGCCCTGTTGACCGCCTGGGACCGGGCGCCGAAGGCGGCCCGGCGGCGGTTCGTCGAGGAGCGCGCCGACGAGCTTTCCGCGCTGATCGCCGAGCAGGATGCCGGGGAATGACGCGGCTCGCCCCGGAACAGGAATGGTGGACCGTGGCCGAGATCGCCGAGGCGGCGCTCCCGGACCTGCCGGCGACGCGGCAGGGGGTCGAGGCGGTGGTCCGGCGGCTCGACTGGCGCGGCCAGCCGGGGCTCGCCCGGGGCCGGCAGGGCCGCGGCGGCGGCTGGGAATACCACTGGCAGCTCTTCCCGGCCCGCGCCCAGCGGGCGCTTCTTGCCCGCGCCGCCCCGGCGGAGCGGCCGGCGGCGGCGAGGATGGACCGGGCGGAGGCCTGGGCGTGGTTCGAGGGCCTGCCGGAGGCGGTGCAGGCGGTGGCCCGCCGCCGGCTCGACATCCTCCTGAAGGTCGAGGCGCTGGAGGCCGTGGTCACACGGTTCGCCGCCGTCCGCGACGTGTCGCGGATCGAGGGCCTCGGCAGCCGGTCGGTCTGGGCCTGGGCGGCGCTGGTCGACGGCGTCCGCCGCGACGACTGGCTGCCCTATCTCGCGCCGCGCCACCGCGCCGCGGTGCGCAGGCCGGCGCGGAAGGCGATGGACTGCGAGTTCTTCGAGGCCCTGAAGGCCGATTACTTGCGGACGGCGGCGCCGAGCTTCACCAGCTGCTACCGCCGGGCTGTGCGGATCGCGGCAAAAAACGGCTGGCAGGTGGTCGACGAGCAGACGGCGCGGCGGCGGCTGAAGGCCGAGGTCTCGAAGGCGACGCAGGTGCTGGCGCGCAAGGGCGTCGACGCGCTGAAGCGGCTCTACCCGAGCCAGACCCGCGACAAGGCGGGGCTTCACGCGATGGAGGCGGTCAATGCCGACGTCCACAAGTTCGACGTCTTCGTGCGCTGGCCGGCGGCCCCTGGTGAGGCGCAGGGCATCATCACCCGGCCGCAGATGGTCGCCTTCCAGGACATCCACTCCGGTCGCATCCTGTCATGGCGGATCGACCAGACCCCGAACGCCACCGCCGTGCGGCTCGCCGCCGGCGACATGATCGAGGCCTGGGGCATCCCCGAGCGCGTGGTGCTGGACAACGGCCGCGAGTTCGCCGCCAAGGCACTGACCGGCGGCACCCCGACCCGCTACCGCTTCCGCGTGCGCGAGGACGATCTGCCGGGGCTCTTCATCTCGCTCGGCTGCAAGGTCCACTGGGCCACGCCCTATTCCGGCCAGTCGAAGCCGATCGAAAGGGCGTTCCGCGACATGTGCGACGCGATCGCCAAGGACCCGCGTTTCGACGGCGCCTGGACCGGCAACCGGCCCGAGGCAAAGCCAGAGGACTACGGCCGCCGCGCCGTCGATCTCGAGGAGTTCATCACCGTCGTCGGCGAGGGGATCGAGGAGCACAACACGCGGCCCGGCCGCTGGTCGGAGGTCGCCGCGGGCCGGAGCTTCGCCGAGGTGTTCGACGCCTCCTATGCCTCGGCGCCGATCCGCAAGGCGACCGAGGCGCAGCGGCGGCTCTGGCTGATGGGCGCGGAGGGGCTGCGCGCCGCCACCGGATCGGGCCTGATCACCTTCCTCGGCAACGACTACTGGGCGCCCTGGATGACCTCGGTCGCCGGAGAGCGCGTGATCGCGCGCTTCGATCCGGCCGACCTCTGGGCCGGGCTCCACGTCTACGGCGCCGACAACGCCTATCTCGGCCATGCGCCCTGCCGCGAGAAGGCGGGCTTCTTCGACCTCGCCGAGGCGCGGACGCATTCGCGGGCGCGGCGCGCCTGGATGAATGCCGAGAAGGCGGCGCTCGAGGCGCACCGGAAGATGCGGGCCTCCGACGTGGCGGCGCTCCTGTCGGATGCGGCGCTGCCGCGGACGGAGCAGGTCGAGGCCAGGGTGGTGCGGCCGGTCTTCGGCAAGCCTGCCGCGCCCTCGGCCCCGCCGCCGCTGTCTGCCGAGATCGATCGCGCCCAGGCCGAGATCGTCGCCGACCTCGCCGCCCGCCGCGCCCGGCCGAAGGTGCAGGACGCGGACCGCGAGCGGATCGAGCGGTTCCGGCGGGCGATCCAGATGACAGACCGGCTGGAGGCCGGCGGCAGGGTTCCGGCTGAGGATCAGCGCTGGCTGGTCGCCTACCGGGAAACCCCGGAATACGCGGCGATGAAGCTCCTCCACGAGGACTTCGGCGACGCGATTTTCAGGTGAGGGAACCGCCGGGGGCGGGCAGGCCCCGCGGCGGAAAAGGGCAGTGAAGGGAAGACGAGAATGACAGACGACAGAAGTCTTTACAACAACGTGGCGGCGCTTGCGAACGTCGCCGCGCTGGTGACCCTGATCGAGCGGGTGGAAAAGCGCGACCACGGGTTGCCCGGGATGGCGACCTTCTACGGGCCTTCCGGGTTCGGCAAGAGCTACGGCTGCATCTATGCGGCCAACCGGTTCGATGCCTGCCTGGTGCAGGTCAAGAGCAGCTGGCGGCCGAAATACCTCTGCTCCGCCATCCTGATCGAACTCGGCGTGAAGCCCAGGGGCACGCTTGCCGACCTCGCCGCGCGGGTTTCGGAGGAACTGGCCCGGTCGGGACGGCCGCTGCTGATCGACGAGGCCGACTTCCTTGTCGAGGGGGGCATGGTCGAGCTGGCGCGCGAGTTTCACGAAAGCTCCGGCTCGCCGGTGATCCTGATCGGCGAGGAGCTGCTGCCGCAGAAACTGCAGGCCTGGGAACGGGTGCACGGCCGGATGCTCGACTGGGTGGCCGCCCAGGAGGGCACGCTCTCGGACGTCGGCCACCTGACCGAGATCTACTGCCGCGACGTCCGGCTGAGCGACGACCTGATGCACCTCGTGCTGGAGCGCTCGGCGCGATCGATCCGCCGCATCTGCGTCAACCTCTCGCGGCTGAGGGAGTTCGCGATGCTGCGCGGCCTGGCCTCGCTCACCCGCGAGGACTGGGCGAAGGCCAAGATGGAGCTTTTCACCGGCGAGGCGCCCGAGGCCCGGCGCAACCTCGCCATCGGCGCCGCCCCGGCACGCAGGAGGGTGGCATGACGACGCCTGCCGAAAAGCGGCAGGCGATCGAGGAAGCCGCCTGGGCCGCGGCGCTGCGCCTCAAGAGCTTCAGCTACTACGCGCTCGCCGCCGACGTGGGCATCAGCTTCCGCTGGGCGATGGAGATCGTCCGCGGCTGGCAGCGGACCGGTGCCGTGGAACTGCTCGGCCCCGGACACGCAGGGCGCCACGAGTTCCGCGTGGCGCCGGGCCGCACCGACCTGCCGGCCCGGACCCGGCCGGACGGCACGCTCATCCGCGCCGGCAGCGCCGTCGGCAACATGTGGCGGACCATGCGCGCGCTGAAGTCCTTCACCCCGACCGATGTGATGGCGCATTCGCACACGCCGGAGTTCGAGGTCTCGCCGGGCGCGGCGCAGGATTACTGCCAGATGCTGGCGCGGTCGGGCCACCTGCGGGTGATGACCAAGGCGCTGCCCGGCCGGCGCGAGGCGATCTACCGGCTGGTGCGCGACACCGGCCCGCGCCCGCCCCGCGAGCGGCGTGTCCGCGCCGTCTGGGACGAGAACCTTGGCGAATACACCTACATCTCCGGGGTGCACCAATGAGCGCCCCGGTCGAGAAGGCCCGCGCCGCCTGGGGGCCCGCAATCCCGGAATGGGTCGAGGCGCTCGCCGTCGAATGCGGGGCCACGTCGCAGAACCGGGTCGCCGCCGCCATCGGGCGGTCGGCCTCGCTGGTGAGCCTCGTGCTCGCCAACCGCTACGCGGGCGATCTTGCTGCAGTCGAGGAGCTGTTCAACGGGGTGTTCCGGGCGGCCCGGGTGGAGTGCCCGGCGCTGGGAACGATCCCCGCCAACGAGTGCCGGCGCTGGCGCGAGAAATCCCGCCGCTTCGTCAATGTCAACGCGCTCCGGGTGCGGATGTACCGGGCCTGCGCGCACTGCCCACGCAACGCCAGGGAGGCGGCAGATGACCAGCAGGACTGAGACCAAAGGCAGGACGGGCCGGCCCTTCACGGCTGCCGACCTCGCCGCGCTCGCCGGCCGCGGCCTCGGCCGGGTCGACCGCGACGGCGAGCGCGGGGCGACCCTCTGCTCGACCGAGGAGATCGTCGCGATGGCGATGGTCTGCGCGCTTGCGGGCGTCACGCCGATCTACCCGGGCACCTACGCGCCCCCCACCCTTATCCCCCACACCGAAGGAGAACGGGCATGACACCCGAACTGAGACCTTATCCACCGGCGAAGATCCCGACGGGCCGCGTGATGATCGACGGGGTCGAGCACATCCTCGGCCCCGATGGCGCCAAGCTGCCGATCGGCACCGTGAAGCCCCAGCACGTCATGGAGGACGAGCTCGTCCGCTGCGAGGTGAGCCATGCCGTGGCCCTTTCCGAGCAGCTCTCGCGCTTCCTCGGCCACTTCCAGGAGAACCTCGGCGCCTTCGAGGCGCTGATCGCCGAGCGCTACGGCGCCGGCGTCGGCGGCAAGAAGGGCAACAAGACGCTGATGAGCTACGACGGGCTCTACAAGGTGACCGTCCAGGTCGCCGACAACATCGTCTTCGGCCCCGAGCTGCAGGTCGCCAAGAGCCTCGTCGACGAGTGCCTGAACGACTGGACGGCTTCGGCCGGCGACGAGCTGAAGGCGGTCGTCACGCGGGCCTTCAACACCGACAAGGAAGGCCAGATCAACCGCGCCGCGCTCTATTCGCTGCTGCGGCTGGAGATCGCCGACGAGCGCTGGAAGCGCGGGATGCAGGCGATCCGCGACGCCATGCGGGTGGTGGGCTCGAAGAGCTACGTCCGCTTCTACCGCCGGCCCACGTCCGACGCGCCCTGGGAGCCGGTCACCATCGACCTGGCGAAGGCGTGAGGGAGGGGAACATGGACTACGTCTACTTCGACCTGGAGGCGGTCCGGAAGGCGTTGCTGGAGGCAGCCGCCGTCAGCCAGGAGATCGCGCTGGCCGAGGCCGGTAGCGATCTCGAGCGGGAGCATATCCTGGCAGAGGCCGCCTTCGTTCCAGTGATCGCGGAAGCGGTCGTGCTGATCGTGCAGATGATGAACCAGCGCCGGCCGGATCAGTTCATCGGCGTCGTGTTCGGCAATTTCCTCGGCACGCTCGCGGCCAATGCGATCGGCAACGCCGAGGAGCCGGGCGTGATGTATGACGCGATCACCCGCGTCTTCGACAAGGTGCTGGCGGCGCATCTGGACGAAGACGACGAGGATGTCGTGATGTCGGTCGTGCGCCTGGTGCCGGGCGAGGTGGGAGGTCGGGAATGACCGATCCCCTCACGCTCCTCCGCCGCTGCCTGCAGCACCTGTTCTCGGAGCTTTACGCCGTCGTCGAGTGCAACAGCGAATGGATGATGACGGACAGCGGCGAGATGCGGCCAGAGCCCGGCACGATGGACAGCCTGGCCGTTGCCGCGGCGCGGCAGCTCGTTGCGCTGATCCGCGAGATCGAGGCGCTCGCGGGCCGGGACCGGCCGCCCGCCGATGACTGGCTTCAGGACGTGATCGACGGCCGGGGCGGCTGGCAGCACCTGGTCGGGGAGGCCGCGTGATGGGCGTCTACGCCACCCGCCTGGACGAGGCTGCCTATGCCCGGATGCTGCGCCGGAGCGCCGACGCGACGGCGCGGCGGCTGATCGCCGGCGAGATCGTCGAGGAGACGCGCAGCAGGGGCAGCCTGAAGGCCGCGGTGCTCGAGGCGCTCGGCGACTGCCCCCGCACGGTCGAATGCCTCGCGGCCCGCACCGGCAAGAGCAAGGCGAACGTGATCTGCTCCCTGCGCCGGCTGGAGGCCCAGGGCTTCGCACGCCGCGCCGGCAAGGTCTCCGGCGCGGCCCGCCAGCCGGTGACGACCTGGGTGCGGTGCGATGACTGACCGCACGCTCCAGAAGCTCGTCCATGTCGGCTGCCGCGTGCTCGGGCTCGACGGCGAGACGCGCCGCGACCTGCAGCTCGTCGTCACCGGCAAGGCGAGCATGCTCGACATGACCGACGCCGACCTCCGCAAGGTGGTCGAGGCGCTGAAGGCGCGCGGGTTCAAGCCCTTCGACGGCCGCCGTCCGGCGAAGGGCCGGCCCGCCGCCCCGCGCGCCGACGTGCGGTTCTGCCATGTGATGTGGCGGCTCCTGCATGAGGCCGGCGCGGTGCGATCGGGCGGCGCCCGCGGGCTCAACGCCTTCATCCGTGCGCGGTTCGAGAAGAAATGGGGCTCGGTGCCGATCGACATCGACACCATGCAGGAGTGGTCGGAAATCTCCGACGTGGTGGATGCGCTGAAGGCGATGTGCCGGCGCGCCGGGATCGGGGTGGACAGGTGAAGAAGCCGATCGTCATCGTCTCGGACCACGCGCTGGTGCGCTACATCGAGCGCGTCCTCGGCGTCGACGTCGAGACGCTGCGCCGCGAGATCGGCCGGCGCGTCGACCGCGGCGCCGAACTGGGCGCCTGCGGCGTGGAGATCGACGGTTGGCTCTACAAGCTGTCGGACGGCACGGTCACCACCGTGCTCGAGGCGTCGCGGCCGGACCTGCGCCGCGGCCGCCAGCGACGCGAGCGGCCGGAATGACGCAGCTGCCGGGGATCGCGGGCGAGATCGAGGCTGCCGTCGGCCTCGACCTGGCCGTGCGCCTGATGAAGCGCCGGGGCGGGACCGAGATCACCATCCCGGTCCGCGCCAAGGGCTCGATGCTCGCCGACATCATCGGGTGCCACGCGGCGGAGCGGCTGATCGCCGCGATCGGCCCGGGCAAGATCATGCTGCCCTGCGGGACCATGCGCGGGGCGCGCGCCCGCCGGGCCGAGGCGATGCGGATGCTGCGCGCCGGCGCCTCGATCCGCGAGGTTGCGCTGGCCTGCGACCTGCACTCGCGGTCGGTTTCGAACTACCGCGCCGAGATCGAGGCGGAGGCCGGCCGGCGGCAGATGATCCTGCCCTTTGACAGGGACTGACCGCGTCTGCCAGAGTATCCGGCGGCCCCCTGCGGACCTTCCCCCTGAAACCTTTCAAAGCCGATTTAATCCACCGTGAAGGCGATTGTCCGAGGGTATTCAACCCGGGGTGCAATCGATGGTCATGGGGACCAGCCATGAAGGCGTGAGGTTCATCGAGCGGCACGAGGGCGTGGTGCTGCGCGCCTACCGCGACGTCGCCGGGGTCTGGACGATCGGCGCCGGCCTGACCGCGGCTTCGGGCGTGGTGACACCGAAGCACGGCATGGTGATCACGAAGGAAGAGGCGAGCCGGCTTCTGGCCCTTGCCCTCACCCGCAACTATGCGCCAGCGGTCCGCAACGCCATGCCGGGCGCGCGGCAGCACGAGTTCGACGGCGCGCTGAGCTTTCATTTCAACACCGGGGCGATCGGCCGGGCGAGCTGGGTCGCGGCCTGGAAGGCGCGCGACCGGAAGGGCGTCGCCACCGGCCTCGCGAAATGGGTCAGGGGCGGCGGCAAGGTGTTGCCCGGCCTCGTCCGCCGCCGGAAGGAAGAGGCGGACCTGATCAACGGTGGCGTCCATGAACCCTCGGAGCCGCTGCCGAAGCATCCAGTGTGGGCGGCGCGGATCACCCTGCGGCTGTCGGACAAGGAGCTGGCGGCGGCGCGGGCGGGGTTCCGCAGCCTCGGCTACGATCCCGGGGACGATCCGCGACACGTCGCCCTGATGGCCGTGATCAACTTCCAGCGCGACCACGACCTGACCGTCGACGGCATCGTCGGCCGCGCCACGCTGACGACCCTTCAGCGCCGCCTCGACGCGCGGCGGCTCTCCGCCCGGACGGCCGTAGCCGGTGGCGGCGGTGCGGCGGCGACGCAGGCGCCCGGCGTCGGCGAGACCCTGCCCGACACGGCGATCCTGGCGGGTGCCGGCATCGTGACGGTGCTCGTCCTCCTGTGGCTGGCCTGGCGCTACCGCGACATGGTCGCCGCCAAGCTCCAGCGCGTCGCACCCCGAACCGCAACCTGGCTGAGGAGCCGCTGAGATGAAGACGATTGCCGCCCTTCTCCTGATCCTCGCCGCCGGCCCGGCCGGTGCCGAATGCCTGCCGCTCGCCGACGCGCTCGCCTCGCTGGCCGGGCGCTGGCAGGAGGTGCCGGTCTTCACGGGCGCCTTCGACGGCGGGGCCTGGATCGTCACCGCCGCCCCGGACGGCGGCAGCTTCACCGTCCTGTTCGTCCGCTCCGATGGTTCGGCCTGCCCGGCGGGCGCGGGCGAAGGCTGGGCCGCCGCGCCCTTGGCCCCGGCCGGAAAGGAGGGCTGACATGGCGCCCGCACTGATCGCCCTCGCCGCCCAGGTCGGCGCGCCCGTGATCCGCGACATCCTTGCGCGCAAGATCGGGCGCGCGAATGCCGAACTCGCCGGCGACGTGGTCGGACTGATCGCGAAGCGCGCCGGCGTCGCCCCGGAAGCGGTCGAGCAGCTCGCCATCGACGAGCCCGGCCGGGTCACGGCGGCGATGACCGCCGTGGAGGCCGACGTGGCCGAGCTGGCGCCGCTCTACGCCGCCGAGATCGCCGCCCGCCAGGACACCTTCGCTGCCGAGCAGGGAGAGCCGCTCTGGGTCCGCGCCTGGCGGCCGCTCGGCATGTACGGGCTCGGGTTCCTCTGGCTCTGGAACCTCGTCCTGCTGCACATCGCCAATGCCTGGTGGAAGATCGCCCTGCCGCCCACCGACCTCGGCGTCCTGATGCAGATCAGCGCGCTCTACATGTCGCTCTACATGGGCGGCCACACCGTCAAGGACCTCATGTCGAAATGGAGCGCCCGGTGAGCTTCCAGTTCGACCTGACCGTGACGCTGAGCCTGATCCTGTCGGTCATCACCCTGGTCTTCGCCTGGATGCGGACCCGCCGGCAGGACGTCGAGCAGCGGCTGAAGGCGGGGGACGACAAGCTCGAAGCCCATGACCTTCGGCTTGCAAGGCTCGAGCAGACCCTGACCGGCATGCCCGCGAAGGACGACATGCACACGCTCCAGCTCTCGCTGACCGAGATGCGGGGAGACCTGCGCGAGATGCGGGCGACGATGAAGGGGTCGAACGAGATCATGCGGCGGCTCGAAACCATCGTCACCCGCCACGAGGACCACCTGCTCGACGGAGCCAAGCGATGAGCGACTATTCCGAGACCATCCGCCAGCACCGCCGGCTGGCGATCCTGCGCCATCTGGAGGCGGTGCCGGACTACACCTCGAACGCGTCGATCCTGCAGTCGGTGCTGCAGGGCGTCGGCCTTCCCTCGACCGCCGACCAGGTGGTGACCGAGCTTTCCTGGCTGCGCGAGCAGGGCTTCATCGACTACGAGGGATCGGCCGAGTTCCTGGTCGTGACCGCGACCCGGCGCGGCGCCGAGATCGCGCGGGGCATGGCGACGCATCCGGACATCCAGCGGCCCCGGCCGAGGCGCTGAGATGCCGGCGCCGCGCAAGGTCGACCTGCTGCCGCCGGAGCTGAGGGGCTGGCTCCAGGCCGAGCTCCGCACCCGCGGCTTCGGCGGCTACGTCGAGCTGGCCGATGCGCTCAACGCGCGGCTTGCGGACGAGGGGATGGAGCTGCGCATCCAGAAGTCGGCCTTGCAGGAGTTCGGCGCGGAATATGCCGAGTTCGTGAAGCTCCAGGAGCAGGCCTCGGACTGGGCGGCCGAGTGGCTCGGCGACATGGGGATGGAGGACCAGGCGCAGCGCCAGAACGTGCTCTTCCAGATGCTGACCACGCTCGCCTTCAAGGTCATGCGCGCCGAGGTCGAGAAATCCGGCAGCGAGATCAGCCCGCAGAACCTGCACTTCCTCGCCCGGATGATGAAGGACGTGATGACCTCCTCCGGCATCGTCCAGGCGATGCGGGAGAAGGACCGCAAGGACCAGTCGGCGAAGCTCGATGCCGCCGTCGCCGCCGGCGACATCGACGCCGACGCCGCGGCGAAGGCGCGGCGGATCATGGGGTTCGGGTGATGGGCTGGCGGTGGCGGGCACCGGACGGACAGACTGGACGGCAGTTCGCCACGGAAGCGGCGGCCGTGGCCGACGCGATCATGCGGGCGTCGCGGTTCAAGGCCGCCGGCCTGCATCCGAAGGAGCGTGAGCTGCTCTGGCGTTCGCTCCAGCGGGCGGGCTGCCGTGTTGAATGGGTGCCGGCATGAGCACCCTCGCCGCCGTGTCGCCCGTCGTCAACTTCCTGCCCTACCAGCGCGCCTGGATCGAGGACCGGAGCCGGTTCAAGATCGGCATGTTCTCGCGCCAGACCGGCAAGACCTTCTCGACGGGGGGCGAGTGCGCCGACGACTGCTTCCGCGCCTGGGCGGAGGACCGGAAGGTCCGCTGGGTGATCCTGAGCCGCGGCGAGCGGCAGGCGGCCGAGATGATGACCGAGGTGATCAAGCCGTTCACGCGGGCGTTTTACGAGGTCTACAACACCCTGTTGAAGGGGGGCGAGCCGCGCTTCGAGGAGGGCGAGTTCCGGGCGCCGCAGGAGCGGGGGCCGGACGCCGTCTACAAGGCGCTGGAGGTGGCCTTCCCGAACGGATCGCGGATCACGGCACTGCCGGCGAACCCCGATACCGCGCGGGGCTTTTCCGCCAACGTCATCCTCGACGAGTTCGCCTTCCATGCAAAGAGCCGTGACATCTGGGCGGCGCTCTTCCCGGTCATCTCGAAGAGCGGCCTCAGGCTCAGGGTGATCTCGACGCCGAACGGCAAGGGCAACAAGTTCTACGAGCTGATGACGGCCGAGGACACGGTCTGGTCGCGCCATGTCGTCGACATCTACCAGGCGGTCGCCCAGGGGCTCGACCGCAACATCGACGAGCTCCGGCGCGGCATGGCCGACCCCGACGCCTGGGCGCAGGAATACGAGCTGAAGTGGCTCGACGAGGCCTCGGCCTGGCTCGACTACGACCTGATCTCGGCGGCCGAGCATCCGGCCGCGGGGCTCCCCGGGCTCTACCAGGGCGGGCCCTGCTTTGTCGGCGTCGACATCGCCGCGAGGAACGACCTCTTCGTGATCTGGGTCATGGAGGCGGTGGGCGACGTGCTCTGGACCCGCGAGGTCATCGCCCGGCGGCGGATTTCCTTCCAGGAGCAGGACCGGCTCCTGGACGAGGTCTTCCGCCGCTACCGGGTGGTGCGCTGCGCGATCGACCAGACCGGCATGGGCGAGAAGCCGGTCGAGGACGCCAAGCGCCGCCACGGCGAGAGCCGGGTCGAGGGTGTGCTCTTCTCCGCCGCGGCCAAGCTCGATCTTGCGACGGTGCTGAAGGAGGCGCTCCAGGACCGCAAGGCGCGCCTGCCCGCCGGCGACGTGGCGCTGCGCGCCGACCTTCATTCGATCAAGAGCCAGGTGGGGGTGACCGGCCTCCGCCGCCTGGTCGCGGACGGCGACAGCGACGGCCACGCCGACCGCTTCTGGGCCGCGGCGCTCGCCGTCTCCGCCGGGGAGCTGGTCTACCAGCCGTTCGACTACCGCGCGGTGCCGCGCCACGGCGGCGACGACATCGACCGCGAGGTCCGTGCCACGGCGGGCTTCGGTGCCCGGAAAGGAATATGGTGATGGCCCTTCTCGACGCCTACGGCCGCCCGGTGCGGCTCCAGCAGCTGACCCAGCGGCTCGCCGAGCCCGGCCTGACCGGGGTGCGGCAGATCTGGACCGGCTCGGTCGCCTCCGGCCTGACGCCGCGCCGGCTCGCCGAAATCCTGCGCGCCTGCGACCAGGGCAGTATCGAGGATTTCGTGGCACTCGCCGAGGAGATGGAGGAGCGCGACGCGCATTACTTCTCGGTCCTCGGCCAGCGCAAGCGGGCGGTCTCCGGGGTCACGCCGACGGTGACGGCGGCTTCCGAGGACGCGCGCGACCGCAGGATCGCCGATGCGGTGCGCGAGCGGATCGCCCAGCACGACGGGTTCCCCGAGCTCGTCGAGGACCTGCTCGACGCGCTCGGCAAGGGCTTTGCCGTCGTCAACATCGAATGGGTCAAGACCGCCGCGCTCTGGTGGCCGCGCACGTTCCTGCGCGTCGATCCGCGGTTCTGCCGCTTCGACGACGCGACCGGGCAGCAGATCCGGCTGCGCGACGAGGCCGATCTGGCCGAGGGTGTCCCGCTCGAGCCCTATTGCTTCATCACCCACCGCGCCGGCCTGAAATCCGGCCTCGCCTACCGGGGCGGCATCGCCCGCGTCGTCGCCTTCGGCTGGATGTGCAAGGCCTACGCGCTCAAGGACTGGATCGCCTTCATCGAGACCTACGGCCTGCCCTTGCGGCTCGGCCGCTACGGGCCCGAGGCCACCCATGCCGACGTCCAGAAGCTCTTCTCGGCCGTCGCCAACATCGGCACCGATGCCGCGGCGGTGCTGCCGAAGTCGATGGAGATCGAGTTCGAGGGCCAGACCACCGGCACCGGCGACCGCATCTTCGAGAGCCTCGCCCGCTACGTCGACGAGCAGATTTCCAAGGCGGTCCTCGGCCAGACGATGACCACCGACAACGGCTCGTCGCAGTCGCAGGCCAATGTCCACAATGAGGTGCGCCACGACATCGCCGCGGCCGACGCGCGGGCGCTGCGCGCGACGCTCGCCCGCGACCTGGTCAAGCCGTTCGTCGATCTCAATTTCGGGGTGCAGGAACGCTACCCGGTCCTGTCGATCGAGGTGGCGGAGCCCGAGGACGTCGGGATCCTCGTCGACAAGGCGGTGGCGCTGATGGCGCAGGGCATGACCTTCAAGGCGGCCGAGCTGCGCGCCAAGCTCAGGCTCTCGGACCCCGAGGAGGGCGACGAGATCGTCGGCGGCAAGCCGGCTGCCGCCCCGCCCGGGGAAAATGCCGCGACCAACGCCGTCGCGCTCAACCGCGCCGGGATCGACGCGGTCGACGAGATCGAGGCGGAGATGCTCGGCGACTGGCAGGAGGTGATGGACGAGACCCTGGCGCCGCTCGAGGACCTCGTCGCGGGCGCGGAGAGCTACGAGGAGCTGATGGAGCAGCTGGAGGGCGCCATGCCGAAGCTCGCCGCGTCCAGGGCCGTTGAAGCGCTGGTGAAGGGCATGTTCAAGGCGCGCGCGGTCGGCGACCGTCACGATGGCTGATCAGTTGGTGATATCCTGCTTGGCCGTGTTCCTCGGCCTTGGTCTGGCGGTTGGGTTTTCCCGGGATGTGACCAGGGCCGACGATCCCCCGCCGTTCGGATTTTTGGCCTTGTGCCTGGTCTACGGTGGTGCGGCATCGGGGATTGGGGTGGTTGTCGACATGCTTCTTGCACATTTCGGCAACTGATGACCGACTTCCCGGACCGTCCCGGCTACAGCTTCAGCCCCGGCCCGCCGCCGGAGGCCTCGCGGTATCTGAAGAACAAGGGCCTGCGGCCGGGCTTCGCCTGGGAGGATGTCGAGCCGGAGGAGCACGCGGTCGCCTTCACCGTCGCCAAGGCGATGCAGATCGACGTCCTGGAGGCGATCCGCGAGGAGGTGCAGAAGGCGCTCGACGACGGCCTGCCGCTCGCCAGTTTCCGGAAGTCGCTCCGCCCGCGGCTCGAGAAGCTCGGCTGGTGGGGCAAGCAGGACGTCGTCGATCCGGAAACCGGCGAGACGGTCGAGGCCTGGCTCGGCAGTCCGCGGCGGCTGAGGACGATCTATGACGCCAACCTGCGCACGGCCCGCGCCGCCGGCCAGTGGGAAAGGATCGACCGGACCAGGAAGCTCCTGCCCTATCTCGAATACCGGCTCGGCCCGTCGGAAAACCACCGGCCGCATCACAAGGACAAGGAGGGCCTGATCCTGCCGGTCGAAGACCCGTTCTGGGACGAGTGGATGCCGCCGAACGGCTGGGGCTGCAAGTGCTGGGTGAAGCAGATCACCCGGGCCGAGGCCGAGCGGAAGGGCGTCCGCTCCGCGCCGAAGGTGCGCGACAAGGTCTGGGAGAACCCCCGCACCGGCGCCGTCGCGCTCGTGCCCGAGGGCATCGACCCCGGCTGGCAGCGCAATCCCGGCAAGCTCAGGCTCCAGGCGGTCGAGGCGGTGCTGGCCGGGAAGATCGAGGCGCTGCCCGAGGCGGCGGCACGGGCGGCGGTCCTGGACATCGTGAAGAGCTGGCGGGCGGAGCGGGTTCTTCTGGGCAAGGCGCCGGGTGCTGTGCCCGTCGCCGTCCTGCCGGCCGAGGTGGCCGCCGCCTTCGGGACCGGCACGAGGGTGGTGAGCATGACAGGCAGCTACGGAGACAAGTTCGCGGCGCGCAATCGCGACGTCACCACCGGCACCCTGCTGATCCTGGACGAGGCGCTGAGGACCGGCATCGTCATCGTCGAGACGCCGGCCGACGGAACCCAGACCCGGCTGCACGTCTTTTCGCGGGGCGACAAGGTCTGGCAGTTCGTCATCGCGCAGGGCCGCAAGGCGGCCGAGATCTGGGTCAGGACCATTCACCGGGCGCGGCCGTCTCGGGCGAGGGCGGTGGCGCGGCGTCCGGGATCGCGGGTGGTGAGGGAGTGATGCGCCCGGGAGGTCGGACCTCCTCCGCAGTCACATGGACTGGCTGGCCGTTTTGCTCGGGCGCAGGCCAGAAGTAGCCCCGCGGGCGCCGGAATTCAAGCTCCGGCGCCCGCCGGTGCCGATCCCGACCGGCGCCCAGCCCCGCATTCGTCCGTTAAACGGTATTTAAAGGGGTCAGGAGGGGCCTTGTCGGGTCCGGGGCTATGGCGCTACCCTGCGGATCGGGAAGGCCGCTCCCGCGCGATCTGAGCGGCCCCTGCGGTTTCCGCCCCCGCCGCCGATGACGCCCCTCGAAAACCTTCAAGGCTGATCCGGGCGCCGCCGCAGGCCATTGTCGGCCGCATGGTGACAGCGATCCTCAATCAGCTCCAGGGCCTGGCCCTCAACTTCGTGTCCGGCGCGGCGCCGGACTGGGTCCAGCTCATTCCTGCCGGCCCGGCCGTCGTCGGCCGCGACGGGCGGAGCTGGCGCATGAGCGATCCCGCCCGGGTCGTGGCGGCGTTCGACGCGCGCAAGGCGCCCCAGATCGACATCGAGCACGCGTCGCAGCTCAAGGCGCCGCAGGGCGAGCCCGCGCCCGCCGTCGGCTGGATCGAGGCGCTCGAGGTCCGCGACGGCGCGATCTGGGGCCGCGTCGACTGGACGGCGGAGGGCGAAGCGGCCGTCACCTCGCGCGCCTACCGCTACCTGAGCCCGGCCTTCGCCTTCAACGGGACGACCGGGGAAATCCTCCGGATCGTCTCGGCCGGGCTCACCAACAACCCCAACCTCGACATGGCCGCGCTGAACGCCGCGGACCCGTCGCCACAGGAGAGTGAAGGAATGGACAAGGCAGTCCTTGAGGCGCTCGGCCTCAATGCCGATGGCACGGCCGCCCAGGCCGTGGTCGCGATCACCAAGCTGAAGGACGACCGCGCCACGGCGCTGAACGCCGCGCAGCACCCCGATCCGGAGAAGTTCGTGCCGAAGGCCGACCACCAGATGGCGCTCAATCGCATCGCCGGCTTCGAGGCCGAGGCGAAGACGCGGGCCGAGACCGAGATCACGGCCGCGGTCGATGCCGCCGTGGCGGCCGGCAAGGTGGCGCCGGCGTCGAAGGAATACCACCTCGCGTCCTGCCGCGCCGAGGGCGGGCTCGAGCGCTTCCGGGCGATGGTGGCGGCGAGCCCCGAGATCGCCGGCGGCAAGGCCCCGCAGAAGAAGACGGAGGCCGGCGGCGCGCTGACGCCCGAGGAGCTGGCGGTCTGCCGCCAGATGGACATGGACCCCAAGGAGTTCCGCGCCTTCCAGGCCGGCACGGCGAAACCGGAGTAATCGCACATGGCTCTCATCACCTCCGCCATCCTCTCGGCGCTCAACACCGGCCTGAAGAAGAACTTCAAGGACGGCTACGACACGATGAAGGCCGAGGCGGTCTGGACCCGCATCGCCACGCTGGTGCCGTCGTCCACCGCCTCGAACACCTACGGCTGGCTCAAGGACTTCCCGGCGATGCGGGAATGGGTCGGCGACCGCGTCATCAAGGACATGGCGAGCGCCGGCTACCAGATCGCCAACAAGCTCTACGAGGCGACCGTCGGCGTGAAGCGGACCGACATCGAAGACGATCAGTTCGGCCACTATGCCCCGATCGTCCGGACGATGGGCGAGGAGGCCGCGCAGCACCCCGACCGGCTGATCGCCGCGCTTCTGGCCGGCGGAACCGCGTCGCTCTGCTTCGACGGGCAGAACTTCTTCGACACCGATCACCCGGTCTATGCCAACCACGACGGCACCGGCGCGGTGACCACCGTGTCGAACTACAACAACGGCGGCGGCGCGCCGGGGCCGGCCTGGTATCTGCTCGACACGCGGAAGGCGATCCGGCCGTTCCTGTTCCAGGAGCGCACGAAGCCGGAGTTCGACAGCCTGACCGATCCGTCGGCGACCGACAGCGTCTTCATGAAGGACCAGTACCTCCACGGCATCCGCTACCGCTGCAACGCAGGCTTTGCCTTCTGGCAGATGGCCTACTGCTCGAAGGCGGCGCTCGACGCCACGAGCTACGAGGCGGCCAAGCTTGCCATGCGCAAGCTGACCGCCGACGGCGGCCGGCCGCTCGGCATCCGCCCCAATGTCATCGTCGTCAACTCCGACAACGAGGCCGCGGCGCGGGCGCTCTTCGAGGCGATGATGATCGGCGGCGGCAACTCGAACCCGAACTACAAGGACGTCGAGATCATCGTCAATCCGTGGCTGCCGTAAGAGGGACAGCTGGGAGTGGGGGCGGCACGACCCGCCCCCATCGCCGAGCTGTCAGGAAGGGAGACGGGATGGACGCGCTTGACGGGGTCGCGCTGGTGCGCATTGCGGCGCGGGCCGAGGGGGGCTTCTTCCGCCTTGGCCGGCACTGGCCGAGGGAAGGGGTGGCCGTCACGGCCGACGCCTTCGACGAGGCCGGCTGGGACATCCTGCTCGGCGAGCGGAACCTCCACATCGAGCCGGCGCCCGAGGCGGGCGAACCCGATCCTGCCGAGTTGAGGGCGGCGGTGATCGCCGCGATCGGGGCGCTGGAGGACGGGGACTTCGACAAGGCCGGCCGCCCGAAGCTCGCCGCGCTGAGAAAGCGCGTGGCCGGCGTCACCGCCGCGCTCGCCGACGAGGTCTGGGCCGAGCTGAAGCCGAAGACCGACTGAACGCCAGGCGAAAGCCCGGTGCCGATCCGATCCGTGAAACCCGCGAGAGGTGGGATCGGGGAGCCGGGCGAGTAGGCCGCCGGGGGCGCGCCCGGATTGCGACGGGGCAACGAGACCGTGACAGGCCGGAGAGACGGCCACCACTCATGGGGCGGCAGATGGCCTACGCGGCGCAGAACGACATCATCGAGATCTACGGGCAGCAAGCGCTCTATGTCGCCGACCGCGACGGCGATGGCGTGGCCGACACGGCGGCGGTCGACCGCGCGCTCGCCTCGGCCTCGGCCGAGATCGACAGCTACCTGGTCGGCCGCTACATGCTGCCGCTCCACGAGGTGCCGGCGATCCTGCGCCAGCTCTGCGTCGACATCGGGATCTATCGCCTGGCGCTTTCGGCCGACGTGCTGACCGAGGAGCACCGCCGCCGCTACGAGGACGCGACCGGCCACCTCAGGCTCATCGCTTCGGGCAAGGCGGGCCTCGTCTTCACCACCCCCGTGCCGGTCGACCCGAATGCCGACCCGGTGCTTTCGGCCGCCCAGCCGATCGTCCACGGCGGGCCGCCCCGTCTCTTCTCCCGCGACGAGATGAGGGACATCTGATGACCGGGGTGAGCGTCAGCGTCGAGCTCGACACGGCCGCCGCGGCGGAGGCGCTGGCGCGCCTGACGCCGGACGAGCTGGACTACATCGCCTATGGCGCCGGCCAGCTGATCGAGAACCAGACGAAGGAGCGGATCACAACCGGCAAGGCCTCGCCCGACGGCGTGCCCTGGGCGCCCTGGTCGAAGGCCTACGGCGAGACCCGCCGCCCCGGGCAGTCGCTGCTCCTGTCCGAAGGCCACCTGCTGACCAGCATCAAGAACTACACGCAAGGCGACGTGGCCGAGGTCGGCACGCCGCTCGTCCAGGGCGCCATCCACCAGTTCGGCGGCGCCGGGGCCGGCAAGCCCGGCCTGCCGGCGCGGCCCTTCCTCGGCCTCTCGGAGGCCGACCGGCGCGAGATCGACCGGCTCGTCATCGACACGATCGGGGAGCTGCTGGCATGAGCTCGCCCCGGCCCGATCTCCTCTACGCGCTCCCGGGCCTCGTCGCCGACAGCATCCGCGCCGTGCTGCCGGGCCTCAGGACCTGCAAGGGCATGGTCGGACGGTTCGACGCCGAGGAGCTGAAGCGGCAGGGGCTCGCCGCGCCGGCCGTGCTCGTCTCGCGCACCGGTGCGCGGCAGGGCCAGGTGCTGGCCGGCCCGTTCAAGACCTTCGAGGTCGAGATGGCGGCCTTCGTCCTCACCCGCGACGAGATGGGGCTCGGCCGCGACGAGGCGGCCGCCAACATCTGCACCGCGCTTCTGATCCACATCCCGGAAAAGACCTGGGGGCAGGTCGGCGTCGGCGCCGCCGTGGGCGTGCGCGAGCAGCCGCTGATCACCGGCGCGTCCTCGGGGCTCGCCACCTCGCTCTGGGCCGTCACCTGGACCCAGCCGGTGTCGCTCGAAGGCTTCTCGATCGCGCCGGCGGTGCCGCTTTCGCTCTATGTCGGCCAGGCACCGGAGATCGGCTTCGGCCACGAGGGCGACTACGAGCTGGTCGGCCAGTCCGGGGCTCAGCCGGGGGTGCAGCCATGAGCTTCGCCGCCGCCGAGGCCGACCGCCGTCTCGCCAATGTGCTGCAGGTCGGCACCGTGACCTCGGTCAACGGCGCGAACGGGAAGGCCCGGGTTCGTGTCGGCGATCTCGATCTTCCCGAGATCAACGTGGCGCAGTTCCGCGCCGGCGGCATGAGCCTGTGGTGGATGCCCGAGATCGGCGAGCAGGTGCTGGTCGCCTGCCCCTCGGGCGACGTCGCCCAGGGGATCGTGCTGGCCTCGATCTTCGCCGGCAACGCGCCCTCGGCCGACGCCGGCGTGCCGATGATCGAGCTCGCCGGCGGCACGATGAAGATCAACGGCACGCTCGAGCTGACCGGCGACGTCATTGCCCACGGCGTCAGCCTCGTCACCCACACCCACGGCGGCGTCCAGCCCGGCGGCGGCCATACCGGAGTGCCCGACTGATGGCGGAGCGGCAGGACTATCGCGTGATCGCCGACGGCTGGGTCGCCGGCCGCCGCGCGCGGGCGGGCGAGACCGTCCGCCTGACGAAGGCCGAGGCGCGCTACGAGCCGGTCGTTCCGGCGGACGACGCCCAGCCGGCCGAGGTGACGCCGCTGCCCGTGGCCCGGCCGAAGCGGAGGGGCGCGCGATGATCGGCCTGTCGCGGCAGACCGGCGGCCGGATCGAGGACGAGGCGCATCTCGCCCAGTCGGTCGTCGACATCCTCTCGACGCCCCGTGGCACTCGGGTGATGCGGCGCGACTACGGCTCCGACCTGCCGCTCCTGATCGACCGGCCGATCAACGGCGAGACGATCATCGACGTCTACCAGGCGACGGCCGAGGCGCTCGCCCGCTGGGAGCCGCGGATCCGCCTGACGCGGGTGGAGATCGAGGAGGCGACCGCCGGCGGCGTGACGCTGCAGCTGACCTACGAGACCGACGACGGCACCGCCGGGCTTCGGGCCGAGCTGGGGGGCGCGGCATGAGCGGGTTCCACGCGATCGACCTCTCCCGCCTGCCGGCGCCCGCCGTCGTCGAGCCGCTCGACTACGAGACGATCCTCGCGGCGATGAAGGCCGATCTCATCGGCCGGGCGCCGGAACTGGAGCCGGCGCTCGCGCTTGAAAGCGAGCCTATGGTCAAGCTGCTGGAGGTCTGCGCCTACCGGGAGCTCCTGATCCGCGCCCGGGTCAACGACGCGGCCCGCGCGGTGATGCTGGCGACGGCGACCGGCGCCGATCTCGACAATCTCGCCGCCCTCTTCGGGGTGACGCGGTTCGTCCGCGACCCGGGCGATCCCGCGGCCGCGCCGCCGGTGCCGCCGACGCTCGAAAGCGACGCGGTGTTCCGGGCGCGTGCCCAGCTGGCGCTCGAGGGCTTCTCGACCGCCGGGCCGGTCGGCGCCTACATGTTCCACGCGCTCTCGGCCGAGGTGATGGTCAAGGACGTCTTCGTCGACAGCCCGGTCCCCGGCGAGGTCAGGGTGACGATCCTGTCGCGCGAGGGGAACGGCACGCCGACGGCGCCGGTCCTTGCCGCCGTCGCCGCCGCGCTCAACGCCCAGGACGTGCGGCCGCTCTGCGACCTCGTCAACGTCCAGGCGGCGACGATCCTGACCTACGCGGTCGATGCCGCGATCGAGGTCTTCGACGGGCCGGACCCCGCGCTCGTCCTCGCCGCCGCGCTGGCGGCGGTCACCGCCCATGTCGACGCCGCCCATGCGCTCGGCCGTGACGTCACCCTGTCGGGCCTTTACGCCGCCCTTCACCAGCCCGGTGTCGCCCGGGTGACGCTGACGTCGCCGGCGGCCGAGATCGTCGTGGCGGCGACCGAGGCGGCGGTCTGTACCGGCCTGACCGTGGTGCTGGCATGAGCCTCCTGCCACCCACCTCCACCCCGGTCGAGACCGCGCTCGAGATCGCCACGGAGCGGGCCGGCTCCGTCGCGGTGCCGGTCGGCGACCTCTGGAACCCCGCCACCTGTCCGCCCGCCATGCTGCCCTGGCTCGCCTGGGCGCTGTCGGTCGATGGCTGGAACGCCGAATGGACGGAGGCGGAGAAGCGGGCCGCGATCGCGGCCTCGATCGGCATTCACCGCCGCAAGGGCACGGTCGCGGCGATCCTCGCCGGGATGGAGACGGCGGGCATCGCCGACGGCCGCCTCTTCGAGCGCTGGACCGCGAGCCGCCATGACGGAGCTTTCAACGCCGACGGATCGCGCACCCATGCGCCCTCCGATCACTGGGCCGAATACCGCATCGAGATCGACCGGCCGATTTCCATCGCCCAGGCCGCCGAGGTGCGGAGGCTCCTGGGGAAGGTGGCGCCGGCGCGCTGCCACCTGAAGGCGATGACCTATCCGCAAGCCCAGAACCTCTATGACGCCGCGATCGCCTACGACGGCGTCTTCAGCCACGGAGTTGCCTGATGACCGATCTGCCCGAAACCTCCGCCTGGGAAGCCGGCATCTATCAGCTGGAGACGACCGACCCGGTCGTCGGCGGCCCGCCGAACATCGCCACCAAGGCGGGGGCGTCCAACATCGCCGCCTGGCAGCTCGGCAACCGGACCCGCTGGCTGAAGGACCAGCTTGCCGCGCTCCAGGCGATGATCGGGGCGGCGACCACGGCCGTCGCCGGCATCGTCAGGCTGAACGACACGGTGACCTCGACCGCGACCGACCAGGCGGCGACGGCGAACGCGGTCAAGACCGCGAACGACAACGCCAACAGCCGCGCGCTCAAGTCGACGACGGTCAGCGGCGGTGGCCTCGCGACCGGCGGCGGCGACCTGTCCGCCAACCGCACGATCACCGTGCCCGCCGCCTCGCAGGCGGTGGCGGAGGCGGGGACGGACAACGCCACCGCCATGACGCCGCTGCGGGTGGCCCAGTATGTCGCCGCACGCCTGCTCTCGCTCCTGCCGACAGCATCGACGACGGACGCCGGCATCGTCCGCCTCGTCCACAGCGCGTCATCGACCTCCCAGACCGAGGCGCCGACGGCGGCGATCCTCAAGACGGTCCAGGACAACGCCAACACCCGCGCGCTGGCGTCGCGGACGATCTCGACCTCGGGGCTGGCGACCGGCGGCGGCGACCTGACGGCCAACCGCACGATTGCCGTGCCGGTCGCGACGGCAGTGCAGGCCCAGGCGGGCACCGACAACGCGACCGCGATGACACCCCTGCGCGTTGCCGACGCAATCGGCGCGCAGGCTGCCGGCGTCATCGCCTCGGCCGGCTATGCCACCGTCGGCAGCTACGCGATCGCCATCCGGACCGCCACCGGAGCGATCGCGGCGGGCCAGGTGCTCGCCGGAAGTGCCCTGAGGATCGTCGGCTTCCAGCAGAACAACCCCGACAGCGACAACACGATCTCGGTCGCGGGCGCGGCCCTGCCCGGGACCTGGCGGGCGATGTGCGCCGTGGCCGGTGGTGCGGGGCTCTATTCGTCCGGTCTCTTCCTGAGGATTTCATGATGCTTTCAGCCGTGAACTACCGCAACCCCCGCGCGACCGCCGGCGCCGCGATCGAATGCGAGATCGAGCACCCCGTGTTCGGCTGGATCCCGTTCGTGGCGTCGCCGACCGATCCGGAAGCCCACGGCCGCCAGATCCATGCGCGTATCCTGGCCGACGCGGTCCCGCTCGCGCCCTGGCGGCCCGACACCACGGTCACCGGCGCCGACGTGGACCGGGAATGCGCCCGCCGCCTGCGCGGCACCGCCACGTTCCGGGCGCATGCGTTCCAGGCCGACCAGTTGTCGCTGATCCGGATCGCCGGGGCCGGATCGCTCGCAGCCGCCGCGCTCGCGGCCGGCGCACAACCGGGCGACTACCGCTGGCACGGCGGCGCCGACGACTTCGTCTGGTTCAGCGCCGACAACGCGGCCGTGCCGCTCGATGCCCAGGCGATGTTCGCCTTCGCCCAGGCAATGGCCATCCGCGAGGGCGACTTCGTCAGGGCGGCCCGCGCCCTCAAGGGCACGGCGCCGATCCCCGCCGACTACACCGACAACCGCTACTGGCCCGCCTGAAAGGAGCCACCCATGCCTGCACAGTTCCTGCACGGGACCGAGGTCGTCCAGATCAACGACGGCATCCGCCCGATCCTCACCGTCAAGTCCTCGATCATCGGCATCGTCGGCACCGCGCCGCTGGCCGACGCCCTGGTCTTCCCGCCCGACACGCCGGTCCTGGTCACCGGGCCGCGCCAGGCCGCACTCCTCGGCGCGACCGGCACGCTCAAGGACGCCTACGAGGCGGTCTACGCCCAGGGCGTCAATGTCGCCGTGGTGATCCGGGTGGCCGAGGGGGCGGATGCGGCGGCGACGCTGGCTGCGGTCGCCGGCGACGAGACGGCGCAGACCGGGGTCTGGGCGCTCCTGACCGCGGGCAGCGTCACCGGCCAGACGCCGCGCATCCTCTGCGCGCCGGGCTTCACCTCGACGCCGGCGGCCGATCCCGCCGGGCCGGTGACCGTCAACCTGGTCTCGATCGCCGGCCGCCTGCGGGCCGTGGTGATCGCCGACGGGCCCAACACCACCGAGGCCGATGCGATCGCCGACGCCGGCAAGCACGGGTCGGACCGGCTCTACATCGTCGACCCGGGCGTCCGGGTCTTCGACACGGTCTCGGCGACCTACGTGACGCGCCCCGCCTCGGCCTATGTCGCCGGCATGATCTCGATGCGCGACCAGGAGTTCGGCTTCTGGTTCTCGCCGTCGAACACGATCGTCCAGGGGATCAGCGGCACCGCGCGGCCGATCAGCTTCAAGCTCTCCTCGGCCGAGACCGAGGCCAACCGGCTCAACGAGGCGCGGGTGGCGACGATCGTGCAGCAGAACGGCTTCCGGCTCTGGGGCAACCGCAGCCTCGCGGCCGACCAGCTCTGGACCTTCCTGCCGGTCCGCCGCACCGCCGACATGATCTACGAGAGCATGGAGGCGGCGCATCTCTGGGCGATGGACCGGCCGTTCAGCCAGCAGCTGATCCTCGACATCCGCGACAGCGTCCAGGCCTATCTCAACACGCTGGTGGCGCGCGGCGCGCTGCTCGGCGGCAGCGTCTGGCTCGACCCCGAGCTCAACACGCAAGTGACGCTCGCCAATGGCGAACTTTACCTCGACTTCGACATCGAGCCGCCCGCGCCGCTCGAGCACCTCACCTTCAGGGCCCATCGCAACGGCGAGTACTACGAAGAGCTCGTCGGCGAGATCGTGGCCGTCAGCTAAGGAGACCAGCCCATGTCGCTTCCGCGCACGATCCGCAACTTCAACGCCTTCGTCGACGGCCGGAGCTATTTCGGCCGCGCCACCGAGGCCAAGCTTCCGCAGCCGAAGATCCAGACCGAGGGCCACCGCGGCGCCGGGATGGACGGGCCGGTCGGCCTCGACATGGGGATGGAGGGGATGACGGCCGAGATCACCTTCGCCGAATGGGACCCGGTGCTCTTCAAGGCACTCGGCCGGCAGGAGCGCTTCGTGCTGCGCCCGGCCCAGCTCGGCGAGGACACCGCCAACGCCGACACGATCATCGCCACGATCGGCGGGCTGATCACCACGACCGAGACCGGCGACCTGAAGCCCGGCCAGGGCGCGGGGTCGTCGCTGAAGCTGGCGATGGACGTGCGCTACTACCGGCTGGAGATCAACGGCGAGGAGATCATGGAGATCGACCTCGTCAACGCCAAGCGGGTGGTTGGCGGCGTCGACCAGCTGAAGGACATCCGCCGGGCGATGGGCATCTGAGGAGGGCCTGACCGATGAGCGACACCACCGTCACCCTCTCCGCCCCGCTCGACCGCAAGGGCGGGCCCATGATCACCAGCGTCGGGTTGCGCAAGCCAGACGTCGGCGCGCTGCGCGGCATGAAGCTGACCGACGTCTTGCAGATGGACGTCAACGCCATGATCCGCCTCCTGCCGCGGATCACCACGCCGGCGCTCCTGCCCGACGAGGTGGCGGCGCTCGACCCGGCGGATTTCCTGTCGATCGCCGGCACGGTGGTCGGTTTTTTTATGACCGCGGAGCAGCTGGCGGCGGCGGAGCTGCCCGGCCGGTAGAGCTGCCCGACGAGATCGAGGAGGCGATGGCGGACATCGCCACCGTCTTCCACTGGGCGCCGGCGGACATGGACCCGATGGCGCCCGAGGAACTGGCGGGCTGGTGGGCGCGGGCACGGGCACGGGCCGGCGGCGGCGACGAGGGACGAAGATGAGCGATCTCAACATCTCGCTGATCCTGCGGCTGGTGGACAAGGCCACCGCGCCGGCGCGCGCGGCGCTGCGCCAGATCGACCGGCTTTCCGGCGACGGGTTCAGCCGCAACGCCGCCCGCGTCGCGGCGGGGTCGAAGCTGATGCGCTCAGGCCTCGGCGACCTCGGCCGCACCGCCACCGCCGGCACCGGCCTGATCGCCGCCTACGGTGCCGGCATGGTCGGGCTCGCCGCCAAGTTCGTCGGGCCCGCCGCCCAGTTCGAGCGCTTCGAGACGCAGCTCACCACGCTCGAGGGCTCGGCCGCGGGGGCGAAGCGGGCGATGGACTGGATCGAGGGCTTCGCCACGCGGACGCCCTTGCAGATGGAGGAGACCGTCGCGGCCTACGCCAGGCTGAAGGCCTTCGGGATCGATCCGACCAACGGCTCGATGCAGGCGCTCGTCGACACGATGGCGGCCACGGGGGGCGGCGCCGAGCAGCTCGACGGGCTGGTGCTCGCGCTCGGCCAGGCCTGGTCGAAGGGCAAGCTCCAGGGCGAGGAGGCGATGCAGATGCTCGAGCGCGGCGTGCCGGTCTGGGACCTGCTGGCGGGCAAGCTCCGCAAGCACACGGAAGAAGTGCAGGCGATGGCCGCCAAGGGCCAGCTCGGCCGCGAGGAGATCGGCCTTCTCGTCGAGGCGCTCGGCGAGGCCAACGCCGGCGCCTCCGAACGGATGGCGGGGGACTGGGACGGGATGGTCTCGAACCTCTGGGACTACTGGTCGAAGTTTCAGCGCATGGTCATGGGTTCTGGTCTCTTCGTCTTCCTCAAGTCAAGGCTGAAGAGCCTGCTCGAGCTTCTCGACCAGATGGCGCGCGACGGCCGGCTGCAGCAGTGGGCCGACGCCGTCGGAAGGGCGATCCGCACCGCGCTCGAGGCGATCTGGGAGATCGGCACGGGTGTGGCCGATGCCTGGCGCGAAATATCGCCCTGGATCATCAAGGCGAAGGACGCGCTCGGCGGCTGGGCAGAACTGGCGGCCGCGATCGTGGCGCTGCTCTTCGCCAATACCCTGACCGGGATCGCGTGGGCCTTCGGCAAGATCGCGCTCGGGGCGGCGATGGCACTGCCGGGGCTCGTCGGCATCATCTGGGCGGCCGGGTCGGCCGCGCTCGCGGCGCTGCCCGGCATCCTTCAGGCCGTGGGCGGGGCGCTGAAGATCATCTGGGTGTGGACGCTGGCCAACCCCTATGTCGCCGCCCTTGTCGCGCTCGCGGCCCTGGGTGCCGGCATCTACTACTACTGGGACGAGATCGTGGAGTATTTCCGCGGCGTCATCGACACCCTGAAGCGGTGGTTCACCTCGCTCAAGGAGACGATCCTAGACGCCTTCGCGCCGCCGGACCCGTCGAAATGGGACAGCCTGGTGGAGCGGGGGAAAAACCTCCGGGGAACGCTCCCGCAGTCTCCCGCTGACCAGGGCGAGATCGGAAACTACCTCGACGGCCAGCGGGCGCTCGGCGGCCCGGTGCGGGCCGGCATGATCTACCGCTGGATGGAGGAGGGGCAGGAGTTCTTTTCGCCCCGGACCGACGGCGCGGTGATCTCGACCCGCGACCTGAGGGCGCTCCGCGCCGGCGGCGGCGGCCGGTCGATCCGCATCGGCGACATCGTGATCAACGCCGCCCCCGGGCAGTCGGCCGCCGAGATCGCCCGGGCGGTCCGCCGCGAGATCGGCCGGCTCATCGGCGACGATGGCCCGGACCTGCACGACGGGGGCGCCTATGCAGCTTAGCCTGGTGATGATGGCGCTCGGGCTCTTCCGCTTCGGCGTCAACCGCGCCGCCTACCAGACCTTCCGCCGCTCGGCCGAGTTCCGCTGGGAAAAGCTCGACCGGATCGGCCGCGCGCCGGCGCTGCAGTTCCTCGGCCCCGACGCCGACGAAATCACCCTTGAAGGGGTCATTTACCCCCATTTCAAGGGGGGCCTCAGGCAGGTCGAGCTGATGCGTCTTTCGGCCCGGCTTGGCCAGCCGATGATGCTGGTCGACGGGCTTGGCTGGATCTGGGAGCGCTGGGTGATCGCCGGCGTGGAGGAAACCAAGAGCGTGTTTCTGGCCGACGGCGCGCCGCGGAAGATCGAGTTCGCGCTGACGCTCAGGGCCTACGGGGAGGATGCGGCATGAGCCTCTACCGCACCCGCGAGGGCGACATGCTGGACGCGGTCTGCAAGGCTGAGCTTGGCGCCGAGGCTCATGTCGCCGCCGTGCTCGACGCCAACCCGCACCTCGCCGACCTCGGGCCGGTCTATGCCGCCGGCGTGCTGATCGCGCTGCCGGCGGTCTCGACCCCGGCCGCCCGCGGCGACATCCGGCTCTGGGGGCGGACATGACCCCGGACTTCCGCATCGTCGCCGGCGGCGAGGACGTGAGCGGCAATTTCCGCGACCGGCTCCTCGGCCTCACCGTGACCGACGAGGACGGCGGCAAGGCCGACCGGATCGAGATCGAGGTCGACGACCGCGACGGCCGCGTCGCCTTCCCGGACATGGATACGCTCCTCGACGTCTCGCTCGGGTTCCGGCAGCCCTTCGGCGGCTCGGCGCTGTCCTACATGGGCCGCTATGCCGTGGACGGCGTGGCCGGCGCGGGCCCCGCGCAAAGGATGCGGATCACCGCGACCGCCGCCGACATGAAGGGCGACATCCGCGCCCCGAAGACCCGCGCCTGGGAAGACAAGACCCTGAAGGACATCGTCGCGAAGATCGCCGCCGAGGCGAAGCTGAAGCCGGTCGTCGGCCAGAGCGTCGGCAGTGCCCACTGGCCCTATATCGCCCAGACGGTCGAGAGCGACCTGCACTTCCTGACCCGGATCGCGGCAACGCTCGATGCCACCGCCAAGCCCGCGGGCGGCGCGCTGGTGGTGCAGCGGCGCGGCGAGGGCAAGACTGCCGCCGGCGACGCGGTCACGCCGGTGGCGATCGACGCCGGCCGCATCGCCTCCTGGACCTGGAAGGTCGACGGCCGCGCCGAATACCGCCAGGTCGAGGCCGAATGGTCCGACACGCCCGCCGGGCAGCGCCGCAAGGTCACCCGCGGCCAGGGCAAGCCCGTCCAGCGGCTCCGCCACCTCTACGCCTCGGCCGAGGAGGCGACGCGCGCCTGCGACGGCGAACTGTCGCGCGCCGGGCGTGCCTCGCTCTCGATCAGCGTCGATCTCGCGGGGTTCGAGCCCGGCCTCTTCGCCGGCGGCAGCGTCAGCCTCTCGGGGCTGCGGAGCGAGCTGGAGGGCGAGTGGCACATCGCCCGCGTCACCCACGAGCTGGGCGGCGGCGGGCTCATCACGAAATTCGACGGCAAGCGGGCGAGGGGCTGATGGCGCGGGCACCGGCAGGACGTGGATTGAGGCGCGCGGCGGCGGCGCTTGGCCGCATCGGCCACCTGCGCTCCGACATGGCCGAGATCGACGGGGCGGTGCCGGTCATCGTCCAGCCACCCGCCATCGCCCCGGCCGCGGGGCCCGTCGGCACCGCCTTCACGCTGATCCCGCCCCTGGCCGAGGGCGCGCCGATCCCGGCGGTCTCGCTCGGCGCCCTGACGCTTGCCGGCGTCGACGTCCGCGCGCAGGTGACCGGCCGGCGGATCGTGGCGCTCTCGCCCGGTGCCCTGATCGCCGTCTGGCACGCCGCCAACGGCGTGCTGCCGCATGCGACCGCTGCCGCCGTGGCCGAGGTCGCGCCGGACGGGACCGGCGGCTTCAGCCGCGGCTTCGGCGCCGGCTTCAACCGCATCTGATCGAGGGACGACCACGATGATCAAACCGAGAGCGACGCTGCAGGCCGACATGGCGCTGGCGCTGGCCGACAACACCACCGGCAACATTACCGAGGCGGTGATGCGGGGCGTGATCGGCGATCTGGCCGACAGCGCGGTCTTTCCCGCGGACATCGCCGCCGACCTGGCGAGGCTCGGCGCGATCGAGGACGGCGCGACCGCCGACATGACCGGCGCCGAGATCAAGGCTGCCTACGAGGCCGAGGCCGATACCAACGCCTTCACGGATGCCGAGCAGGCGAAGCTTGCCGGGATCGCGGCCGGGGCCGAGGTGAACCCGACGGGGGCGGCGATGGCGGCGGGGCTCGACGCCTATCTCGCCAACACCCGCTGGAAGGTGGTCGAGGTGCCGCCCGGCGGCACCATCGGGCAGGTGCTGAAGAAGGGGTCCGGCACCGATTACGATGTCGTCTGGGGCGATGACGCAACCGGCGGCGGCGGGATCGGCGACGGCGACAAGGGCGACATCACGGTGTCTGGTGGAGGGTCTGTGTGGACCATCGACCCCGCGGCGCTTGCGGCCCTCGCGCCGCTCGCCTCTCCGCCGCTGACAGGCGCCCCCACGGCGCCCACCGCCGCGCCGGGAACCAACACCACGCAGATCGCCACGGCCGCTTTCGTCCAGGCCGCCATCGCCGCGCTCGTCGCCAGTTCCCCGGCCGCGCTCGACACGCTGAACGAGCTGGCGGCGGCGCTCGGAAACGATGCCAGCTTCGCCACGACGATGACGGCCGCGCTCGCGGGCAAGGCGGCGGCGAACCACAGCCACTTCAAGGGCGACTGGAACCCGGGTTCCGGCTCCTTCCCCGGCGGCGGCGCCGCACTCGCCGGTGAACTCTGGCGCTGCTCGGCGGGCGGAACTGTGAACGGGATCACCTTCACCGTCGGCGACATGGTCATGGCGCTTGCCAACAACGCCTCGACCACGACCTACGCCGCCAACTGGATCCACATCGACATCACCATGCCGATCACCTCCGTCGCGGGTCTGACCGGGGTGATCTCGGCCGCGAACCTGACGGCGGCACTGAACGTCTTCACCACAGCGCTCAAGGGGCTCGTGCCGGCTTCGGGCGGCGGCACCACGAACTATCTGCGAGCGGACGGGACATGGGCGGCACCGGCGGGCGGAGCCTCGGTCGTGACCACGGGTTCAGGCGCCCCCATCTCCGCCCCTGCCTCGGCCGGGCTGCTCTACATCGACACCAGCACCTTCGATCTCTACTTCTCGACCGCTGCCTCCACTGTCGGTGACTGGCGCAAGGTCATCGACGACACCGATGGCGGGGCGATCTCGGCAAAGGCGACGCCGGTCCTCGCGGACGCGGTTTTCCTGTTCAACAACGAGGCCGGCGATGCCCCGGTGGTCTCCACCTGGACCCAGATCATCGCGGCACTCAAGCTCGTCACGCTCGATGCCAGCGGCCGGCTGGTCAACCCGAAGGCCACCTATACCTCCTTCGACGGCGGCACCGTCTCGACCGGCACCTACACGCCGACCTCGGTGGACGGAAACGTCCAGCACTACACCAACGACGGCGCGCACACGCTGGCGCCGCCCGCGAACCCCGGCAGCTTCCTGATCGAGATCGTCAACGGCGCGACGGCTGGCGCGATCACGACCCCGGGCTTCACCAGGGTCTCCGGCGACGCCTTCACCACGACGAGCGGGCACAAGTTCCAGTGTTCGATCACCCGGACCAGCTCGACCTCGCACCTCAACGTGAAGGCGATGCAGTAATGCTGCTCTTTCCGACGCCCTATGTCCTGACCGGTGCGCCGCCGCCCGCGCTGGCGGGATACGACACCCGGACCGTCTTCAAGGACACGGCCAGCCAGCAGACCTACGGCGGCGCCGGCGTCTGGGATTATGCGGTGGTGGCGGGCGAGCTGATCGTCATCTCGATGCACGCCGAGGGCAATGCGACGATCATCAACCCCACCAACTTCACGCTCTCGCTCGGCGGCAGCGCGATGACGCGGAAGAACGCATCGGCAACGACAAGCGCCGCCGTGTATCCGGGGTCGGCCGGGTTCTGGATCATCGCGCCTTCGACCGGCACGCTGGCGCTCGCGGCGGACGTGGGCGTCGCCGCGCGGGCCTGCGCGCTGGTGGCGCGGCGGATCACCGGATTTGACGCGACCACACCCTTGGGCGGCTCGGATGCGCCGTCGAAGCTCAACGCCGACGCCGCGACGCTCACGGGCGCTTCGCTGACCACGGGGCGTGCCGGCAACGTGATCCTCGCCGATGCCTGCACCAAGGCCGGCACGATCACCTCGGCCACCTCCACCACGCTCGATGGCATGGCGCACGACACCACCGGCGCCGACACGATCTCGAACCTCGGGCTCGGCTTCGGCCAGAAGCTGATGCCGATCATCGGCAGCATCACCCCAGACTGGACCTTCGACGTGGCCGCCCGCATGTCGGCCTCCGTGATGGAAATCAACGTGGCGCCATGACAAAAGTTTATCAGCATCCCACCGCCGGGCAGATCATCATCGGGGCGAGCAAGGGCGCCTCCCGGCGCGTGCCGAAGCCGGCCGGGATCGCGCCGGGCGCCGCCGGAACGATCCCCGACCAGGTCATCACCCAGGGCGGCGGCCCGGCGACGGTGGCGCTGGCCACGTATTTCACCGGCACCGCGCTCACCTTCGCGCTCCAGGCCCCGGTGACGGGCGTCTCGCTCGCGGGCTCGACGCTGACGATCTCGGACACCTCGGTTCTTGCCTCTGCCTCGGTCACCGTCGTCGCCTCCAACGCCTTCGGGCCAAGCGCGACCCAGAGTTTCAGCCGCACGGTCAATGCGCCGGCGGCCGGGGGCTCGATCTCCGTCACCGAATGGCCGCGCGACCGCTTCGCCTTCGACAGCGGCGCCTGGCGCGGCGAGAACAACGCCGACATCCCGGTCAGGATCACCGCCTCGGCGGGCGAGGTCATCCAGGCGCGGCTGGTGCCGACCGATGGCGGTGCGGCCTCGGCCTGGACCGACGTCGGCACCGCGAACGGCGCCGCGAACCAGCTGGTCGGCCATCTCTCCTCGCGCAAGCGCTCCTCGCCCTGCCTCTTGCAGGTCCGGCTCAAGGCCGCGCCGGCGACGACGGCGATCACCGGCTACTCCATCACCATCGGCCACGTCGTCGCGATCTGGGGCCAGTCGGAACACGCGCAATGGCAGACGCCGGGCACGGCCGGCACCCCGCCGACACCCGAGACGCTGTCGATCAAGCACGCGGTGATGGCGCTCAAGAGCCGCTGGGCCAGCGGGCGGCGCAGCACGGCCGCGCTGAAGGTTCCGGGCGTCGATGCGCTGCCGGCGGGCATGTCCCGCGCGGGAACAGACATCACCATCACCGGAACGATCCTGCTGCTGAACAACTGGGATTTCACCGGCTTCAAGGCCTCGGTCGGCGCGGGCGGCTACGTCGAGCTGGCGAGCGACTGCGTGTTCGGCGAGCGCACCGGGCTGGCGAACATCGATACCTATCTGTTCGCCAACGTCGGCGGCACGGTCCGGCAGGTCGAATACTGCGACGTGACCGGCTGGGACGGCTTTCCGAACGATGCCTACGGCGGCAACGCGCTGGGTGCTCCGAAGGCGTTCCGGGCCGAGATCACCGGATCGGGGGCGAACATCCAGACCGGCAACATCGTCACCGTCCGCCGCTGCCGGTTCACCAACCTGCCGTCGGACGCGATCAAGATCACCGGCTGCCAGTCCGAGCCCCAGGTCGTCGAGTGGAACTACTTCGGCCCGGCGGTGGCCTATGGCAACGACCGCGCCGCCTACGATCCGGGTCGCACCTATGTCCTCGGCGAATGCGCCGACAACGGCGGCGAGACCTACATCCTCAAAGTCGCGTCGTCTCTCGGCGTCGCGCCCCCTGCCGGCCTGACGAGCGGCAACGCCAACTGGGCCTGGACCGATCCGCACAGCGACACAATGCAGTTCCCCGCCGCCAAGAACGGCGCCATCATCCGCTTCAACTACATCGAGCAGATCGAGACCCCGCGGAACCGCGGCATCAACTCCTCGATCTACCTCGCGCGCGACGCGAACAACAACGACCGTCTGTTCGACAAGGTCCATGTCGAGTGGAACTACATGCCGTTCACGCTCGGCTCCTTCGGGGCGGCAATCCGCACCTCTAACGGCTCCGGCACCAACATCGTCACGCCGACGATCCGAAACAACTGGATCGGCCGCCGCGCCTCCGGGGCCAACCCCTACCTGAAGACCGACAACAGCCTCGCCTTCGAGTGGGGCGGCAACGTCGGGCTTGACACCGGCAGCCTGATCACCGCCGCGTCGCTGACCAATGCCATCGACGTGGCGGCGCTGCCGGAATATGCCGACGGCCGGATCACCCACCTCTGGCAGGACCGCTCGCTCGGCTCCGGCGCGGCCGGCATCCGCACCCGCGTCTCTACCAATGCGACGCCCTACACCTCGGCACTGGCGGCGATCACCAATGCGGTCCTCTCGGTGGTCGGCGACGATTTCGTGACCTTCGTCCACCACACCGTCTCCGGCACCGACTGGCCGGACGTGCTGAACGACATCACCGCCAACCGAGGCTGGTCGAACGACGAGGCGCTGCACCTCCACGCCACCGGCAACGGCCTCTCGCGCGTCGGCGCGGTCTATGCCTCCTGGTATGCGGCGCCGTCGACCTACAAGGACGACTATGGCAAGGTCTGGGCCGCGGCCTTCCTCGGCCGCAACACCGACGGCAGCGCGGTCACGACCCCGGTGACAGTGACCTATGGTGTCGGCGGCGGGTCGCAGGTGACTTTCCAGCGCACCCTCGCGCAGCTTTACGACTGGACCTACACCAGGGCGATCCTGCCCGACGCGCACCAGTTCGCGATCTCGCCGAACTCCACCCCGATTGCATGGTCTGAGGGCGCGAACATCAACACCGGCATCCCCAGCAACCTGCGCGACAAGCGCCGGTCGTCAACGAGCGTGCGGATCATGCAGGCCCTGCCGGCGATGCAGCCCTACTTCACGATGCGCCCGTTCGCGCCGAACGGCTACCACACCGGCTTCCCGGCCACGGCGGGGAGCCATGATCCAGCAGGCGCCTCCCACATGGACGAGGCGCACCCGAACCGCTACGAAGACAGGGGCCAGAACACCTTCGCCCGGATGAGCGCCTACGCCATCCTCCAGGCCGCCAACCTGTTGCCGATCCCGGTGCCGGAGTTCGACCAGGTCACGCTGATGACCGATGCCTCGGTCCTTCGCGTCGGGTCGAGTGCGGGGCCGATCATCACCAGCCGGACGAAACACGCCGAAGCCTCGATCTCCGACACCTCGGCGACCGACCATCATACCGACGTGATGGGCTTCGAATACTCGGGCGCCCCGGTCCATCAGGCGCTCCTGAAGCCCGACGGCAAGGTCTATGTCTACCCCCGCGGCGGCACCCTGCCGACGAGCGGGCCGACGATCCCGAACGGGGCGTTCACCCCCGGCTCCACCGGCATGACCTTCGGCATGGGCGGCGCCACCGGCGGTCTCGTCCACCCGAGTGACAACCTCGCCGACCTCGAACGCAACTACCCGCTGGTGGATTTCGGGCTCCTCGGCATCGACGGCGTTCCCGTCCGCGCCATCCCGACCGCGCTGCAAGGGGCCCACCCGACCGGCAGCTTTACCGTCCCGTGAGGATCGCTCGGCCTCCCGCCAGTCGGGAGGCCGGAGGGCGTTGGAGCGCCCTCCGACACGGGGAACCGGTAGAGACCCCCGCCGACCAGCTGACGCTTGTGGCCGCTCCCCCCTGAGCCCAGGGACGCGCACTTAGGCACGATTCGCATGACCGGCAAAAGCCCCTCTTCAACACCATGTTTAACGCCCGTTGATCCGGTCCGCCCGGTGGCGCCCTGGATCGGCGGCAAGCGCAACCTCGCGCGGCGCATCTGCGCGATCATCGACGCCGACCGGCACGAGACCTATGCCGAGCCGTTCGTCGGCATGGGCGGCATCTTCCTTCGGCGGACACGATGTCCGCGCGCCGAGGTGATCAACGACCGGGCCCGCGACGTCGCCACCCTCTTCCGCATCCTCCAGCGCCATTACCCGCAGTTCATCGAGACGCTGCGCTTCCAGCTCACCACCCGGGCGGAGTTCGAGCGCCTGGTGGCGACCGACCCCGACACGCTCACCGATCTGGAAAGGGCGGGGCGCTTCCTCTACCTCCAGCGCACCGCCTTCGGCGGCAAGGTCACGGGCCGCAACTTTGGGGTCGGCCGCGACCGGCCGGCGCGGTTCAACCTGACGACGCTGGAGCAGATGCTCGAGGACCTCCACACCCGCCTCGCCGGCGTCGTGATCGAGTGCCTCGACTGGCGCGAGTTCCTCCGCCGCTACGACGGGCCGGGCACCTTCTTCTACCTCGACCCGCCCTACTGGGGCTGCGAGGACGACTACGGCAAGGCGCTCTTCACCCGGGACGATTTCGCGGCCCTGGCCGAGCAGCTCGGCACGCTCAAGGGCCGGTTCCTGATGTCGATCAACGACGTCCCGGAGGTCCGCGACCTCTTCCGCCGGTTCCGAATCGAGCCGGTGGCGACGACCTATACTATCGGGGATAGCGCCAGCGCGGCGGCCGAGCTACTGGTGTCGTCCGCATGAAATCGCTCTGCTGCAGATATCGGTGTCAAACTGTGCAGATATCGGTGTCACGCTACAGCGAATTGCCGCCCCGCGGCTGCGGGGGCCGAGATTTCCCTTTACAGGCATCGCTTCTGCCGACACCATATGCGGTAGGCCGGCAACAGGCAGACGCCGGTCCTAGTTGACGCACCCAGCCCCTTGAGGAAACAGCCCGACGGGGGCCAATAACGACAGAGGCCGGGCATGGCAGTTACCGACAGCTACCTCGACTGCGAGGACCTGCACCCGATCGACATCGTCGAGACGCTCGCCCAGCACCATGAGTGGGACTTCGACAGGGTGACCGACGATCAGATCGCGATGGCGGTCGAGGGACAGTGGCGCACCTATTCGATCACGCTGGCCTGGTCGGGCTATGACGAGACGCTGCGGCTGATCTGCACCTTCGAGATGGACCCGCCGGAAGCGCGGATCCCCGCGCTCTACGAGGCGCTGAACCGCACCAACGACATGGTCTGGTCGGGCGCCTTCACCTTCTGGCGCGAACAGCGGCTGATGGTCTGGCGCTACGGGCTTTGCCTTGCCGGCGGCCAGATCGCCGGGCCGGAACAGATCGACCGCCTCATCACCGAGGCGGTGACCTCGGCGGAACGGTTCTACCCCGCCTTCCAGCTCACCTGCTGGGGCGACGAGAGCCCCGAACGGGCGATGGACGTGGCGATGGCGCGGGCCTACGGCCGCGCCTGACCGGCGGATGCCGAGCGGGGGGTTCCCCTCGCCCCGCGGATCGGCCATCTTCGCCTCCCGTGACCAAGGAGGCGGCAATGGACATGGACGATGTGAAGGCCCGCGGGCTGGTGCTTCTGGGCTGCGGCAAGATGGGTTCGGCGATGCTGGCGGGCTGGCTGAAGGGCGGGCTGCCGGCGACGGGCGTCTGGGTCCGCGAGCCGCATCCCTCGGACTGGCTGAAGGCCCGGGGCCTGCACCTGAACGAGGCCCTGCCCGATGCCCCCGCCATTGTCCTCGTCGCGGTCAAGCCGCAGATGATGGCCGAGGCGCTGCCCGCGCTCGCTTCCCTCGGCGGCGGACGGACCCTGTTCCTGTCGGTCGCCGCCGGCACCATCATCGCGCAATTCGAAGCCGTCCTCGGACCGGCCACGCCGATCGTCCGCGCGATGCCCAACACCCCCGCCGCGATCGGCCGCGGCATCACCGCGATTGTCGGCAACGCGCAGGCGACCGAGGCGCATCTGCGGCTGGCCGAGGCGCTCTTGTCGGCGGTGGGGCAGGTGGTGCGGCTGGAGGGCGAACACCAGATGGACGCGGTGACCGCGGTCTCGGGCTCGGGCCCCGCCTATGTCTTCCACCTGATCGAGACGCTGGCGGCGGCGGGCGCGGCGGAGGGGTTGCCCGCGGCGCTCGCCATGCGGCTGGCCAAGGCGACGGTCGCGGGCGCCGGCGCGCTGGCGGAAGCGGCCGACGAAGATCCGGCGCAGCTGCGCGTCAACGTCACCTCGCCCGGCGGCACCACCGCGGCCGCGCTCGCGGTACTGATGGACGAAGGCCGCGGTTTTCCCGCGCTCTTGCGCGAGGCCGTCCATCGCGCGGCGGAACGGGGCCGGGAGCTGGGGCGATGACCATCAGCTTCGACGATTTCCTGAAGGTGGACATCCGCGTCGGCCGGATCACCCGGGCCGAACCCTTTCCCGAGGCGAGGAAGCCCGCGCTGAAGCTCTGGGTCGACTTCGGGCCTGAACTCGGCGAAAAGCGGTCCTCGGCGCAGGTCACCCGGCACTACACGCCGGAGGGGCTGGTGGGCCGTCAGGTGCTGGCGGTGGTCAACTTCCCGCCGCGCCAGATCGGCAAGGTGCTGTCGGAAGTGCTGGTCCTCGGCGTGCCCGACGCCGAGGGCGAGGTGGTGCTGATCGGGCCGGGCCAGGAGGTGCCGCTGGGCGGGCGGCTCTACTGAGTTCGGCGCGTCCTTCCGGCGCGCCGATCCGCGGGGGAGGCCCCGTCCCCCGGACCCCCTGGCCCGTCCCCCCTGGCGAGTATTTTCCGACAGAAAGCAAGAACAGCCCGCCCCGGCATCCGGCGCGAGCTGTCCCTTCCTGTCACGGCCATCGGCTCTCCAGCCTGTGCCGCAGCGGTGTTGTCGCGCGAACAGGTCAAGAAAGCGTGAACCCCTTTCTGTCGGGAAATACTCCCGCCGGAGGCACCCCGGGCGGTCGCAAGACATCGCCCGGTGCCCGGCGGGCGCCTCCGCCGGATCAGCGCCCGCCAGGGGCGGTGCGATCGCCGATCTCCTCCCGCCAATGGCGCCGGCAGAGCGAGACGTAGGTCTCGTTGCCGCCGATCTGCACCTGCGCGCCGTCGCGCAGCGCGCGGCCGTCGGCGCCGCGGCGGACGACCATCGTCGCCTTCCGGCCGCACTGGCAGATGGTGCGGACCTCGCGCATCTCGTCGGCGAGCGCGAGGAGCGCGGACGAGCCGGGGAACAGTTCGCCACGGAAATCGACGCGGAGCCCGTAGCACATCACCGGAACGCCGAGATCGTCGACGACGCGGGCGAGCTGCCAGACCTGCTCGCGGGTCAGGAACTGCGCCTCGTCGAGAAAGACGCAGGCCACCGGGCCGGCGGCGAGCCGGGTGGCGATGGCGGCGAAGATGTCGGTCCTGGCGTCATAGGTATCGGCCGCGGCCGCGATGCCGATGCGGCTCGCGATGCGGCCCGCGCCGGCGCGGTCGTCGAGCCGGGCGGTCAGCAGGTAGGTCGCCATGCCGCGTTCGCGGTAGTTGTGCGAGGCCTGCAGGAGCAGCGTCGACTTGCCGGCGTTCATCGTCGAGTAGTGGAAATGGAGCTTGGCCATGCGTCCTGATAGCCGTGGCGCCGCCGTTTCCGCAAGCGGCACCGGGAGGACCCACCCTTTGATCCCCCCGGCCCGCCGCTCCGGCGCCGCCACCACCCCCGCCGCGCCTTGAGCCGCGGACGGCGGGTCACTCGTCACCAGGGAAGGTTCGCCGCGCTGCTGCCGGACGGGCCGGCTCCGGCCTTCCCACCCGCCGGAGGCGCGACGATCCCAACGCAGACCGGCCTCGGGCCGCCGGCACTCACACCCGTCCCCTGCACATGGGGACGGATAAGGAATGACAAACGCGTGGCGAGCCATTAAGGGGAATGGCAGCGATGATTTCCCCCGGGGCGGGGCACGGGAAAGCGTTCAGAGTGACGGGCAGGATCGGCAACTACCTGAAAAAGCACACGGAAGCGCTGGTCAAGGACGTCGGCATCGAAGCCGCGGCCAGGCTTTGCGGCAAGTCGAAGGCGACGCTCGGGCGGTATTATTCCACCGACGAGGACCATACCGACCGCTTCATGCCGATCGACGTCGTGGCCGCGCTCGAAGCCGCGGCGCGCTTTCCCCATGTCACCGCCGCGCTCGCCGACCTCAGGGGGATCACGCTCAGCCATGACGAGGCGCGGCGCAACGCCGGCAAGGGCGGCGTCAATTCCGACGTGGTGGCGCTGAGCCAGCGCTTCGCCATGCTGATGGCCGAATACAACCAGTCGATCCAGGATGGCCGGATCTCGATCAACGAGGCCAAGCGGCTCCTGACCGAGACGCTGGCGATCCAGAAGGTGCTGATCGACATGAAGCTGCACCTTCAGGACGAGGCCCACTGACGGGCGCACCGAGGGGCGTCGGATTCCCGTCCCGCCCGCGTCGGGTTCGCGTCGGTTTTCCGTCCCGACACGGCGCGCGGCGGGGGAGGGGGGTGTTAAGGGGGATTTGCCGGAGGCTGCGAGTGACGAAGGACGGGAAGGCACGTGTGTCGCTGAACCAGTACATCGCGCTGGCTCTGGCCGAGAAGGTCGGCGCGGCCCGGGCGGCGGCCTGGCTTGAGGGGCGGCTGGGGAGACGCCCCAAGGATCGCGAAAGCGGGCGTCCAGTGGACGGCCGCGCGATCCGTTTGGCCCGAGGCGCAAGCCGGAGGGGAGAGGCGTGGTCGGGCCTTGGCCCGATCAATCGCTCCAGTGGAGCGATTGAAACGCCGAACGCCCGGTCTGCAAAGACCGGGCGGGGCGGGGCCGCCTGCGCTGTCGGTCGCAATCGGGGCGCGGCTGCCTGGGCGGGCGCGGGACCAAGAGCGTTGCAAACTGTTGCGCTATGCACTAGATTCAGATGGCCGGGAGTGCGTCACATTGCACGTCAGGGCTACGGCTCTGCCCGGCGTCTTAGTTCCAAATGGTGGGGAATTTCACCAGTCCAAAGCCGTCGATTTCTCCTGTCGGTTTGGCGCGAAATGACCCTTTGATTTGGTCAAAGAAGCGCCGGTCGTCGCGCTCAAATGCGCGCCAAGTCGCTCCTGCGACCATATCAGAAAGTTGAATTCCGATACTCATGTGTGACGGAGCGAAGAATAGGCCTTCAACGAAGTTCGTATAAGTTGAGGTATACTTTCCGGACTCTCGGACAAGCCGTTCGTGCTGCTGCCGCATCTTCGCGTCGTCTTTGCTCCCTCTATGGTCGGCCACGATTATTCCTGAATGACTGGTTCCAGTCGACCGTGAGATGTCTTGAAGAAAGTATTGGAAGCGTTCGGTTACGGGCTTGTAAGTGCGGAAATAGATGTCGTCTTGGCTGTTCACACTCGGCAAATCGTAGGCAGTCGCGCAGTGGCACACACAGGCGATTAGCTTAATGGAGCGCTGGTCGGTGATTATCTTGAACACTGAAGTGCGGAACTCATCTCTCTGGGGCTGTCCCCAGGTCCGCATTGGGTTTTCTGCATCAGTATTGTTTGGCGCAAAATAGCGCCACTTTATTTCACCATGGTATCTTCCCGCACTCTTGAGGCCAACCAACTTTTCTCGGACAACGTGCCAAGTAGTTTCTGGGATGACGACAGCCCCAATGACGAAGGTGCCGGGCTCCTTCTGGCCAAGTTTCGCCGGCGTACCGCTCTCATCAATGAAACAAAGGTGCATTGCTTACTCCATCGGACGGAAGCATTGCGCCACAACTCAGCCTTGTAAAGTCCTCACCCCGATCCCCTCGCCGCGTGCCTTCATCGCCTGCACGGCGGCGATGGCGCCGGCGGCGGTGGTGAAGTAGGGGATCTTGTCCATCAGCGCCACGGCGCGGATCGAGCGGCTGTCGTCCACCGCCTGGGTGCCCTCGGTGGTGTTGAAGAGAAGCGCGATCTCGCCGTTCTTCAGCCGGTCGACGATGTGGAGCTTCCCTTCCTGCCGGCCCTCGTAGACCTTGTTCACGGTCTCGGCCGCCACGCCGTGTTCGGCGAGGAAGGCCGCCGTGCCGCGGGTGGCGACGAGCAGGAAGCCGAGGGCCGCGAGGTCGCGGGCGGCGGCGGCCATGTCGGGGGTCTTGTCCATGTCCTTGATCGAGATGAAGACCCGGCCTTTCTCGGGCAGGACCATGCCGGCGCCAAGCTCGGCCTTGAGGAAGGCCAGGGCGAAGCTGCGGTCCCAGCCCATCACCTCGCCGGTGGAGCGCATTTCCGGCCCGAGGATCGTGTCGACGCCGGGGAATCGGGCGAAGGGCATCACCGCCTCCTTCACCGAGAACCACGGCATCTGCGGGTCGGCCAGCGTCATCGGGTCGGCATAGGGCAAGGGCGTGTCGGGGCCGACGCCTTGCGCGTAGGGCGCGCGCATCGGGAAGGCCGACAGCTTCTCGCCCGCCATGAGGCGTGCGGCGATGGAGGCGATGGCGCTGTCGGTGGCCTTGGCGACGAAGGGGACGGTGCGGCTCGCCCGCGGGTTCACCTCGAGCACGTAGATCTCGCCGTCCTTGATCGCGAACTGGACGTTCATCAGCCCCACGACCTTCAGCGCCAGCGCCATCGCCACGGTCTGGCGCTTCAGCTCCTCCACCGTCTCGGGGGACAGCGAGTGCGGCGGCAGGCAGCAGGCAGAATCGCCGGAGTGCACCCCGGCCTCCTCGATATGTTCCATGATGCCCGCGACATGGACGTCCCGGCCGTCGCAGAGCGCGTCGACGTCGACCTCGATCGCGCCGGAAAGGTAACTGTCCAAGAGCACCGGGTTCTTGCCGGAGACATCGACCGCGGTGGTGATGTAGCGGCGGAGCTGGTCGATGTCGCGGACGATCTCCATCGCCCGGCCGCCGAGCACGTAGGAGGGGCGGATCACCAGCGGGAAGCCGACCCGTCCGGCGATCTCGATCGCCTGTTCGGCCGAGGAGGCGATGCCGTTGACCGGCTGCTTCAGCTTGAGGTCGTGCAGGAGCTTCTGGAAGCGCTCGCGGTCCTCGGCGAGGTCGATGGCGTCGGGCGTGGTGCCGAGGATCGGGATGCCCTCGGCTTCGAGCGCGTTGGCGAGCTTCAGCGGCGTCTGGCCGCCGAACTGGACGATGACACCGTGGAGCGTGCCGTTCGACTGTTCCACCCGGAGGATTTCGAGGACGTGTTCCAGGGTCAGCGGCTCGAAGTAGAGCCGGTCGGAGGTGTCGTAGTCGGTCGACACCGTCTCGGGGTTGCAGTTGATCATGATCGTCTCGTAGCCCGCCGCGGTCAGCGCGAAGCAGGCGTGGCAGCAGCAGTAGTCGAACTCGATCCCCTGGCCGATCCGGTTCGGGCCGCCGCCGAGGATGACCACCTTTTTCGCGGCGGTGGGCCGCGCCTCGCATTCCACCTCGCCCATCGCGGGCGCCTCGTAGGTGGAATACATGTAAGGGGTCTGCGCCTCGAACTCCGCCCCGCAGGTGTCGATGCGCTTGAAGACGGCGGTGACGCCGAGGCGGCTCCGGGCGCGGCGGACGGCGGTTTCGTCGGTGCCGGCGAGGCGGGCGAGGCGGGCGTCGGTGAAGCCCATCATCTTGAGTTTCCTGAGGCCGGCCTCGGTGGCGGGCAGGCCGGTGGCGCGGACCCCGGCCTCCACCTCCACGATCTCGCGGATGCGGGCGAGGAACCAGGGATCGAAGGCGGTGGCGTGCTGGATTTCCGCGTCGGTCATCCCGTGGCGCATGGCTTCGGCGATCAGGCGCAGCCGGTCGGGCGTCTGGCGCGACAGCGCGGCGACGATGGCGGCCTTTTCCGGCGCGGAACGTGCAGCATTGGCGTCTCCGACGCCGGGGATGGCGATCTCGTCGAAGCCGGTGAGGCCGGTCTCAAGCGAGGCCAACGCCTTCTGCAGGCTTTCATGGATGGTCCGCCCGATCGCCATCGCCTCGCCCACCGACTTCATGGCGGTGGTGAGTTCGGGCTTGGCGCCCGGAAACTTCTCGAAGGCGAAGCGGGGGATCTTGGTGACGACATAGTCGATGGTCGGCTCGAAGCTTGCCGGCGTGACCCGGGTGATGTCGTTGTCCAGTTCATCCAGCGTGTAGCCGACGGCGAGCTTGGCGGCGATCTTGGCGATGGGAAAACCCGTGGCCTTCGAGGCCAGCGCCGAGGAGCGCGAGACCCGCGGGTTCATCTCGATCACCACCATGCGGCCGTCCTTCGGGTTGATCGCCCACTGGACGTTCGAGCCGCCGGTCTCCACCCCGATCTCCCGCAGGACGGCGATCGAGCCGTTGCGCATGATCTGGTATTCCTTGTCGGTCAGCGTCAGGGCAGGCGCCACGGTGATCGAATCGCCGGTGTGCACACCCATCGGATCGATATTCTCGATCGAGCAGACGATGATGGCGTTGTCGACGCGGTCGCGCACCACCTCCATCTCGAACTCCTTCCAGCCCAGAAGGCTCTCGTCGATCAGCACCTGCGCGACCGGCGAGGCGTCGAGGCCGGAGCGGACGATCGCCTCGTACTCGTCGCGGTTGTAGGCGACGCCGCCGCCGGTGCCGCCAAGCGTGAAGGCGGGGCGGATGATGGCGGGAAGGCCGATGTCGTCGAGCGCGGCCATCGCCTCGGCCACGCCGGCGGTGACGTCGTATCTGCCATTGTCCCGCTTCGGCGCCGAGACGATCGTGGCGCGCGGGTTCTCGAGCCCGATCCGGTCCATCGCCTCGCGGAAGAGCTTGCGATCTTCTGCCATTTCGATGGCGCGGCGATTGGCGCCGATCAGCTCGACGTTGAACTTTTCCAACACGCCCATGTCGGCGAGCGCCAGCGAGGTGTTCAGCCCGGTCTGCCCGCCCATCGTCGGCAAAAGCGCGTCGGGGCGCTCCTTCTCGATGATCTTGGCGACGATCTCGGGGGTGATCGGTTCGATATAGGTGGCGTCGGCCATGCCCGGGTCGGTCATGATCGTGGCGGGGTTGGAGTTGACCAGGATCACCCGGTAGCCTTCTTCCCTGAGCGCCTTGCAGGCCTGGGCGCCGGAGTAGTCGAACTCGCAGGCCTGTCCGATGACGATGGGCCCGGCGCCGATGATCATGATCGACGAGATATCGGTTCTCTTCGGCATCGGCCCGGCCCCCGTTTGGCAAATTGTCGGGGGTTATAGACAAGACCGCCCCATGCGCAAGCCCGAACCGGCGGCGGCGGTGGCGGTCAGGCGCGGGCGCGGCGGGCGGCGGCGAAAAGCCCCGCGAGCACCAGGGCCCAGGCGGCGCACATGATCCAGGTGTAGTCGGCGATCGGCCAGGGCAGCGAGCCGATGGCCGAAAAGACGAAGCCGAGCGAGGGAACCGCCACCAGCGCCATCAGCGCGACCGCCGCGCGGAAGGGCAGGAGCCCGAGAAGGCCGGGCAGGAGCAGCATCGGCACGAGGTAGTAATGCAGCCAGCCGAGCGGACCCATGAGCGCCACCACGATGGACAGCGCCAGAAACCCGATGCCGCGCCTGAGCCCTCCCGGCAGCGGCGCGAGCGCCCGTCCGAAGGCGGCGACAAGGCCGAGCGCGACAAGCGAGATCGCGGGCGAAAGCCAGCCCGGCACGGTGGTGTAGATGTGCTGGGTCGCGGCCGGGTCGACGGGCGGCAGGAGACCCGACACCGAGCCGAGCGCGAGAGCCGCGGGCAGGAGCGAGGTGTTGATGGCGATGAGATAGCCGAAGCCCTTCACCTGGGCGAGGCTTGCCAGAAAGGCCTGGTGGGCGGGCCAGCCCGCCAGCGCAACCGAAAGAAGGCCGAGCGCCGCACCGGCCAGCACGAAGGCCGCCGCCGCCCGCCATTGCCGGTCGAGAAGGAAGACCAGGGCGAAGGCCGCGGGCGTGAGCTTGATCGCCGCGGCCAGCGCAAGCGCGGCACCCGCCGCGACCGGCCGGCCGGCGCCGAGCCGTTCGATCGACAGAAGCGTCAGGAAGCCCACGGTGATGGTCGGCTGGTTGTGCCAGATCGCCAGGAACGACTGCGCCGAGAGGTTGAGCGTCACCAGGCTGATGGCGGTCCAGACGCACCAGGGCATCGCCCGCGGCTTGAGGATACGCCCAGCGATCCAGGCCGAGGCGGCGAGCAGCGGAATCTGCACTGCCGCCACGAGGTCGAAGAACCCCTGCGGCGAGAGCCGTCCGGTCAGGGGCGCGGTGAGCACCGCCCAGAGCGGGGGATAGACATAGGGAAAGCTCGTCTGGTCGGCGGCGCCGATCGCCCGCAGGGCCGGAAGCCAACTGTCCGCGGCGCCGCCGAAGAAGGCCGGCCGTGTGTCGTAGATCAGCGCCGCCTGGCCGGTATGCCAGAGCCAGCCCGCGACATAGACCGCGGAAAGATCCTCGGCCCACTGGCCCCACTGCTGCCATGTGGTGACCGCGGCCCAGAAGGCGAGCATGGCAATGGCCAGCGCCCGGTCGCGGGCCGGGGTCAGGGCGGTCTGGGGCAGGGGGCGCGCACTGTCCATGAAATGGCTTCTCGCGCCCATTTCTGGCGGGAATGTGGCGGGACGGCGGACAATTATCGGCCTCCGCCGCGGCCTGGTCCCGCCGCGGTCCGCCTTGACTTCGCACGCCCAAAGCTGTGTATCGGCGCGAACCGGAATTCGCCCTTCCGAAAGGGGATCATCATGCACGCCTATCGCAGCCACACCTGCGCCGACCTCAACACGGCCGATGCCGGCCAGACCGTGCGGCTTTCCGGCTGGGTGCACCGGGTGCGCGATCACGGCGGGGTGCTGTTCGTCGACCTGCGCGACCATTACGGCATGACCCAGGTGGTGGCCGACAGCGACAGCCCGGCCTTCGCCGCGATCGAGCGGCTGAAGGCCGAGACCGTGATCCGCATCGACGGGCGGGTGAAGGCGCGCGGCGCCGCACTGGTCAACCCGAAGATTCCGACCGGCGGGATCGAGGTCTACGCGACCGCGGTCGAGGTGCTCGGCCCCGCCGAGGAACTGCCGCTGCCGGTCTTCGGCGACCAGGACTATCCCGAGGAGACGCGGCTCGCCTACCGCTTCCTCGACCTGCGCCGCGAGACCCTGCACCGCAACATGATGCTGCGGGCGAAGGTGGTGAAGAGCTTGCGCGACCGGATGTGGGCGAGCGGATTCACCGAGTTCCAGACGCCGATCATCACCGCCTCCTCGCCCGAGGGCGCGCGCGACTTCCTCGTGCCCTCGCGGCTGCATCCGGGCAAGTTCTACGCCCTGCCGCAGGCGCCGCAGCAGTTCAAGCAGCTGATCATGGTCGCGGGCTTCGATCGCTATTTCCAGATCGCGCCGTGCTTCCGCGACGAGGACCCGCGCGCCGACCGCTCGCCCACCGACTTCTATCAGTTGGACGTGGAGATGAGCTTCGTCACCCAGGCTGATGTTTTTGCAGCCGTCCAGCCGGTGATCCAGGGCGTGTTCGAGGAGTTCGGCGAGGGCCGGAAGGTCGATCCCGACTGGCCGCTGATCTCCTACGCCGATGCAGCGCTCTGGTACGGCACCGACAAGCCGGATTTGCGCAACCCGATCCGGATGCAGGTGGTCAGCGATCACTTCCGCGGCTCGGGCTTCGCGATCTTCGCGAAACTCCTTGAGCAGGAGGGAACGCAGGTCCGCGCCATCCCCGCGCCCGGCGGCGGGTCGCGCAAGTTCGCCGACCGGATGAACGCCTTCGCGCAGTCGCAGGGCCTGCCGGGGATGGGCTACATCTTCTGGCGGAAGGCCGAGGACGACAGCACCGAAGCCGCCGGCCCGATCGCCAAGGCGCTGGGCGCGGATGCGACCGAAGCCTTGCGGGCGGAGCTTGGCCTTGGCGAGGGCGATGCCGTCTTCTTCGTCGCCGGCAAGCCCGAACAGTTCGAGCCGGTCGCGGGCCGGGCGCGGATGGAGATCGGGCGGGAGCTGGGGCTGATCGAGGAGGGCACCTTCCGCTTCGCCTGGATCGTCGACTTCCCGATGTACGAGAAGGGCGACGACGGCCGGATCGATTTTTCCCACAACCCCTTCTCGATGCCGCAGGGGGGGATGGAGGCGCTTGCCGGCGATCCCCTCAAGGTGCTCGGCTTCCAGTATGACCTCGCCTGCAACGGCTACGAACTGGTGTCGGGCGCGATCCGCAACCACAAGCCCGAGATCATGTTCCGGGCCTTCGAACTGGCCGGCTATGGCCGCGACGAGGTCGAGAAGCGCTTCGGCGGCATGGTCAAGGCATTCAAGTACGGCGCCCCCCCGCACGGCGGCTGCGCCGCCGGCATCGACCGGATCGTGATGCTGCTGGCCGACACCGCGAACATCCGCGAGGTGATCATGTTCCCGATGAACCAGCGGGCCGAGGACCTGATGATGGGCGCGCCGAGCGAGCCGACGAACGAGCAGTTGAGGGAGCTGCGGTTGAGGGTGGTGGCGGAGGGTTAGGGGGCTGGCTACAGGAGTTTCCGATACTTTCCGTTGCCGAGGAACTCCAGAAGACCGTTCTCCCTCAGGACCTGCAACTGCTGGCGGATTTTTGGCCGGACGTTCCGGTTCGACGGATAGAGCGATTGCAGGTGGTCTTCGAAGCGGTAGAGGTCGCCGAGTTCGAAGACCTCGGTGTCGATCTTTTCGATACAGGCAAGGACATCGACGACCCAGCCGCGAGCGGAGGGCGCGGCGTCTTCGATGAACGCGGTCCGCTTCCAGCGGTGCAGTATCTCGTCTTTGTTCATGACAACACCGTTCGCGATCACGCGGATGCGGCCGATGCTAGGAACGAGGTGTAAATGAATGTTTGACCCGATCCAGCCCGCCCGCCGCGCATGAGCCGACAGCGGCCGTCGCTTCTCGATGATCGAGTGGGTGAAGAAGCGTTTCGGGACAGCCGTCAGATTCACGACCTGTCGAAGGCGGAGATCATATTGCAGAAGCAGCAGGTTCGGCGAGCTGTCCGACCTCAGCCTTTCCAGCTTCTTTGCATAGGCCCCATTGGCGAGCGTGCGCCCGAAGGGCGACTTCCTGCTTTTCAGCTCGTAGTGCTCGCCACAGCTTGCGCAGAAGAAGTCGGCGAGGGGGGTGTTTGCGGCAAACCGGGAGAGACGGGCGCAGCCGCAGTTTGGGCAGAACATGCACTCCGCGGCCCACTGCTCGGTCACGATCCGCGCGATCTGGCTTGCGCTGCGATAGGTATCCGTTGCTGCGAGAAGATCAGTTAACAACGCCAAGACTCGCCAGTCGGGCGCTGGACACAAGGGCCTCGATCCTGTTCCGTGATTTCACGGCTGCGAACAACTGATACCGCGGGCAGGATTCGGCATAGGCCGAGGAGTAGTAGATCGCAAACCAGTTCGGACGTTTCTTGACCAGCACCGGCAAGTCGACGGAGTCAGAGGGCGATATGTCAGACGTTCCGCAGTTCGGACAGGTGTCGTCGCAGGCGCAGGACCATTCGGCAAACCAGCCGGTGCCGCACTCCGGGCAGGCGTAGATATTTTCAAGCCACGCCATCGCACAGACCGAATTCATTCACGCTGGAAAGGCAAGCGGTCGCCCTTGAGGAAATCGGTCAGATATTGCGCGGCGGCGGGTTGCATATCCAACATATTGCGGTTCTTTCGTCGAAGTCTCAACGCGAACAATAGAAGAACATGGGTTAACGCGCAATGAAGGAAAGCAGCCGTTCCGCCGGCGTGACGGCCGGGCGGGCGGGGCAGCGGCGGGTGGGAAAACGAAGAAAGCCGCGCCCGGGGGCGCGGCTTGATGCCTTTGCGGCAGTCGCTGTCAGAACGCCGAGGCGGCCGTCGCGGCGATGGAGAAGGTCAGCGACAGGAGGCCGATGCCGAACACCGCCCAGTGCGCGCCCTTCACCAGCCTCTCGTTCAATGCCATGCGGAGGATGTCTTTCGCCATGTCCGTCTTCCCAAACACACCAGAACCGATGCACCGACTGTCGGGCCGGAATGCGGCAGGATCGGGGCGCGGGCCGGGCCGGCGCGGGGCGATTCCGGTGCGTTTTGGCGGCGGGTGCGTCGTGCCCTTGCGGGCGGCGGGCGCGACCGTATGATGCGGCCGACCGGACGAGGGAGGGGCAGATGGGCGAGGACGAGAGACTGGGCAGGCCGGTGCCCGGGTGGAGCCCGCCGCCGCGGCCGGACTGGGCGCAGATCGAGGGGCGCCACGTCACGCTCGAGCGGCTCGATCCGGCGCGCCACGCCGCCGACCTGCACGCGGCGAACCGCGCCAGCGACGCGATCTGGGACTATCTGCCCTATGGCCCCTTCGCGGCAGAGGCCGAGTATCGCGCCTGGGCCGAGGGCGTGGCGGTGCGCGACGATCCCCGGTTCATGGCGCTGATCGACCGGGCGACGGGCAGGGCGGCCGGGGTGGCGAGCTATCTCAGGATCGACCCCGCGGCCGGCTCGATCGAGGTGGGGCACATCAACCTTTCCCCGGCGATCCAGCGCACGCCCGCGGCGACCGAGGCGATGTATCTGATGATGCGCTGGGCCTTCGAGGCGGGCTATCGCCGCTACGAATGGAAGTGCAACGCGCTGAACCTCGGCTCGCGCCGGGCGGCCGAGCGCTACGGGCTGAGCTTCGAGGGCATCTTCCGCCAGGCCACCGTGGTCAAGGGCCGCAACCGCGACACCGCCTGGTTCGCCGCGATCGACGGTGAATGGCCCGCGCTGAAGGCGGCATTCGAGACCTGGCTCGACCCGGCGAACTTCGACGCCGGGGGGCGGCAGTTGACCCCGCTTTCGACGCTGACGCGGCCGATCCTGGTGACGAGCGACCCCGCGCTTCTGTGACGCAGGGCACCGGGCGAAGGCGCGGGGCCGCCCGGCGGGTGGGGGCCGGCCCGCGCGCGCCCCGGGCTGGGCCTAGATCGGCGATCCGGCCGCCAGCCGGTCGCGGACAAGCCCGCTGATGCGGCGCATGTCGCGCCCGTGTCCCCGCCCGTCCCGCCGTTCGAGCGCGAGCGCCTCTGCCGCGGCGCGCAGCGGCGCGTCATGGGCTGAAAGCGCGATGCCCGAGAGGAACTGCGCGAGGTAATCGAGCGCGATGCCCTGCGGATCATCGCCGAGAAGGTCGGCCACGTGGGCAAGATCGTCGCGCAGCGCGATCGGGTCGGGCTGTACCCTGTCATCGTCGGCCCGCGCGGCGCCGGGCGAGGTGGCGCCGGGCGCGACGGGCCAACGTGTCGCGGGCCAGGGCGCGATCGGCCGTGGCGCACCGGGAAGGGCGCCGAGGACGCTGCGCTGGAAGGCGGAGAGGCTTTCGATCGGCTTGGGCAGGAATGCGTCCGCCCCGGCGGCGAGCGCCGCTTCCGCCGCGCCCTCGTCGCCGCTGGTGGCCAGGAGCGCGGGCACCCGCGGCCGGCCGGCGGCGATTTCCGCGATGAGGTCGAGGCCCGACCCGTCGGGCAGGCCGAGATCGACGATCACCACCGTGGGCCGGTAGGACATGAGGTGTCGTCGCGCCGAGCGCAGGCAGTCGGCGCGACGGATGCGGGCGCCCGAGCGCAGGCAGAGAAGCCGCATCGCCTCGCAGGCGAAGCGGCTGTCCTCGACAGCGAGCACGGTGAGCCCGAGAAGCGGGCGGTCAGGCGTGGGCCCGCAGGTCGCGAGAAAGTCGCTCAGGTCGTCGGCCATCCGTCCCTCCTGTCGTCGCCGCGCCGCTCGGTCGGGGCGAGTAAGACAGGGATTGCCTAACGGAGCGTAAAGGCGCCTGCGGCCAAACGGGCGCTTGCAGCGCGCGCGCCCGGGCCGCATAACCCCTGCCGGGACGACTGCGGAGGAGTGAGATGATCGGACGCCTGAACCATGTCGCCATCGCCGTGCCCGATCTTCAGGCCGCGGCGGCGCAGTACCGCGACACGCTGGGCGCGAAGGTCGGCGCGCCCCAGGACGAACCCGACCACGGCGTCACCGTGATCTTCATCGAGCTGCCGAACACCAAGGTGGAACTGCTTCACCCCCTGGGCGAGAATTCCCCGATCGCGGGGTTCCTGGAAAAGAACCCGGCGGGCGGGATCCATCACATCTGCTACGAGGTCGACGACATAATCGCCGCGCGCGACCGGCTGCAGGCCCGGGGCGCGCGCGTCCTCGGCTCGGGCCAGCCGAAGATCGGGGCACATGGCAAGCCGGTCCTCTTCCTTCACCCGAAGGACTTCAACGGCTGCCTGGTGGAGCTGGAGCAGGTCTGATGAACCTCACCGGCGGCATCGTCCTGTTCGTGGTGATCTGGTTCATGGCCTTCCTGGTCGCGCTGCAGATCGGACCGAAGAGCCAGGCGGACGACGGCGAGATCGTCCCCGGAACCCCCGCGAGCGCGCCGGCGGACCTCCGCATCAAGCGCAAGATCGTGGCCGCGACGATGATCGCCGTCGTGCTCTGGTCGGTGATCGCCAGCGTCATCCTTTCCGGCGCGATCGGGCTTCGCGACATCGACTGGTTCAACCAGCTCGGCGACGATCCGGCGGCGCCGGAAAACTAGGCCGCGGTCATTCCGCCGCCTTGTCGGCGGAGTCGCGTTCGGCGCGCGTCTCGGAGAAGCGGTCGAGCAGCGCCGCCTCCAGGTCGCGGTTCAGTTCCCGCGTGCGGGAGATGTAGGTGGGGTTCTGTTCGGCCGGAACGCCGGGAATCCAGACCTGCGCGAGGTCGCGCACGGCGGCGCGGTCGAGCTTGAAGAAGGTCTTCTGAAGCTCGGCTGCCTCGTATTCCGAAAGTCCCATGTTCTCAAGAACGTATCTTGCAGCCCTGAGACTCGAGTCGAAGTATTCCCGGAGAATGTCGTTGGCGCCGGCGCGATACAGCTCGAACACATGCTCGCGGTCGCGGGCGCGGGCGATGATGTGCAGGTCGGGGCGCTGGCGGCGCGCGTAGTCGACCAGCCGCACCGCCGCCGCGCGGTCGTCGAGGCAGACGACCAGCACCCGCGCCTGATCGAGCCCGGCGGCGCGCAGAAGCTCGGGCCGCGTCGGGTCGCCGACATAGCCCTTGAAGCCGAACTTGCGCAGGACCTGGATCACGTTCAGGTCATGGTCGAGAACGGTGGTGCGGAACCCCGACATCGTCACCATGCGGTTGACCACCTGGCCGAAGCGGCCGACGCCGGCGATGATGATCGGCTGCTGTTCGTCGATCTCGTCGGCCGGCGGGCGGTCGCCCGCGTCCCGCGCGCGGCGGGCGAGGATGTCGTGCAGGATGAAGGCGAGCGGGGTCAGGAACATCGACAGCGCGATGACGAGAAGGAGGCTCTGCGACAGCGTCTCGGGCAGGATCCGCTGGTTCTCGCTGAAGGCGGTCAGCACGAAGCCGAACTCGCCCGCCTGGGCGAGGCCGAGGGTGAAGAGCCATTCGTTCTGGCCGCGCAGGCCGAACAGCCAGCCGAGCGCGTAGAGCACGCCCCCCTTCGCCGCCATCAGCGCCAGCGTCAGCTCCAGAAGCGTCAGCGGGTGCTGCCAGAGCAGGTCGACGTTGATCCCGGCGCCGACGGTGATGAAGAAGAGCCCCAGCAGCAGCCCCTTGAACGGGGCGATGTCCGACTCCAGTTCGTGGCGGAACTCGGAGTTGGCCAGCACCACGCCGGCGAGGAAGGCGCCGAGCGCCGGCGAGAGGCCCACCATCAGCATGAGCGAGGCGATGCTGACGACGATCATCAGCGACAGCGCGGTGTTGACCTCGCGCAGCCGGGCGCGGTGGACGAACCGGTAGAGCGGGCGGACCAGATACTGCCCGGCGAGGACCGTGGCCGCCACCGCGCCCAGGGTGACGAGGGTGACGCCCCAGCCCGGCAGGTCCTGCAGGAGGCCCAGCCCGGCATGGGTCCCGCCGTCGGCCCGGCCGAGCGCGCGCGCGCCGGGAAGCGCCAGGAGCGGCAGGAGCGCGAGGATCGGGATCACCGCGATGTCCTGCATCAGCAGCACGGAAAAGGCGCTGCGCCCGCCGGCCGTCCGCATAAGGCTCTTCTCGGTCAGCGTCTGCAGCACGATGGCGGTCGAGGACAGCGACAGGATCACCCCGAGGGTCAGCGCGGTGCGCCAGCCGAGGCCGAGGGCGAGCGCGCCGAGCGTCACCACCAGCGCGGTGATGACGATCTGGAGCCCGCCGAGCCCGATGAGCCGGTCGCGCATCCCCCAGAGCGCCCGCGGGTCCAGCTCCAGCCCGATGAGGAAGAGCATCATCACCACGCCGAATTCGGCAAAATGCTGGAGGTCGGTGGTCTCGCTTCCGGCAAGGCCGAGCACCGGGCCGATGATGATCCCGGCGACCAGGTAGCCGAGCACCGAGCCGAGGCCGAGCCGCAACGAGATCGGCACCGCAAGGACCACGGCGATCAGGTAGAGCGAGGCCTGGAACAGGAAGCTTTCCATCGGCGGGTTGTCGGCCTTTCCTCTGAATGGGGGGGCCGGGTCGCACCCGAGGGCACGGGCGCGACCGGCTTGACCAGAAGTGTCTCACAGATGGCCGCCGAGTCCACCCGGGGCGGGCAGAAAACTGCGCTTGCGGCCGGATTTTTTTCGTGCAGCGCCAGCGGTTCAGCTGTTCTTCATGATCTTCAGCGTGACGCTGCGCCCGCCCTTCACGTAGGTCAGTTCGCTGTCGCCGATCGCCGCGACCTGGCCGCCGTCGAGCCGGTCGCCGATCTTGACCTTGACGAGGCGCCCGTTGGGCATCCGGATCAGCGCGCGGCGGTTGGACGAGGAGCCGTAGACGCCGATCAGGTTGATCTTGCCGAGGTCGATGGCGTTCTTCACGGTCGCCTGCCGGGCCACCGTCACCGTCGTCGGCATGTTGGGCACGGTTTCGGTCGGTTCCGGCTCGTCGATCTCGGCCGGCGCCGGGGCGCTGGCCACCGCGGGTTCGGGCGCGGGCGCTGCCGCCGGCTGCGACTCCGGCTGCGGCTGCGGCTCCGGCTCCGGCGCCGGGGGGGTGGCGACCGCGGCCGCGACGGCGGCCTCGACGGCCTTGGCAAGGCCGGACGGGCGTTCGGACGGCCGGCGCGAGGAGGCAACGGCAAGACGCGAGGCACTGGCCAGCGCCTCGGCTTCGGCGCGGGCGGCGGCTTCGGCGGCGGCGGCGACCGCCGCGGCCTGGGTGCGGGTGGCCTCGGCGCGCTGGACCACGGCCTCGGGCCGGATCTTCGGGCTGCGCGCCGCATGGGCGGGATCGACCGGCGGCGGCAGCGCGCCCTCCGTCGCGGCGGGGGGTACGGCGGGGGGCACGGCGGGGGGCACGGCGGGGGGCGCCGCCGCAGGTGCGGCCGGGTCGGCCGGTGCGGGGGCCGGTGCGGGGGCCGGTGCGGGGGCCGGGTCGGGCGCCGCCGCGGGTGCGGCCGGGTCGGGCGCGGGGGCCGCGGCGCGGGCTGCTGCCGCGCGGGCGACGATCGCTTCGGGCCGCAGCCGCGGCGTCTTCGCGGCATGGGCGGGATCGACCGGGTCCGGCAGGGGCGCGAGGGCCGGCGCGGCGGCGGATGCGGTGGCGGGCGCGGCTACCGGGGCGGCTGCCGGGGCGGCGGCGACGGCGGCGGGGCGGGGCGCGGCGGCGGGGACCACCGGCGGGCGCCCGGCAATGAGCGTGAAGCCGTCGGGCGTGATCACGCCTTCGGGGGTGGCGACGATCCGGCCATCGGGGCCGAAGGTGATCACCGTGCCGAAGGGCGGCGGCAGCGGTTGCAGGTCGGGCGCGGCATCGCTCGGCGCGGCGGCAGACCCGGTCGCAAGCGTGCCGGGCGCCTCGGGAAGCTCCGCCCGGCCGGCGTCGGTTGCGGCCGCGAGGGCGGCGGCGCCGGAGGACTGGTCGTCGGCAAGGGTGGCGCCGGCTTGCGGGACGCCGGTCCAGACCGGGGGCGAGGTCTCGGCGGGCGGGGTGACGGCGGGCGGGGTGACGGCGGGCTGGGTGGTGACGGCCGGGGTGGTGACGGCCGGGGTGGTCGCGGCCTCGGGGGCCGTCACCGCCCCCGGGTCGGCCTCGGGCGCGAGGGCCTCGGCAAGAGCCGCCGTGACGGCATCGGCCGGATCGGCTGGCGCGGGCGCGGGTGTTGCGGCGGTAGCGGGCGGGGCCGCTTCCGTTTCGGACGCCGGGGCGGGTTCCGGCCTGGGTGGGGGCGCGACGGCCTCCGGCGCCGGTTCGGCGGCCGCTGAAATTTCAGGAGCGCCGGTTTCGGCGGCGGCTCCGGCGCCTGCGGCGGGCGGGGTCTCGGCGGCGGTGTCCGCGCCGGCCGCCAGCGCCGTCTCCTCCGGCGCGCTCAGCGCCGACTGCGGTTGCGGCTCGGGGTCGGGGTCGGCCCCGGACCACACCGACCAGAGCGCGACGGCGGCCATCACGAGAACGAGGAGGGCGACCAGAACGAGGCCGAGGCGGGTGCGGCCGGGGGCGGCCCGACGGCCTTGACCGGACGGCGCGCCAGGAGCACCGGATGCGGCGGTGCCCTGCGCGCCCTGCCGCGGCTGCCGCCCCTGCCGCGCGCGCAACTGTGCCTGGGTGCCGTGGCGCGCTTCCGGCAGCGCGGTGAGGGCAGCCCGCCCCGGCCCTTTTCGCCGCGACGTTCCCTCGGCCTCGTCCTCCGCCGCCATGCCGGACTGCGGCACGTCGATGTCGGGCGCGGTGACGGCGAGGTCGGCGGCGGCGGGGCCGAGCCTGGGGGCGGGGCGCACCACGGCCGGCTCGTCGGCGAGCAGATGCAGCCGCCCCGTCGCCTCGGCCAGAAGTGCCGCCGGGTCCGCCGCGGGTCCGCCGGACCGCCGCGAGGCGAAGGCGGGCACCTGTGGCCGGTCCGGCCCGGGCGCTGCGTCCGCCTCCGCGGCCGCGGGCTCCTCCGGGAGATCGTCGGCAAGATCGTCCACCGCGATGAACGGCGCCTCGGCCACGGTGTCGCCCGCCGCGTCCGGAGCGGGCTCCGGGACGGGTTCGGCGGTGACCGCCTCGGGAACCGGCGCCGTTTCCGCCGGCGCGGGGGCCTGCATCTCGGGCTCCGCCGGCAGGGTGCCGGCCTCCGCGTCCGGCGCTGGCGTCTCGGTGCGCGCGGGGCTGGGTTCGGCGCCGGGTTCATCGTCGGGTTCGGCGGCCGGGATGTCCGATTCCGCCAACTCCTCGGCATCTGCCGCCACGGTTTCGGCTGCCGGAGGTTCGGTTTCGTCAGGCGCCGCCGGTCCGTCCGCCCCCCGCGGGGCCAGGGCGGCGGCGAGGGCGGGCGGCAGAGCGACGATCTGCACCGGATCCTGATCCCGGTCGAGCCGCGCGCCCTCGGGCAGATGACCGGCCGCGCCCGCGGCCAAGCCAAAGAACGGCTCGCCCGCGAATCGGCCGGGCGCGGGACGCGCGACGAAGGCCACCGGGTTGAAGCCGCGGGTCTCGGCGAAGTCCTCCGCCTCGGCCAGCGTCACGCGGGCGACGACCGCGACCTGCATCGCCCCGCCGGCGCGCGACCAGTCGAAGGCAAGGTCCGCGACCGGATAGGGGGTGCGCCCCTCGAGCGCGGCGGCGATCTGGGCACGGCGGCTGGCGGCGTCGGGGCCGGGCGCATCGACCTCGGTGTAGAGGATCTGCGACTCGGGCAGGATCAGCTTGGTGGCGACGCCTTCGGGGGCGAGCGCCTCGGCGCACGCGCGCAGGCCGGCGATGCGCGCCTCCAGATCCGGATCGTCGAAGCCGACGCGGCCCAGCTCGGCCCAGCCGTCATCAAGCCGGTAGAGCAGCGTCAGGGCATCCTGAGAAAGGTCGAGCGCGAAAGCAGGCTTCATTCCGGGGCAGGTAGCATGTGAGCGGCCGATCCCAAAGCCGCCGCTGTGTCGCGTTTCGTCCTAAAGCAGATTTTCGCCCAAGGGAAGCGGCCAGCCCAAGGATCGGCTTGCCGGCCGCGTCAGAAGAACGATGATCGGCGCCGACAACGGAGGTTTTCATGCGCGCATTCAGTCTTTTCGCCACAATGGCCCTGGTGACCTTTCCGGCCCTGGCCGCCGAGATCCCGCCGGCGACGATCTCGGTGACCGGAGAGGGGCGGGTGGAGGCCGCGCCCGACATGGCGACGGCCGCGCTCGGCGTGCAGACCGATGCCGACACCGCCGCCGCGGCGATGGCGGAGAACTCCGCCAAGCTCGCCGCGGTGATCGACCGGCTCAAGGCCGCGGGGATCGAGCCGCGCGACATCCAGACCTCGGGCCTCTCGCTCGGGCCGCGCTACGACTACAGCCAGCAGGACGGCACGCCGCCGCGGCTGGTCGGCTATTCGGCCTCGAACATGGTCACCGTGCGGGTGCGCGCGCTCGACACCGTCGGCGGCGTTCTCGACGGCGTGGTGTCGGGCGGCGCGAACACGCTGAACGGCCTCAGCTTCGGCATCGACGACGACCGGCCGCTGAAGGACGCGGCGCGGAAGGAGGCGGTGGCGGATGCGGCAGCCAAGGCCGCGCTCTATGCCGAGGCCGCCGGCGTGAAGCTCGGCCGGGTGATGTCGATCGCCGAGGCGGGGGGCAGCGCGCCGCCGATGCCGATGCCGATGGCGATGGAGGCAGGCTACGCCAAGGCCGCCGACATGCCGGTGGCGCCGGGCGAGCTGACCGTCTCGGCCCAGGTGTCGATGGTCTACGAGATCGCCGCGGAGTGAGGGGGGGGGGCGGCCCGGCCGCCCCGCCACCCGTCTCAGGCGCCCGTCTTGGGCGCCCGTCTTGGGCGCCTGTCTTGGGCGCCTGTCTTGGGCGACTGTCTCAGGCGGTGGCCTTCGCCAGCGCCTGGTCGAGATCGGCGATGATGTCGTCGGCGTCCTCGATGCCGATGGAGACGCGCACGACGTTGGGCGCGGCGCCGGCCGCGATCTGTTGTTCGGGGCTGAGCTGGCGGTGCGTCGTCGAGGCCGAGTGGATGACCAGCGAGCGGGTGTCGCCGAGGTTCGCCACATGGCTGAAGAGCTGAAGCGAATCCACCAGCTTGACGCAGGCGTCGTAGCCGCCCTTGACGGCGAAGGTGAAGAGCGCCCCGGCGCCCTTCGGGCAGATCCGTTTCGCCCGTTCGAAATAGGGCGAGGACGGCAGGCCGGCATAGGTCACGAAGTCCACGCGGGAGTCGTTCTCCAGCCATTCCGCGACCTTGCGGGCGTTGGCGACGTGCCGCTCCATCCTGAGCGACAGCGTCTCGATCCCCATCAGCGTGTAATGCGCGGCCTGCGGGTTCATCGTCATGCCGAGGTCGCGCAGGCCGATGGCGATGGAGTGGAAGGTGTAGGCGAGATGGCCGAAGGTCTCGTGGAACTTCAGCCCGTGATAGGCGGGCTCGGGCGCGGAGAGCGAGGGGAACCTGTCGCTGGCCGACCAGTCGAACTTGCCTGAATCGACGATGGCGCCGCCGGTCACGGTGCCGTTGCCGGTGAGATACTTGGTGGTGGAGTGGACCACGAGGGTCGCGCCCATCTCGATCGGGCGGCAGAGCCAGGGCGTGGCCGAGGTGTTGTCGACAATGAGCGGGATGCCCGCCCGGTCGCCGATCGCGGCGATGGCGGGGATGTCGGTGACGTAGCCGCCGGGGTTGGCGATGGATTCGCAGAAGAGCGCGCGGGTGTCGCCGTCGATCGCCGCCTCGACTGCCTTGATGTCGTCGAAGTCGACGAACCGCGCCGACCAGCCGAAGCGTTTGATCGTCTGGCTGAACTGCGTCACCGTCCCGCCGTAAAGCCTTGTGGAGACGACGATGTTTCGCCCCGGCCCCATCAGCGGGAAGAGCGCCATGATCTGCGCCGCGTGGCCCGAGGAACAGCAGACCGCGCCTGCGCCGCCTTCCAGCGTCGCGATCCGTTCGGCCAGCGCCGAGACGGTGGGGTTGGTCAGGCGCGAGTAGAGGTAGCCGACTTCCTGGAGGTTGAAGAGCGCCGCCGCGTGGTCGGCATCGCGGAAGACATAGGCGGTGGTCTGGTAGATCGGCACCTGCCGCGCGCCGGTCGCCGGGTCGGGCCGGGCGCCCGCGTGGATCTGCAGCGTGTCGAATCCGTAGCTTCTGGTCATGGCGGGCTCCCTCGTTCCTGACGGGGCGCGACGTTAGGTCAGTTTCTGCGCCTGCACAACGGGAATCGGGGGCGTTCGCGGGGGTCAGCCGCCCGAGAGCCGCAGCACCGCCCGCTGGCCGTTCCTGAGAAGCTCGACCGTCCAGTCCCGCGCTCCCGGGGCGGTGAGGCCGGCGACCTCCGGCGGGGCCGAAACCGGGGTGCCGTTGATCGCCAGCAGCACGTCGCCGGGACGCAGCCCGGTGCCGCGCGCCGGGCCCGCGACGCCGGCCACCACCACGCCTTTTGTCGCCAGCGGCAGGCCGAGCCGGTCGATCAGCGCCGCGTCGAGGGGGGCGAGCGTCAGTCCCGCGAAGGCCGAGTCCGCCCCGAGCGTCAGGGGCTCCTCGCTCGCGGGGGCAGGGGAAAGCGCCACATCGGCCACCGCCTCGGTGCCGTCGCGGCGCCAGGCGACGCGGGCGGTGCCCTCCGGGCCGAGGACGGTCAGCCGGTAGTCGAGTTCGGCCGGGCCGTTCACCGCGTGGCCGTCGATCAGGGTGATCACGTCGCCGGTGCGGAGGCCGGCGGCGGCGAAGGGGCTGTCGGGGTGGAGGTCGCGGATCACCACCCCGCCCGGCGCGGTGAGGCCGAGCGCCTCGGCGAGGTCCGCGTCCACCGGCTGCACGTCGATCCCGGCCCAGGGCCGGACGAAGCGGCTGGCCCCGGCCTCGGCCTGGGCGACATACTGGCCGACGAGGTTCGCCGGAATCGCGAAGCCGATGCCGTTCGACCCGCCCGAACGGGTGACGATCATCGTATTGATGCCGAGGAGCCGGCCCGAGAGGTCGACGAGCGCGCCGCCGGAGTTGCCGGGGTTCACCGCCGCATCGGTCTGGATGAAGTAGCCCTGCTGCCCGCCCGATCCGCCCGGACCGTCTGGCGCTCCCGGCCCGCCGGCGCGCCCGGCGCGGGCAAGGGCCGAGACGATGCCCGAGGTCACCGTCTGGCCGACGCCGAAGGGGTTGCCGATGGCGAGCACCAGATCGCCCACCGCCGCGCCGTCGGAATCGGCGAGCGCCAGCGCCGGCAGGTCGCGGGCGCCGTCGATGCGGATCACCGCCAGGTCGAGGTCGCGGTCGGCGAGGATCACCGCGCCGTCGAATTCCCGCGCGTCGGCCAGCACGACGCGGATCTCGTCGGCGTCCGCCACGACATGGAAATTGGTCACCACGATGCCGTCCCCGCGCAGGATCACGCCCGAACCGAGCGCGTTCTGCACCCGGGGAACGGTGGGGCCGAGGTCGAAGAACCGGGAAAAGAACGGATCATCGGCGAAGGGGCTCGTGCGTGCGGCGACGATGCGGCGGGCATAGATCGAGACCACCGCGGGCGCGGCGGCACGCACCACCGGGGCGAAGGAGAGGGCGATCTGCGCCCCGGTCGCGGGCACCTGCGTCTCGGCCGCCGCGGGCGGCGCGATGACGAGGGCGAGGCAGAGCGGCAGGGCGGTCAGGCGGAGGGGGCGCATCGGGGGCATCCTGTTCGGGGCCGGTCCACCCGCGACAGGTTGCGCCGCCGGGCGGCGATTTCAAGAGGGCGGCGGGCCTGGAGCCTGTCCGACCGACAGTGAATCGCCGGCAATCTGGAAAGAAGGGCGGCACCCGCCCCGACGGGGGGGGCGAGAAGCGCCCGCCCGGTGGAGGCGGGGGGCGCTGCCCGTGGCAGGCCGCGGGCGGACGGCTGCGGCGCCTTCAACGCGAAGCAGACGGGCGCTACCGCATCCAGAGGCCCGCGCGCTTGATCGTGTTGCGGATCACCTGTTCGCGGCGGGGGAGGTTCTCGCGGTCGAACAGCGCGCGGATCTTCGCGCCGCGGTGCTGGTAGACGATTTTCTTCAGTGGCTCGTGGTCCTTCAGCACCCTCTTGACCGGATTGGGCGCGGTCACCTCCTCCAGCACCGCCACGGCGCGGTCGCTTTCGCGGGCGTAGAGGAGCGGGAAGGTGCGGTAGTGGCAGGTCACCTCGCCGTCGAGCCCGGCAAGTTCCGGCCCCGGCCGGCCACCGCCGAGGGAATGGATCACGAGCGGCAGCGCCACCTGGTCGAGCCAGGGGTCAAGCGGCTGGCAGACAAGCGCCTCCGGCGGGTCGTCGCGGATCGAAAGGGCATAGTCGAGGAAGCGCTGCCCGAACGCGCGGGGACAGGGCCCGAAGAACCAGCCGGCGTTGAAGTAGAGGTAGCGTTCCCAGTATTCGTCGGGCTGCGAAAGGTCGAGCGAGGCGGCGAAGTCGAGCCCGAAGCGGTCGTAGAGCGACGTCCAGGTGGCGGTGTAGCCCGGCCCGTAGAGCTCGATCACCGGCCAGGTGCCCTCGCGCCGCATCGAGGCCGCGGGGCGGGCGAAATCGAAGGGCACCGAGGACAGCGGGCCGGTGACCAGCGTGTCGGTGTCGAGAAAGAGGAAAGGCTCGCCCCCGGGCGCGGCGAGAAGCGCCTCGATCTTGTTGCCGTAGGGATAGTCCGCGCCGAAGTGGCGCGCCTCGAAGGGGACGACCTCGGCCCCGGACTTTTCCAGAAGCGCGCGGACCGGGGCGGGCAGGCGCGGGTCGCCCGGCCATCTGCCCCCCGGCCGGGGTTCGAGGACGATCAGGCGGCCGGCAAAACCGGGGTCCGAGGCGCGAAGCGATGCCGCGAGCACCACCGCCTCGAAGCCGAGCCGGCCGGCCTGGCCGACGCAGAGGATGTTGAACCGCTGCCCCTCGCCTGTGGTCATCCGCCCGCCTCTCCCTGCCTCTCCGTCCGGTCATCGGTCCGGCCATCGGTCCGGCCATCGGGCCGGCAGACTATCCCAGCCGTCCGGGCGGCGGAACGGAAATCCGCCGCGGTTCCCCAGGCATCAGGCGGCCGCCCAGGACTGGGCGGGATCGGTTTCGACGTAGCTGCGCAGCGCCGCCACGTCGTCGATGACGACGCGGTTGACGCGGACGGAAACGCCGAGGCCGCGCAACCGCCCGATCGCCCGCGACAGGCTTTCGGGTTTCATCCCCAGATGCCCCGCGATCAGGTGCTTCTCGTAGGGAAGGTCGACCTCGCAGGGGCCTTCGTCGGCATCGCAGAGCGTCATCAGGAAATGCGTCAGGCGCTGCGCGCCACTCTGCACCTTCAGTCGTTCCACCTCTGCCAGGAGCGAATCGAGGCTTTGCGCGGTGGCCGAGACGATGGCCGAGGTCAGTTCCCCGCGGGCGGCGCGGCAGGTGTCGAGCCCGGTCACGTCGATCAGCAGAAGCCGCACATCCGTCGCGGCCTGGGCGCAGACGCGATGGCACTCGCCGCGCAGCGCGGCAAGCTCCTCGAAGCTGCGCCCGGCGGCACAGAGGTCGACGATCGCCTCGCAACCCGAGGGCGCGATGCGGTAGAGCTTCACCAGCCCGCTGACGACGATCTTGAGGCTCCGGGCGGTTTCGCCCTGGATGAAGAGGGTGCTGCCGCGCGGAAAACTGCGAACGCGCGCCTTCGACAGCAGGCAGGCCCGCACCGGCTCCGACAGTGTGGACAGGACCGGAGACCGTTTCGCGGTCTGGATATCTGCATGAATCACTGTCGGCCCTCCTGTTCGCGCAAAAGGTCAAGCTAGACCGTATCGGCAGGCGGGAGTTTGATTCAAATCAAGGTTGTGGATGCGGGGGCCGGCGCCCCGAACTCGCCGGCGATCCAGCCCAGAAAGAGCTTCGTCGCGGCGGTGGGCTCGCGCCCGGCGGGAATCACGACATGGAAGCGCCCCTCGGTGACCAGCCGCGCCGCGCCGAGCCCGACCAGCCGCCCCGCCTGGAGGTGGCCCGAAAGCAGCATCGCCCAGCCGAGCGCCACGCCCTCGCCGTTCACCGCGGCCTCGATCGAGTCGGTGTAGTGGTTGAAGCGCAGCCGGCTCTGGTCCGACGCCTTGCCGATCGCCGGGCCGAGGCCCACGGCCTGGGCCCAACTCTTCCAGGTCAGCCAGGCCGGGTTGACGATGTCGGAGGTAAGAAGCGGCAGGCGGGCGAGATCGGCCGAAAGCGGCTCCAGCCCCAGCCGGTGCAGGAGCTTCGGGCTGCAGACCGGGAAGACCTCGTCGGGCTGGCTGGCGATGCTCTGGCCGTCGGGGAAGGGCGCGGTGCCGAAACGGATGACCACGTCGAGCCGGTCGCGCCTGAGGTCGGTCGCGCTGTCGTCGGCGATGAGCTTGAGCTTGATCTCGGGGTGCGCGGCGCGGAACGCCGACAGGCGCGGCAGGATCCAGAGGTGGCTGAAGGCGAGTGTTGCGCCGACCGTCACGGTGTCTGCCACATGGGGTTGCCGGATCGCCTCGATCATCTCGGCCATGCCGGAAAACGCCCCGGTGACGGTGGCGGCCAGCGCCGCGCCGGATTGCGTCAGGACGACCTTGCGGTGGGCGCGGACGAAGAGCGCGGTGTTCAGGTCGTTCTCGAGGAGCCTGATCTGGCGGCTGACCGCGGCCTGGGTCACGCCAAGCTCGGCCGCGGCCTGGGTGAAACTGCCCAGCCGCGCCGCCGCCTCGAAGGTGGCAAGCGCGTTCATCGACGGAATGCTGCGGCGAAGCGACGGCATCGCGGACCCTTTTCGATCCTGTCCGATCCATAACCTGAAGTCATCCATCCGTCGAGCATTTCTGCCGTTGAGCGGGGCCGCCGCCGGGGCGATTTTCGTCGCAGCCTTCAGGCAACCTGCCCGCCCGCGGGGCGCGGTGACCTTGGCGGTCTGAAAGGCGCAGCGGCCGCCGCGGCCGATGTCGCAAAATCGCGGGCGGGCTTCGCCCCGGTGACTGTGCGCAACGCAATTCCCGACGCTTGGTGGCGTCATACTCCAGACGGGAGAGACATGATGAACGACGTATCCACGCGGGCGACCCGGTCGGGTGGTCGCGGCGCCCGCAGGGCGATGCGGGCGGCCCCCGATTTCGAGATGTGGCCCGCGCTGACGCGCGGCCTGCCGGAATGCGAGCCGATGACGCCGGAACAGGTGGAGCGCATCGACGCCGCCTCGATGGCGATCCTCGAGGAGGTGGGCGTGGTCTTCCGCGACGAGATCGCCTTGGCCGACTGGAAGCGCGCCGGCGCGAAGGTCGAGGGCGAGCGGGTCTACCTCGACCGGGGTCTCGTGCGCGAACTGATCTCGACCATCCCCTCGGACTGGACCTACCGCGCCCGGAACCCGGAGAAGAGCCTGCCCTTCGGCGGCAAGCATTCGATCTTCGTGCCGATGACCGGCGCGCCGTTCCTGCGCGACCTCGACGATGTGCGCCGCTGGCCGACGATCGCCGACCTGAACATGTTCCACAAGCTTTCCCACATGTCGCCGGCGCTGCATTCGACCGCGCACCACATCGTGGAGCCGATGGACATGAAGGTGAGCCACCGCCACCTGCACATCACCTATTCCTCGATGAAGCATTCCGACAAGACCTTCATGGGCATGACGACCTCGGGCAAGAACGCCGAGGACGTGATGGCCATGTGCGAGATCCTGTTCGGCAAGGATGTGATGGAGGAAACCCCGGTCGTCACCGGCAATTGCAACGGCAACTCTCCCCTGGTCTGGGACGAGACGATGCTGAGCGCGATGCGCGCGTTCATCAAGCGGAACCAGCCGGTGCTCTGCTCGCCCTTCGTGCTTGGGGGCGCCAACACTCCGGCCTCGGTCGCCCCCGCCGTGGCGCAACTGAACGCCGAGGCGCTCAGCGCGCTGGCCTATACCCAGGTGATCCGCAAGGGCGCGCCGGCGATCTATGGGCACTACCTGTCGACCGTTTCGATGAAGTCCGGCGCGCCGATGGCGGGGACGCCGGAAATTTCCCTGATGAACTTCATGATCGGCCAGATGGCGCGGTTCTACAACGTGCCCTGGCGGACCTCGAACCTCCTTGGCGGAGCCAAGACCTTCGACGCGCAGGCGGGCTACGAATCGGCCATGACGATGAACGCCGTGCTGCACGCCGGGGCCAACTACATCTGGCATTCGGCGGGCTGGAACGAGGCCGGGATGCATTGTTCCGTCGCCAAGTTCGTCGTGGATGCCGAGATGTGCCAGATGGGCTACCGGATGGCCGAAGGCCCGCGCTGGGACGACTTCGACGAGGCGATGCAGGCGGTCCGCGATGTCGGGCCGGGGGGGCACTATCTGGGCCACCCACACACGCTGGAAAACTTCGAACGCGCCTTCTTCATGCCGAAGCTCTTCGACAACAACTCCATCGAGCAGTGGCAGGCCGAGGGCTCGGTCGAGATCACCCGGCGGGCGCTGGACCGGGCGAAGCAACTGCTGGCCGATTACGAGGAGCCGAAGCTGGACGAAGGCGTCAACGAGGCGCTGCTGGACTACATCGCCCGCCGCGAACGCGAAATCCCGGCGGTGGACGAGTTGAACACCGAACACTGATCCCTGTGACTGGCCGCCTTCGGGCGGCCTTTTCTTCGGCAAGGTAGAGTGATCGCTCTACTTTTCCTTTGCAATAGTAGAGTGATCATTCTACCTTTCCTCCATGGGCACCAAGGACAGAATCGCCAGCGACCTGGAGCGCAGCTTCGCCGAGGCCGGCTTTGCCGAGCAGGGGGTCGAGGCTCTGCGGGCCGGGGCGGACGTGTCGCTGCGCACGCTTTACAAGCATTTCCCCAGCCGCGAGGCGATGATCGTCGGCGCGCTGCAACACCGCGACGCCGCCTATGCGCGCTGGCTGGAGGGCGGGCCGGAAACGGGCGCGGCGCATGTCCTCTATCCTCTGGTCCGACTGGGCGACTGGCTGGCCGAGGTGGCGAACACCGGCTGCCTGTTCCTGAACGCCTGGGCGCAGTACCCCGACAGTGAAGCCATCGCGGCGGTGGTCAAGGACCACAAGGCGCGGCTGGCCGACGGGTTCAGCGCAAGGTTGGCCTGCGTGGCGCCGGGCCGGGACACCGGCCATCTGGCCGAGACCCTGTTCCTTCTGCACGAGGGCATGACCCAGGCTGCCCGGCTGCAAGGCCGCGAGATCGCCTATGAGGCCGCGATGCACGCGGCGCGCGCTGCCCTTGCGGCGGCGGAAATCGACTGAAAGGGGAAGGGAATGCCCTCCATGATGTGTGCCGTTCTGCTGACCGGGCACGGCGGCTACGAGAAGCTGGAATACCGCACCGATGTGCCTGTGCCGCAGCCGAAACCGGGCGAGGTGCTGATCCGCGTCGCGGCCTCGGCGGTGAACAACACCGACATCAACACCCGCATCGGCTGGTATTCCAAGGCGGTCGGCGAAGGCTCGAACGCCGGGGGTGCTGCGGGCTTTGCCGGGGCCGACGACGCCGATGCGAGCTGGACCGGCGAGGCGCTGAAATTCCCCCGCATCCAGGGCGCGGACGCCTGCGGGCGGATCGTGGCGGTGGGCGAAGGCGTGGACGCGGGCCGGATCGGCGAGCGGGTGATCGTGCGGAACCTGTTGCGGACCTATGTCGGCTGGAAACCCTGGGAATGCTGGACCTTCGGCTCCGAATGCGACGGCGGCTTCGCGCAGTTCACCGTCGCGCCCGCGCGCGAGACCTTCGCGGTCAGCTGCGACTGGTCGGACGCCGAGCTGGCCGCCATCCCCTGCGCCTGGTCCACGGCGGAGAACATGCTCCATCGCGGCAAGGTCGGGGCGGAGACCGTGCTGATCACCGGGGCCTCGGGTGGTGTGGGCTCTTCCGCCGTGCAGCTGGCGAAGCTGCGGGGTGCGACGGTGATCGCGCTGGCGGGCAGGTCGAAGACCGAGGAGGTGCTGGCCATCGGGGCCGACCGGGTGATCGACCGCGATGCGGATCTGGTGCAGGAACTGGGCGAGGGCAGCGTGGATGTGGTGCTGGACCTGGTCGGCGGGCCGGGCTGGCCGCAGCTTCTGGACGTGCTGAAGAAGGGCGGTCGCTACGTCATCTCCGGAGCGATCGCCGGACCTCTGGCGCAGATCGACCTGCGCACGCTCTATCTGAAGGATCTCACCCTCTACGGCGCGACTTTCCAGGAGGACGAGGTGTTCGAGAACCTGGTCCGCTACGTCGAGGCGGGTCGCATCCGCCCCGTCGTCGCCCGCACCTATCCGCTGTCCGAGATCGTCCAGGCCCAGAAGGATTTTCTGGCCAAGGGCCATGTCGGCAAGCTGGTCCTGATCCCCCCTTCCGACAACCCCTGACCCCGGACCCCTTCCCATGAAAATCAAGGAAATCCACGTCTACGCCCATGACCTGCCGGTCAAGAACGGCCCCTACACGATGGCCAATGCCCAAGTCTGGGCGCTGGATACGACGCTGGTCAAGATCGTCTCGGACACCGGCCATGTCGGCTGGGGCGAGACCTGCCCGGTCGGCCCCACCTATTGCGCCAGCCACGCCAGGGGCGCCCGCGCCGCGCTGGAGGAGATGGGGCGGGGCCTGATCGGCGCCAGCCTGCATCCCGTGAGCCTGCGGCGGAAGATGGACAGCCTGCTGAACGGCCACCGCTACGCCAAGGCCGCCCTCGACATCGCGGCCCATGACATCATCGGCAAGGCGACCGGGCTGCGCGTGGCCGAGCTGCTGGGCGGCGTGGCGCAGGAGAACGTGCCCTCCTACTTCGCGACCGGCGTGGGCGAGCCCGACGAGATCGCCCGCATCGCCGCCGAGAAGGTGGCCGAGGGCTATCCCCGCCTGCAGATCAAGATCGGCGGGCGGCCGGTCGAGGTGGACATCGCGGTGCTGCGCAAGGTCTGGGAGGTGATCGGCGGCAAGGGCGTGCGACTGGCGGCTGACGGCAACCGGGGCCTGCCCACCCGTGACGCGCTGCGGCTGTCGCGCGAATGCCCGGACATTCCCTTCATCCTGGAACAGCCCTGCAACACGGTGGAGGAACTGGCCGCGATCCGGGGGCAGGTGCATCACGGCATCTACATGGACGAGAACTCCGAGGACCTCGCCACGGTGATCCGCGCGGCGGGCACGGGGCTGGTCGACGGCTTCGGGATGAAGGTCACGCGGATCGGGGGCCTGCAACAGATGGCCGCCTTCCGCGACATCTGCGAGGCGCGGAGCCTGCCGCACACCTGCGACGACGCCTGGGGCGGTGACATCATCGCGGCGGCCTGCACCCATATCGGCGCGACGGTGCAGCCCCGCCTCAACGAGGGCGTCTGGCTGGCGGCGCCCTACATCGAAGGCAATTACGACAAGGTGGGCGTCAACATCGTCGGCGGTCACATCAAGCTGCCGGACGGTCCCGGCCTTGGGGTCGTGCCCGAGGAAGGCATGTTCGGCAATCCGGTTCTCTCGTTCGGCTGAGGAAGAAGATGAGCGATCTCAAGGGGAAGAAGGCGCTGGTCACGGGGGCCGCAGGCGGCATCGGGGCAGCGGTGGTGCGGGCGCTGCGGGCGCAAGGCGCGCTGGTGGCGGTGGCGGACCGCGACGTGTCGGGGGTGGAGGCGGAGGCGCATCTGCCGGGGAACCTGCTGGAGGCCGCTTATGCCGACGGGCTGCCAGCGGCGGCGAAGGCGGCGCTGGGGGGCCTCGACATCGTCGTCAACAACGCGGGCGTGATCACGCGGGGCAAGGTCGATGAGACAAGCGACGCCGACTGGGACCTCTCGGTCGGGGTGAACGTGCAGGCCCCGTTCCGCATCTGCCGGGCGGCGATCCCGCTGCTGCCGCCGGGCTCGGCCATCGTCAACGTCGCTTCCTGCTGGGGGCTGCGCCCCGGTCCGGGGCACGCGGTCTATTGCATGACCAAGGCGGCGATTGCCTCGCTGACGCAATGCATGGGGATGGACCATGCCGACAGGGGCATCCGCATCAACGCGGTGGCGCCGAACGAGGTCAACACGCCGATGCTGCGGACGGGTTTTGCGCAGCGCGGGTTCGACCCGGATACGGCGGTGGCCGAGCTGGGCAAGACCGTGCCCTTGGGCCGGATCGCGGAGCCGGAGGACATCGCGGAGGTGATCCTGTTCCTCGCCTCGGACGCCGCGCGCTACATCTGCGGCGCGGTGGTCGAGGTCAATGGCGGGAAGCCGGTGAAATGAAGGCGGGGGAAATGAGCCGCTTTGCAGGAAAGGTCGCGCTCGTCACCGGCGGGCGGTCGGGCATCGGCCAGGCGATTGCACGGCGCCTGAAGGCCGGGGGCGCGCGGGTCTTCACCGCGCAGCGGGGCGCGGAGGCGGAGTTCGAGGGGATCGAGGCCGACTTCACCGACGCCGCCTGCCCGGAACGGCTGGTGGCCGATGTCGTCGCCCGCGCGGGCCGGCTCGACGTGCTGGTGAACAATGCCGGCATGATGCAGGAAGCCCGGGTCGAGGACATGAGCCTTGCCGACTGGGAACGCAACCTGCGGGTGAACCTGACTGCGCCCTTCCTCCTGATCAAGGCGGCGCTGCCGCACCTGCGCGCCGCGCGCGGAAGCATCGTCAACATCGGCTCGATCGAGGGGCTGGGATCGAACCCCCGCCACGCCGCCTATTGCGCCAGCAAGGCCGGGCTGCACGGGCTGACGCGCGCCGTGGCGGTGGACGAATCCGCCGAAGTGCGATGCAACGCCGTGGCGCCGGGCTGGATCGACACCGAGCTGAACGAGGCCTTCGTCAACGCCATGCCCGATCCGGCGGCTTTCCGCGCCAACATCGGCCGCATCCATCCGGTCGGCCGCACCGGCAGGCCCGAGGAAGTGGCGGCGCTGGTCGCCTGGCTGGCGTCCGACGAGGCGGGGTTCGTCACCGGCCAGGTCTGGACGGTCGACGGCGGGCGGATGGCGAAGCTGAGCTTGCCGTGACCGGCAGGGGCCGGACAGCGGCAAGGGCGACCGCCTGCGAGAGGCTGCTGGCTCATCCCCGGCAGCGCCATCGCCGGCGCGGCCACGCAGGCGGCCTGTGGCCGGCTCCGGGCCCCATCGCCGCGCGCCGCCTTCAGCGCGCGCCCATCGTCGCGCCGCCGTCGATCACGATGTTCTCCATCGTGATGTGGCGGGCGCGGTCCGAGAGCAGGAACAGCACCAGGTCACTGACGTCCCGCGGTTCGGCCATGCGCCCCAGCGGAATGCCCAGACGGTAGGTGCCGGGATCGCCTTTCAGCATCGCCTCGCGGCTGGTGGCTGCGGTCTGGTACCGGCGCTGCATCTCGGTATCCGTCGACCCCGGCGAGACGATGTTGCAGCGCACGCCGTATTCGGCAAGCTCCAGGCCGAGGCATTTCATCGCGTGGATGATGCCGGCTTTCGAGGCGGGATAGGCGCCGAGCCCGTAGCGCGCGGTGGTGCCTGAGTTCGATCCGATGGTGACGATGCTGCCCGCGCGCTGGCCGGCCATGTGGCGCGCGACGGCCAGCGTGGTCTCGAGCGTGGCGACGAGGTTGGTGTCGATGATCCTGCGCAGGCTGTCGCGCGGGGCGTCGAGCAATCGGCCGGGGTCGAGGATTCCGGCGGCGTTCACCAGATAGGAGAGGCCGCCCCAGCGGGCGATCCAGTCCTCAAGGCGGGCTTCGAATCGCGCGCCGTCGCAGATGTCCAGCGGCTCCGGCACAAGGCGATCGCGCGCGTCCCCGGCCTCGGCGGCGAGGGCGTCGAGCTTGTCCGGTGAACGGCCTACGGCGATCACGCGGCGACCTTCCTGCAACAGCGCAAGCGCGATCGCCTTGCCGATCCCCTGCGTCGCGCCGGTGACGATTGCGGTCCTGATCGGTTCGGTCGGCATCGCGCCTACTCTCTGCCCGCGCGCCATTCCTTCCAGCGCAGGAAGGCGTTGGCGCCGATGGTCGCGAACGGGGGCGGGGGCAGGCGGGTCGGTTCCGTCTCGGCGGTGAAGTGGCGGGTGACCGCGCTTTCGATGCCCGAGGCCAGTTCCGCCGCGCCGATGCCGGTCAGGGTGCTGCGCGTGGTGCCAAGGCCGTTGCAGACCGTGGCGGCATAGAGCCCCCGGTCAAGTTCGTGCATCACCGAAACGGCGTTGCGGCTGAGGCAGAGATGCCCGGCCCAGGTGTATTCCATCCGCGCCCCTGCGAGTTGCGGGAAGCGTTCCTCGAACTTCTCGCGATGGACGCGCGCGGTGCGGGCAAGGGCGGCCTCGCCGGCCTCCATTCCCGGCTCGAAGGTGGCGCAGGTGCGGGTGACGATGCGGTTGCCGCCCTGGCCGGGGTCGATCCGGCGCATGGTGGTTCCCATCGGGTCCGATGGCGTGACGCCCCAGCGTGGCCGGCCGCCCAGTTTCTTCAGCGCCGAGGCATCGAGATCGACTGTCATCGAGGCATAGAGGAAGACGTGCATCAGGCGGTTCTTGGCGAAGCCGAAGCTTTCCAGATGACCGTTGTTGGCGAGGATCACCTTGCCGGCCCGGACCTTGCCCCGGGCCGTCGCGACCTCCCAGGCGTTGCCCTGGCGGGCGATGCCGGTCACCGGGCTGTTCTCGAACACCCCGATCCCGTCGCGCCTCAGACCCTCGCCAAGACCGCGGATATAGCCGGCCGGTTGCAGCATCACCGTGCCGGGCGTGTAGATGCCCGACAGGTAGTGGCGGCTGCCGGTCAGGTCGGCCATTGCCTGCGCGTCGAGGTAGTCGTTCGCCTCGCCGAGGCCGGTCAGGTGACGGGCGTAGCTGCGGTTCAGCGCGTCGGCCTTGTCGCTGGCCGCGCCGTTCACCTTGCCCGCGGGATCGAAGAAGTTGCGGTCGATGCCGTAGGTTTCCACCGCATCGCGGGCGAAGTCGATGGCCTGGCGGTTCAGCGCGATCACCGCGCGGTCGTCGCCGTGGCCGGCATAGTCCTCCGAGGTCAGCTCGTGCGGCAGGTCGATCATGAAGCCCGAGTTGCGGCCCGAGGCGCCTTCGGCCAGCCGCGAGGCCTCGAGCACCACGATCGCCGCGCCGGGGTTCAACTGGGCCAGCCGCCGCGCCGCGGAGAGGCCGGCGAAGCCGCCACCGATGACGGCGAAGTCCGCAGTGCGGTCGCCGGTCAGCGCCACCGGGGCAGGCTGCCCCGGCAGGATGGCCGACCAGGCGGCGGGCCCGCGATGCACGGGCGTGCGCCGTGCGACGTAGGTTGTCATGCCCCTGTCCCTTATTCCACGGCCTCGTCGGCATCGTCGGCGAGGTCCACCCAGATGGTCTTGAGCCGGGTGTACTGGTCATGGGCATGGATGCCGTTGTCGCGCCCGCCGAAGCCCGACTGCTTGTAGCCGCCGAAGGGGGTCGAGATGTCGCCCTCGCCGAACGAGTTCACCGTGACGGTGCCGGCGCGGATCGCGCGGGCGCCGCGGATCGCGCGCTTGACGTTGGCGGTGAAGATGGAGGCCGCCAGCCCGTATTCGGTGTCGTTGGCGAGCGCGATCGCCTCGTCGTAGCTGTCGACGGTCAGGACCGACAGCACCGGCCCGAAGATCTCCTCGCGCGCCTGTTTCGCGTCGCGGTCGGCGATGTCGAGGATCGTCGGCTCGACGAAGCCCTTTTCCGCCTTGCCGCCCATCAGCACCTTCGGACCCTTGCCGAGGTATCCCGAAACCTTGTCGAAATGCGCCTTCGACACCAGCGCGCCCACCCGGTTCACCGGATCGAGCGGATCGCCCATCGGCCATTCGCGGGCGTGCGCCAGGATGCGTTCCAGAAGCCTGTCCTTCACGCCCTTCTGCACGATCAGCCGCGACGCGGCCGAGCAGTTCTCGCCCATGTTCCAGAAGGCGCCGTTGACGACATGCGCGGCGACACGGTCGAGGTTTTCGGCATCGTCCAGCACCACGGCCGGGTTCTTGCCGCCCATTTCCAGCGTCACTTCCTTCAGGTTCGATTCCGCCGCATAGCGCAGGAACCGTCGCCCCGTGGCGGTCGAGCCTGTGAAGCTGACCGCGTCGATGTCCATGTGCCGGCCGATCGGCTCGCCCACCTCGGCGCCGCCGCCCGGCAGCACGTTGAAGACGCCGGCGGGGACGCCCGCCTCCATCGCCAGTTCGGCGACGCGCAGCGCCGTCAGCGGGGTTTCCATCGCCGGCTTGACGATGATCGAACAGCCCGCGGCCAGCGCCGGGCCGATCTTCCACGCGAGCATCAGGAGCGGGAAGTTCCACGGCAGCACCAGCCCGACCACGCCCACCGGCTCGCGCACGATCATGGCGATGTGGTTGTCCGAGGCGGGCGCCACCTGGTCGTAGATCTTGTCGATCAGTTCGGCGTGCCAGGTCAGGCAGTGGATGGTTTCCGGCACATCGACGGTTTCGCAGTCATAGATCGTCTTGCCGCTGTCGAGGCTTTCCAGAACCGCCAGTTCGCGGGCGTTGCGCTTGAGAAGCTTCGCCAGCCGGATCAGCACCTCTTTCCGCTCGCGCGGGTGCAGCCGCGACCAGCGGCCGTCCTCGAAGGCGTCGCGGGCCTTTTCCACGGCGAAGTCCACGTCCTCGGGTCCGCAGGCGGCGACCTTGGCCAGCACCGCGCCGGTGGCGGGGTTCAGCGTGTCGAAGGTCTTGCCCGAGATCGCCGGGCGGAAGTGGCCGTCGATGAAGGCGGTCGTGGGGAAGGTCAGACCGGCGGCGATGGCCTTGTATTCTTCGGTGGTGAGAAGGGACATGGGGCTTACTCCGCGACGATCTGGGCGATGGTGGTTTTCAACACGCGCACGGTCTGTTCCAGCTGACGCTTGTCGTCCTTATTGAGCGGCTTCAGCGGCGGGCGCGGCGGGCCGGCGTACTGGCCCATCATCTCGCAGCCGTGCTTGATGCACTGGACGAACTTGCCGCCCTGCTCCAGAACCCGCATCAAGGGCAGAAGTGCCGACATGATCCGGCGGCCCTTGTCGAAATTGCCCTCGACCGCGCAGGCGTTGTAAAGCGCGAGGTGTTCGGCGGGCAGGAAGTTCGACCCGCCGCAGACCCAGGAGCGCGCGCCCCAGGCAAAGAATTCCAGCGCCTGGTCGTCCATGCCGCAGGACATCTGGATATGGGGATAGTCGCGGGCCAGCAGATGTACCCGGTTGATGTCGCCCGAGGATTCCTTGATGGCGCAGAAGTTGCGCGAACGGCCCACCCGGTCGAGGAATTCCTCGCCCATCATGATGCCCATCCGGCCGGGATAGTTGTAGAGCATGACCGGCAGGTCGGCGGCGCGGTCGATGGCCAGCGCGTTCAGGGCGTTCTCGCGTTCGGTCGGGACCGAATAGGGCGGCGAGCCGACCAGCAGCGCCGCCGCGCCGATCTTGGCCGCATGTTCGGCCATGCGTAGCGAATCCTCGAGCCGGATCGCCACGGTACCGACGATCAGCGGCACCCGGTCGCCGATCACCTCCTTGGCGAGCGCGGCCATCTCGAGCCGCTCGTCCATTGACTGGGCATAGTATTCGCCGGTCGAGCCGCCGTTGATCAGCCCGTGCACGCCGGCGCCGATCAGATATTCGATCATCGCCGCGAAGGCGTCGCGGTCGATGCTGCCGTCTTCCCGGTGGGGGGTGATGACGGGTGTGTAGATTCCCTCGAACTTCATGAAGCTGCTCTCTGTTCTTCCGCGCCCGGCGCGCGGCCGAGCGGGATGTGGATGCTTTCCGGGGTGACGAAGCTTTCGATCTGTGCCCGCGACAGTTCCCAGTGCGCGATGGCGAGGTCCGCGGCGGCATCGGCGTCGCCCGCCTCGATCAGGGCGATGAAATCGTCGTGCTGGTCGGCGGCAATGGCCGAAACGCAGGCCATCGCCTCCTTGCGGGGGTTGTAGAAGGTCATGCCGATGCGGGTGTGGTCGATCAGGAGCCGCCTGAGGCTGGGCATCAGGAATTCGTTGTCGGCCATCTCGCCGATCACCGAATGGAAGCGCTGGTTCCACAGCGCGCGCTCGGCAGCATTCCCCGCGGCGATGGCCTTGCGGAAGGTGCGCTGGGTGTCCTTCAGCCCGGCCACCTGCGCCGGCGTCGCATGTTCGGCCGCAAGCCGCGTCACCGCCGCATAGATCATCGGCGCGGCGACGAAGAAGTTCCTGAGCGTCTTGTGCGTCATCGGCGCAACCTGGGCGCCGCGGTTCTCGTGCAGCACGACATAGCCTTCGCCGGCAAGCTGGCGCAGCACCTCGCGCAGCGGCGGGCGGGAAATCCCGTAGGCTTCGGACAGCTCGGTCTCGTCGAGATAGACCCCAGGCTCCAGCTCCTCGGTCAGGACTTTCCGGCGCAGCTCGTCTGCGCAGATCGCCTTCTTGCTTCTGTTGTCCGGTTCCATCCGCGGCTCTCCTTCCCGATTCACTGTGCCTTGTTGCTGAATCAGGTAGCGTATCGTCTTTGTAGTCAGATAAAATACATATTGTCTACTATTAAGTTTTGTGTTTTTAATGTCGCCAGAGGGAGAATCGCATGGCCCAGCCTCAGAGAGAGGATGTCATTCGCTGCGAGGGGATCTGGAAGATCTTCGGCGACAGGTCGCGCCAGGCGATCGAGGCCGTTCGCCGCGATGGGCTGTCCAAGACCGAGATTCGCCAGCGGTTCGACTGTGTGGTGGGCGTCCAGGACGCGTCCTTCACGGTCGGGCGCGGCGAGATCTTCTGCATCATGGGCCTTTCCGGTTCGGGCAAGTCGACGCTGATCCGCCACATCAACCGGCTGATCGAGCCGACGGCGGGGTCCGTCATCATCGAGGGGCAGAACGTCAACGCGATGAGCCCGCGGGACTTGCGCGCGCTGCGCGCCGAACGCATCGGCATGGTGTTCCAGTCGATGGCGCTGATGCCGCACCGCACGGTGCGCGACAACGTCGTCTTCTCGCTCGAGGTGCGGGGCCAGCCCGAGGCGCGCCGGGCCGAGGTCGCCGCCCATGCAATCGCGGCTGTGGACCTGACGGGGTGGGAAAACAGATACCCCGACGAACTGTCGGGGGGCATGCAGCAGCGCGTCGGCCTCGCCCGCGCCATCGCCGCCGATCCGACCATCCTCCTGATGGACGAGCCCTTCTCGGCGCTCGACCCGCTGATCCGGCGGCAGTTGCAGACGACGTTCATGCAGCTTTCGGCCGAGCTTCACAAGACCACCGTCTTCATCACCCATGACCTCGACGAGGCGATCCGCATCGGCGACCGCATCGCCATCATGAAGGACGGCGTGCTGGTGCAGATCGGCACGCCGGAACAGATCGTCACCGAGCCCGCCGACGACTATGTGGCCGAGTTCGTGGCCGGAATCTCGAAGCTCGACCTCGTGACGGCGGCGCGGATCATGCAGCCCTTCGCCCAGTTCACCCGGGCCGGGGGGCCGCAGGACACCGCGGCCTGGCCGGTCGCCGCCCCGGCGGACAAGCTGAACACGCTCGTCGATCTGGCCGTGGGCACCGACCACCCGATCCTGATCCGCGCCGAGGGGCAGAACGTCGGCGTGGTCACCAAGCGCGCGCTTCTGCGCGGCATCCAGGGCCGCGAAGAGGCCGCCAGACCGCAGATGGAGACAGCCTGATGGACAAGCCCTTCGACTGGCTCGACCCCTTCGCCTCGGTCGATCTGGGCATCGGCGCCCGTGCCGACGGCATCAAGGAATGGGCGATTGCCCACCGCGACGCCATCCAGCCGGTCAAGCGGTTCTTCGAAAGCGCCATCGTGCGGATCGAGGGCCTGCTCCAGGCGATTCCCCCGGCGGTGATGCTGGTGCTGCTCGTGCTTCTGGCGTGGCAGGTCGCGGGCAGGCGGGTTGCGGGGCTCGTGGCCATCTGCCTCCTCGTGCTCGGGTTCCTGAGCCCGGAGGCCTGGTCGCTGGCGATGACGACGCTCGCCATCGTCGTGGCGGCGGTGATCCTCTCGGTCCTCATCGGGCTGCCCTTGGGAATCCTCGCCGGCAAGAGCGACCGGTTCGAAGCGGCGGTGCGGCCGATCCTCGACACGATGCAGACGATCCCGGCCTTCGTCTATCTCGTCCCGGTCGTCATGCTGATCGGGATCGGCAACGTCTCGGGCGTGATCGTGACGATCGTCTTCGCCCTGCCGCCTCTGGTTCGGCTGACCTCGCTCGGCATCCGTGGCGTCAACCCCGCCGTGGTGGAAGCCGCCCGCGCCTTTGGCGCGACGCCGGCGCAGATCCTCTGGAAGGTCGAGGTGCCGCTGGCGACGCCGACGATCTTCGCCGGCCTCAACCAGACGATCATGCTGTCGCTCTCGATGGTCGTCATCGCCTCGATGATCTCGGTCAAGGGGCTTGGCAACGAGGTCTTGCGCGCGATGGGCCGGCTCGACGCGGGCAAGGCCATCGTCGGCGGCCTCGGCATCGTCATGCTGGCCATCGTCCTTGACCGGATCACCCAGGGCCTTGGCCGTTCGGGCCGGGACCGCGGCCACCGGCACTGGTGGCAGACCGGCCCGGTCGGCCTCGTCACCAACCGTTTCCGTCGCAACTGACCCCTTCGACAGAGGATAACCAGGGAGGTATCCATGAAACACGTCTCAATCACCGCCGCTCTTGCCGTTTCACTTCTTGCCGTGCCGGCCTTCGCCCAGGACAGACCGGGCGAGGGGGTGACGGTCCGGCCGGTGGTGCAGCCGGTTCTGGAGGAATATTTCCAGGCCCGGATCATCGACCGCGCACTGGGCGATCTCGGCTATACCGTGGCCGAGCCGCAGGAGGTGATCGCCCAGACCGCGCACCTTGCCATCGGCACCGGCGACGGCGACTATTTCACCAACAGCTGGGACACGCTCCACAACACCTTCTTCGAGGAAGCCGGCGGCACCGCCGTGATGACCAAGGTGGGCACGCTGGTCCAGGGCGCGCTGCAGGGCTATCTGGTCGACAAGGCGAGCTACGACGCCGGCGTCACCGACCTCGCCATGCTGAAGGACCCCGAGGTCGCCAAGCGCTTCGACGCCGACGGCGACGGCAAGGCCGACCTTGCGGGCTGCGTCCCGGGCTGGGGCTGCGAACGGGTGATCGAGCACGAACTGACCGAATACGGGCTGCGCGATACCGTCACCCACAACCAGGGCGAATACAACGCCATCATCGCCGATACCATCGCCCGCTTCAAGAACGGCCAGCCGGTGCTCTACTTCACCTGGACGCCCTACTGGGTGTCGGGCGCGCTGGTGCCGGGCAGGGACGTGGAATGGCTGACCGTGCCCTACACCTCGCTGCCCGACGGCGGCACCGGCAACACCGAGTTCGAGGGCAAGAACCTGGGCTTCGCGGTCGACAACCTGCGGATCATCGCCCGCAACGACTTCCTTGCCGCCAACCCCGCCGCGGCGAAACTCTTCGAGGTGGCGAAGATCGACATCAACGACATCTCGGCCGAGAACAAGCTGATCGCCGACGGCGAGGACACCTCGGACGACATCGACAGGCATGTGGCCGACTGGATCGCCGCCCACCAGGCGGACTACGACGGCTGGCTTGCCGCCGCCCGCGACGCCGCGAAATGACCGATGGGGGGCGCCGGCAAGGCGCCCCCGCCGTCGCGGCACCGATCCGGCGCCGACATTCTGTGTAGTTTAAGAAAATACATATTGTCTAAACAAAGGACTCGTGCTCCAGTGCGCCCGTCCAAGACCCCTGCCTGCGGCGTCGCCGAGGCGTGGTGCCCATGCCAGACCCGCGCCGTGCCCGACGCATCGGGCAGCCTCCGGCGCGATCCGTGAAAAGCGGCCGGACAGTCCCGAACCCGGTCCGCGTTCAACCTCGGGAGGAGGAACCCAAATGAAGCTGAGACAATTCATCCTGCCGTCGGCCCTGGCGGTACTGCCGGTGGCCGGGGCGATGGCGCAGGACGCGACGCTGCCGCCCTGCGACAACTGCTCCGACACGTTGACGATCTCGTCCTGGGGCGGTGCCTACCAGGACATGCAGGTCAAGAACTTTGCCGAGCCCTACGCCGCGGCAACCGGGGTGAAGATCATCTGGGAGGAAAGCGCGGCCGAGGCGGTCGCGAAGCTCCGCGCCATGAGCGAGGCCGGCAACGTCACCTGGGACGTGGCGGACGTTCTGGCCTCGGACGGCTCCGCCTGTGCGACGAGGGGCTGGTGCAGGAGGTTCCGCTTGACGAATGGCTCTCTCCCGCGGCCGACGGCACGCCCGCCAGCAAGGATCTGGAAAAGAATGTGACATCGGCCTGCCATATCCCGACCAACGCCTATTCGACGACGTTCGGCTACCGGACCGACATCGCCGAATGGAACGGCAAGGTGCCGACCTCGGTCTGCGATGTGTTCGACCTCGAGACCTTCCCCGGCAAGCGCGCGCTGGAAAAGCGCCCGATGAACAACCTCGAATGGGCGCTGATCTGTTCCGGCGTGCCGGCCGATCAGATGTATGACACGCTGGCGACCGACGAAGGGGTGCAGAAGGCGCTCGACAAGCTCGCCACGATCAAGGACCAGACGGTGTGGTGGACGGCGGGCGCCGAGACGCCGCAGCTTCTGGCCGACAAGGAAGTGGTGATTGGGTCGACCTACAACGGCCGCCTGTTCTCGCTGATCGCCGAGCAGAAGCAGCCGGCGGCGATGCTGTGGGACTACGAGGTTCTCGACATCGACGGCTTCGCGGTTCCCGCCGGGCTGCCGGAGGACCGGCTGAACCGGGCGAAGCACTTCCTGAACTTCGCCACCAGCACCGAGAACCTGGCCGGTATCAGCAAGTACATCTCCTACGGTCCGGCCCGGGAGTCGTCGCAGCCGCTCGTCGGCAATCATGCCGCGCTTGGCATCGACATGAAGCCGCACATGCCGACCTCGCCCGAGAACGCCAAGACCGGCTTCCTGTTCAACTATGCCTGGTGGGCCGACCACCGCGACGACATCGACGCCCGCTTCCAGTCCTGGCTGGCGCAATAGGTCGCGCGACACCGCGGCGGGGCCTGGCGGTCCCGCCGCTTTCCGACAGGACACGCGCGTCACCCCATCTCGGCACACGGACATGACCCGGACGACGCATTTCGTCTTCTTCCTCGTGGAGGAGTTCTCGCACCTCGCGTTCTCCTGCGCGCTGGAGCCGCTGCGCATCGCCAACCTGGTCTCGGGCAAGCCGCTCTACCGCTGGTCTCTGATCAGCGCCGACGGCAGGACCGCGACCTGCTCGAACGGCTCGGTGACGCTGGTCGGCGGCGGCATGGAGCCGGTCAAGCACGCCGACCGGCTGTTCCTGATCTCGGGCATCAACGTGCAGGACCATGTGACGCCGGAGCTTCTGGCCTTCCTGCGCCGGGAACGCGCCGCCGGCACGCCTCTGGGCGCGATCTGCTCGGCCGCCTACATCCTTGCCAGGGCGGGCTTCCTGAACGGGATCGAGGCGGCGATCCACTGGGAATACCACGACCTCATCGTCGAGGAGTTTCCCGAGGTGAATCTGGTTCGCAACGTCTTCGTCTCGAAGGCGAAGATCATCACCGCCTCGGGCGGCACCGCCGCGGCCGACCTGATGCTCCACCTGATCGGCCAGCAGCACGGCACCGACCTGGCCACGGCCATTGCCGACCAGATGGTCTACAACGCCGTCCGCGAAGGCTCGGCCGCGCAGCGCGTGTCGCTGCAATCGCGCCACGGGATGCGCAACGCGCACCTGATGCGCGCCATCGCGATGATGGAGGAACATATCGAGGAACCGCTTTCGCCCAGCCTCATCGCGGAACGGCTCGGGATCTCCACCCGCCAGCTCGAGCGGCTGTTCGGCCGCTACCTCAACTCGACGCCGAAACACTATTTCCTCGAGATGCGGCTGCACCGGGCGCGCAATCTCTTGGTCCAGACCGAGCAGTCGGTCACCGAGATCGCGATGGCCTGCGGCTTCCGTTCCACCTCGCATTTCTCGAAGGTCTTCCGGGGCGTCTACGGCACCTCACCGGTCGCGCAGCGGACCACGCTCGGCTGACCGGCTGGCCGGGACGGGATGCGGGCCAGGAACGCTCACGCAGTGCCGATGCGGCCGGGAGTCGTCGGCACGGAATGCGTCGCCCTTCCCGTCATGTCGCATGCGGAGCGAGAAGGATCACGGCGGCGCCGGTCAGCACGAGCGCGGCGCCCGCGATGTCCCACCGGTCGGGGACGGCGCCCTCGACGCTCCAGAGCCAGACGATCGAGGCCGCGACATAGACCCCGCCATAGGCGGCATAGGCGCGACCTGCGAAACCGGCGGGAGAGAAAGCCAGGAACCAGCCGAAAAGCCCAAGTGCGACCCCGCCCGGCAGGAGCCAGAGGGCCGAGGCCCCGGCCCGCCACCAGGCCCAGATGGCGAAGCAGCCCGCAATCTCGGCCAGCGCCGCCGCGGCGTAGATCGCCAGTGTCGGCAGAGCGCTCATGCCGCGGCTTCCGCGCGGGCGTGGTCGTCATCGGCGCAAAGGCTGTGGTCGCCCAGAACCTCGATCACCCGGCAGTCGGCGATGGTGCCGTGGGCGCATTGCGCGACCATCCGCTGCAATTCCGCCTCGAGCATCTTGAGGCGCGCGATCCGGGCGCGAACCGCGGCAAGCTGGGTCCGGGCGATGGCATCGGCGGCGGCGCAGGACTGGTCGGGCCGGTCCGACAGGCTGAGCAGGTCGCGGATCGCCTCCAGCGGGAAGCCGAGGTCGCGGGCATGGCGGATGAAGGAGAGCCGGCCGAGCGCGGCCGCGGGGTAGAGCCGCTGGTTGCCGGTGCTGCGTCCGGGCGGGGGCAGCAGGCCGATCTGTTCGTAATAGCGGATCGTCGGCACCTTCACGCCGGCGGCGGCCCCGAGTTTTCCGATGGTCAGCATGAGAAACCCCTTGAACCTATAGGTGCTAGAGACATTAGCTTTCCGGTCGGATCCGGTCCAGTGCCGGAAAGGGAAGGCGAAGATGATCGAACGCATGGAACCCGAGACCTGCGAATGGCGCGTGACGGGTATGGATTGCGCCTCCTGCGCGGGCAAGATCCGCGATGCCGTGGGCAAGCTGCCCGGCGTGTCGGACGTCACCGTGACGGTGATGGGCGAGCGCCTGAAGCTCAGGCTCGATTCCGCGCAGACCGGGCGCGACCGGATCGAGGCGGTGGTCAGATCGCTGGGCTACGGCCTGGCCGGGCAGGGCGGCGCCCCGGCGCGCAAGGCCTTCGTCCTGCCCGCACAGGCCCCGGGGGAAGGCCGCCATGCCGAGGCCCATGCGCATGACGGTGCCGACGGGGGGCACGGCGGCCCCGGCCACGTGCACGATGATCCGGCCGACCGCGGCAAGGCGTGGTATCGCACCGGCAAGGGACGGCTGGTGATCCTGACCGCCGGTCTTCTGGCCGCGGCCTGGGCGGCGGTGCTCCTGCTCCCGGCCCCGGCCGGCCACTGGGCCTTCGTCGTGGCCTGCCTCGCCGGCGTGGCGCCGGTGGCGGCGCGGGCCTTCGCGGCGCTGCGCCTGGGCCAGCCCTTCACCATCGAAAGCCTGATGACCCTTGCCACGGTCGGCGCGCTTTTCATCGGCGCGTCGCAAGAGGCGGCGCTGGTGGTATTTCTCTTCGCGGTGGGAGAGGTGCTGGAGGGTGTCGCCGCAAACAAGGCGCGCGACGGCATCCGGGCGCTGGCCGCGCTGGTGCCCGCGACCGCGCTTCTGGAGGAAGGCGGCCAGACCCGCGAGGTGCCAGCCGAGGCGCTGGCGATCGGCCAGACGGTCCGCGTGCGCCCCGGCGACCGCATCCCGGCGGATGGCGAGATCGTCGAGGGCACCTCGGGCGTGGACGAGAGCCCGGTCACCGGCGAAAGCGTGCCGGTGACGAAGGGGCCGGGCGAGCCGGTCTTCGCGGGCTCGATCAACACCGAGGCCGCGCTTCGCCTCCGCGTGACGAAGGCGGCCGGCGACAACACCATCGCCCGCATCATCCGGATGGTCGAAGAGGCCGAGGAAGCCCGCGCGCCCACCGAGCGCTTCATCGACCGCTTCAGCCGCTGGTACATGCCGCTGGTCGTGGCCCTGGCCGCCGCGGTGATCCTGATCCCGCCGCTTGCCACCGGCGCGGCCTGGGACACCTGGATCTATCGCGGCCTGACGCTTCTGCTGATCGGCTGCCCCTGCGCGCTGGTGATCTCGGTCCCGGCCGCCATCGCCTCGGCGCTGTCTTCGGGGGCGCGGCGGGGGCTTCTGATGAAGGGGGGCGCGGTCGTGGAGGCGGCGGCGAAGGTGCGGCAGGTCGCCTTCGACAAGACTGGCACGCTGACCCATGGCCGCCCCGTCGTGACCGACATCCTGCCGCTTGGCACCACCACCGGACCCGAGGTGCTGCGCCTGGCCGCGGCGGTCGAGGCAGGATCGGGCCACCCGCTTGCGCGGGCGATCCTGCAGAGGGCGGAGGGCATCGACCTGCCCGCCGCCCGCGAGGCCCGGGCGATCCCCGGCAAGGGGGTCTCGGCCCTGGTCGAGGGGCGGCTGCTGACCGTCGCGAGCCCGCGCCATGCCGCCGAGGAGGGGGCGCTGCCGGCCGATGCGGCCGGTCTGGCAAGCGGGCTCGAGGACGAGGGCAAGACCGTCGCGGTGCTGTTTCAGGACTGGACCGCGCTGGGCCTGATCGCGCTGCGCGACGAGCCGCGCAAGGATGCGGCCGAGGCGGTGCGCCAGCTTCGCGCGCTGGGGCTGACGCCGACGATCCTGACCGGCGACAACCCGCGCACCGCCGCTGCGATCGCCGGACGCCTCGGCACCGAGTTCCGCGCCGGGATGATGCCCGAGGACAAGCTGGCCGCGATCCGCGACATGGGCGCGACCGGCGGCGTGATGATGGTCGGTGACGGCATCAACGACGCGCCCGCGCTGAAGGCCGCGAGCGTCGGCGTGGCGATGGGCTCGGGCACCGCCGTGGCGCTGGAGACGGCGGACGCGGCGATCCTGCGCGACCGGGTCACCGACGTGCCCGCCAAGATCCGCCTGGCGCGCGCGACGATGGCGAACATCCGCCAGAACGTCACCCTGGCGCTGGGGATGAAGGCGGTGTTCCTGGTAACCTCGGTGCTGGGGATGACCGGCCTCTGGATCGCCGTCCTGGCCGACACCGGGGCGACCGTGCTCGTCACGCTCAACGCGCTTCGCCTGCTGCGCTACGACCCGGCCGGAGGCAGCGGGGGCTGAGAGACGGGCGGCCGGGCCGCCCTGCCGCGAGGCCTGCCCCTGCGGACGGCTTGCCCCTGCGGACGGCTTGCCCCGACGCCGCCGCCCGGCATAGCATGGTGCCGCGCAAACCGGAGAGAAGACCATGCCCGCAGAGACACCGAGCGAGATTCGCATCGAGCGCGAAGAGGGCCCGACGAAGGGGCGGTATGTCGTGCACCTCGACGGCGCCGAGGCCGAGATGACCTACACGCGGGCGGGTGACGGGCTGATCATCATCGACCATACCGGCGTTCCGGCCGCGATGCGGGGAATGTCCGTGGGGCAGGGCATGGTGCGCCGCGCCGTCGAGGACGCCCGGGCGGAGAACCGCCGGATCGTTCCGCTCTGCCCCTTCGCCAAGGCGCAGATCGCGCGCCATCCGGAGTGGCAGGACGTCCTGAGCAGCTGAGGCGCGACCGGGAGGGACCGAGATGAGCTGGATGCCCGACATCGAACCGAAATGCCCCGAGGCGGGATCGCTTCACGACATCGAGACGCTGATCGTGCCCCGGGCGCGCGACCTCGGCGGCTTCGAGGTGCGCCGCGCGCTTCCCGCGCCGCGGCGGCAGATGGTGGGCCCCTTCATCTTCTTCGACCAGATGGGCCCGGCGGAGTTCATCGACCAGGGCGGCATTGACGTCCGGCCGCATCCGCATATCGGCCTGGCGACGGTGACCTACCTCTACGAGGGGGCGTTCCGGCACCGCGACAGCATCGGCTCGAACCAGATGATCCAGCCGGGCGAGGTGAACTGGATGGTCGCCGGCCGCGGCGTCACCCATTCGGAGCGGACGACGGCCGAGACCCGCGCCGCGCCGCATTCGCTCTTCGGCATCCAGACCTGGGTGGCGCTGCCGGAAAGCCACGAGGACAGGCCGGCGACCTTCGAACACCACGGCCGCGACGCGCTTCCGCTTCTGAGCGGCGAGGGCAAGTCGGTGCGGCTGGTCGTCGGCACCGCCTGGGGCGAGCGCGCGCCGGTCGGCACCTTCTCGGAAATGTTCTATGCCGACGCCGTGCTGGAGGCGGGCGCCAGGCTGCCGCTTCCCGATGGCCACGAGGACCGCGGGATCTACGTGACCGCGGGCTCGATCCTGATCGCGGGGCAGGAGTTTCCGGCCGGGCAGATGATGGTGTTCCGGCCCGGCGACCCGATCACCGTCACGGCAGGGGCGCGCGGCGCGCGGCTGATGCTTCTGGGCGGCGAGACGCTGAACGGCCCGCGCTACATCTCGTGGAACTTCGTCGCCTCGTCGAAGGAACGGCTCGACGCCGCCAAGGAGGACTGGATCCGCGGTGACTTCGAGCACGGACGGTTCCGCCTGCCGCCGGGCGACGAGGAGGAGTTCATCCCGTTTCCCGGCGCCCCGGCGCGGTGAGGGGCGGCTGGACTGCGGGTCCTGGCGCGGGGGGAGGCGGAGGAACGGCCATGTCGGGGGGCGGGATGGTGCTGCGAGAGAGGATTGAACTCTCGACCTCTCCCTTACCAAGGGAGTGCTCTACCACTGAGCTACCGCAGCCCGTTTCGGTCGGGCGGGTGTTAGACGCAAATGATTTCCCGCGCAAGCGCTATCTGGCGGC
>JAUQYA010000067.1 GCA_030837785.1 Albidovulum sp.
TCTCGAGAACGACGACTATTCGCCGATCCGCCCGCTGGTCGACTGGCTGCACTACAACGGCTTCTGCATGGTCACGAAGCCCGCCAAGGAATACACCGACAGCCAGGGCCGCCGGAAGGTCAAGGGCAACATGGACATCGAACTGACCGTCGACGCGATGGAACTCGCGCCGCGGCTCGATCATGTCGTGCTGTTCTCGGGCGACGGCGACTTCAAGCCGCTGGTGGAAAGCCTCCAGCGCCAGGGGGTGCGCGTCTCGGTCGTCTCGACGATCCGCTCGCAGCCGCCGATGATCGCCGACGAGCTGCGCCGCCAGGCCGACAACTTCATCGAGCTGGACGCGCTCCGCGACGTCATCGGCCGCCCGCCGCGCGAGCCCAGGGTGGAACGCGAGGAAGCCGAGGCGGGGGACCGCTGAGCCCCTCAGCGGGGAAAGCGGCCGGACCGGCGGCACGAGGGGCCGCCGGTTGTGGGCGTGCTGCCGTTCGGCTAGTGTCCCGCGCGACGTGACAGGACGAACGATGCGCCAGCCCCTGACCCTCTACCTCGCCGCGCCGCGCGGCTTCTGCGCGGGTGTCGACCGCGCGATCAAGATCGTCGAGATGGCGCTCGAGAAATGGGGGGCGCCGGTCTTCGTCCGCCACGAGATCGTGCACAACCGCTTCGTCGTGGACGGGCTCAAGCGCCAGGGTGCGGTCTTCGTCGAGGAGCTGGACGAGGTGCCGTCCGACCGGCCGGTGATCTTCTCGGCCCACGGCGTGCCGAAGGCGGTGCCCGCCGAGGCGGCGCGGCGCGGCATGACCTTCGTCGATGCCACCTGCCCGCTTGTCTCGAAGGTCCATATCGAGGCCGAGCGGCATTTCGACAACGGCCTCCAGATGGTGATGATCGGCCATGCCGGCCACCCCGAGACGCTGGGCACGATGGGCCAGCTGCCGGAGGGCGAGGTACTGCTGGTCGAGACCGTGGCCGACGTGGCGGCGATCGCGCCGCGCGATCCCGAAAGGCTTGCCTTCATCACCCAGACGACGCTCTCGGTCGATGACACCGCCGGCATCGTCGAGGCGCTCAGGGCACGGTTTCCCGCCATCGTCGGGCCGCACAGGGAAGACATCTGCTATGCCACGACGAACCGGCAGGAGGCGGTGAAGGCGATCGCGCCGAGGATCGACGCGCTGCTGGTGATCGGCGCGCCCAATTCCTCGAACTCGAAGCGGCTGGTCGAGGTGGGCCGTGCGGCGGGCTGCCCCTATGCCCAGCTGGTCCAGCGGGCGGACGACATCGACTGGCGGGCGCTGGGTGCCCTGCGCGCGGTGGGCGTCACCGCCGGCGCGAGCGCGCCGGAAGTGCTGGTGAACGAAGTCATCGACGCCTTCCGCGCCCGGTTCGAGGTGACGGTCGAGCCGGTGGAGACGGCGCGCGAGAACGTCGAATTCAAGGTGCCGCGCGTGCTGCGCGAAAAGGCTTGAGCGTGGATCGCCGCACCATCGCCGCCTACGAGGCCAACGCCGCCGCCTATGCGGAACGGTTCCGCCTGACCCGGCCCGGCCGTCCGCTGCAAGCCTTCATCGCCGCATTGCCGCCCGGCGCATTCGTGCTCGACCTCGGCTGCGGACCCGGCGACGCTTCTGCCCGTCTGCGGGATGCCGGGATGCGCCCCGACCCGGTCGACGCCTCGCCCGCGATGGTGGCGCTCGCCAACGAAAGGCACGGCATCGGCGCGCGCCTCGGCAGCTTCGACGACCTTGCCGCGGTCGCGGCCTATGACTGCGTCTGGGCGAATTTCTCGCTGCTCCATGCTCGCCGCGCCGATCTGCCGCGCCATCTCGCCGCAATCCGCCGGGCGTTGAAGCCCGGCGGGCTTTTCCATATCGCCATGAAAACTGGCGCCGGCGAGGCGCGCGACCGGCTCGGCCGCCACTACACCTATGTCGGACGGGCCGAGCTCGCCAGCCTCTTCGCCGCCGCCGGCCTGCGCATCGTCGCCGCCGCAAACGGCCGCGAGCGCGGGCTCGCCGGCACGCTCGACCCCTTCGTCATCTTCCGCGCCCGCGCCTGACGGGCGGTTGACCCGCGCTGCGGCCGGCCCTACAGCGGCCGCACGCGACAGGAGCCGCCATGCCCCACCTCTTCGCCTATACCGACGGAGCCTGCTCCGGCAACCCCGGCCCTGGCGGCTGGGGGGTGCTGATGCGGGCGACGGAGGCCGGCACGGTCCTGCGGGAACGCGAACTCAAGGGCGGCGAGGCCGAGACGACCAACAACCGGATGGAACTGCTGGCGGCGATCTCGGCGCTCGAGGCGCTGCGGCGGCCCTCGGCCATCACCGTCGTCACCGACAGCGCCTATGTGAAGAACGGCGTGACCACCTGGATCCACGGCTGGAAACGGAACGGCTGGCGGACCGCCGACAGGAAGCCGGTGAAGAACGTCGACCTGTGGCAAAGGCTCGACGATGCCCAGCGCCGCCATCGCGTCGCCTGGGAATGGATCAAGGGCCACGCCGGCCACCCCGAGAACGAACGCGCCGACGAACTGGCGCGCGCCGGCATGAAACCCTACAAGCCGGCGAAGGCTCGGGCCGGGGAAGGCGGCGGCGGATGACGCTGCTCGAGGCTCTCGACTATGCCGCGGCCTTCGTCTTCGCGCTGACCGGGGCGCTGGCGGCCAGCCGGGCGCAGCTCGACATCGTCGGGTTTGCCTTCGTGGCGAGCCTGACGGCGGTCGGCGGGGGCACCACCCGAGACGTGATCCTCGACCGCAACCCGATCTTCTGGGTGGCAGATCCCGCCATCATCGGCGTGGCGGTCAGCGCGGCGGTTCTGGTCTTCCTCACCGCGCATCTGCTGGAAAGCCGGCTCAGGGTGCTGACCTGGCTCGATGCGCTGGCGCTGTCGGTGGCGGTGCCGGCGGGCGTCGGCGTCGCCCTGGCCACCGGCCAGCACTGGTCGGTGACGCTGATCATGGGGATCGCCACGGGATGTTTCGGCGGGCTCCTGCGCGACGTCGTCTGCAACGAGGTGCCGCTGGTCCTGAAACAGGGGGAGCTTTACGTCACCGCCGCCTTCGCGGGCGCCGGCACGGCCGTGCTCGCCCTTCAGGTGATGCCCGAAGGCGCGGCCCTTCTGGCCTGCGCCGCGGTGACCTTCGCGCTGCGTGCCGGCAGCCTGACCTTCGGCTGGCGCCTGCCGGTCTACCGGGCGCGGCCGCCTCGCCCCTAGAGCGTGTCTGCGCTTGATTGAATCTGGAAGAGGATTCCGCGATTGATCGTGATGTGCTTCACTGTGACCACCAGACAATGGGGGTGAAGTATGGTGGCACCACTTTCGATGGACCTGCGGATGCGGATTGCGTCG
>JAUQYA010000068.1 GCA_030837785.1 Albidovulum sp.
GCTCGGTCTCCACCCTGCGATCACCTGGAGCCTTGGCCAGGCGCTGGATCTCGGGCAGGGGCCGCTCCGCTCGGCCGTCGTCACCGCCGCGATGGCGCCGGGGGTGAATGCCTACCTCTTCGCCAACATGTATGGCGTGGCGAGGCGCGTCGCCGCGACCTCGGTCCTCGTTGCCACCCTGGCGTCGATCCTTACCGTCCCGGTCTGGCTCGCCCTGCTCGGCTGAGGGGCGGGGCCCCGGATCAGGCCGGGCTCATCCCCCGCAGGCGTTCGGACCGGCGGCGGAGAAGCTCGACCGTGGTGAGAAGGATGACCGAGAAGGCGACCAGCACCGCGGCGACCGCGAGGATGGTGGGCGAGATCTGTTCGCGCAGCCCGGTGAACATCTGCCAGGGCAGCGTCTTCTGCGAGGCGGAGCCCACGAAGAGCACCACCACCACCTCGTCGAACGAGGTGATGAAGGCAAAGAGCGCACCCGAGATCACGCCCGGCATGATCAGCGGCATCTGGACCTTGAAGAACGACCGGATCGGCCCGGCGCCCATGTTCGCCGCCGCCCGCGTCAGCGACCGGTCGAAGCCCACCAGCGTTGCGGTGACGGTGATGATGACGAAGGGGATGCCCAGCACCGAATGGGCGAGGATGACCTTCACGTAGCCCGTGAAGTCCTTCGACAGGCCGAGGCTGTCTTCCATCCAGATGCCGAGCTTGGAGTAGAAGAAGAACATCCCCGTCGCCGAGATGATCAGCGGCACGATCATCGGCGAGATCAGGATCGCCATGATCGCGCGGCGGCCCGGCACATGGCTCTGGCTGAGCCCGATCGCGGCGAGTGTCCCGAGCGAGACCGAGATGATGGTGGCCAGGGGCGCGATGATGAAGGAGTTCTTCAGGGGCCGCGTCCAGTCGGGGTTCGAGAGGAAGTCCTTGAAATGCTTAAGAGAATACCCTTCCGGGTCAAGCGCCAGCATCTTCGGCGTGAAGGTGAAGAAGTTCTCTGCGTTGAAGGCGAGCGGCAGGACGATGATGATGGGCGCGATCAGGAAGAAGAAGATCAGCCCGCAGATCACGCGAAAGCTGTTGTGCCAGAGAACCTCGCCCGCCGTTGCATAGACCGGGACGCCGGCGCGGTAGGCGCCGGTCGAGAGCCAGTAGGAGATCCACGACAGCACGAGGCCGACGAGAGCGCCAACCACCGCGCCCGCCACTCCGCCGAGCAGCGCGCCGAGCGCCGCGAAGACGGCGGCGGCCCCGATCCGTCCGGCGGTGCGCTGCGGCACCACCGTCGCGAGCACGAGCGCCAGCAGGGCGGCGGCGACGGCGCCGCCGGCGATGCCCGCGGGGACGTGGCCCTTGGCGGTGCCGACGACATAGCCGACGAGCGCGCCCGCCAGCGCCATGATCGGAAGGGTGAAGCCCATCAGGCTCGGTCTGGGGGTATCCGGAGCAATGGTCATGGCGTCACCCGAGCTTGACGTTGTCGATGCCGACGATCTTGTCGTAGGTGTAGTAGAGCAGGAGCACGACGCCGAGGAGGATCGCCCCCAGCGCCGCGGCAAGCCCCCAGTTCAGCGACGACGAGATGTGGAAGGCGATCCGGTTGGAGATGAAGACGCCTTCGGTGCCGCCGACGAGTTCGGGGGTGATGTAGTAGCCGATCGCGAGGATGAAGACGAGGATCGAGCCGGCGCCGATGCCGGGAACCGACTGTGGGAAGTAGACCCGCCAGAACGCCGTCCACGGCGTCGCGCCCAGAGACTTGGCCGCACGCAGGTAGGTCGGGGGCACGGTCTTCATCACCGAGTAGAGCGGCAGGATCATGAACGGCAGAAGGATGTGCGTCATCGCGATGATCGTGCCCAACTGGTTGTTGATCATCACCAGCCGGTGACCGTCCTCCACGATCCGGAGCCAGACGAGGATGTCGTTGATCACGCCCTGCTGCTGCAAAAGCACCTTCCATGCCGAGGTCCGCACCAGAAGCGATGTCCAGAACGGCAGAAGCACGAGGATCATCAGGACGTTCGCGGTCGAGGCGCGGAGGTTCGCCAGAAGCCAGGCCACCGGATAGCCGATGACGAGACAGCAGAAGGTGATGAACAGCGACATCCACATGGTCCGGACGAAAAGCTTGATGTAGATGCGCTCTTCGGCCGGGCGCGCCTGGATGCCGTCCGGGCCCTTCTCGAGATCGACGGCGTTCAGGAAGTATCCGGACGTGTAGGCCGCGCTGTATGTCTGGATCGTCTCCCAGGTGCTGACCGCGCCCCATCCCTTGTTCATGCCGAGGAAGGCGTCCTTGTAGGAGAAGGGTTCGAACCCCGCCACTGCGGCAGACGCCGCGGCGATCAGCGGGGCTTGGGCCGCGGGCAGCGCCGCGGTCGACGGGCTGGCGTTGGCGGCAAGGTCCTGGGCCAGCGCGTCGTAGAACACCGGCCAGGGCTTCGCGGCCGCCGGATCCTTGCCCGCGTCCTGCGCATCCTTCGCGAACATGCGGTAGGCATTGGCGGTGAGGGGCAGGGCATCGGCCACTCCGCCGCGCATCCGGAACGGCGGCAGCTTGCCGGACTTGTCGGCGGCCCAGGCGGCATCGGCCGCCAGCCATTCGTCGGACCCGAAGATCGCCGCCCAGGTTTCCCCGTCCTTCCAGGCCGGGTCAAGATCGGTGAAGCGGTTCTGGAAATCCTTGCCGATCTTGTCGGCGCCGCGGCCCGAGGAGCGGAACAGCGACGAGACGCCGGGGTTCTCGTAGTTCAGGCGCGACCCCAGGCGGGTGTGCTGCTTCAGCTCGGCGGCCGCCTGCAGGTCGACGGAAAGCGCCCGGTAGACCGGCTCGCCCGGCGCTTCGCCGGATTTGGCGTCCCAGTCCTTCAGGGCCTCCACCGTGTTCGGCAGCGTGTCATGGACGATCTGGTTTTCGACCGACCGGAACAGCATGTCGGCGATCGGCGCGACGAAGGTGACGAGCACGAAGACCAGAAGCGGCGCGATCAGCGCCAGCGCCCGGAGCTTCTGCCGGCGCAGCGCGCGGGCAAGGCTCTTCTTCAGCGGTGTCCCGTCGGCGGCCTTCATCGGGCCGGTATCGGTGGTATCGCTCATCTGTCCCCCGTCAGAGCTTGCGGAAGGTCACGGTTGAAAATGCCAGGCAAAGTCACGAACGAATAGGGTGGAAGGGGCCGCCAGGCCCCTTCCGGTCAGTGCGATCACTGCGCCAGCCAGGCCTGGAACTTGGCGTCCAGGTCGTCGCGATGGTCGGCCCACCAGGGGAAGTCCATCATCACGACGTTGGTGGCGTTGGCCGGATCGGTCGGCATGTGCGGCGCCATGTCGATGCCAAGCTCGGCGTGCTTGCCGACGAGCGGAGCCGAGGACTTGCGGGCCGGGCCGTAGGAGATGAACTTGGCCTGGTCGGCAAGGCGCTGCGTGTCGGTGCCGAACTTCAGGAAGTCCTTCACCGCCGCCAGCCGGTCTTCGGGCAGGCCGGCGGGGATGATCCAGCCGTCGATGTCGTAGATCTGGGCATCCCACAGCATCGACACCGGCTGGTTCTGCTCGGCGATCACCGAAAACAGGCGGCCGTTGTAGGTCGAGCCGATCACGACCTCGCCGTCGGCCAGGAGCTGCGGCGTTTCGGCGCCGGCCGTCCACCACACGACCTGGTCCTTGATCGTGTCGAGCTTCTTGAACGCGCGTGCGACGCCCTCGTCGGTGCCGAGGACGTTGTAGACCTCTTCCTTCGCCACGCCGTCGCACATCAGCGCCCACTCCATGTTGTAGAGCGGACCCTTGTAGAGGCTGCGCTTGCCCGGGAACTTCGTCGTGTCGAAGATGTCGCAGACCGTGGTCGGGGTCGCGCCGTTCCAGGCCGCCACGTCGTTGCGATAGCCGAAGGTGATCGAATAGACGATTTCGGGGATGAAGCAGTCCGACAGAAGCAGGTCGCCGAAGTCGTCGCTGGCAGACGTGCCGTCCGGAGCCGGGGCGGCAACCTCGTTGATGTCGACCTCCATCGCCAGGCCTTCGTCGCACAGGCGCATGGCGTCGGCAATGGTCACGTCCACCAGGTCCCAGGTCAGGTTGCCGGCCTCCTTCATCGCGCGGAGCTTGGCCACGGCTTCACCGGAGCTTTCGTCCCAGACGATGTTCACATCGGGATGTTCGGCCATGTAGGGCTCGGCATAGGCCTTGAGCTGCGAGTTCTGGTAGGCGCCGCCCCAGGACACGAAGGTCAGGTCGATGGCCGAGGCCGACCCGGCGGCCAGCGTCAGCGCCGTCGTTGCAAAAAAGGCTGCGGACAGTTTCATCAGGTTCTCCCCATTGCTCCCGTTCGTTTGAATGGTCCGCGCCACGGGACAGGCCGCGGGCCAGGTTTGCCCCGCTCAGGCGTCGAGCGCCCGGCAATCCGAGGGCAGCCAGCCGACCTCGATCTGCTGGCCGGGCTGGAGGCGCTTCTGGTCGGGCGCGTTGCGCGTCTTGACGATGAATTCGTCGTTGCCCGCCACCAGGAGCCGGGTGC